>CAZLAK010000001.1:0-118169 GCA_964557545.1 uncultured Pelotomaculum sp.
CAGAGTGAACCGGCGGTTGCAGCAAGGCGATGCCTGCCGGAACCCGAACCGTACCGCCTACGAGATGCTCTCGCTCATCGCCAACCTGCATTTTTGCCGTAGTCGATGTGTGGGACGCCTTAAGTTCCGAACGTCCCTACCGCCCGGCCTGGCCCCCGGAAAAGGTGCGCACCTATCTCGGGGAACAGGCAGGTAAGCACTTTGACCCGCGCGTGGTGGAGGCCTTCTTGAAAATCCTGGCTGAGGAAGAAAAGTAAAGTGCGGAAAGCACGCCACCCGGGATTCGCTCCAACCTGCCGGCGTTATGTTACTAAGAAGCGGTTTTCTTGGTACCAAAGAATCAGGTAATTGGAATTTTGCTGCCGAAAGTGAGTCCAGGTGACGTTGATATGTTCAGTTTGTTCAGTTTACGCTCCCGCTTTCTGCTTTTAGCTGTAGCGTGGACCCTGGTTGTGAGTTTTCTTGCCCCTCTTCTTTTTACCTGGCAGTCCTGGGTGGAAACCCGCCGGCAGGCCCGTGCTGGAGCCTTGCATGCCATGAATGATGGCCGGCTGGTCCTGGGGGAAGCGACCGCCAACTTGCTGGAGCACCTGTGGTGGGTTTACGACGCGGGCCTGACACTCCTCGAGGGCGAGGAACTGCGGCCCTACCACCGCTGGGCGCTGGAAAGAGCCCGCAACGCCGTCTTCAAGCGCGAGCTTTGCTTTGTGCTAATTACCGACCTGGAGGGGCAGGCGGTGTTCGGCCAGCCTGCCGGGGCCTTCCCGCCAGAGTTGCTGGAGCTGGCCAGAGTGGTTGCCCAGTTAGCCCCGCCAACCGGGTCATTGCAAGGTGCTATTGAGCTCAACTTTGGCCACCAAGCTCCTGAGTACTGCCTGGTGCGGGCTGAACAGGTGCTTTCCGGAGACCAACCGGTGGGAGCTGTGCTGGTTGGGAGCGCTCTTGACCAGACGTTTCTCGCTTCCTGGGTAAGACGGCTGGAGTCATCTGTCGCCCAGGGCGTTTCTTCTTTCACCGTTTTTTTATTAAATTTAGACGGGCAGGTGGTGGCTACAAGCGCCGGGCGGCCTGCTGTGGCGGCGGAATTGCCCGACCCCCGGGAAGTGGCGGCGCGGGATTTCTGGAACGGCGAGGTTTATCTTGACGGCACCAGGCACCAGGCCGCCGCCGTGATCCTGCGCGACCCCCACGGCCAGCCGGCCGCTATTTTGGCTGTTGCCGTGCCGGAAAAGCTTCTTTTCCTTGCCTTGGCGGGACGCGCCTGGCGGCCGGTGGCTCTGACCGCACCCCTGGCTCTTGGGGGTACGCTGGCAGTAGTTTGGTTTGCCCTCCGCCATTTCTTGGGGAGGGCGTTGGCCCGTCTGACGGGATTAATGGAAGCCACCCTGAAGAGCATTAAAAGCGGTGCTCCACCGCCAGAAACTCTGCCTGAACTGCCGGCCGAACTGTCGGCGCTAGCCGGCGGGGTGAATATTTTAGGGCGGGAGTTCTGGCACCAGAAGACTCACCAGCAGGAACTGGCGGGTCTGGTCTCCCGCCTGGCGCGGGTTACGAGTCTCCATGAGGGTCTTAAGGTGCTGGCCTACCACCTGCAGCGCACTTGCGCCGGCGGAGAAGGGGTGGAGGCGGTGGCGTTTCACCTCGTTACCGGCGGCATGGGGGGGGGAGATGACGTGGAAACCTTTGTAGAAAAAACAAAGGAAGTCCCGGGTTGTGACCAGTTTCCGCAGGCGCCCGCTTTTTGTCCGGCCTACGCCGCGGGCAGCTTTGCGATCCAGGACGCGGCGTCTGAGCTTCCCTGTCCTCACTTCCGCCCGGCCGGCGGCAGCTACCGCTGCCGCACACTTAGCTTCGGTGGGCGTATTTTGGGGGTTCTTCACCTGTACAGCAGCAAAAAGGACTTTTTCGCGGGGGAAATAAACACGTGGATTGGGGAACTCACCGAGTACTCCCTGCCCATTGTTGCCAACCTCTTCATGCTGGAGGAAACCACCCGCCTTTCGTTAACCGATGCTCTCACCGGTCTTTACAACAGGCGCTTCCTGGAGGCGTTCTTAGAGCAGCAACTGGCCCTTTTTGTCCGCACTGCCCAGCCCTTTGCGGTGCTAATGGTTGACTTAGACCATTTCAAGCGGTTCAACGACACGTTCGGCCACCGGGCGGGCGACGCCGCCCTGCGGGCAGTGGCCCAGGTGGTGAAAAAGAGTTTACGGGCATCGGACATGGTGGCCCGTTACGGTGGCGAGGAATTTGTGGTGGTCCTGCCGCAGACTGATGTAGAAAGTGCTCTGGAAATCGCCGAGCGCCTGCGGCAGGTGGTGGCCGGCACTGACATCCCCGACCCGCAGCGGCACGGCGGGTACTTGCCGCCGCTGACGGTGAGCATAGGTGTGGCTGGCTGCCCAACACACGCCCTCACCCTGGGCGCATTGCTCCACGCGTCTGATGCGGCCATGTACGCGGCCAAGCGGGCGGGGCGCAACCGTGTGGCGGTGGCCCAGGTGGATTCCGCAGCCTTTTCTGGCTAGCGGCGCTCCCCTTTAAAAACCTTGAAGTGTGAAGGACATGGCTTCCTGTCCCTGGCCCGACAACCCGATCTTCCGGCTGCTCGCAAGTATTGCGTGTGAAGGTTTATGGCTGCCGGCCAACTCGAGTATTCGCGTGCCCGCCTCCCGCCTTGGCACGGAAACGCTTCTCCCCGCCCGCTGCCGCCTCTGTCCTTTTTGGAGAGGCTTGCGGCTGAAAGGTTCTGAAATCGCCGGAAAGCGAGAAGGTGTGTGGCGGGGCATAGAGATCTCTACCACCAACTCGATTCTCAAGGTCTAGAAGCCTTCGCTTGCTATGAGGGCTTCACCTTGCCTGAAGTCGGGGATATCTCTATGGTTCTCAATTCCAATGCCCTAATCCTGCTTGCCGCCCCAAACGGAACGAGCCCAACTATTACTTCCCTACAGATGGCACCGAAAGGAGCTGAAATTGTTGTGCCCAACCATGATTACTCCCTGCTAGATGAATTTGATAAACAAGATAAGGGAGTTAAAACCATTTTAAACGAACATCCCGAAGTTAAGATACTCTTTGAAAGACGTCATAATCTACCGGATCAAGTGGAGATTAACGGGGTGAACCCCATACTCCATGTTCTCATGGAAGGAGTAGTAGAAAACCAGCTTCAAGACCAAATCATTCCAGAGGTTAAGGAAGCAGTTGAAAGATTGGAAAGCAAAGGTTTGAGCAGGCACGCTCCACGTGCCTGCGTTACCAGAGTGTTCATTGAATTTTTCCATGAGGCATTTCATCAGAGGAAGATATTTGACAATGACAGGTATAGACGCAAACTCCGCCTTCTGGGAACTGACCCGAGAAAAATTGGGAGAAACGAACCCTGCCCCTGTGGCAGCGGAGTCATATTCAAACGCTGCTGCGGTACTGACGTGGAGCAGTTCAAAATCTCTAGAATAAATAGCAGGTGCCCTTTGCCTGGGTCAGGGAAGTTATATCCTCGGCACCCCTGAATTTATCGTTAAAAACCCGCTAGACCCTATTTTGCAACTGGAAAACCGAGTTCATATCGCCCGCTACCTGGAAAGTCAAGGAATGGTTGAAGAACGCTTTGCAGGATCTGCAACTACTGTGCATGAATCACCAATCTTTAAAAGAAAAAGGCCTTCGAGTAACTGAAAAACTGATAGCCCTGGCCCGGGACGATGAAGAGAGAGGAAGTTACTGGTGTGATAAAGCAGACTTATTAGCTCAGTTAGGCATGGCAGAAAAGGCCGAGAAAGAATTCCAGAAACTTTTCTGTGCGCTTCCTCACTGGCATTTCGGGCGTTATCGCTATGCCTTGTTTTTAGAAGAAAACGGTAAAAAAGAAGAGGCAAAGGCTGTTCTAAGGGAACTGGTGGCAAAGAAAAAGGAAATAGACCGCGAAACTTATAGTGCTGCCTTTGAAGTATTGCAAAGCTGGGAAAGGGGCTAAGGTTTCCGGCAGCAAGTTCAATCAAGTGTTGATAATCGGTAATAGGCCACAGTTTCTTTCATAAGCCTTAAATTTTTAGGTGAGTAATACCAAGGGATAGCAGACACTTTCCACAGACAGCCGTCAATGTACAGCGAGACCTGGTCGAGGAGGAGTTAGGGGTATAGCACCAACGGCCTGTGTTCGGTCAATAGATTTGGATAAAAAATGGCCGATAATTTTGGATGACATTTGCTAGAATATGGTATTCCTGTGTTTGAGACGATAACTGTCGCCGGTCACATTGAACAGTTCACTATGATGCACAAGTCTATCCAGAATGGCCGTTGTGATCACTGGATCACCCAGAAACTCAACCCATTCATCAAATCCCTTTTCCTCAATGGTATGGTTAAGGTTAGAAGGTCATCCAGACCATCCCTGGCACTAGTCAGTTGCAGTTGACCTAGCAGGGCTTTAACCTCTTGAACCTGGCTATTCGTCAGTCCACACCTCCCAGCAGGCCGGTGTAGACATCGATACCGCGGTGCTCAGTTTTAACTTGAAGGTGCAGCGGCACGCGCCGTTATCTCTGATGACGGTTTCCACCACCCGGTAATGTCCTTCCAGGCACTCAGTACGCATAAAAACAAGGCCAGGATTTCGCCCGTGGCGTCGTCAACTGCTCCGTGCAGAGAATACCCTTCGCTGTTAAAAAACCAGGCGTAGGGGCTGGCGTCGATAATCACCAGCATACCCCCCCGCTGGGGCTTTCTCTTCCGCCGCTTATGGCGCTTGGTTCTGGAGTGTTTTTTAGGGCTGGCAATCCCGTTCTCACAAGTATCCTGTAGACCAAAGGCTTGCTGAGACTGGCAGATTCGAATTACTCCAGCAGTTCTTGAAAGTGTGAAAAATTAGTGCGGGAGTACTTCTCGGAATTCTTGAGGTTGACGACCGTACTTTTCATCTCATCAGTGACGGTGTGGTGAGGTTTGCGGCCCCTGTTTTTGGGGATCACGAACGCGTCGCCGTATTCCCTGACCCCTTTCTTAAGGCGTTTCACCTGGCGTTCGCACAAGCCCAAAGCCTCTGCTGCTTCTGCTGTTGTCATCTTGCCGCCGATTAAACAGCGGGCCACGTAAAGTTTGTTTCTTTCTTTTGGTGTCATTGATAATATCGTCCTCTCATTGGGAGTAGAAGTAGAATTAAAAGGACTTCACTTTAAAATCCTCATTTGGGGTATTTGATAACACATTCTTGCGTCTGGGAAAATGCTGGCTAAAACCCAATTTTGGGCAAGATGCATGAAAAATTCCGTGCATTTTTTATGCGCATTTTTAGCATAATGGTAGCAAAGGACGTTGTTCTGTTCACTTACAACTTTTGGTTGTTTTGGGGGAGTGGTGGTCCAGTGTACAGCTGTTTGGACCCAGAGCCGGCGGTATTCCCGTACGATCCCGACTTGTTTCCCTGTCCAGATGTAATACCGGAACCCTTTGTGCCAGGGAACCCAGATAGAGGGGATGAGCCGCCAGAGGACCCGGGCTACCTGAGGAGGGTTACTGGTAAATCAAGAGTTCTGGAAGCATTAAAAGAGGTTGGTGCTTTGAGAACGCCCGAAGTCAAGAGCAATATTCACTGCCTTACTATTGTTGGCCAGATAGAAGGTCACCTCGTTCTCCCGCCTCAAAATAAAACTACAAAATACGAGCACATTATTCCTCAGCTTGTAGCTTTAGAACAGTCTCCAGAAGTAGAGGGTATACTGATCATTTTGAACACTGTCGGCGGAGATGTGGAAGCGGGCTTAGCTATTGCGGAGATGATAAGCAGTATAACAAAACCCACTGTTTCACTTGTACTCGGCGGCGGCCACAGCATAGGTGTGCCGATAGCCGTTGGAGCGCAGTATTCTTTTATTGCCAATACAGCCAGTATGACTATTCATCCCATACGGCTAAACGGTCTGGTGATAGGTGTGCCGCAGACCTATGAGTATTTAGATAAAATGCAGGATAGAGTGGTAAGGTTTGTGACTGCACACTCCCGAGTTTCAGAAGAGAAGTTTAGGGAACTCATGTTTAGAACGGGTGAATTGGCCCGGGATATAGGCACAGTGCTTATCGGCAAAGAGGCTGTGGAAATTGGGCTCATAGACGAAGTGGGCGGCATTGGCAACGCAGTGCGCAAGCTAAAAGAGATGATTAAGGAATGGAAAGAAAGCGGGGAGGGATGCGGCTCTTGATTTTATATACAGTAATGCAGCTGGAACTAGTGCTGGAAGGTTTTGATCAAACCAAGTACCCTCTCCACAAAGTATTTTATTATGAAGATGTACCTGTACTCATAGAAGAAACCAGTGGCGGATATAAAAGAATAATTAAAGTGTTAAGCACAGACCCCGAGCACTATTTGCACCCTCACCTTGTACCGGGTAGCTTAATAAAATCTTAAAATCTTAAAATCTTAAAATCTTATATAAAGGTAAAATTATTAAAGATAAAACAGTTAAATGCCCGCTGTTGCGGGTTTTTTATTTAACATAGAGACTGTTGCCGTGCTATAATGGAGGCGGTTATTTTTGGGGGGTGTTTTTTTTGACTGTTTTTCAAGCTCTTATTCTGGGTGTTGTTCAAGGGGTGGGAGAATTTTTGCCCATTTCCAGTTCTGCTCACCTCGTTCTTGTTCCCTGGTTATTTGGCTGGCAGTACGCTGGACTCACTTTTGACGTAGCCCTCCATACTGGCACACTGATTTCTGTGGCAGCTTTTTTTTGGAGGGATTGGCTTGACCTTGCAAAGGAAGCCTTTTATTGGAAAAGTAAGACAAAAGGGCGGCTTTTTTGGCTTATCATTATAGCCACATTGCCGGGAGTAACAGCAGGTTTTATATTGGAAGAAAAAGCAGAAACGGTTTTTAGGACACCTGCCCTTATAGGAATTATGCTGGTAATTATGGGTATTATCCTTTACCTGGCAGATATCAAGATGCCGTCAAAAAAGGGCTTGTATGATATTACATTAGTTGACGGGCTATTAATAGGCCTTTCACAAGCTTTCGCCATTATCCCGGGCGTGTCCCGCTCCGGGGTGACCATGACTGCCGGCAGGCTTTTAAAAGTAGAAAGAGAATCGTCGGCAAGATTTTCATTTTTGCTTTCTACACCTATTATTGTCGGAGCAGCTGTATTAAAACTGGGTAAAATTTCTCCTGCCGATATAAACGCTGCTTTTTTAACAGGGGTGATTTCCTCGGCAGTTGTCGGCTTTTTGTCTATTGGCTTTCTTCTCAAATACCTGACAAAACACAGTTTCGGTATTTTTGCTTGGTACCGCTTTTTAATAGGGGGGGCAGTTATTATACTATCTTTTTTTAAATAAAAAAAATAATAAAGGCCTTTTCTATTTGTGCCCGCCAAGGGCTTTTTCTTTTTTGCAGGACTTTTGGAAGTATCTTGTGGTATATTATTCACAGGAGGGCATTTTATGGGATTTTTAGATGAACTCAAAGAAGATGTAAGGTGTGAAATTAGCGGTCTAGTCTTAATTGCCCTGGGCATATTGGGCATTACAAGTCTAGCCTCGCCTTCATCCGGTATATTGAGTGAGCTATTAGAAAAAATGTTTAAGGGCATTGCTGGCGAGGGTTGTTACTTGCCGCCCCTTATACTAATTCTTGCGGGCATAAGACTCTTGGTGAAACGTACAGCTAAAGTTTCGGCCGGGATGTTGTACGGGATTATAACGCTTTTAGTGGTTTTGCTTTCCTTTTTCCACATGATCATCCCTTTAGAAGATGCTGTAAAAGCTGGCATAAATGGAGACGGGGGCGGGCTTTTAGGGGCTTTAGTCAGTTATTCTTTGAGAAAAGCCTTTGGACAGGCAGGAGCCTGTATTGTCCTTTGTACTGCAATCATTATAGCTGTATTAGTCATTACCGGGATGTCGCTATCTATTGTTGCAGAAAAATTCTTCTGTTCCTTATCAGCCTTACTTAAGAAAATCATCGCTGCTACCGTAAATTTTTTGTTTACTGAAGAAAAAGAACAACAAGCACGCCACGGCGAACAAGAAACTGCCGAGGAAAAAAGGGCAACGTATGCTAAAGAAAGTGAGTGTGCCTTGGGAGCGCGTAGTATTGTTATTAAAGAGCCGGAAAGCGGTGATAGTGAACCTGAAGGTAGTAACGTTATCAATAAAGCCGGGGATGAATGTATTAACCGTTTGGCTGTCAGCTCCCCTGGTTCTAACTCATGGAGTGAATTTGCCGATGCGCAGGACGATGAGGGTGGTTTGCCGTCTTCTTCAATGTACAAGTTGCCGCCAATTAGCCTTCTTTCTAGACCGCACCGCCAGAAAAGTTCCAAGTTAGGAAAGGATATTACTGAAAATATTAAAATTTTAGAGGAAACTTTAGAAAGCTTTGGAGTAAAAGCTAAGGTAATACAGGTTTCTAGGGGCCCTGCTATTACCCGCTATGAGATCCAGCCGCCTGCGGGTGTCAAAGTGAGCAGGATTGTCAGTTTAGCGGACGATATCGCTCTCTCTATGGCCGCGCCCGGTGTAAGAATTGAAGCTCCTATACCTGGTAAGGCGGCGGTGGGTATAGAGGTGCCAAATAAAGAAATCTCTACCGTGCACTTAAGAGAGCTCTTAGAAACGCAAGAGTTTATTCAATCGAAATCAAAACTCACTGTTGCACTTGGCAAGGATATAGCTGGCAATCCAGTCGTGGCAGATTTAGCAAAAATGCACCATATCTTAATAGCGGGGGCTACGGGTTCGGGAAAAAGTGTTTGCTTAAATACTTTAATTGCCAGTATACTTTTTAAGGCTACCCCATCAGAAGTTAAGTTTCTGATGATTGACCCCAAAATGGTAGAACTGACCACTTTTAACGGCATTCCACACTTAGTTTCACCTGTGGTTACCGACCCCAAAAAAGCAGCTGGCTCTCTGCGCTGGGCGGTTAGAGAAATGGAGCGTCGTTACGAGTTGTTTGCTGCAAGCGGTGTGCGGGACATCACCAGGCACAACAGACTTTTTGCCAAAAATGAAGGGCGTGACGGAGAACCTCTTCCCCTATTGGTGATAATCATTGATGAACTGGCAGACTTAATGATGGTTGCACCTGCTGACGTTGAGGATGCTGTTTGTAGATTAGCTCAAATGGCCCGGGCTGCTGGTATTCACTTGGTGGTAGCCACCCAGCGCCCGTCTGTGGACGTCATAACCGGGTTAATAAAGGCCAATATTCCATCGCGAATTTCATTTGCAGTTTCCAGCCAAGTGGATTCGAGGACAATTTTGGATATGGCCGGTGCTGAAAAACTCTTGGGTAAAGGGGATATGCTCTTTTTCCCCGTGGGAGCTTCTAAACCTAAGAGGGTACAGGGGGCTTACCTGTCCGACCGTGAAGTGGAGGAACTTGTATCTTACCTGAAAAAGCAGGCAGAGCCAGTTTATGATGAAGGCGTTATGGCTGACGAACCAAAAACAGAGGAGAAACCGGCTTTTGAAGACGAACTTTTGCCACAAGCCGTTCAAATTTTAATTGAAGCCGGTCATGCATCCATTTCGATGCTGCAGAGGAGGTTGCATATAGGTTACGCCAGAGCAGCCAGATTAATAGATATTATGGAGAAAAAGGGCATTGTCGGAGGTTATGAAGGGAGTAAGCCCCGAGCTGTTTTAATGACTATGGAGCAGTACCAGAAGATTTTTAGAACAAGACAGTAAAACTTTACTTCATTGACATGGTTAAAAGCACTGTGTTATATATTTTGATGAAAATAGTTACAATAATTTAAAATTTTTTAAGCTTTAGGGCCGGAAGGTGCTAGATTAATAATGTTCAAAGAAGTAACCGTAGAAGAAGCGCTGGAATTAACCGACACCGTGCTTATTGATGTCCGGTCTGAGAGCGAATACGCCGAAGCAACCATACCCGGAGCAATAAATGTTCCGCTTTTAAATGACTGGCAGAGGGCAGCAGTGGGGACTGTTTATCACCGTGAAGGTGAGGCCCGCGCCAGAAGGTTAGGGTTAGAAGTAGTTGCTCCAGAACTCGTTAAAAAAGTTACACTTGTTGATAACCTGGCAAGCGGCAAAAAAGTGGTCGTTTTCTGCTGGCGGGGCGGAGAGCGCAGTAATTTTATGGCCTCCGTGCTTTCGGTGATGGGGCATGATGTTTACAGGATAAAAGGTGGTTTTAAGGCTTACCGCCGTTATGTAACTTCATTCCTCAACCGCGATGAGTTAACCCAAAAAGCTGTTGTCGTTTATGGCTTGACCGGTTCGGGAAAGACTGATGTTTTAAATTTACTGGCCAAAAGAGGTGTTCCTGTTCTAGATTTGGAAGGCTTGGCCGCCCATAGGGGCTCGGTTTACGGAAAAATAGGCATGCCTTCATCACCTACGCAAAAAGCCTTTGAAAACGAAATAGTAGAGTTTTTCAGGAAAATTGGGGATGATGCGGTTTTTTTAGTAGAGTGTGAGAGCAGGCGTATTGGCAACTTATTAGTGCCTGCTGCTCTTATGAATACCATGAAAAAAGGTTACCGCGTGTTACTTTACACTTCGCTGGAAAATAGAGTTAAGCGGATAAAAGAAGTTTATACTTCAGGTCCCGGATACAATATAAATGAATTAATAAGTGCAACACAGTTATTGGAGAAAAGGATAGGTAAAGCGAAAGTAAAAGAGTTGGTCGAACTTTTATTAGAGCACCAGTTTGATCTTGTTTTTTCGTTTTTGCTTACCAATTATTATGATCCTCTTTATAATTACCCGAGCGGTCCAAGTGAAGACTACCATTTATGTGTGGAGTCGAGCAATGTAGAAAAGGCGGCAGGTGAAGTGTTTAAATTTGTCACGGGTCTAAAGAGCAGTTTGGAGGGGGAGAGGTGAACACTTCCATTGGAGGTAGGAAAAATCCTAAAAGAGACTAGGGAATCACTTGGCCTTACACTAGAAGAAGTTGAGGAAGCTACCAAAATAAGGCGTAAATATATAAAGGCGATGGAAGAAGAACAATTCCACGTATTACCTGGACCGGTGTACACGAGGGCCTTTTTGAGGAGCTACGCCCGTTTCTTAAAGTTAAACGCCGATGAGATTTTAGAGAAATGCCCCTCTCATATTACCGAAAGTCCCCCTCAAGTTGTATTGGAGGAACATTCTGAGCCCGTAGTCGAAAATGTTAAAAAGAAATTTGCTTGGCCAAAGCGTTACCTTATACCAGCAGTTGCTGCTTTAGTATTTTTTTTGGTTGTATTCTGGGGACTTTCAAGTAAAGTATGGAACAAGTTTTCTCAAAGGCCTGTTAATGAAATGACGGAGCAGACTCCAATAACCCAGGTGCAGCAGCCGGTAATTCAGGAGCAGCAGGTCAAACAAGGAGTTAACCTAGTATTAAATGTTAAAGACAATAGGTGCTGGATGAAAGTAGTTGTGGACGGCAGTGCCGTCTTTCAAGGTGAAGTGGCGGCAGGGCAATCAAAGTCTTTTGAGGCAAAAGAAAGAATTTCTGTTACTCTTGGCAATGCCGGAGTTGTTGAGGTATATTTAAACGGCGAAAACATAGGCTTTCTGGGTGAAAGAGGAGAAGTTGTAGTTAAAGAATTTGCCCCTCCGTTTAGAGGGTAGATTTGTTAAAAATTTATAAAAATACAAAGTAAACCGGAAAAACCGGTTTTTTTATTGAGTGAGGTATGTAAGTGATGGCTGTTAAAGTTGGTATGGTAAGTTTAGGTTGTCCTAAGAACCTAGTGGATTCAGAGATAATGCTTGGCATTATGCGCCAGTGCGGGTACAGTATAACTCCCCGCAAACATGAAGCAGATGTACTGGTGGTCAATACTTGTGCTTTTATAAACGATGCCAAAGAGGAATCAATCGAGGCTATCTTTGAAATGGCCCAGCAGAAGAAAAAAGGGAAGTGCCGGGCTCTTATAGTTGCTGGCTGTCTTGCTCAGCGCTACCCGCAAGAACTCATGTTAGAAATACCTGAGATAGACGGATTGGTCGGAACCGGCCAGATTAAGAGTATTGGTAAAGTTGTGCAAATGGTTTTGCGAGGCGAAAAAGTTAAAATGGTAGGCAGTCCGGGTTTTTTACCGGATGCCGGTATTAAACGGTTGCGGGTAACAAATAGGTACAGTGCTTACTTAAAGATTGCTGAAGGCTGCAACAACCGCTGTTCTTATTGTGTTATTCCGTCAATAAGAGGAGTTTATAGGAGCAGGCGGTTAGAAGATGTAAACGCTGAGGCAAAAATTACTGTTGGAGAAGGGGTTAAAGAGCTTATATTAGTAGCTCAAGATACTACTTATTACGGTAAAGATATTTATGGAAAACCCTCTCTCCCTCTTCTTCTTAAAAAACTGGCGGGAATCAAAAATTTGGTCTGGCTGAGGTTTATGTATGCTTACCCGTCGCTTATTGACGATTCACTTATTGAAGTGATGGCTTCTGAAAGAAAAATCTGCCGCTATATAGATATGCCCCTCCAGCACGCTTCCAAAGCTGTTTTAAAACGGATGAACAGGCTTTTTGGACGCGATGAAGCGCTTCTCCTTATAAATAAACTCCGCTGTGCTGTGCCCGAAATTGCAGTGCGTACAACATTTATTGTCGGGTTTCCAGGGGAAACAAATGAAGATTTTAATGAATTACTGAGTTTTTTAGAGGAAGTTAGGTTTGAGCGGGTAGGTATTTTTATGTACTCTGCTGAAGAAGGAACACCGGCGGCCAGTATGCCTGGGCAGGTTCCCGAAGAGATAAAGTTTGAACGGTGGCAAAGGGCCATGGAATTACAAAAGAAAATATCACTTGAGAATAATAAAAAAAAGATTGGCAAAATAATTGAAGTTCTCGTTGAAGGGAAAAAGCCCGGTGAACAAGGGATATATTTAGGCAGGAGCGAGTGGGACTCACCCGAAATCGATGGCGTGGTAAGCATTGCCTCCCCGAAGGATTTAAAGCCGGGTGAGCTTATTAAGGTAAGGGTATCGGGTGCCAGTGAATACGATTTAAGTGGAGTATTGGCCGAATGAATCTGCCAAATAAACTGACGCTAATCAGATTAGCTGTCATACCTTTAATTATGGTAATAGTTAATACGAATTGTCCTTATGCAGGTTACTTTGCTGGCTTGCTTTTTCTATTAGCAGCGGCAACTGACGGTCTGGATGGTTATATAGCCAGAAAGCAGGGCAAAGTTACCGATTTCGGCAAATTTATAGATCCTCTTGCCGATAAAATACTTGTGTTAGCCGGGCTCATAATTCTGGTTGAAACAGGTAACTTGCCGGGCTGGGTGGCTGTAATAATCATTGGCAGGGAAATAGCTGTAACGGGTTTGAGGGCAGTGCTGGCTACTAAAAATATTATATTGCCTGCTAGCCATTTAGGTAAGTATAAGATGGCTGCTCAAACATTATCTATAGTTTCACTTTTTATATGGGGTTTTAAGCCAAACATGCCACTTTATCTCGTTGCTTACCAGATTATTGCTTTATCAATAGCGGTTTTATTTACTATTTGGTCAGGTGTAGATTATTTTGCAAAGTCGTGGAAAATAATAAGGTAATGTTAAGAATTTAAGGAAAATTTTTTTATCTAAAATGATTTTAAATATTTTATGTCCAGTTGTTTCCTAAAGAAAAAAGTTAGCGGCATATGCTATAATGTACTGACAGCAAGGGATAGTGAAGGGTGGAATTAGAGTTTTATGCGCTGGCAACAATTAAAATTGCCTGTTATTGTTATTTCTATGGTGGTGGGACTTGTTTTTATCTTTGGTGTGCAGATTTTATATAACAAGTACACATGGCAAGAGCCGCTAAAAAAATACTTTGACAGCAATACCAAGATTGCCTCTTACCGCTTTGAGAATAATGGGGGTTACTGTGTTATTTGTATTGAAGTAGACCCCCAGGCCAATCTAGCAGATACTTACAAGGAAGTTAACCGGGAAGCCGGTAATATATTGGGCAAAAGAAAGTTTAATATTTACCTGTTAGACAGCCGCGATGAATTTTTAAAAGACCTTTGGTATGATTGCCAGTACGCAGTTTACCAGGCACAGCAGTGCGGCACCTACCAGGATATGGCGAAAGTAGTTGAGCGTGAAGCTGCTGTTCGCGGTGTAGAGGCTAAGATTTTTGTTGACAACGATTATATTTACTTGAGATTAAGAAACGGCGAGCGAACTCTTGACGAAATTATCCCCCGTTTTGCAAATATTGATTCCGCTGCTGTTCAGTCGCACCTGTATGGGGGTGGCGTAAGTGCACAGAGAAGTTAGTATAGGTATTGCCTTAGCAGTTGTATTTTTTATGTTAATTAACAATTACGATGTAGTACCGCTTTTATTTCTGGCGGTAAGCGGAATTGTCCTATATTATTTTGCCAGGTCTAAAGGTTTGCTGGGGATAAGAACTTTTGATAACTGGGGTGGACCGCGACAAGCGGTTTCTTTTGACGATATAGGCGGTCAAGATTCGGCGATCCGTGAACTGCGCGAAGCCCTCGATTTTATCAAAAGTCACCAGGAGATAAAAAACCTGGGTATAAGGCCGTTAAAAGGTATATTACTTACTGGGCCGCCCGGTACGGGAAAAACATTGCTGGCTAAAGCAGCGGCTAGTTACACTGATGCAATATTTATTTCTGCATCTGGTTCAGAATTCATTGAAATGTACGCAGGTGTAGGAGCTCAAAGGGTAAGGAAACTGTTTCAAACAGCAAGAGAAACCGCTGTGCGACAGAATAAGAGTTATGCTTTAGTATTTATCGATGAAATAGAAATTCTGGGGGGCAAGAGGGGTAAAACCACAAGCCATCTGGAGTATGATCAAACATTGAACCAGTTATTAGTAGAGATGGACGGACTGAAAGTTGATGACAAGGTAAGGGTATTGATCGTTGCTGCTACAAACAGGGCAGATATGCTCGACCCAGCTCTTTTAAGGCCCGGCCGCTTTGACAGGGTAGTTAAAGTTGGCCTGCCGGATAAAGAGGGGCGTTTAGAAATCTTGAAGCTGCATACGAAGAATAAACCGCTTGCGGGTGATGTCAGGCTGGATCTTATTGCTAAAGAAACTTTTGGGTTTTCTGGCGCACACTTGGAGAGCTTGGCCAATGAGGCGGCTATTCTTGCCATGCGGGAGGGATGCCGGGAGATTTTCCACCACCATTTTACCGAGGCCATAGACAAGGTAATGATGGGGAGCAAATTGGACAAACGGCCTTCGGATGCGGAAATGGAGAGGATTGCCGTTCACGAAACGGGTCATGCTTTGTTGAGCGAAATATTAAGACCGGGGTCTGTCTCAACGCTGACCATAACCCCTCGTGGAGATGCGCTTGGTTATATGCGCCAAGTTCCCGATGACGATACCTACTTGTACACAAAAGAATACCTGGAAAACCAGATAGCTGTAATGTTGGCTGGGGCTGTTGCGGAGGACGTTATCTTGGGAAGCCGCAGCACCGGGGCTTTTGGCGATTTTGAGCAGGCTGTACAGGCTGCCGAGGCAATGTTGCGTTCTGGTATGTCTGAGCTTGGTATTGTGTCGGTTGAAGATTTGCCGCAGGACTTAAAACACCGTACAATAAGCGGGATAATAAGAATTCAAGAAGAAAGAGTTAAGGATTACATCAAGTCTTCAGAACACGTTTTTTTCCGGGTTGTGAGTGTGCTATTAGAAAAAGAAAAGATATCGGGTGAACAGTTTCGTTCGTTAATTGAAAAGTAAATATTTTTTATTTTGAAAAGGGTAAATTATAATTATGAAAAACAGTTAAGACAGGCCGCTCTGTGCTGCATATCTTTGAAATGGATGCCACGAGCGGCTTTTTATATGCTATATTTTTTTAAAGACTTAAAATTGGGGCAGGGGTGGTTCCTACTGTGAAGGCAGAATTGGTATTTACTGGCTCAGAGTTGCTTTTGGGACACGTTCTGAATACACATGCTCAGTACTTGGGTAAGCGGCTTTCCGACATGGGTTTGGAAATTGTGTTGCAAACTACAGTTGGCGACAACTGGCGTATAATGGAAGAAGTTTTGCTTCTCGCGTTAAAAAGATCCGATCTTATAATTGTGACAGGAGGTCTTGGGCCTACTACAGACGATTTAACAAAGGAAATTGTGTCCAGTGTAACAGGATTGCCCCTAGATTTGGATAAGAATACATTGGATAAATTAGTTGACTTTTACGAAAAGCGCGGTATGAAAATGACAGAAAGCATGGCGAAACAAGCCCTATTTCCCAAGGGGGCAATTATTTTGCCAAACGATTGCGGTACAGCTCCCGGTACTTTCCTGGAAATAGATAGTAAAATAATTATCCTTCTGCCCGGTCCGCCGCGAGAAATGACTGCTATGTTCGAGAATTATGCGGTTCCTTATATTGAGCAAAAGTGTCGCGGCAGAGAAATTACGAAGCATAAGGTTTTGAAGCTTGCCGGTATTTCAGAATCGGCTGTTCAAGAAAAAATAAAGGACTTGGGGGGAACAGGTAATCCTGAGATCGCTTATGTGGCTAAGCCTGGTGAAATTCAAGTGCGGGTAACTGCCAGGTCAAAATCGGCAATTGAAGCAGAGAAGATGGTAAACCAACTCTTTGCTGAAGTGGAATATCGCTTGAAAGAACATATTTTTGGCTACGATGATGAACTAATAGAGGAAGTAACCGGACGTCTTTTGACTTCTTCCCATCTCACCCTGGCAACGGCTGAGTCGTGTACCGGGGGGCTTATTTCGGCAAAGTTGACTAGCTTGCCGGGTAGTTCCGTTTTTTACAAAGGTAGTGTTGTGGCGTATAGCAATGAGGTAAAAGAGAATTTACTTGGAGTGCCGGGGGAAATACTAGCGCATTACGGTGCTGTAAGCCGGGAAACTGCTTTGGCTATGGCACATGGGGTTAGGAGAGTTATCGGTACCGATTTGGGCTTGTCAGTAACAGGGATTGCTGGACCTAGCGGTGGAACACCTGAGAAGCCTGTAGGTTTGGTTTATATTTCTCTTGTTACAGCAGATAGGCAATTTTGCCAGCGTTACATTTTTCCGGGTAACAGGCAGGCAATAAGACAAGGAGTGTCTAATGCTGCACTTGACTTAGTGAGGAGGTATCTCTTAGGTATTGAAATTTTTATTGACAAAAACCAGAAATCACCATATAATTGAGAAAAATTGACCGAACAAATGTTCATAAAAGGAGTGTAGGTTTATGTCGGACAGGCAGAAAGCCCTTGAGCTTGCCCTCCTGCAAATTGAAAGGCAGTTTGGCAAAGGTTCAATTATGAAGTTAGGCGAGGCTTCCTCAAAGCTGAATGTGGAGGTAATTCCAACTGGCTCGCTAGCACTTGACGTGGCACTTGGTGTTGGGGGGCTTCCCAGGGGCAGGGTGATAGAAATATTCGGGCCTGAATCATCTGGCAAAACAACAGTAGCTTTGCATGTTATTGCCGAGGCCCAAAAAATGGGTGGAACTGCAGCTTTTATAGATGCTGAACATGCTCTCGATCCAATTTATGCTAAAAATCTAGGGGTTGATATTGATAACCTTCTGGTTTCTCAGCCAGATACAGGGGAACAGGCTCTGGAAATCGCTGAAGCTCTTGTACGCAGTGGCGCTGTTGATGTTATTGTAATCGATAGTGTGGCAGCCCTTGTGCCGCGTGCTGAGATAGAGGGCGAAATGGGTGATGCTCACGTTGGTTTGCAAGCACGGCTGATGTCGCAAGCTCTTCGCAAGTTGACTGGGGTTATAAGCAAATCCAGGACGACTGTTATCTTTATAAATCAAATTCGGGAGAAAGTAGGCGTGGTTTACGGTTCGCCGGAAACTACTACAGGGGGGAGGGCTTTAAAGTTTTACGCTTCTATCCGTTTGGAAGTAAGGAAACAAGATAATATTAAACAGGGGACCGATATAATAGGGAGCAGGACAAGAGTCAAAGTAGTGAAAAATAAAGTTGCCCCGCCTTTTAAACAGGCTGATTTTGATATTATGTATGGAACTGGGATATCGAGAGAAGGAAGTCTTTTAGACTTAGCTACCGAAATGAATATTATTACTAAAAGCGGAGCGTGGTATTCTTACGGTGAGGAAAGGTTGGGACAAGGCAGGGAAAATGTTAAAGAATATTTAAAAGAACACCCAGATGTAGCTTTGGAAATAGAACGTAAAATCAGGCAGCTTTTAAATGTGGGTGGTTTTAAGACATTGCAGGAAGCTGCAGCAGCAGAAAATAGTGAAATTTGAGATAATATTGAAAATATGGTTTTATTTACTTATAAATGACCGTCTCTTTTGTTGAGTCTTGACAGCTTTAAAAAATAACTGTAAAATTTGTTTTGGGAGAAAATAGAATTAGATACTACTAACTAGGTTTTATATAGATCCTAAAAATAGAATCAGGTAGTAAGTGTGTTGTAATGACTTACCTGTCTTAAAAGAGAAGGTGCTTTTCTTAAATAAGGCATTTTGGTAGTCATACTAAAAAGAAGAAAAGTAGTATCTATTCTTTTTCTACCGAGTATACCTCGGTGTTTTTTTTATAAAAATTAAACTTTATTATTAATTTGGGGAGGTGTGGGTAATAGAGGTAGTTTTGGTTTTGATTATAGTTAGCGTTGCACTAGCGGCTTTCACTATTGGATATTTTGTTAGAAAATATATTGCCGAAGCAAAAATTGCTTCGGCAGAGTTTGAAGCTAAGAAGATATTAGAAGAAGCAGAAAAAGAAGCTGAAGCCAAAAAAAGAGAAGCAATCTTGGAGGCAAAAGAAGAAGTTCTTAAGTTGCGTAATGATATGGAGAGGGAAAACAGGGAGCGCAGAGCTGAACTTCAAAAGCTTGAGCGGCGCCTGTTGCAAAAAGAAGAAACACTGGACAGAAAAGTAGACATAATCGAGAAAAAGGAGGAATCTCTGAGTAAAAAAGAAGCTGAAATTGATGCCATTAAGTCACAACTAGCTGAAATCTATGCAAAGCAGAAGAGTGAGCTTGAAAGAATTTCTGGTCTTACAGCTGAGGAAGCAAAGCAAATGTTGCTTTCTGATATAGAGAAGGAAATCCAGCATGAAGCTGCGCTTATGATTAAAGAAATTGAGGCAAAGGCAAAAGAAGAGGGTGAGAAGAGAGCTCGCGATATAATTTCCCTGGCGATTCAGAGGTGTGCTGCGGATCATGTAGCAGAAACAACGGTAGCTGTTATTCCACTGCCTAACGATGAAATGAAAGGACGCATTATTGGGCGAGAGGGCAGGAATATCCGGGCTTTTGAAACCCTTACTGGTATAGACTTAATTATTGACGATACGCCAGAAGCAGTTATTTTATCGGGCTTCGACCCCATTCGTAGAGAAGTAGCTAAAATTGCTCTTGAAAAACTTATAGTTGACGGTAGAATCCACCCTGCCCGCATTGAAGAAATGGTTGAGAAAGCACAAAAAGAAGTAAACAACCAAATTAGAGAGGCGGGGGAACAAGCTGCTTTTGAGACTGGTGTTCACGGCCTGCACCCGGAACTTGTAAATCTGTTAGGCCGGCTCAAGTTCCGGACAAGCTACGGACAAAATGTCTTGAAGCATTCCATAGAGGTAGCGCACCTAGCCGGTCTCATGGCCGGGGAAATTGGTGTAGACGTTAAACTTGCCAAAAGGGCAGGACTTTTACACGATATTGGCAAGGCAATGGATCACGAGGTAGAAGGGCCTCACGTAGCTGTTGGTTTAGATATTGCCAAAAAATATCATGAGCCTTTTGATGTATTGCATGCCATTGCTACCCATCATGGAGATGAAGAGCCAAAAACGATAATAGCTGTACTCGTTCAGGCTGCCGACGCTATTTCTGCTGCAAGACCCGGTGCCAGGCGAGAAACACTAGAAGCTTACATTAAAAGGTTAACCAAACTAGAGGAGATAGCCAGTTCTTTTGAGGGTGTAGAAAAATCCTACGCTATTCAGGCTGGCCGGGAAATACGTATAATGGTAAAACCTGAAAAGATTGATGATTTAGGTGCAGTGCGTTTAGTGAGAGAAATCACTAAGAAAATTGAAAAAGAGCTGGACTACCCTGGGCAAATTAAGGTTGTAATCATAAGAGAAACCAGGGTGGTAGATTATGCTAGATAAATTATTAAATTGTTAAAGGTGGCTTTATAAAAAAGCCGCCTCTAGTTTTTTTTATAAAGTCTTTTCCGATGGAAAGATTTTTTGATGCCATTTTAAAGAGAAAAAAGAAGGAGAACAATGTTTAAAAAAGAATTTTTAATTATTCTTTATTGCAAAATGCGCAAGGGGCACGGTGAAGAAAATTGGCCGCAACCTTTAGATGCAGGACTGAAAAGGCTAGTGAAACTACAGGTCTTTTAATATCTATTCTTATGCGTTATCCAGAAGTGGCTTCGGTAAACTATGATCCTGAAAAACAAATGTTGAAATTTACTTTTTTATGCTCAAAAATTTTGGAAGGCAAAGAAATTGAATTGCTTAAAGAGATGATTTTGGACGCAGTTGGAGTATATAATAGTTTAGAGGATAAGGAAGCCGGGAATATATTTTTTGAGCATTACGTATATGGGGATACTACAGTTATCGAGTTGCAACGTGATGTTTGTACGTTAATTGGGGAAGAGATTACCCTCATAGTAGGTTTGTTAAGGCAATTTTTAGGTAAGAACTTGCTGGTTGAAGAGAGTAATCTCTTAGGGGAGGATTTGGTAGAACAAGACGAAGTAATTAACTATGTACTTGAAAATATAAGGTTGCCTAAACACGAGAAGCAGCTTGTTGCCTTTCGTGAAGAGGGCAGGGTTTTGGTCTTCAACAAGTAATGGGAGGTTTAATGTTTGCGGCTTTTATTTATAGGTGATGTTGTGGGGCGGCCAGGCCGGAGGGCTGTCAAGGTAAACTTAGAAGAGTTGAGAAGAGAATTTGATCTCGATTTCGTTATAGCCAACGGGGAAAATGCGGCCGGCGGCAAAGGTATAACCAAGGAAATTGCCCAAGAGCTGTTCTCCTACGGTGTAGATGTCCTGACCATGGGCAACCATGTATGGCACATTAAATCTTCATACGATTATATTGATAAAGAGTCTAGGATTATCCGGCCGGCTAATTACCCTCCAGGTGTACCAGGTAATGGCGTATGTATATTTAAAACAAGGAAGAAAGTAAATATCGCGGTTATAAGTCTTGCCGGGCGGGTATTTCTTCAGAATATTGATTGTCCTTTCCGGAAAGCGGATGAATTGGTATCCATTACAAAAGAAAAAGCTAAGGTGGTGGTAGTTGACTTTCACGCAGAAGCTACTTCGGAAAAGGTTGCTATGGGGTGGTACTTGGCGGGAAGGGTTTCAGCTGTGGTGGGTACACATACCCACGTGCAGACGGCAGATGAGCGTATACTTCCCGGCGGGACAGCTTACATAACAGATCTCGGGATGACAGGTCCTGTGGATTCTGTTATTGGGGTTAAAAAAGAAATTATAATTTCCAAGTTTTTAACTCAGATTCCACAAAAATTTGAAGTTGCAACAGGAACATTTCAATTCAATGCTGCTATTATTGAGGTAGACGAGGATACGGGCGAAGCGCTGTATATAAAGCGCATCCAAAATTATGAATAGATAAAAAAATTATTTGTAGTGGGTGCACAGGTGTTTTAAGGTTATATAGCTCATCTATTATAAAAAAATTTTAATTTAATTAAGAAAATTTTTTGTACTAAGAGAGGAATTTTCCAGCCTGCAGCGAATAATATGCATACAGGAAATTCAGGAGAAAAAGTCTTTACACAGTAATGAAGGAGGTTTAATAATGGAAGTTTTGAAAGTTTCAGCAAAATCTAATCCAAATTCTGTAGCAGGTGCCCTGGCAGGTGTACTGCGTGAGCGTGGTTGTGCTGAGATTCAAGCTATTGGTGCAGGTGCCATCAATCAGGCCGTAAAAGCAGTGGCAATAGCCAGGGGGTTTGTAGCACCCAGCGGTATGGATTTAATCTGTATTCCTGCTTTTACCGACATAATCATTGATGGCGAAGAAAGAACTGCCATAAAGCTTATTGTAGAACCAAGGTAGTAAGTGCTTTTGTAGTAAGTGCTTTTTCTGTTTAGCTATATTTTGTGTGAGCGTTGAAAAACCTGTTTATCTTTATTTGAGAGATAAACAGGTTTTATTATTAGATAAAAATGTTTAGGTGTAATTATTTTATAACAAGAAAGATTAATTTTTAAAAAAGATTTTTTGAAGAGGTGAAATAAAGCTGGGCTATCGAATAAATAAGTTTCATCGTGCCGGTGTAATTGTTGATGGGCACTGCGATACCCTGTCTGTTCTTGAAAAGCAAAAAAGAAAGCTAGCAGGACCGTCTGCAGTAGGGCACCTAGACATTGCCCGCATGAAGGCAGGCGGCATAAAAGTACAGATTTTTGCTGTCTACCAGGAACCAGGTTATGGCCGGGGAGCGTTGCGGCGTGCTCTTGAATTAATAGATCTTTTTCACCGTGAGATTGGTGAAAATGCTAATGAGATAGCCATTGCCAGAAACTTAAGGGAAATAAAATATACTTTAAGTAAAGGTAAAATTGCAGCGATTTTATCAATTGAAGGGGGGGAAGCATTGGAAGGCAGCATTGGAGTTTTACGGATTTTTTATAAACTCGGCGTGCGCTGCCTCACGATTACTTGGAATGAAAGAAACGAACTCGGCAATGGTGTTTTTGGAGGTAAGGGGGGCCTTACGCCTTTTGGTGTGGAAGTTATTGAAGAGATGAACCGGTTAGGAATGATAGTCGATGTTTCTCACCTAAATGAAGAGGGCTTTTGGGAAGTCCTTTCCTTATCTAAAAGGCCTGTTATTGCTTCTCATTCTAACTGCCGTGCATTGTATGAACACCCTAGAAATTTAAGTGACGAGCAAATACGGGCCTTAGCAAAAAAAGGAGGTGTTATGGGTATAACTTTTGTGCCAGAATTCTTACGCGGGACGGAAAGTTCTATAGAGGATGTTCTTGACCATATTGAATATGCTGTGAATGTGGGAGGAGAAGACTGTGTTGGTATAGGTTCTGATTTTGACGGTACTGATCACCTACCTTCCGGCCTGAGAGACTGTAGGGATATCCACCGTCTTGTTGTAGGACTTTTGGAAAGAGGTTATAGTGATATTGTGGTAAAAAAAATTGTAGGCGAAAATTTTTTGCGGGTTATAGAGAAGGTTTTAATATAAATTTTGAAGAATAACTTAGATTCACAGGTGTAAAATCATGCGGGCTGATTTGCACATTCATACCACAGCTTCCGACGGAAGTTTTACCCCAAAAGCTGTTGTAGAAAAAGCTAAAGAAGCTGGAATTACTGCTATAGCCATTACTGACCACGATACAGTTGAAGGCGTGCAGGAGGCAGTGGCAGCTGGGACAAATGCCGGGATTGAAGTGCTTCCGGGGATTGAACTGGGTGCAGATTACCAAGGGATAGAGGTTCATATTCTTGGCTACGGTATAGACGTAGAAAATGATGAATTATTGGAAAAGCTTTTTTGGTTGCGCAAGGCTAGAATGGAAAGAATTAAAAGGATGGTAGAAAAAGTAAAGGAAATGGGTATTTCTGTGGAAATGGAAGAGGTCCTAGCTATAGCGGGAATTGGTTCTGTCGGAAGGCCACATCTAGCAAAAGCCATGGTGGACGCAGGAGCAGTTAAGAGCACCGTAGAAGCGTTTGAAAAGTTTATTGGTGCAGGGAAGCCGGCTTATGTACCGCGTCAAAAATTGAGCCCGGCAGAAGCTATTGAACTTGTGCGCAGTGCAGGTGGCCTGGCGGTTTTGGCTCATCCCGGCCTCGGTGGTGCTGGGAAACTTTTTTATATGTTAGTTGGAGCCGGACTTGGAGGGGTAGAAGTTTATCACCCGTCCCATAGCAGTGAGGAGTCTCTTTATTACAGAATTCTAGCTGCCGGTTGGGATTTAGTGGCAACCGGCGGTTCTGATTACCACGGTCCGGGGCATAAATCCGGCTGGAAAATAGGTTTAAAAAGTGTTTCTTACGAAGCTGTAAATGAAATAAAGAAGAGAATTGGATGAGTGGGGAGGACGGCATGAAGAAGTCTGAGCGGTTGTCAAGAATATCGTCGGGAATATTCAGCGAGATGGAAGAGCGGAAAAGAGAAGTGCAAAAAAGGGGTTTGGAAGTAATCGACCTCGGTGTGGGGAGTCCCGATTTGCCCCCTGCCCCCCATATAATTGAGGCTTTGGCTAGGGCAGTAAAAAATCCCCTTAACTACAGGTATCCCATAGTCGGCATGAACCGTCTTTATGAAGCGTTGGCTGGCTGGTATAAGAAAAGATTTAATGTAGAACTCGATCCATTTGATGAGATTTTGGTTCTAATGGGTTCGCAGGATGGCTTAGCCCATCTAGCTATGGCCTTTATTGACCCAGGGGATATTGCTCTGGTGCCAGATCCCGGTTACCCGATTTATAGTTTTAGTATAATAATGGCTCAGGGTGAAATTTACCCGCTGCCCCTGCGGCCTGAAAATGGTTTCTTGCCCGACTTTTCTGAAATACCAGAAGATGTAGCCAAAAGGGCTAAAATGATGTGGCTAAACTACCCAAATAACCCAGTGGCAGTATCAGCAAATAGAAAATTCTATGAACAAGCTATTGAGTTTGCCAAAAAATACGACATCCTTATTTGTCACGATGTTGCTTATGCAGAACTGGCCTATGACGGCTTTAAGCCGATGAGCTTTTTGGAAGTGCCGGGTGCTAAGGAAGTAGGGGTAGAGTTTTATTCTCTTTCAAAAACCTATAACATGGCTGGCTGCAGGATTGGGTTTATTGTCGGGAACAAGGAAGTCGTTGCCAGTTTAGCTATGATCAAGTCAAATATTGATTACGGTGTTTTTTATGCAGTACAGGAGGCAGGGATAGCTGCTTTAACAGGACCTCAGGATTATGTAAGGGAAACGGCCCGCACATACCAGCGGCGTAGGGACGTACTGTTAGATGGTTTAGCCGCTTTAGGCTGGAAAATACCTAAGCCCAATGCGTCTATGTTTGTATGGGCTCCCCTTCCTCCGGGTTATAAGTCTTCAAGGGATTTTGTTCTAGAACTCGTAGAAAAAACGGGGGTAGTAATGATCCCTGGAACTGCATTTGGCAGGCACGGTGAGGGTTATGTAAGAATTGCTCTTGTTAAGGATGAAGATACCTTAGCTAAAGCAGTAAAAAGAATTGGTGAATTCTTTTTCTGATTGACAAGTTATGATTTTGTTTAAGTTATTAAACTCGAAACCAGGTATAAAATTTTTTTGATATTAATTTATTTTTATCCACAGATTTATGCACATAGTGGCAGCATCTGTTAGTATTAATTTTTCTTGACAAGTACTTTTATTTATCGACAGTATTGTGCAAAAGTAAGTTAGGAGGAGTAAATTAAGTTTTAAAACAGGAGCCCCGGCCGCTTTTAGTGAATAAGCTTGTCCAGCTAAATGACAGAATTATTTGTTTAAAATAACAGAGGTGAATAAGCATATGAAGGGTAAGTTTATCTTTGTTCTCGGCGGCACACGCAGTGGCAAGAGCGAATTTGCAGAAAAAATAGCTGGGGGTATGGGGCATCCTGTAACATACATAGCAACGGCCGCTATCACTGATGAGGAAATGGCGGTTAGGGTTAACCGGCATAAGGAAAGACGCCCGCATTCCTGGAAGACGGTTGAGGAACAAAGAGATGTTGTGGCGGTTATTTCTAAGGGTATGCCGGGAGAAACCTTTCTTTTAGATTGTGTTACAGTATGGATTTCTAATCTCTTGTTTAACGAAAATGAAGTTATTTTTGAAGACATGCTCTATAGTGCTGTTCAAAAGGAGGCGTTTATCTTAGAACAGGCGCAACTCCTCACTCATGCAGCAAGAAAAGGTATCAATCTTATAGCTGTAGCTGGGGAGGTTGGCCTTGGTGTTGTGCCCGCTGAAACGGTAGGAAGAATTTTTAGAGATGTGGCAGGTAAAGTAAACCAACTGCTGGCCTCTTCTGCCGATGAGGTATATTTAGTTATTGCAGGTGTTCCCTTAAAAATTAAGCCCAGCGAAAAGTCATTTCGGCAGTTCTTCACATGCAAGCGGCGCCGCTTAAAGAGAAGAGGCGTTATTTTTTATTAAAATTCCATTAAACGGTAACGATAATAAGAAATTTTAGATTTAGGTAACCTTGTTAAGAGAGTGTTTATGATATATGCCTTCACATGCATGCCAAGCAGGAATACAGATTTTTTTGGCTTACTTAATAGATTTAATAGTTGGTGACCCCCTTTTTTTACCCCACCCAGTAGTTTTGATAGGGTGGCTTACTAAAAAGACGGAGAATTTTTTTAGGAGCTTTTGCCGGTCTAATTTATCTCTATTTTTTGCGGGCAAACTTACTGTTATTTGGGTAGTAATGTTTACCTGGACAGTAACTTTTTTGGTTGTCAAGGTTGCTTATTTGGTAAATTTCTGGTTTGGATTCGCACTCTCTACCTGGCTTATTTCTACTGCTATAGCTGTAAAAGGGCTGGCCGTGGCTGGTAATGAAATACGTTTATTGCTCCAAAGTGGCGACTTGTACAAAGCTCGCCTAAAAACAGGTTGCATCGTTAGCCGCGATACCTCGCAGCTAGAAGAAAAGGACTTGATTAGAGCAACGGTGGAAACAGTGGCAGAAAATATTGTAGATGCAGTTGTTTCTCCTATGTTTTATGCCTTTTTAGGAGGTGCCCCTCTTGCCATGGCTTACCGGGCTGTTAATACGCTGGATTCCATGCTCGGTTACAAAAATGAGAAATATCTTTACTTCGGCAGAGTAGCTGCTCGCGTAGATGATGTTGCCAACTTTGTTCCAGCCCGGTTGGCCGGTGTTTTCTTGCTGTTGGCCGCTTTTGTTTTAAGAATGGATGTCAAAAGAGCTTGGAAGTCTATTTTGCGTGACGCCCGTCATCATCCAAGTCCTAATAGCGGTATTCCGGAAGCGGCAGTTGCCGGTGCATTGGGCACAAGGCTGGGCGGTGTGAATATTTACGACGGGCAGGAGCATTTCCGCGCGTATATGGGTGATGATGTGTTTCCCCTAAAACCAGTCCATATTGAAAAAACAGTAAAGTTATTGTATTTATCTTCAGCACTGGCGGCATTGGTCTGTCTTTTTATGCCTTTGATTTTTGAGTTAAATTGAGGTAGTGGAATTTGAAACTGGTTAGCCGTTTTATTTTTGCCGTATCCCACTTAACTAGACTGCCTGTCCCTTTTATAAAGTTCGACCCTGAAGAATTCGGCCGCTCAACCTCTCTTTTCCCAATAGTGGGTCTTTTATTGGGGAGTATTATAGCCCTATTTAATAAGATTCTACTATTGTTGCCTTCTGAATTAAGAGCATCCATATTTGTCCTTTTAACAGTGATACTTACCGGTGGGATGCACTTAGACGGTTTTATGGACAGCATCGACGGGTTAATGAGTAGCAAATCGAGAGAAAAAAAATTGGAAATAATGAGGGACAGCAGGGTTGGTGCCTTGGGTGTGGCCTATGGGGCCTGCCTTCTCCTTTTGAAGTACTCCCTTTTCTTATGTGTTACAAAAAGCAATTGGTGTACAGAGATACTGATTATAGTGCCGGTTTTTAGCCGCTGGGGAATGAGTTATGCTGTAACAGTCTTTCCCTACGCCCGCAGTGAAGGGCTGGGCAGTTTGTTTAAAATATATTCTGGTACCAAAGAATTAGTTTTCGCGACAATCATAGCGCTGGCTGTGGCGTACTTTACCGTGGGTGCTTCTGGTTTTTTACTGCTGGCCATAACAGCCGCAGTAGTCTTTTTTACAGGAAAAAAGATATCTTTTGTTCTGGGCGGCCTTACAGGTGATGTCTACGGTTTTATAAATGAGCTGTTAGAAGTTTTCCTTTTATTTACAGCTTATGTCTTTGTCCATTACTGGGGTTTATTTTCTAAATATGCATTTCTTTAATAAATAGGGGGATTTTTAATTTGGTTTTTTTGGCGCGTCCTCACGGCGGCAATTTAGAACAGGCCTCACGGCGGTATAAAAAGCCTAAAGAAGAATTTTTAGATTTCAGTTCCAACATAAACCCTCTGGGTCCTTCTCCACTGGCGTTATCTGCAATTTCCAGCAGTCTTCCTGCTATCAAGAACTACCCTGACCCGGATTGTACAGAGTTAAAGTCTTTGCTTTCTGCGTATCTTGGCTTACGAGAGGAGCACCTTGTCATAGGTAACGGGGCGGCTGAGCTAATATATTCTTTTACTCAAGCAGTTCGCATTAAAAAAGCTGTTATTCCGGTGCCCACATTCAGTGAGTATGGTCACGCTGTAATGAATTGTGGCGGTGAAGTTTTAGAAATCAACATGCCTGCCGGTAGTGGTTTTTGCTTGCCAATAGGCAAAGTTATTAACCACCTGGAAGGCGCGGATGCCCTTTTTTTATGTAATCCCAACAACCCAACTGGACGCCTTTTGCCCGGCAGAGCTGTTAACTATTTAGTCAGAGAAGCTCATTACAAGGGAGTTACAGTAATCATTGATGAAGCCTTTATGGATTTTGTTCCATCTCGCACAAAACATTCGATAATGGGGATGGTTGGTAAGTACCCCAATCTAGTTGTTTTGTATTCCATGACTAAATTCTTCGGT
Source organism: uncultured Pelotomaculum sp. (assembly GCA_964557545.1). Lineage (GTDB taxonomy): Bacteria > Bacillota > Desulfotomaculia > Desulfotomaculales > Pelotomaculaceae > CAZLAK01. Next base: position 28,667 of record CAZLAK010000001.1, read on the forward strand.
ATTCCCGGACTGCGTTTGGGGGCAATGGCCGGCCCGGTAGAACTAATAGAGGCCATTAAGACAGTTAGGGCACCGTGGACAGTGAATATATTGGCTCAAGTGGCTGGAGCTGCCAGTTTAAGAGATACGCGTTATATGGAAGAAACAAGACAGCTCGTCATGCGGGAAAAGAAATTTTTGTACAGGCGGTTGTCAAAAATACCTGGGATTAAACCCTTGCCTGCGGCAGCCAATTTTATATTAATCGATGTGAAAAAGAGCGGTTTTACTTCCGGTCAAATAACAGATATTTTGGGAAAAAGAGGTATTTTGGTGAGGGATTGCGAGGGTTTTGCCGGTCTTGACAGTGGAGGGTACATAAGAATAGCCGTAAGAACGAGGGCAGAGAACGAAAAGCTTCTTTATGAATTAAAGAATGCTTTGGAAGGTGAGTAGAGGTGAGGTGCCGTTTATTTTTAGTTAGACACGGAGAAACAGAATGGAATGCCCTTACAAAGTTTCAGGGCCATACAGACGTACCGCTTTCACGGAGGGGGAAACTGCAGGCAAAACTTTTAGGCCAGCGGCTGGCACAAGAAAAGATCACGGCTTTTTATGCTAGTGATTTGAGCAGGGCTTTTGAAACCGCCTCAATTATTTCGCAGTACCACGGTAATGGGATAGAAATAGAAAAGGTTGCCGATTTAAGAGAAATAAACTTTGGTATGTGGGAGGGCTTGACGACAAAAGAAATAAGATCTAACTTTACCAAGGAAATGGAATTATGGTGGAAAAACCCGCTAAATGCGCGCATACCAGGGGGTGAAACGCTTGCTGAGGTTGTGGAGAGAAGCAGAAGAGCCATTAAGGAGATTATTAGACGTCATGCTGGGGGGAAAATAGTCGTAGTTTCTCATGGAGGAGTTATTAGGTGTATTGTTGGCGATATTCTTGGTATGGATTTGAACCAGTACTGGCGGTTAAAACTTGACAACGCTTCCCTAACTATTTTAGAGTTCTCTTCTTGGGAAGATGGTATTATATGTCTTTTTAATGATTCTTCACACCTCAAATTTCTTCCTTACATAGAAAGTAAATTCCTTTTTTAAAGGGTAAAAGTTCCTCTTTGAATCCCCTCGGGTTGTGATATAATAAGCAAATATAAGTTTGTTTAGAGATCGTTTTGACGGTAAGGGAGGGAAAAGCTTTGTGGCCTGAAAAATTTGAAAAATTGGGTTTAACATTTGATGATGTCATGATTATTCCCGCTGCATCTGAGGTATTACCGAGGGATGTCGATGTATCTACCAACCTCACGAAAAACATAAAACTCAATATCCCCATTATGAGCGCGGGTATGGACACAGTTACTGAGTCCCGTATGGCCATCGCTATGGCTAGAGAAGGTGGTATAGGTGTTATTCACAAGAACATGTCTATAGAAAGACAAGCTTTAGAGGTGGACAGGGTTAAGAGATCTGAGCACGGCATAATATCTGATCCCATATACCTTTCTCCTGACAGCCAGGTTAAGGAAGCGCTAATTCTTATGGAGAGATACCGGATTTCTGGTGTGCCGATAACTCAGGGGGGAAAGCTTGTCGGTATTTTAACCAATAGAGATTTGCGTTTTGAGCGTGACTTTACTAAAAAGATATCCGAGGTAATGACAAAAGACAATTTAATTACGGCGCCTGTAGGCACGACTATTGAAGAAGCTCAGGAAATTTTAAGGCGTTATAAAATCGAAAAGTTGCCTATTGTCGATGAAGAGTTTAACTTACGCGGCCTCATTACTATTAAAGATATTGAAAAATCGAGGCAGTACCCTAATTCAGCTAAAGACAAGCGAGGGCGGCTTTTAGTGGCAGCTGCTGTAGGCGTCGGCCCTGATACCATGCACCGTGTTGATGCGCTGGTAAGAGCAAATGTTGATGCCATTGTTGTAGATACTGCCCACGGCCACTCAAAAAATGTTTTAAACACGGTGGCGAAGATTAAAGAAAAATATTCAGAAGTAGCTGTAATCGCAGGAAATGTCGGGACAAAAGAGGGGACTAGAGACTTGATCGCTGCCGGAGCGGATGCCGTTAAAGTTGGGATAGGGCCCGGTTCTATATGTACAACTCGTGTTGTCGCAGGGGTTGGTGTGCCGCAGATAACAGCGGTTTACGACTGTGCAGAGGCGGCTAGTCCGTATAATATTCCCATTATTGCTGATGGCGGGATAAAGTATTCTGGAGACATAACTAAAGCCATTGCTGCCGGGGCCGATGTAGTTATGCTCGGGAGTGTTCTAGCAGGAACTGAAGAGAGCCCTGGTGATATAGAGATTTTCCAGGGAAGAAGCTATAAGGTTTACCGTGGAATGGGTTCGCTGGGGGCCATGAAAGAAGGCAGCAAGGACCGCTACTTCCAGGATGTAGAAAGTGAGGATAAATTGGTTCCCGAGGGCGTTGAGGGCAGAGTGCCTTTTAAGGGCCCGCTTTCAGAAACGATATACCAGTTAATTGGTGGTTTGAGAGCAGGTATGGGTTATGCAGGTGCCCGCAACATACATGAACTGAAAACAAAGACAAAATTTATGCGCTGTACTCCTGCTGGCTTGCGGGAAAGTCACCCGCACAGTGTAATGATTACTAAAGAGGCACCTAATTACAGTCTCAGTTAAATTGTATATGGTAGAAAAATGAAGGCCTGCAATTTATTATTGCAGGCTTTTTTGTGTGGGTATACGTGTGGGTGTACAAAAAATTAATTACATTTATTTGCAAAAAGCATTGCTTCAAAAAGGATTAAGTTGCTTTTGGATACATTTCTTCCTGCCCTGGCCATGAGGACATTAGCGGGGTGCTCAGTTATATCCGGATCGTCGGTAGCTCTTTTTTTAAGGCCAACCAGACCGAAAAACTTTTCTAGCATTTTTTGGTACTCGTATACTGTAAGCCCGCTGCGGTCCAAATCCCAGTGCCAGCAGAATTCTACAGTTATTACAATATAATCTTCAAGAATAGGATTAGAAAAAGCCTTTTTTAAAAGATTTTTGCCCACACCTATCTTGCGCCATGAAGGGCTTACCTCAATAGCCCCCAACTCCAATACTTTCTTATGCTTGCTCCACCTGCTGTAACTATCGGGGTAATGAAAAGTGATGTAGCCTATAACTTCCAAAGACCTCCTGGCAATATATACCATGCCTTCGGGCAAACAGGCAATTTCCTCTAATGCGGCTTTTTGTTTTTCAGGCGGCCTGAAGCTATCCAATTCTTTATTTAAATAGAGCTTTTTTAGGTGTTCAACACTAACCGGTCCCTCAATAACGTAGGCAGGAACAGTGAGAATTTGGTGGGCAACTTCACATGCGGCTACCCCCATAAACTCGCACCCCTTCCCGAGGTTTTCTTTCCCACCGCTTAGCGTACAAATACAACCGCTCAAGCTTAAAATTCTACCACTTAAGCTTATTATAAGTTATTTAAGGGGTGGTAAGTCAAGCTTAACTTTTTTTATTTTTGCTTATGTTGTTGTTGAAGTTAACTGGTAAATTATGTTATAAATATAATTGTAAATATATGTTATATTAGTTGATTAATAACATTTTTTATAAAAAACATTTTGACGGGACGGTGATCAGTTGCTATGGGAGGAAAATTAAATTCACTTACAGATGTCTTAAAAAAAACACTGTTCTTTTTTGAAGCCCTTACAGTTTCTGAGCTTGCTCCTCATGTACAAAGGAAGATGCTTAAGGATTATACTATTGAACAAGTAGAAGAAAAAATTAATCTTTGTCTTAATCAAAACAGGTGTTTTTATAAAGATAAGGACGTCTGGCGACTCAATTTAGAGGGTAATAAAGAAAATGACCAATTTTACGCTTTACTTTTAAAAAAAGGTCAGCCTTTAAATTTGCGAGAAATTCTAAAAAGTAGTAACAAAAAAAAGAAAGTAAAAAAAATACTTTCGGAAGAAGCCAATTTAATTTCTGATGGCAGGTTTATACAATTAGACAATGGCTATTGGGGACTTACTGAATGGGAAGTTGAACAAAGTCATTATTCATTAAAGCATTTAATAATAAAGGCAATGAAGTTAAATCCTGCGGGGCTTTCTTTAAATCAATTATACCAAATGGTAGGATCTTGGGTTAATGTTGACCTAAAGGCGATAGAAAATATCTTACATAAATTCCCATACTTTGAGCGTGTTAATGATGGTGTCTGGAGCTACAATCCCGGTGTTAGAGTTGCTTATGAGGGTCTTTTAAAAAGGTTTATAGCTGTATTAGAAAAGCAAAGGACCAAGTGGCGTCTCGAAAGAACACACTTAAAAGAAAAATTAAAGAACCTTACACAGGTGCTAGAAGAATCAAAAGCTGTCCAGAGGGAAGTAGCAGCTGCTTTGGCAGAAAAAGCTGAACTTGCAGGTCAGTATGATTATCTTTTGACTCAAATGGCTGAAAAAGATCTCTTGTTATCTTTGCGTAAAAGAGAAATTATTCGCTACCGTGAACATTTAGAGAAATTAGAAGCAAAAGCCAATAGTATTCTTCATCAGTGCCGTTTATGGGTTAAAAGGGCTAGAGATTCCCAAGAGGAGGTCAATAAACTTAAAGATTTATTATCAAAAAAACACGATGAGATGGAAAACTTATTTGCTAAACTTCAACAATATAAAGAAAGGGAAAGGGAATATAAAACAAGGATTACTGAATTAAAGGATCAGTACAGTATAAAAGTTGCAGAATTACAAACAGAGATTTTATCTTTAAAGCAAAAAATGGAAAAAGAAAAAGAGCAGGCTATGAACGAAGAAAAAAGGCTTCAAGATGAAATTAATACTTTGAGCAGTGATTTAAAAAAGGCTCTCCGGTTAAATGAAGAAAGAGAAAAGAGCTTTTTTGCGCTTCAACAGGAATTAAGTAGTATAAAGGAAAAATGCCGGCTTTTCGAAAATAACTTAAAACACCCTTTGGTAAACCTTGTCTTAAAGTTATGCTCTCTTTTCGACCGTTACGTGTTACGGAAAGTTTAGATTTATGCTCTTGTATTATCAGGTTACTGGATGTCCCATTTGGAGCAGCGTGAGCCCCACCGCCCAATCACGTGCTCGCCTTCTATTATCTCTACAACTTCACATACATTAGAACAACCGTCGCATTCAAAGCTTCTCGTACGGTAAGATAAACCGCTTATCTTAAAACCTTTAAAGCAGGTTGATTTTGTACGTACAACTTCTTCTTTGGCCAGTTGAGCTGCTCCAATGGCTCCCATAATGCCAAAATACTCGGGAATTATTATTGGCTGTTGAAGTGCTCTTTCAAAAGCAGCTTTGATGCCAATATTAGCTGCCACCCCGCCTTGGAAGACAATAGGTGGTAGTATCTCTTTCCCTTTACCCACATTGTTCAGGTAGTTGCGCACTAGTGCTTCGCAAAGACCGCGAATAATATCCGGTATGCTGTGCCCCATCTGTTGTTTGTGGATCATATCAGATTCTGCAAAAACTGTACAGCGGCCGGCGATACGGACGGGGTTTTTTGATTGTAATGCCAGTTCGCCGAATTTTGATATCGGAATGTTTAGGCGGGTTGCTTGCTGGTCCAAAAATGAACCGGTACCAGCTGCGCAAACAGTATTCATGGCAAAATCGGTTACAACTCCATTACGAAGAATAATAATCTTGGAATCCTGGCCGCCTATTTCAATAACTGTTTGCACATCGGGAATTATCATTGTTGCCGCCACTGCATGGGCAGTTATTTCGTTTTTTATTACATCTGCACCAATCATGACACCGGCCAAGTAACGCCCGCTGCCCGTTGTGCCTGCCCCGCAAATTTCTGTTTTCGGCGGCAAGTTTTTTTCAATCTCTTTTAAGCCTTCTTGGATAACTTCGATTGGCCTGCCCCTGGTCCTCAGGTAAAGACCGGAAATAACTTCTCCGTGTTCACTTAAGACAACAATATTGACGCTCACTGACCCAACGTCTATACCTAAGTAGGCCTTCATTTCTAAAACCCTTTCTTTAGTAATTATTTAGCTGTTTTATTTACGATTGGCTATTGGGCCTTAGCAAGTCTTTTTCTCTTCATCAAATCTACAAAAGCTTCCAGTCTGGTGGTCATACCCGCTTTGCCCGTTTGTTCATCCAGGAAGAAGGTGAGAACCGGGATGTTGTGGTCAGAGCTCACTTTAGTGAGGATAGTGCGGGCAACAATTTCAGGAATGCAAGTAAAAGGGGCAAGCTGGATTACCCCGTCAAATCCTCTTTTGGCGTAGAGCACCGTGTTGCCGACCGAATCGCGCCCGTGGCCGCCGATTAATTCGGGCAAGTAAGGAGCGGCTGCTTCTTTAACAGTAAGACCCTCGGTGGTCTCTTTCCAGGTGTTATCCCTTGTCCAGCCGGTAAGAAACATGGATCTCTCCACCTCCACGCCGAGGTGGCCAAGAGTTTCCTCCATTTCAAGGTTGCTGGCTGGCTCCAAAAGCACATATATTTCCCCTACAATGCCTACTTTAAGAATTTCCCGGGAATTATCTTGAGGTATGTTGCGCAAAGCTTCAAGGGCAGCTGCTTCGGCTTCTATAATTTGTTCGGTTGTGTAAGCTTGGTCAATCCACTCGATTACTTTTCTGTAAATCTTGCTGGTAGTGCCGCGTTTAACTTCTCGCGGTCTAATGACATGACTTAGCTTTTCAGCGTTATCGAGGGCTTGCAGTTTGCGCCACGCACGCTTGACATGTGAGATGATGGCCTTAACAGAATGACGGGCGCGGTTTAAAAACCATACATTTTTTAGGAAATTGAGCGGCTGTAAGCGCGGCGGTTCGAAAACAATCATTTTTATATCGTAGCCTAAATCTCGCAAAATCTTTTCGTGGAGCATGGCGTATTCACCGGCGCGGCAGGGGCCAACACCGCCGCTGGTGACAATTGTGTCTGCCCCTAGCTCAATGGCTTCTAAATAAGTACCTGTGAGGATTTTTAGGGGAAGGCAGGCAAATTCCGGCGAATAACGCACACCGAGGTCAAGTGTGCGCTTGCTGGGGCGGGGTGGAACGACAACCTCGTTGCCTAAATCTTCGAGTAGCATTTTAAACGTCCGCCACGATTCACCAAGCCGCGGAAAAGTTATTTTGGGCACTTACTGCACCCCCTTGCGGCGCCTTACCATGTCAACGAAAGCTTCTACTCGCGTTGCCAGCCCCGCTTCACCTGTATGTTCGTCTATAGTGACCGTCAAAAATGGAATATCTTTAAATTTTTTTGCTTCTAGTTCGATAAATTTGTTGGTTATGGCGTCGGGCCCGCAGCCAAAAGCAGTTACGTGGATTATACCGTCGACCTTTCTGTGCTTTAAGAGGTAGTGGGCAGCTTTTAAAACTAGGTCGCTGAAAGTCCAAAACAGTCTTTTGGGCAGACCGCAATTTTTTTGAATAGCAAGCAGGAAAGGGTTAATGTTTTCTACTGTTATTACGCTTACCCCTAATTTTTTAAGCTTTGATAAAAGGTTTACATTAATAAAATTATCGTATATAGCGTAGGGATAACCGAGCACAGCAAATTTAAGACAGCCTTTTGTTTTAACTAATTGCGGCCTTATATGGGGGCTATTAGCGCTAGTTAGGTAATTAATTGCTTCTTGGGGGTTTACCCCTTTCCTCAAAAAGTAAATATAGCGGTGAAAAGCTCTCATTGCTTTAAAGTAAGCCCGCAAAACGCTCATTTTGCCCGCCCCTAAATAATTGCCGACTTCTACAAAAGAGTTAACTAAGGCAAAGCGGCTTTGCCTTGTATCTATACGAACGTCAATAATGGGCGGGACATTTTCTAAAGCATGCCTGATCATATCAGGAAGTCCGAGAAATTTGGGACAATACACTGTTTTGCGGTTTAAGCAGACAATTCTGGGAATAAAAAGGTAGTCTACTTTATCTTTTATTTCCATAACGTGACCGAAAAAGAGCTTTACCGGAACGCAAGCATCGGCAAGTGCTTCCCGCACACCCTTGTCCAAGACAGTTTTGGTGGTTTTTCCAGATGTAACTACCTGTATTCCCAGTTCTTTAAAAAACTCGTACCACATGGGATAAAATAAATAAAAAAACAGTGTACCAGGGATGCCAACTTTTACGTGCACTTTGTGTTACACCCCCTTTACTTTAAGACAATTGAATGCTTATAAAAACATATGCTGTACTGGCAGGGTTTTAATGCCAATTTTTTACTTGGTCTTATTGGCAAAAAAGACTTCTATAAATACTATAATAATTCCTCCTAAAACAGCAAAGAAAAAGGAGCCTGACGGAGTATCGGGCTCCTTTATTGGATGGGAATGCGGTATGTATTTTTTCTTCCCCTTTCGCTTTTAGGCATTCTTATTTCCAAGATACCGTTTTGGTACCTTGCCAAGGCTTTTCCGGGTTCTACTTCGGCAGGAAGGGATAGGGTACGGTAGAAGGCTCCATAGTATCTTTCAGAGTGGAAGAAGCTTTCTTCCCTTAATTCACGCCCCCTTTTTAATTCACCCCTAATGGTAAGCGAATTGGGAGATACATTAATTTCTATGTCGTCTTTGGATTCAACGCCAGGTAGTTCTGCTTCTGCAACCACTTCATCTTCAGTTTGATACAGGTCAATTTTGGGCCCATAAGCTTCCACGGTAGAGAAAATACCTCTCTTTAAAGTATGGTCAAAGAACCTGTTTACTTGGTTTTTAAGATTGCTTAATTCATTAAAGGGATCCCATTTGACTATATACACCATTAACCACCCCTTATAATTTTTTATTTACCCAAGTTACTTTCTTTTAACAAATATTTTTGCATTTGGTATATAAATTATTCGGGAATCGGTGTATTGTATTTAGGAGAGATTGTACATAAAATATTCTGTGTTTGCGGGAGGAGTGGTAATCTTGACCAACCTGGAAGAAAGAAAGTTATCGTCTGAACAGGTATACTCGGGAAAAATTTTAAGTTTGCGTGTCGACAAGGTAGTATTGCCGGATGGACGTGAAGGTCAGAGGGAAGTTGTTGATTATAGCGGTGCAGTAGCCATTGTGCCGGTTACAGCTGAAAGGGAAGTAATATTAGTTAGGCAGTTCCGGTATGCAGTAGGAGAAACTTTATTGGAAATTCCTGCTGGCAAAATTGAATCCGGTGAAGAACCAGAAGAATGCGCCAAAAGGGAACTCCTTGAAGAAACCGGTTTTAGGGCTAACAAGATAGAAAGGTTGTGTACAATCTTTACGACTCCGGGATTCACAACGGAAAAAATACACCTTTTTTTAGCTTCAGAATTAACTTGCGAAAGACAAGCACTTGATGAAGATGAATTTATTGATGTGTTAACTGTTCCCTTTGATAAGGCAGTGGAAATGATTTTAAACGGAGAGATCCGTGATGCTAAATCGGCTGTGGGAATCTTTGCAACTTTGGCGATGAAAAAATTTTAGGCATGAAAAACTTTTGCGAAGCCCCCGGTCCACCTGTGTTATTTGTACGTGAAACCATTAACAAGTTATAACAAAATATATTATTTTTACGCAAAAGACACTGTTTTTCTTTTGCTTATGCTGAGGTTAAGGGGCCTGGCTTTTGCCGGGCTTATTTTAAATTTATTACCGGGCAGTGTGGTTTAATGAGTAATTGAAGAATTTAAAAAGCAGTCTTTGCATATAATAGAAAGCCAGGCACTCGCCCTGTGATGATTCCAGGGGCTTAGATGTGGTGCTGGAATTTGATTTGATGCTCATCTACGCGAGCTATACAAAAGCCCAGCAGCGGACCTTTTCCTTCCCCATTTTTAATGTACCTTAAACCGGCAATAGTGATTACGGTAGGGCGCAACTCTATGGCCGCCACTATAGCAGAACTATTACCACCAGCACCGGCGTGAACTGCCCCTAAACAATTACCCACAACAATTACACTTCCGCCCGAGATTACTTCAGCACCGGGATTAACATCGCCGATTATTACTACGTGGTGCTTGTGGGAGATAGCCTGGCCCGAACGGAGGGTCTTTTTCACCAGAATAGCCGGCTCGGCTCCTGCCGGGGTGTAAGTAGCAGAAGATACTTTTTGACATGCTTTTTCCAAAGGTGCAACTGGCTTTTCAGAGAAAATTTCAATTGCTGGAATCATGCCAAAGCTACAACAAATTTCCTTTAATTCTTCTACTTGTTCTTCTGGAAGATGTTTTTGGTCCTGTAAAAATGTGAACTTTGCGCCTTTGAAAAAACCTCTTGCAGACTCCATCTTGCGGAGGAGGTTATTTTTTAGTTCTTCAAATTCGCGATTTGGTTTTAAAACAATCACAAGTCCGTTTCTGGTACCTTTAATGTTTATTAGATCCCTTTCCACGAAAAATCACCCCTTTCCACAAATTTCACACTCTTAGAATAAGTATTCGATTGGGTTAGACTTTTTCCTCCAGCATACGAATAATATTTTAGAAAAACCTGACTTTGCGCATAAAATTCTCTTTCTTGCGGTAACATCTCTTATAAAATGACTTAAAAGGAATCTATTTTAGTTGGTACTGTGCGGGGGTATGTTTTAAGATGCCCGAGATAAGGAAGGATCCCATCTTTGAAAGGTGGGTAATTGTTGCTCCAGAACGCAGTAAAAGGCCGCAGGACTACGTGGTGGTGAAGGATGAAAGAAAAGAAAATGCGTGTCCCTTTTGTGAGGGTAACGAAGGTCTTACGCCGCCAGAAATATTGGCTTTTAGGTCAGTGGGAAGCGCAGAAAACACACCGGGCTGGTGGGTAAGGGTGGTTCCCAATAAGTACCCAGCTCTTTCAATTAAAGAAGACAGGAAAGTGGAAAATGAGGGATTGTACACGCTTATGGGAGGAGTTGGCACTCATGAGGTAATTATAGAATCTAGGTTTCACCAGGTAAGCCTTGATTCTTTGGACACGCGTCAAATTAGCGAGGTTTTTCGTTCGTGGTGTGAGCGTCTTATCGAACTAAGGAGGGATACTAGGTTAAAATACATTCAAGTGTTTAAGAATGTTGGCGCTGCAGCGGGTGCCTCGTTAGAACACACCCACTCGCAAATAATCGCTCTCCCGCTGATACCGCTGACAGCAAGCCTGGAAATTGAGGCCATGAAAAAATACTATTCTGAGTGCGGCAAATGTATTTTATGTGAGATAGTGAGCCAGGAAATGGCAACTGAGAAAAGGGTGGTTTTGGAAGGAGAGCACTTTTTATGTTTTACGCCTTTTGCTGCGCGTTTTCCTTTTGAAATGTGGATTGTTCCCAAGGAGCACGGGGATGATTTTGCATTAATAAAACACGAACAGATTGACGACCTTTCTGCAGTTGTAAGAACAGCATTGAAAAAGCTGTCAAAATTGATTGAGAATATACCCTATAATGTTGCTCTTCACACCTGTCCTGTCAATGTGCCTTGGGAAGGGCCTTTCTATCACTGGTATATAGAAATATTGCCGCGCATTACCATACTCGCCGGCTTTGAGCTCAGTACGGGGTGGTTTATTAACCCAACGCCGCCGGAATTAGCGGCTAGCGCTTTAAGAGAAATCCTTGTAGATTGAATATATTATTTACAATATTACAGGAAGTAACTGGAGGTGCATTAATTTGTACGACCGCCCCTTAAAGGTTTTGCTGGTTGCATCAGAAGTGGTTCCGTTTGCTAAAACGGGTGGCCTGGCCGACGTAGCCGGCTCACTTCCTAAGGCAATTGCTACTATTGGCGGTGAAGCGGGAGGCAATGATGTTCGTGTGGCTTTGCCGCGGTACCGTCAGGTAAAAGAAGGCGCATACAAACTCGATTTTCCGGTGCCGTTTATGGGAAGGTATGAAACCGCCATTATTAGAGAAGGATCTATTGAAGCATATAACCAGGGTGTGCACAAAAAAGTGCCGGTTTACCTTATAGATAACTACCACTACTTTTACCGGGACAGGATGTACGTGTACGATGATGAAGCTGAGAGATTTGCCTTTTTTTGCAGGGCAGTTTTGGAAATGTTACCGCGCCTTGACTGGCAGCCGGATATTGTTCACTGCAATGATTGGCAGACTGGACCTATTCCCCTTTTTTTAAAGACTCATTACCGCAATAACCCGTTTTTCAACCGGATAGCCACTGTTTTTACTATTCATAATTTGCGCTACCAGGGCAATTTTGACAGAGGGGCTTTGCGCGCTCTTGATTTGGGGGAGGAGTTTTTTCATCCGGAACTGCTTGAATTCTACGGAATGGTTAGCTTCATGAAAGCAGGCATACTGTACGCAGATGTAATAAGTACTGTAAGCCGCACTTATGCCAGTGAAATACAGAGGCCAGAACTCGGCGAGAGGATGGACGGTCTTTTAAGAAAGCGGTCCCGGGAACTTTTCGGGATTGTTAACGGGATTAATTACCATGAGTTTAACCCCCGTACCGACCCGCGTATCCACCGCAATTACGACCAGTACAGTATAGAAAATAAAAAAGAAAATAAATTTGCTCTCCAAAGGGAGATGGGTCTGGCGGTTAAAGATGTGCCGGTTTTGGGGCTTATTTCCAGACTGGTAGATCAAAAAGGGCTGGATGTTGTTGCCGATGTGATCGATGAATTGATGTCAGAGGATATACAACTGGTCGTTCTCGGTACTGGTGACAGGTATTACGAGCAGATGTTCGAATTTATGAAAGCACGCTTTCCTGATAAATTAGGCCTCTACATCGGTTTTAATCCCATACTTGCCCAGAGAATTTATGCCGGTGCTGATATCTTCCTCATGCCTTCGCGTTTTGAACCTTGTGGTTTGGGACAATTGATAAGCATGAGGTACGGTACTATACCTGTTGTGCGCCGGACTGGCGGATTGGCAGATACAGTCAGTAATTACGATCCGGCTACAGGCTGCGGTAACGGTTTTGTTTTCAATGAGTATTCGAGCAGACATTTTATGGATGCTATTCGCAGAGCTTTGCAAATCTACCGCCATGAACCGGAGAAATGGCACAGGTTGGTGAAAAATGCCATGGAAATGGACTTTTCTTGGGCCAAATCCGGAGTGGAATACCTTCAGCTCTATTTAGAAGCCATGAACAGGCAGGCTGCAGCCAGACGTATAGCTTAAAGGTGAACTTGAAAGATTTCAAAACGGTAGCATATTGCCCTCTTCGTCAAAATGTATTTCACACAAAGTTCCAACCTGCTTTACATGCGGTTTTTGAGCAACCTCCGGGAGCAATGTTTCTGAAACCAGTATTTCACTTAAGTTGAGCGTATTGTGTATCCTGATCAGTCTAGCACTTGAAGGATCTGGCAGGTTTAGTGTTTTTAGGGCGGCTAGCAATGCTTCGATATCGTTCTTGAAGTGCATGGGTATCATGGCTCTCTGGGTAAATGTGCTGGCAAGGGCATTGGTGAAGGTGGCCTGCGGGTTAATTTTTTTTAACAGGCGTTCAGTTGTAAAGTCTGCTAGCCCTATACCGTAGGCGTTACCGTGAGTTTTTGACGATATGTCTAGAACAATAATTCTCTCAATAGCTGGGCAAGCCGGTTCAGGTAAGCCCTGGATTCTAAGGCGGCCGATGACATTTGTGTCCATCCCTGTCCCGCTGTAGTTCTTGCCAATTTCATCCACGATAAGTATGTCAAGCCTATCGGCGGGAAGGCACGGCAAAAAGCGGCGCGCTTTGTTAAGCAGGTTCTTTTCTGCGTGTAGAATATCTGATGGTTCGATGGCATGTATTTCCATTGTATCTTCGTAAGCATCTTCCAAGACGGCCAGGCCGAGGACAACGGGGAGTTTTTTTAAAAGAAAGCTCCCAGCTTCTTTTAGTGCCCCGGATAACAGTCTAGGGTGGCAGGAATGAAAGGAGGCCGCACCGGCAGGCCCCCCTAATCCTACGACTAACATTTTTAAAAGGCCGCTTTCGTATTCGCCATGGAAAGATGTGTGGGGTTTAATCCGGTTAAGCAAGATAATGGCATCACACTCTGCGGCTTTGTCACTGATATACAACGGTCCAAAAAACACGTGCCCTATTTCCAGATACTCTGTTGAGTAGGCTACCGGGGCACCTAAATTTTCAGCTGTAATACCCAAAGAAGAAAGGATTTTTTCTTGTCCTGCAGGGCTGCCGCCACCGTGACTTCCCATAGCGGGAATAATTACGGGGATTCCCCCCAGTGCTTTGATGTAAGTGATTACTGTGCTCAAAATATCAGCGATGCTTTTTATCCCCCTGCTTCCAGCAGTAATTCCTACTTTCATACCGGGCTTTATTTTGCTTCTTAAATTTGATCGAACCAGTACTCTTTTTGTTTCTCCCGCTACATCCGGTATTTTAAACGAAGGATAACACTGCATTACTTTGGCTACACGGGGGAGTTTCATTATTTTACTCTTCCTTCCTCCTCTTTAGACTCTTGGCCGAAAGAAACACCCTGAATATTTACGTTGACTTCTTTTACTTTTAGACCGGTCATACTTTCAACAGCATTTTTAACGTTGTTTTGGATTTGGGTAGCTACTTCTTGAATGTTCGACCCGTACTCTACAATAACATAGATATCAATGGCCGTTTCTTTTTCGCCGACCTCTGCTTTGACGCCCTTGGAGAGGTTTTTTCTGCCAAGCATTTCAGCTATTCCGCCGGCCAAGCCGCCACTCATACCAGCTACACCTTTTACTTCTGTGGTTGCTAGTCCAGCAATAATTTTTACTACGTCTTCAGATATTTTTATTGAACCTTGACTTCCTCCGATTATCAGTTGGTTTTCGCCTTTTTCCATAAAAACACCTCCAATTATTTCTAATCAATTATAACACTTGAGTTTTAATTGTGTAAAATACAAATTATTGTAAGGGTAACAAAGAGGGAAATGAGGCGGTTGGGAAGAATATTTGCGGGTAAAGATTGCAAAAAATTTGGAGGTGATTCTTTGCCGTATCGCACAATGTTGTTTACCCCCGCCAACGATCTGCGTAAAGTGGGCAAGGCTCTTTTACAAGAAGCGGATGGCGTTGTTCTCGACCTAGAAGATGCTGTAGCCTTAAGTGAAAAGGCTAACGCTAGATTAGCTTTAAAGGAAGCATTAGCCTTGCCGCGCCGGTGCGATGTTTTCATCCGGGTAAACAGCGTACAGACAGAATTTATTCTCAACGATTTGTTAGCTTCTGTAGTCGAGGGAGTAAAGGGCATCGTTTTAGCTAAGACAGAGTCTGCAGAAGAAGTAAGGCGGGTTGATTGGATTATTGAACTTTTAGAAAAAGAGCGCGGCCTTACACCCGGAAGTGTGGAAGTAATACCTTTTATTGAAAGTGCCAATGCTGTAGCCAATGCTTTTTCTATAGCATCTGCCTGCCGGCGGGTAAGCAGGATGTTTTTTGGCGGTGTAGATTACGTGCTGGACATAGGCACTAATTTTTCGCGAGAGGGGACAGAAGTATTTTTTGCCCGCTCCCAGTTGGTAGTTGCTTCGCGTGCTGCTGGTATTGAAGCCCCCATTGATACAGTATACCCTGATTTTAAAGACATAGAAGGTTTGGTATCTGATGCGAAAAAAGTGCGTCAAATGGGATTTCAGGGGAAACTGGCTATTCATCCCAGCCAAATTGGACCGCTGAACGAGATTTTCAGCCCTACACCGGAAGAGGTTTCGTGGGCTAAGAGAATAGTTGAAGTTTTTGACGAATGCGAGGCAAAAGGACAGGCTGTATTTTCGGTTGACGGTAAAATGATCGAGTATCCTATTGCTAACCGGGCGAGGATGATTTTAAAACTGGCTGAGCAGATTGAAGCGAAAAAGAGCTGTTTAAAAACCAATTAAAAACTGGCCCCCGGAGTTATAAACCGGGGGCCAGTTCTAAACAAGGAAAGTTTTAAGGGAGGGCCTTTTTATGGCTAAAAACAAGGTACTATTACCCACTGATGGTTCTGCAACAGCTAGAAGAGCGGCGGTTTATGCGGCTCGCTTGATGAAGTTAGATCCGGAAATGGAAGTCTGTGTTTTAGTTGTTGTTCCGCCGGAGGGGTCCTCGCTGGGAAATGAAGAAGATATTCTGCAAAATACGGTTAACGTATTTTTGTCTCAAGGATTAACTGTACGCGGTTACATAAAATTTGGAGATCCGGCAGAAGTAATTCTTATAGAAGCTAAAGAAGGCAATTACGACCATATCATCATGGGGAGCCGGGGTGCAGGTGAAGTTAAAAATTCCGGTATAGGCAGCGTCAGTCACAGGGTAATAAATCAAGCTGCCTGCCGCGTAACCCTGGTAAAATAAGTGCTGTTTTCAGTCTGTTATCTTTCTTATGTAGAGTACAACAAATGCTAAAATAGAAAAGAACTCATCTTTACCGTAATTTATAAGCCAAACAAGGGGTCCCTTTAATTTAGACCAGGAAGGGGTGGGTTTTAATATTTCATCTCTTAATTCCAATAAGTATGAGCGGGCTTCTTTTAATGCTTCGGGATCGCTTATTTTAGCCAAAATTTCGGCTATCGTGCGGTCAAGTGGCGAGACAGCGTGAGACTTTAGTATTTCTTCGTATTCTTTACTATTTGCCCCGTCATCAACTTCTGCTTTTTTCGATTCTTTTGCCTTTTTCAGTTCGTCTAATTCTTTAATAAGACTTTCTAAGAACTCTTTTTTGCAATTTAGTATTTCTATAAAATCCTCGCGCCTTTGGTGTTCAGAGTACGATTCAAAAACAGAAAAACACCCGCCGCGGCCAGCCTGTTCAAAACCATGACGCTGGAGGGAATCCTTGCCAAAAATACGGTCTATAATTTTTCCTGTAAAATCCTCCCAAAAGGTGTATTCTAACCCGTACGGTGCTTTTGACCGGATGTTTTCAATGTCTTTAATTTGCATTTCAATTAGTTGTTTGGCAGCTTCTAGGTCTTCAATGAGGGGCATTGGCATATACTCTCACCCTTTTTTATATTTGTTTTTGTATATTTTTATCCTCTGACTGAAATTATAGCACGCGAAATGTAATTACGGAAAGGATTTAAAATTTGTAGATAGAAAGTACCTGTGAGGGGATAGGGCATGAAAAACCTTATTAATTTTTGTCCTAAATGCGGCTCTAAAAATATTGAAGTAGAAAAGGAATTGGTACAATATAACGTCTTTTGCTGTGATTGTAATATATTTTTAGAAATCATTGTTATTGACAGTGGTGATTTTTACTCCTCTGTAGAGCTGCCTGAAAACTAGTACGTCAAATTTGCATGGAGCGTTTTAAT
The DNA here is from genome assembly GCA_964557545.1 of uncultured Pelotomaculum sp. Lineage (GTDB taxonomy): Bacteria > Bacillota > Desulfotomaculia > Desulfotomaculales > Pelotomaculaceae > CAZLAK01. The sequence continues at coordinate 45,888 of CAZLAK010000001.1, forward strand.
CGAGTTATAATTCCTGTTGTACATTATTTATCCGCAGAGAGGTAGATCCGTTTGAAGTTTTACTACATTAAAACTTTTGGCTGTCAAATGAACGAACACGATTCAGAAAAGCTAGCCGGTGTTTTGGAAGGCATGGGTTATTTCCCTGCGGCTCCTGACCAGATACCCGATATTTTGCTCGTCAATACTTGTTGTGTGCGGGAAACGGCCGAACACAAGGCGCTTTCTTACGTCGGCAGGTTACGTTTTAAAAAGGCACGCAAACCCCAGATGATTATTGGTGTATGCGGTTGTATGGCTCAACGGGAAGGAATGGCAAGCAAGTTGCGGCACGTTTTTCCCCATGTCGACCTGATCTTTGGTACGCACAATATTGCCCGCCTGCCCGCGCTGTTAGAAAGAATTGACACAGAAAAGGGACCGGTAGTAGAAGTTTTGGCTGCTCCGGGCGAATTGGCAGAAAATATGCCAGTTAAAAGGGCTGATAATCTCAAGGCTTGGGTGCCAATTATTTACGGGTGTAATAACTTCTGCACTTACTGTATTGTTCCTTATGTAAGGGGGAGAGAACGAAGCCGCAAGCCGGAAGACATAATTAAAGAGGTAGAAGACTTGGGTAAAAAAGGATATAAAGAAATTATCTTGCTGGGCCAAAACGTTAATTCTTACGGTAAAGATTTAAAACAACCAATCGGTTTTGCTGGTCTCTTGAAGAAATTAAATGAAGTGGAAGGCATTCAAAGGATTCGCTACACCACTTCCCACCCGCGAGATTTTACAGGTGATATTATTGATGCAGTAGCAAAACTGAAAAAAGTGTGCGAAAATTTCCATTTGCCTGTTCAAGCCGGCAGCAACCGGGTACTGAAAATGATGAACCGGGGCTACACAAGAGAATACTACATTGATTTAATCCAGGAAATCAGAAAGAAAGTACCGGGAGCAGCTGTAACAACCGATATTATGGTAGGCTTTCCGGGTGAGACTGAAGAAGACTTTGAAGATACTCTGGACCTTGTAGAAAGGGTACGCTTTGACAGTTCTTTTACCTTTATCTACAATAAACGCCCGGGCACACCGGCAGCAAAAATAGAAGACCAGGTTCCGGAAGAAACTAAGAGGAAGCGCATACAGGCCCTTATAGCACTCCAAAACAAAATTACTTTAGAAAAGAATAGTGAAGAAATAGGAAATTTACACGAAGTGCTAGTGGAAGGGACTAGTGAAGATAAACCGGGCATAATGAGTGGGAGGAGCAGGACCAATAAGGTTATTGTTTTTAAGGGTGACCGAGACATGATAGGCAAGACAGTATTAGTTGAAATAAAAGCCGCCCACCTTGCTTACCTGGAAGGCTTTCTTGTTAAGGTGCTGGTTTAAGTTAATTTTTTATTGGGATGGGGCTAATTTTTGTGTGTTATAATGAACACCGGAGGGATGCCGGTGAGTTATACCCCGATGATCGCACAGTACCTTGAAATAAAGAAACAATATCCCGATGCGGTACTCTTTTTTAGGCTTGGCGATTTTTACGAAATGTTTTTTGAAGATGCAGTGCTGGCTTCAAGAGAACTGGAAATAACCCTCACCGGTAGGGACGGCGGGGAAGAACGCGTTCCCATGTGTGGCGTTCCCTACCACGCTGCTGAAAGCTATATTGCCAAGCTGGTGGGTAAGGGCTACCGGGTAGCTATCTGTGAACAGGTAGAAGATCCGGCTTGTGCCAAAGGAGTTGTAAGGCGGGAAGTTACCAGGGTGGTTACGCCTGGAACTGTTATGGAAGGAAGCCTCCTGGAGGAAAAATCAAATAATTACCTAGCATGTGTTTCTTTTGGTGCTGGCGGTTACGGAATGGCTATTTGTGATTTAACAACTGGTTATTTTGCGGTTGCTGACTTTTTAGGCGAAAGAGCTAAAGAGAATTTACTTGCTGAGGTTTCTAGGTTGGCCCCGGCTGAACTGTTACTTCCCTTATCAAAGGCAGACGAGCTATCCGGCTTTTTTATTCGTGCAGGGGCAGGTAATGTCAGTGGTTACCGCGATGAAGCGTTTTTTCACGAGTCATCTTTAAAAACAATCGAAGAACAATTTGGCTTGCAGGGTAAGGAGATATATCAAAGAGCGCCGTTTGCAGTGCCGGCTGCCGCAGCTCTCCTCACTTTTTTAAGAGAAACGCAAAAGAGAGAACTTTTGCATATTAATAAAATTAATTTTTATTTTCCTGGAAAATGCATGGTGCTCGATGCTTCAACACGGCGCAACCTGGAGCTTACCAGGTCGATTTCCAGCGGCTCAAAACAAAGTACCCTTTTATCTGTTCTGGATTATACAAAAACATCCATGGGCGGCAGAATGCTTAAGAACTGGATTGAGCAGCCGCTTCTCGAAGAGGAGGAAATTAATACCCGCCTGGATGCTGTTGAAGAGTTAGCGGGAAATATCGTGCTGCGCGGGGAATTTTTTAACGCTTTGCAGGAAGTGTACGATTTAGAAAGACTTGCTGGAAGGATATCCTACGGCACGGCCAACGCCCGTGACCTGGTAGCTTTAAGGGCTTCTTTAGCCATGTTACCTGCAATAAAAGATCTTTTAGAGAAGACAAAAGCACCTCTCTTGAGGAAGGTGTCGAGAAGGATAGACCTGTTTTTAAAAGAAAGAGAATTATTGGAAAAGGCTATTGTCGATAACCCTCCTATTTCACTTCGGGAGGGCGGCATTATTAGGGAAGGGTACAGCGCTGAAGTCGACCGTCTGCGCAAAGCCGGCCGGGAAGGAAAATTTTTACTTTCATCTCTGGAAGAGAGAGAGCGTGCACGTACGGGAATAAAATCTTTAAAAGTTGGTTTTAATAAGGTTTTCGGCTATTACATAGAGGTGACTAAGCCCAATTTGAGCCTTATTCCGCCAGATTACCAGCGTAAGCAGACCCTGGTTAACGCTGAGCGTTTTGTTACGCCTGAACTAAAAGAATATGAAGAGATGGTTTTGGGTGCTCAAGAAAAGCTTTGCCAATTAGAATACAGCTTGTTTATTGAAATAAGAGAGGCTCTTAAGATGAAAATTGCCAGCCTGCAAAAAACAGCTACAGCTTTAGCCGTGGTTGATGTCCTGTGTTCTCTTGCTGAGGCAGCGGTGAGAGGTAATTATGTAAGGCCAGTTATTAAAAACGATGGAATAATTTACATAAAAGACGGGCGTCACCCTGTACTTGAAGCAGTGATGGGGCCGGGAAAATTTGTTCCCAATGATACCTTTTTAGATAACGGGCAAAATAGGTTAATATTACTTACCGGGCCAAACATGGCTGGCAAGAGTACGTACATGCGCCAAGTGGCCTTGATCGTTTTGATGGCTCAAATAGGCAGCTTTGTACCAGCTGAGCGGGCAGAAATTTCTTTGGTGGATAGAATTTTTACTAGAATCGGCGCTTTTGACGATTTGGCGGGCGGCCTTAGCACTTTTATGGTAGAGATGAACGAGTGTCGCACAATTGTGTCGAGTGCAACAGATAAAAGCCTGATTATTATGGACGAAGTGGGGAGGGGAACAAGTACTTACGACGGCATTAGTATAGCTCGGGCTCTTGTAGAATACATACACCTCAAGATAAAGGCAAAAACCTTATTTTCTACTCACTACCACGAACTCACCAGTCTCGAGGAAATAGAGGGTATTGTCAACTTTAACGTGGCCGTTAAAGAAGAGGGTGAGGAAGTTATTTTTTTAAGAAAAGTTGTTCCCGGTAAAACAGACCGGAGCTACGGTATTCACGTGGCGAAACTCGCCGGTCTGCCACGTGAAATTATAGATAGGTCTTATGAAATATTGAGGTTTTTAGAAAACGGCAGCAGTGCTTGCGGAGAGTGTAAAAATCTTGCGCCAGCCGGCCAGCTACAGAAAAGCACTAATACTAATAATAATTATTTAAACGGCAACTGTTATGAAGTATTGAGAGAACTGAGCGTGCTGGATATCTTGGGTATGACGCCGTTAGAAGCTATCAATAAACTATATTTTTTACAGAAAAAACTGCTGCACTTTAGCTAAAAGGGTGGGGGGTAGAAGAAATATGTATGCCGGCATAGATGTGGGAGGTACTTATACAGATGCGGTACTCATCAGAGGAAGTAATGTGATAAAAATTGCCAAAATACCGACTGAAGACGATTTGCTGAAATCGATTCTAGGGGCTTTAGATGCTGTCCTGGAAGGTATAGATTCTTCAGAGTTAGAGAGGGTGGTTTTTAGTACCACTATTATTACCAACTTAATTGCAGGGCGGAAGTTTGAGAAGGCAGCTCTCTTCGTTATTCCCGGTCCCGGCTTAAAACAAGACTACAGTTTATTGGGGACCGATGTCTGTGTTTTGAAGGGGGCAATAGACTACAGGGGCCGTGAAGTAGTACCCCTGGATGAAAGGGAAATTGAGGGGGCTATAAAAGAAATTGCTTCCAAGGGTTATACGAAGGTAGGTATAGTAGGGAAGTTTTCACCCCGCAACACCCTTCACGAAAAGAAGGTGGCTTCAATAATTAAAGAAATGTACCCCGAATGGGAGGTAGAGTTAGGTTCACATATAGGGCCTCAGCTTAATTTCCCCCGGCGCATAGAAAGCACTTATTTGACCTGCATCACGAGAGAGCCTTACCGGCGCTTTATCCAGTCGGTAAAAACTGCTCTTAAAAAGAGGGGGATAATTGCTGAGGCTTACATTTTAAAGGCAGACGGCGGAACATTTCCCCTAGATAGTTCTGATGAAATTCCAGTAGAGACTATATTTTCTGGTCCGGCAGCCAGCACATTGGGTGTACTGGCTTTGACACCCTCAGAAAGTACTACAGTTGTTGTAGATATAGGAGGTACAACTACTGACCTGGCATTAATTTTGAGCGGACAACCTCTTCTTTCTGCACGCGGGGCAAAGGTGGAGGGTCGTCTAACCCAAGTAAGAGCGCTGGCAGTTAGATCAGTGCCGGTAGGTGGGGACAGTGTAGTGGAAATAAGTGATGGGGAAGTAATCTTGCAAAATTGGAGAAAAGGTCCTGCCTATTGTGTTGGAGGGCCGGCCCCTACCCCTACAGATGCTTTGCGCGCTTTGGGGCTTACGTTTTACGGTGACGAAAAAAGGGCTAAAAGAGCTATGGAACTCCTCGGCAAGAGCGCAGGATTAGAGCCAGAGAAAGCGGCTCGTAAAGTAGTAGAGGCTGTAGTAGGGGCTATCGCCGGGGAAATTGAAAAAATGTTTTTAGAGTGGGAGCAAGAACCTGCTTACAGGGTGTGGGAAGTTCTCCAGAAAAAAAAGGTTAGGCCAAGTATTATTGCCGGTGTAGGGGGCGGTGCACTGGGTTTTTTGCCCCTGATTGCCCGTAAATTAGATTTAAAGTCTTACATACCCCCGTATGCTGAGGTTGCCAATGCTATAGGGGCGGCATTAGCTATGCCGACCATTCAGGTCAACCTGCGCGCCGATACTGAACAAGGCTTTTACATTATTCAAGAAGAGGGGTACCAGGGAAGTATAGGGCCGGGAGTGGTTTCGGAAAAGGATGTTATGTTGCTAGCTAAAGAGTGGCTTTTAAAGCGGGCAAAGAAGCTGGGGCTGTGTTTTGACCTGCAGGAAGTCGAGATTATCAGAAAAGAGATGTTTAATATGGTAAGAGGCTGGAATACAGTGGGCAGGCTTTTCGATATCACTGTCCAAACTCCGCGGGGCATTAAGACTAGGATTACCGAAGAGGGGGCTTAAAAGTGAGTAAGGAGGACAATAAAAAAACCGGCCTGATATTTTTCCCCGCTTTTGACTGGGCAATTTCTCCCACTCACCCCGAGAGAGAGGAGCGCCTCTTGTATACGCGCGACCAGATTTTTGAGGAGGGAGTAATGGATCTACCCCAACTTGAGGAGCTTACCCCACGCCTGGCCACAGCTCACGATATATCCAGAGCGCATTTCTGTGTTCCTGACGTAAAAGGACAAACTACAGAGGCGCACCTGATTGCTGCGGGTGCGGCTATTACACTGGCGGAAAAGATAAGGGCTGGCGAGCTTAAAAATGGTTTTGCGCTTGTCAGGCCGCCGGGGCACCATGCCATGCGTGTGGTACACGGCAACCGGGGATTTTGCAATATAAACAATGAAGCTGTAATGGTTGAAAACTTGCGGTGCAAGTTTGGCGTTAAGAAGGTCGTTATTGTCGATACAGACGTTCACCACGGTGATGGTACTCAAGATATTTTTTGGCATGACCCCGATGTGCTCTTTATTTCTTTTCATCAAGACGGAAGGACTATTTACCCGGGTACCGGTTTTTTATACGAGTTGGGAGGTCCAAAAGCTTTTGCTCGTACTATTAACATACCGCTTTTACCTGGTACTACCGACGATGTGCTTCACTATGTAGTAGATGAATTAATAATACCGCTTATAAAAGAGTTTAAACCGGATTTTATAGTTAATTCTGCTGGGCAGGATAACCACTATACCGATCCCCTTGGGAGCATGTGTATTACTGCTCAAGGGTACGCCTTGTTAACGGAAAAATTGAGGCCCGATATTGCCGTTTTAGAAGGGGGATATGCTATCGAGTCAGCCCTCCCCTACGTTAACTTAGCCATTATCCTTGCTCTAGCCGGGCTGGATTACAGCGGGGTTAAAGAACCCGACTATTGGCCGGGTCGCTTTAGTAGAAACCCTGGTCACATTGAACATGCTAAAAGAATAATTGAGCAGGTATGGAATTACTGGCATAAGAGAGATGAGTACTTGCCCGATCCAAAAGATATCAAAGGTAAATATCACCAAAGAGAAAAGTCAATTTTTTATGACACTGATTACATAGAAGAAAAACAGGTAGAGAAGCTCAGGTGGTGCGAGGATTGTCCCGGCTACTTGCTGGTAGAGTCTATTGCTAACCACGGTTTTGGTACGCGAGGCAGAGCCTTTTGTGTATCAATACCCTTTCAGGCATGTCCCCGGTGTTGCAGTGAAGCTTACGATAATTACGAGTGGGGCAAAAGGCAGTCAAAGTACAATTATGTTTACCTGCAGGACAAACCGGGGAATGCTTTTTTAAGTTACAGCTCTTACACCCGCGAAGAGACAAAATCTCTGGAATAGGGTGGTTGTTTTGAGCAGGATCATTATTTTGGACGATGTTACCAGAGCCCAAATTGCTGCTGGTGAGGTGGTTGAGAGACCTAGCTCGGTTGTTAAGGAACTGGTGGAAAATTCTTTAGATGCTAAAGCTTCGAAAGTAATTGTAGAGATTACTGACGGCGGCTTGGGATCTATAGTTGTGATTGATAACGGTTGGGGAATGACTCGCGAGGAGTTAAAATTGGCTTTTCAGCGGCACGCAACGAGCAAAATTAAATGCGCAGCAGATCTGGCCAAGGTTTTAACCTACGGCTTTAGAGGAGAAGCTTTGCCGAGCATTGCTTCTGTTTCTAAAATAACTGTATTGAGCAGAACTCCGGATGAAATAACAGGTGCTAAATTAGAGATCGAGGGCGGGGAGTTTTTATCGTTTAGTGCTGCCGGTTGCCCTGTTGGGACGAGCATAACTGTCAGCGAGCTTTTTTTTAATACTCCGGTAAGGCGCAAGGCCATGAAAAAGCCGTCTTTAGAGGGAGCCTTTTGCGGAGAAATAATTTCCCGGCTTTCACTGGCGAGAGTTGATGTCAGTTTTGAGTTGAGGCACAGCGGCAGGCGTGTTTTTTTTACACCTGGCACAGGGCGGATGATCGATGTCATAGCTTGTGTGTACGGCATTCAAACAGCAAAAGAAATGGTGGAGGTAAGTGCCGGTACGAAGAGCGAAGGAATAGTGATACGGGGTTTTGCCGGTAAGCCCTCTCTCACCAGGAGTACAGCCCAGCATATAACAACAATTGTCAACGGCAGGTACGTTCGCTGCCGCCCAGTTGTTGAAGCTGTAGAAGATGCTTATAAAAAGCTGCTGCCGCACAACCGTAAGCCAGTTGCTGTTATTTCTATTGATGTAGATCCTGAAGAAGTAGATGTTAACGTTCACCCTTCGAAATTAGAAATAAAATTATTAAAAGAAAAAAAGGTAACCGATTTGGTAACCCGTGCTGTACACGATGCCCTCTATACCAAGTCAATTATTCCCCGGGTAACCTTTGCTGTACCCAAAGAGAACTCTGGTGTTTTGGAGGGAAAAGCGAAAACGCCAAAGGGAGCCTCTTTGGTTTCAGCAGTTGAGAATTGGGCAGAGGAAGAATATTTTCAAAAGAAAGCCGGTTTTGAAACGGCAGGCGATGTTGGGAGCTTTTTGATTAGGGAAGAAGAAAAAAAGGATTATGAGACGGAACTAAAATATGCCCCGAAAGGCTTTCCCCGTCTTTATCCCCTGGCCCAGCTTCCTCCAACTTACATTTTGGCCTTTGGGGAAGACGGATTGTATATAATTGACCAGCATGCTGCTCATGAAAGGGTCTTGTACGAGAAATTTTTTACAGTTAAAAAAGAGTCTCTAACGCAGTGTCTGATGTTGCCGGTGATACTAGAGGTAAACTACGGGGACGCGGCCTTAGTGAAGGAAAAAATTGAATGGTTTTTAGAAGCCGGGTTTTTAATGGAACATTTTGGCGGCAGCTCTTTTATTATACGGGGTGTACCATCAGGTACACCCCCTGGCAAGGAAAGGGAGTTGGTGCTAGACCTCCTCGAATACTTGGGCAAAGAAAAAGAAAAAGGACTGGGGGGTACTATGCAGGAAGATTTCCTTAAAGAGGTAGCTGCTTTAATAGCCTGTAAAGGTGCTGTCAAGAGCGGAGAAAAATTAACCTTGGCTTCTATGACTTCGCTACTGGAGGAACTTTCTGCAGCCAAGGATCCTTTTACCTGTCCTCACGGCAGGCCTACAGCAGTACTCATTACATATCAAGAGTTGCAGGCAAGGTTTAAGAGGTGAAGAACACTAGATGACTTATATTTGTTGTAACGATTTTGCAGTTACAACTTCTTTGCGTCCGGACGAGCAACTGGTTAAAAAAGCGCAGCATGTGGCCCAATTTTTAGGCGTGTCCTACATAAAGAGAGGGAATTGCTCAATAGAATCACTTATTGCTAGCACAGGCACAAAGGGATTAATAGTTTTGGCAAAAGAGAGACTTTCTTATATTTCGGAAAACGGAGAACTGTTTTTTCATCCAGGAATTTCCATTACGCGTATAAATAGCTTAAAAAATGGGAAAACTGACCGGATGATTGAGGCTATGGGTTTAGAAAGGGGAGATGAGATTTTAGATTGCACACTGGGTCTTGGTTCAGATGCTGTTGTGGCTAGCTATTTTACTGGCAGTGAGGGGCGCATTGTAGGGCTTGAGGTTTCACCTGTACTGGCCTTTTTAGTAAAGTGCGGTCTCAGAGAGTATAAATGTCCAAGTGAAGATATTGATGAAGCAATGCGCCGCATTGAGGTGATCAATACTGATCACCGTGAATACCTTTACAAAGTCCCTCCGAAGAGCTACGATATCGTTTATTTTGACCCCATGTTTAGAAGGCCGGTTAAGAAATCTCCTTCTATAAACGCAGTGCGTTGTGTTGCTAATCATGACCCCATTGAACCGCATGTTATAGATAGAGCAGTAAAGGTTGCCCGTAAGAGAGTGGTAATGAAAGAGAGGCAGGGGAGTCGTGAATTTGATCGCCTTGGATTTAAATTCACCGTTGGCGGTAAAAATTCGCCCATAGCTTACGGGGTAATAGATGTACGGGGGTGATGGGGTTGGTAAGGGAATGAAAGGGAATTTACCGCTTATAGTAATTACTGGACCTACGGCTACGGGTAAAAGTAAGGTAGGCGTGCTGGTTGCCCAGTTATTGGGAGGAGAAATAATTTCTGCAGACTCCATGCTTGTTTACCGCGGTCTTGATATTGGAACGGCAAAACCTACAAAAGAAGAAATGGGCGGTATACCCCACCACCTAATCGATATTGTTAATCCAGACGAGGATTATAATGTTGCTTTGTACCAAAAGCAAGCCAGGAAAGCAATAAGTGAAATTTTATCCAAGAATAAAATACCCGTCATGGTAGGGGGTACAGGCTTATATATAAGGGCGGTAGTTGACGGCTTTGAATTTGCCGGTGGTAAACCAGACCTGGAGTTGAGAAGGGCCCTTTGGAAAGAGGCTATGGAGAAAGGGCCTGATAAGTTGCACGAGAGGCTTTGGCGGGTAGATCCGTGTGCAGCATTAAAAATACACCCTAGAAATATCAAGCGGGTTGTTAGAGCGCTGGAAGTGTACATGGTGACGGGTAAACCCTTTTCTAGCTATCATAAAGAAAAAAATATAGAGCCTCCGCCTTACTGCTTGCGTATGTTCGGCCTGATAATGCCAAGGGATATTCTTTACCGGCGCATAGAGGAGAGGGTGGACAGGATGATAGAAAGCGGTCTTATAGGCGAAGTTGAGCGGCTATTGAAGAGCGGATATAAAGAGGATTTAAATGCTTTAAAAGGCCTAGGTTATAAAGAGGTTATAGCTTATTTAAAGGGAGATGTGTCACTTGAAGAAGCAATAGAAACCTTAAAAAAGAATACGAGGCGTTTTGCTAAAAGGCAATTGACTTGGTTTAAGGGAGATAAGAGAATTAAGTGGCTGGACGTTAGCGAGTACGAGAGCTATGAGGCTTTAGCTAAAGAAATTGTTAGAAATACGGAAGGAGTATTATAAGATTCTGTAGAATATGGAACAACTATAAAGATAAAAATAAGCTGGAGGGAGCCCCTAAAATGACTAAACCCCAAATTAATTTGCAAGATGCTTTTTTAAACCAGGTCCGAAAAGAGAATATCCCCGTTACCATTTTCCTTATTAACGGTTTTCAACTTAAAGGGATGGTTAGGGGCTTTGATAATTTTACGGTAATACTGGAAAGCGAAGGTAAACAGATGATGGTATACAAACACGCCATTTCTACCGTAAGTCCTAATAAGCCTATAAATACAGCATTTTCAGAAGTAAAAGCAACAGAACAGCGCTCATAAAAGGAGACCCCTCTCAAGGGGTCTTCTTTATAAAGGTGAGGTAGTAAATAGCCGCCCCGGACGTATATTTTTAATAATTCGCCGGTCTTAAGAGGTGGCAAAAGCAAGGTGAAGGTTAAAATTTGGAAAACAGGTTCCCGGCGGGGCGGGCTGACTGTATATAAGAACGCTACAGGAATTGTTAAAATGCACCATCCAATGTTGGAATGTATAGAAGAAGGAATAGAAGGGTTACCAGATAAACAGAAACCGTCGAGGGTTGACCGCGGTGCGCTAGATGAGTTAAATGCCCTTGTGGGCTTAAAAGACGTTAAAAAACTGATTGAAGAAATATATGCTTTTATTGAAGTACAAAAAAAGCGTCAGAAGGAAAAATTGGCTACTGAACCTCTCACTTTGCACATGATTTTCAAAGGCAATCCGGGGACGGGAAAGACAACAGTAGCACGTATTTTAGGTAAACTTTTTAAGGAAGTAGGAGTTTTAAATAAGGGGCACATAGTAGAGGTGGAGAGAGCAGACCTAGTCGGTGAGTTTATTGGACATACAGCACAAAAAACGCGAGAACATATAAAAAGAGCTATTGGTGGGATTTTATTTGTGGATGAGGCTTATTCGTTAGCAAGGGGAGGAGAAAAAGATTTTGGAAAAGAGGCCATCGATACTCTCGTTAAGAGTATGGAAGATTTGAGGGAGAGCTTTATCCTCATATTGGCTGGCTATAAAGATGAAATGGATTGGTTTTTAGAAATAAACCCCGGTTTAAGATCTCGTTTCCCCATTCACATTAATTTTCCCGATTATACTGTTGGAGAACTCTTGTCGATAGCCGATATTATGCTTAAAAACAGGCAGTATACACTTTCTGGAGGCGCTAAAGACGAGTTGCGATTTATAATCGAAAAAGAGCAGAAAAAGCATGAGCATAGCGGCAATGCCAGGCTGGTGCGAAATATTATTGAAAGAGCGGTTAGGCGTCAAGCCGTAAGACTATTGAGGACCAATAAGCCTTTAAGCCGTGAAGACTTGATGACTATAATAAGAGAGGACTTGCAAACCATCTAAGCTTTAAGAGGTGTACGCAGTGGAACGAATAGACTCAGATCTGGAATATCTAGCGCAAGAAGTAGAAGCCGATATTTTACCTATCTACCAAAAAATTGACCGTATATCCAGGAAAAATCATCTCAAAGTAATGGGTGCTTTCCGTGAGGCGGGAGTGTGTGATTATCACCTGAAAGATTCTACTGGTTACGGTTACGGCGATACTGGCAGAGACGTTTTAGAAAAGGTTTTTGCGCGGGTATTTGGAGCTGGGGCGGCATTAGTGAGGGAACAAATTGTTTCCGGAACTCATGCTATTGCTTTATGTCTTTACGGGATCTTGCGCCCTTGCGACGAAATTTTATTTTTACAGGGTGAACCTTACGACACACTTGCCGAAATGCTGGGATTAAGAGGTATTCTACCGGGTTCACTCGCTGAATTAGGTGTTACTTACAAGCAGGTATGCGTTTTTAGGAACGGCATTGTTGATGTAGGGGAAATCGAGCGGGCACTGGGTTCCCGTACCAGGTTAGTACTTATCCAGCGCTCGCGCGGTTACAGCTGGTCTACTCCTCCTGTGAGCATAGAACTTCTTAAAAAGATTATTGAATGTATAAAATCTGTAAATCCCAAAACAGTCGTCTTGGTAGATAACTGTTATGGTGAGTTTGTAGAAGAAGGAGAACCGGCAGAAGCCGGGGCAGATTTAGTGGCTGGTTCACTTATAAAAAACCCCGGGGGCACGCTTGTGCCGACGGGCGGCTATGTAGTAGGGGAGGAGACTTATGTGAGGCTGGCTTCCTACCGCTGGAGTGCACCCGGTATAGGTGCGGAAGTCGGTCCCTCGTTTAACCGGAGGTTAGTTTTTCAGGGACTATTTCTTGCCCCACTTATTGTGGCCGAGGCGTTAAAAGGGGCTGTTTTTGCTGCCCGGTTTTTTGAAAAGCTTGGATTTGAGGTTTCACCTGCTTACGACGCTGAGAGGTCAGATATAGTGCAGGCAATTAAGTTGGGAACACCTGAAAAAATGGTTGCTTTCTGCCGGGGAATACAGTCATTTTCTCCGGTTGATTCACATGCAATTCCGGTAGGGAGCTTAATGCCGGGTTACGACGATCCAGTAATCATGGCGGCTGGTACTTTTATTCAGGGGGCTTCGTTAGAATTGAGTGCCGATGGTCCCATGCGCCCTCCTTACGCTGTTTACTTACAGGGCGGTCCCTCCAAAGAATACGTGCGCATGGCTGTAATTTCGGCAGCCAAGGAAGTTTTAAAATTATAAATTATAAATAATGAAGATACTTTTTAGAAATTTTTGATAATATATTTTTGGGTGCAGGTGTAATTGAGTTTTTGCAGAATAAAATTGAAAATAATTCCTCCGGGTAAAAGTCCCACTTACGGCGGTGTATTTAAATGAATTTTAAACAACTGGAAGCTTTTCTTTGGGTGGCCGAATTACAAAGTTTTACTAAAGCAGCGAAACAGCTTTATATGAGCCAGCCAGCCGTTAGTTTTCAGATTAAAGCTTTAGAAGAAAGCCTTCAGGTTGCTCTTTTTCAGCGGAGTGATAAAAAGGTGCTTCTTACAGATGCTGGCCGTTTTTTGTACCCTGAGGCAAAACAGATATTAAAACACTACCAGAAGATAAAAACGGGCCTGGATGAGCTAAAAGGTCTAAAAACTGGTCACCTGGTAATTGGTGCTGGCACTATTCCGGGGGAATACCTATTACCGCTTTTTATTGGGGGTTTTAAAGAGAAGTACCCGGGAATAAAGGTAACCTTGCGTATTGCAGGAAGTGGTCGGGTTGGACAGTGGGTAAAAGAGAGAGAAGTTGATTTAGGTATAACCGGGGCTCCTGTGGAAGGAGAAGGAATAGAATGCAAGCACTGGTTGATGGACAAGCTGGTATTGATACTGCCTCCTTCCCATCCTATGGCAACCAGGAAAACGATATCTGTAAAAGAGTTAGTTAATATTCCCTTTATAGTCCGCGAGAGGGGTTCAGGTACACGCCAAATAATTGAACAAAAATTAAAAGAACACGGCTTTTATCTGGAAAAACTTCCCGTAGTTATGGAACTGGGCAGCACGAGGGCAGTTATAACCGCAGTAGAAGCCGGCTTGGGAGCAAGCATTGTCTCGCAATGCGCTGTTAGAGAATCATTGGAATTGGGTAGAGTTAAAGAAGTTCAGTTGGCAGGAGTAAGCTTAAGTAGGTATCTTTACCAGGTTCGGCACAGCCAGGGTATCGAGGGCTTTGCTGCAGGCGCTTTTATAGAGTATATTAATGATAAAGATATTATTAAAAAATATTTTTTATAAAATTAAGTTAATAAGTTAAGTGCCTGGCACCATGATGAAAAAGTTTTTTGGCTTACACATGAAAATGGCCGTTTTATCTTTTAGTTCTGTATTGTTGGCCATTATTATTGGCGGCGTTATTGTCGTAGATAAGTTTTCGCGCATTTTGGAAAAAGAGATAGGGATGCGAGCCATTGCTATAGCACGGACCATGGCTCAGCTCGAAGATGTAAAAGCGAATGTAGGTAAACCCGATGGCCATTTATATATTCAGCCTATAGCGGAGAGGGCACGTCTAGCAACGGGTGTTGAGTATATTGTTGTGTTGGATATGGAGGGAGTGCGCTATTCTCATCCGGTAGAAGAAAGGATCGGAAAAAAATTTACTGATGCTGATTTAGGCCCGGCGCTGGCCAATAACGAATACATATCGAACGCTGAAGGGGTTTTGGGTCCGTCAGTAAGAGCGTTTGTGCCTATTAAAGTTGACGATGGGCAAAGGCAGGTAGGGGTGGTAGTTGTAGGTATACTTACACCAACAATTGTAACTCTGCTTAGGTCTATCCAAATCCAGTTGTATTACTCGATGGCAGCGGGCTTGCTTATAGGCCTTTTAGGTTCACTCTATTTGGCTAGAAAAATTAAAAGTGCAATGTTTAGTCTTGAACCGGAAGAGATAGCTAGGTTATTAGAAGAGCGGATAGCTGTTATTCAAGCCATGAACGAAGGAGTTATTGCCATTGATACTGAATGCCGGATCACAATAGCTAATGATGAGGCAGTACGCATAATAGGGAGGCCTGGAGATGAAATAATCGGCAGGCACGTGAGAGAGATTATACCGAATTCCCGGCTGCCGGAGGTATTAGAAACCGGAAAGCCGCAATTAAACCAGGAAATGATTTTAAACGAGACAATAATACTAGCTAATAGGGTGCCCATTAAGTTTAAAGGAGAAATTATAGGAGCCGTTTCAACGTTTCAAGACAAAACTGAAGTGAACCGCCTGGCAGAAGAATTGACCGGTGTTAAATCCTTTGTAGAGGCTCTTAGAGTTCAAAACCACGAGCACTTGAATAAACTACACACTATTGCAGGTTTGATACAACTGGGCCAGCACCAGCAAGCGCTCGATTTTATTTTTAATGTAACGGAGGAGCAGCAGGAAATCACGAGAATTTTGACAAAAAACATTTATAATAGCAGTATAGCTGGATTGCTCCTCGGTAAGTATATGAGAGCAAAAGAACTTAAAGTGGATTTTGTAATAGACCGCCGTACTAGGCTTAGAGAGTTGCCGCTGCCTCTAAAAACGGGTGACCTTGTATTAATTATTGGCAATCTGATTGAAAATGCTTTTGACGCTGTACGTCTTTTGGGGCCTGAAAGGCGGAAGGTTTATTTTTACATGAACGATAGTGATGATTTTCTTGAAATCATAGTGAAAGATTTAGGGCCAGGTATCCCGGAAGAAATACGAGAAATTGTTTTTGAGCAGGGATTTACCACCAAAGGTTCTCCAAACCGCGGCCTCGGCCTTTATCTGGTTAAACGTTGTCTTATTTTATCCGGGGGAACCATATCCATAGATTGCCCTCAAGAAGGGGGCACCAACCTTTTTATTAAAATTCCCAAAATTATAGATGGCAGAAAGAGGGATAGCGGGTTGAGAGGTGATATTTGTGTCTCAAATTGATGTCTTAATTGTGGAAGACGATCCGATGGTAGTGGAGGTAAACCGGGGTTTTATAAATGCTGTACCCGGTTTTAAGGTCGCGGGTGTTGCCAGAACGGGTAATGAGGCAATAGAAATGATCAAAGAACTAAAGCCCGACCTTGTTCTTTTGGATATTTATTTACCGGATATGAATGGTCTTGCCACATTACAAGAAGTGAGGCGGTTAGGTTTACCGACTGACGTTATTATAGTAACAGCGGCTCAAGATGCAGATACAATACAAAACGTATTTCGTTATGGAGCTATTGATTATATTGTAAAACCTTTTAAATTTGCTCGCTTGAAGGCCGCTTTAAACTGTTATTCTACTTTATATAACAAGTTTAGGAAGCAATCCTATATGAACCAGGCAGAAATTGATAGCCTATCTTTAAGCAAGGGACAACATATTGAAGAAGGAATACCAAAAGGCTTAAATGAAATAACTTTAAAGCAAGTATATCTGTACCTCCTTAAAGAAGGTAATGCACTTTCAGCAGAAGAAGTAGCAGAAGGTGTAGGGTTAGCAAGGGTCACCGCTAGGAGGTATTTAGATTATCTAGAAAAGTCAGGTAAAGTAGTGCTTGAGTTACAGTATGGTTCTGTTGGGAGGCCGGTTAACCGGTACAGAACAATTGAATGAGTTTTAATTTTGTATATTTGTAAGTTTTAGTATTGCACAGGGATTGCAAAATTAATATTTAATTCATTTAATTTTTTATTTGCATTATACCTGTTAGGTTTTGACTGAAGAGGGGTAATAGAAATGAAACCCCGGATGTGCCTGTTCTCTTTTTTTATGATCCTTTTTTTGATTAGTGGTTGCAGTAAAAGGGTAGTTGATATGGAACAGGTGAGCCCGGATGAAAAGATAGTTATTAAGTTCAGTCATGTAGTGGCCGAAAGCACCCCTAAGGGATTGGCGGCACAACGTTTTGCTTCTCTTGTAAAGGAAAGGACTGGTGGCAGGGTAGAGGTACAGGTATTTGCTAACTCTACCCTCTATAAAGACGGGGAAGAGATACAGGCGCTGCAGTCTGGTGCTGTTCAGATGATTGCCCCAGCTACATCAAAATTGTCTTCCATATCTCCTCAGTGGCAAGTTTTAGATCTCCCCTATGCCTTTTTAGATGTGCAGGCGGTTCACAGGGCAATTGAAGGAGAGTTGGGGAGGAAACTTTTTGATAGTTTAAAGCAGAACAATATGATTGGCCTTGCTTTTTGGGATAGTGGGTTCAAGCAGATGACCAATTCAAAACACCCTTTAGTAAAGCCGGCAGACTTTGAGGGATTGTCTTTTAGGGTGATGATCAACAGCAATGTTTTAAAAAGGCAGTTTGAGAGGCTGCATGCCAAGCCTGTAGAAGTAACTTTTGACGACCTGTACCGTCACTTGGAGGCAGGCTTGATTGACGGCCAGGAAAATACCATAACCAATATTTACTCGAGAAATCTTTTCAAGGTCCAGAAATATCTGACTCTATCTGACCACGGTTATATGGGTTACGCGGTAATTGCCAATGCCCGTTTTTGGGAGAGCCTGCCGCCGGATATAGAAAATGTGCTTGAGGAAACCCTTGAAGAAGTTACTGTTTGGGAACAACAGCAGGCATTAAAAATGGCGGAAGAAGATCTTCAAAAATTGAAGTTTACGTGTGGAATGAACGTAGTTGAGCTAACAGAGGATGAAAAGAAAGAGTGGCAGAGAGTGCTCAGGCCGCTTTACAATGAGTTCAGGCAGGTTTTGGGTGATGAGCTGATAGATTTGGTTTTAGAGCTAAACCCTGCTTTAAAAGCTTCTGAAGTTCAGAACTTTGAGTATTAATTGAGTTTAGAAAAAACTTGTATAAAAAACTCAGTATACTCAGGTTGTAAATATTTCTCCTTAAAATTAGCGTATTTTACGGATTAAACCTATTACTTTGCCTAATATTTTAGCATTTCTTGTTATTACTGGCTTATGCTTGCTGTTTTCGGGTTGAAGACGGATGTAACCGTTTTCTTTAAAAAGCCTCTTTACTGTTGCTTCTTCGTCTAAAAGAGCTACAATAATATCTCCGCTATTAGCATCTTCTTGACGTCTAACAATAACAAGATCGCCTTCAAAAATACCGGCCTCGATCATGCTATCCCCTTTGACTGTTAACATGAAGAACTCCCCTGCTCCCGTAAAGTGTACAGGCAGAGGAAAGTAATCATCCCAGTTTTCTGTTGCTAGTGAAGGGGTTCCGGCAGGAACCCTGCCCAAAATAGGTACATTTATAATTTCCGGTTTAGATGCGGGATAGCAGTCAATAACCTCAATAGCTCTGGGCTTAGTAGGATCTCTCCTAAGATACCCTTTTTCTTCAAGTTTTTTTAAGTAACTATGGACGGTGGAACTAGAACTAAAGCCTACAGCTTGACCAATTTCCCTGACGGAAGGGGGGTAGCCTTTTTGATTAATGCTTCTTTTTATTACTTCTAGTATTGCTGCTTGTTTTGGGGTTAGCTCTAATGACATTTTGCAACCATCACCTTTTTTCGGATTATATCACAAATCAATTTTAAGTAAAACACCTGTTCGGGTAAACTTTATAAAAATTAATTAAAAAATTTTTTTAATATTTAGAAGGATCTTAAAACCTGGTGTCGAACTTAAGCAATAAGAATTATAATCAAATTATTGTTAAGCTTTAATTATTTAATTAATTTAATTTGCCTTGACTGCGCAGTAAGGAAGGAGGGGACGAATGCAAAAATTAAAGGTTGCCATTGTGGGAGCAGGCCGGGAAGGACTTGCCTTATATAAAGGTTTGAGAAATTTAAAAAATATTGAAATAAAGGTCCTGGCCGGCGTAGATGAAATGGCACCTGAAATTGAAGAAGCCCGCAGGGAGGGGACCTACGTTTTAGAAGGTGTCAAGGGAATTGAGGAATTTGCTGACGTAGATGTAATTATAGATACTTTTGGTTTAAAAGATTGGTGCTTGAGAAATGGAAGTATATCTGTTCTTAACTCAAAAGCGGTAAACTTGTTATTAAATGTTTTGAAAGAAAGGGACGAACTGCTCAGTTATAAAAAGACTCAAGGTGAGATGTCTGCCATATTAGGTTCTTTGCAAGAAGCTATTGAAGTTGCTGATGTAAGCGGGACAATTAAATACGTCAACCCCGCTTTTACCAGGCTTACTGGTATACCAGAAAAAGAAAGAATAGGTAAGAATATATTTGATATATCACCAGATGGTGCTTTAGCTGCTGTTTTAAGAACTGGTAAACCAATATACGGCCAGAGGACCAAAGTAGGGGGTTGTGATGCCGAAGTAGTTTCAAATTCTGCTCCGATAATTATAGATGGCAAAATGGAAGGCGGAGTAGTAGTATTTCAGCACTTAACAGATATGATGAACCTCATGGAGGAGTTAAAAAAGAGTTCGACAATAATAGAGAATTTGACGGATAAGCTGGGCCAAGTCACTACTAGCAAGTACACATTTGATGACATTGTTGGCAACAGTTCGGAGTTAAGAAAATGTATCAGTCTTGCAGAAAAAGCGGCACGGAGTAATTCTACAGTTTTGCTTTTAGGCGAGAGTGGTACCGGCAAAGAGCTCTTTGCCCATGCTATTCATGCTTCATCATCTCGTCGCGAAAACCCGTTTATTAAAGTAAATTGCGCAGCAATCCCCGAAACGTTATTAGAAAGTGAATTTTTTGGTTATGCTAAAGGTGCCTTTACTGGTGCAGTAAAATCAAAAATAGGAAAATTTGAGTTAGCTCACGGCGGGACAATTTTTCTTGACGAAATAGGCGACATGAATTTACTGCTGCAAGCAAAACTCTTAAGGGTTTTACAAGAAATGGAATTTGAGAGGGTTGGAGGCAACCAGACTATAAAAGTTGATGTTAGGGTGATTGCTGCTACGAACCGTAATTTAAGAGAGTTAATAAGGCAGGGAAAATTTAGGGAGGATTTGTATTACAGGCTTAATGTTGTAGAAATAACCATACCTCCGTTGCGTGTGCGCAAAGAGGATCTGCCCGCTCTAGTAAATAATCTTATTCATAAGTTAAATAGAAAATTAGGTAAAAGAGTCAAGGGAATTTCCAAAGATGCTGAAGAGGTGCTTTTCAGTTACGATTGGCCTGGGAACGTACGGGAGCTAGAAAATGTTATTGAGCGTGTTATGGTTACAGCAGATGAAGAATTTCTTTCCAAGAAAAACTTTATTCCACATATCAACCAGTTCAGGATACACCCTGAGAGGGATATAGATATTATGCCCCTTGACCAGATGGAAGACATGTTAATTCGTAAAGCAATAGCAAAATATGGTAATACTGTTGAAGGCAAGCGCCGTGCGGCCCAGGCTTTAAATATATCGCTGGCTACCCTTTACAATAAATTAAAAAAAGTTAAGCCAGTTGCTTATAAAAATTAGAAACGTTTTAAAATTAAGAAATGTCTTTATTTCAAGGGGTTAGTACACCTTCCTTCTATAAGTTAGAATGTTGTCACTCAAAAAAGAATTTTCTATAAGCTTTTGCTTGCGTTAAAGGGCCGGTTAAAAGCGCCCTTTTTTCTTTTAAATAGCCCTTTTTTAAGTGTTTTATGGGTGTATAAAAGTATATTTGAGCAAGATTTTACCTATGGTACGAATCTTGCTTTTTATAAGGGTTGGTAAAGAGCAAACATATAGCAAAGGGGGGAATTAAAATTAAAACTATCAACACTGCCACCATTATAGAAGAGGTGGCCAGGCTTTGTCAGGAAGCTAACTTTAATTTAGGCCGGGACGTTATGGAAGCATTTGAAAAAGCTTATGAGGAGGAAGTATCTCTTACTGGCAAAGGTATACTTCAGGATTTAATTGAAAATGCAAAAATAGCCGAAGAAGAAAAAATCCCAATGTGTCAAGATACCGGCTTTGCTGTAGTTTTTTTAGAGCTGGGGCAGGATGTAAGGATTGAGGGCGGTGACTTATATGAAGCAATAAACGAAGGCGTAAGAAAAGGATATACCGAAGGCTATTTGAGGAAGTCCATTGTTGGTCACCCCTTGGAGCGCAAAAACACTGGTGATAATACCCCGGCAGTTATTCACACAAAAATTGTTCCGGGCGAAAACTTGAGAATAGTTTTGGCTCCAAAAGGCGGCGGCAGTGAAAACATGAGTGCCTTAAAAATGCTAAGGCCGGCAGACGGAGTAGAGGGTGTTAAGAAGTTTGTTATCGAAACTGTTAAAAATGCAGGACCGAATCCTTGCCCGCCGATCGTAGTAGGTGTAGGCATAGGGGGTACTTTTGAAAAGTGCGCTATGCTGGCCAAAGAAGCGTTGTTGCGGGAGTTGGGCGAAAAGAGTAAGTACCCCGATATAGCTAAATTAGAGGAAGAGCTGTTGGAAGAAATTAATAAGTTAGGTATCGGCCCTCAGGGTTTAGGCGGGAAAACCACAGCTTTAGCTGTGCATGTAGAGATTTACGGTGCTCACATAGCAAGTTTGCCGGTTGCCGTCAATATAAACTGCCATGCAGCAAGGCATAAAGAAGTAGTACTCTAAACAAGGGGGGGGTGAAACGATTGACAGAAATTAAGCTGACAACCCCGCTGACGGATGAAGTGGTTGAGAATTTAAGGATAGGCCAGCGGGTGCTGATAAGCGGGAAAATATATACAGGCCGTGACGCGGCCCACAAAAGGCTGGTAGAATTACTGGAACAAGGAAAAGAATTGCCGTTTGATCCCAAGGGACAAGTCATTTACTATGTTGGTCCAACGCCAGCAAAGCCTGGTAAAGTTATTGGTGCTTGCGGTCCTACCACCAGTTACCGGATGGATCCTTATGCACCCAAACTTTATGCAGCGGGCATTAAGGCCACGATTGGAAAAGGCCGCCGTTCCCCCGAAGTAATTAAGGCCATGAAGCAATATAAGGGGGTATACTTAGCAGCTATTGGCGGGGCTGGGGCTTTAATATCAAAGTGCATTAAAGAGGTCCGTGTAATTGCTTACCCGGAGCTGGGTCCAGAAGCCGTGCATGAATTTATTGTAGAAAACCTGCCAGTTGTAGTGGTAAACGATACGCTTGGCGGCGACCTTTACGATGAAGGGATAAAAATTTACTCCGCAAAGTAGAGAAAAACTTTCGGGAGATAGTAAATGACAGGGAAAGGTAAGCTTTTCCTTAAAAGGCGTTTTCATACAAAAGTTTATTGTTTATTGTTATTATTAGTTGCCCGACCAGGTTAACAGGTTGGGCTAGGCCTTTTTGGTCATATTTCAGATTGATTAAACACTAGATAAACATGGACTTTTAAGGAAAGGAGGTAAGAACTGGCTCAGTTAGCTTTAAAAAAGGCTGGGGTAATGTTTTATTCTACCGAAATGCTAAGCCTTATTGGTTATTTTGAAATGTGTAAGCTTTTTGCGTATTAACACCAGAGGGGAGAGATTAACCAGTGAAAATGTTCGAGTATATGGGTAAGGAACTATTTGCCAAGTACGGCCTTCCTGTGCCGAAGGGCAGAATGGTTACCAACCCGGACGAGGCGGCTCAAGTAGCAGCTGAAATTGGCGGGCCAGTAGTAATTAAGTCCCAGGTTTTGACCGGTAAGCGCGGTAAAGCCGGTGGAATTAAGTTTGCCGACGATCCAGAAGGTGCAAGGGCTGCAGCAAAAGAAGTTTTTGCTATGACCATTCAAGGGCTCCCTGTTCAGTATGTACTAGTAGAGGAAAAATTAAAAATCGATAAAGAGCTCTACATGTCTATTACTGTTGATGGAGCGGCCAAAATGCCCGTTCTCATTGCTTCTGCTTACGGCGGAATGGATATCGAAGAGCAGCCTGAAGAGTACATCATTAAGAAGCATATTGACCCCGAATTGGGCATGCAGCCGTTCATTGCCCAGGACATCGTAAGAAGGATGGGTATTCCGGTTAAAGGGCCGCACGGCAAAGAGCTAATCAAAATCATTCAAACTTTATATAAAATCTTCACCGAGAAAGATGCTGAACTCGTAGAGATCAACCCGCTGGTACTAAGCGACGATAAGGTAATTGCTGCTGACTCTAAAGTTACCATTGATGACGACGCTCTCTTCCGTCAAAAAGATTTGCCCTATGTCGAGGAGCGTTCTGAAATTGAAAAGGCAGCTCACGATCTAGGCCTTTCCTTTGTGGATCTCGACGGGGATATTGCCATTATGGCTAATGGCGCCGGTATTACCATGACTACCTTAGATACTATTCAATACCTCGGTGGGTCGGCTGCTAACTTCCTCGACTGTGGCGGTGGTACTGGCAGGGAGGCTACTGCCAAGGCTTTGGAACTCTTAATTAAGAGAAATCCGAAGGTTATTTTCATTAACATTTTCGGCGGTATTACCCGCTGCGACGACGTAGCTAATGCTGTTGCCGATGTCTACAAGGAGAAGGGCATCCCGGTTCCGGTAGTAATCCGCCTGGTTGGTACCAACCAGGATATCGGGCGCGCCATCCTCAAGGAAATTGGCATAGAAGCTTACGATTTCATGTTGGATGCTGCAAAGAAGGCAGTAGAAATTGCCAAGGGCCAGGCGTAGGTAATTCTTGGCTAGATTGGCGGATGAGCGCGTAAGAAGTTTTTGACAAGGAGGAGTAGTTAAATTGGCTATTATTATTGATGAAAATACCAAAGTATTAGTGCAGGGTATAACTGGCAACCAGGGCGTTTTCCACACCAAACAAATGCTAGCTTACGGTACAAATATTGTTGCTGGTGTGACCCCTGGCAAGGGCGGGGCAGTAGTTGAAGGTATTCCTGTATATAATACTGTGCGAGAAGCTTGCGAGAACCACCAGATTGATGCGTCGGTTCTATTTATCCCCGCTCCGTTTACGAAGGATGCTGCATTTGAAGCTATTGAAGCCGGCGTTAAGGTTGTAGTAATTGTTACTGAAGGAGTTCCTGTACAAGATGAAATTAAAATTGTAGCCTACGCTAAGCGCAATGGAACAATTGTACTCGGTCCCAATACCTTTGGCATTGTTTCTTCGGGTAAGTGCAAGATAGGTATTCCGCCCAACCAGTACTTTGTAGAAGGGCCGGTAGGCGTGGTTTCCCGTTCTGGAACCCTTACTTACGAAACAGTTGGAAATCTTACCGCTAACGGTATCGGGCAGACTACGGTGGTAGGTATGGGCGGTGACAGAGTTGTGGGTCTTACCTTTATCGATGTCCTTAAGATGTTTGAAAAAGACCCGCAGACCAAAGCTGTTGTTCTGCTCGGCGAAATTGGCGGCAACGCCGAGGAAACCGCTTCTGAGTACATTAAGGAAATGACCAAGCCTGTGGTGGCATTTATTGCTGGCAAGAGCGCGCCGCCGGGCAAGCGTATGGGGCATGCCGGTGCCATCATTGAGAGGGGTAAAGGTACCTACCAGGGCAAGGTAAAAGCTTTAACAGAAGCTGGAGCAAAAGTTGCTACACTGCCGTTTGAAATCCCGGCGCTTATTAAAGAGGCACTCGGAATGAAATAAGTGTGAGGAAGGAGGAGCTCTCTTGTTTAAACAGGAGCAACTGGATAAAATTGCCGCTAAAAAAGAAAGTTGGCAGGCAAAACTTGATGCCACAATTAAGAAGCGCCCTGAGAGAGAAGCGGAATTTTACACCGATTCAGGGGTTAAAGTAAATACTGTTTATACACCTCTGGACGTAGCCGACCTCGATTATGAGCGCGACTTGGGCCTCCCCGGTGAGTACCCATATACTCGCGGCGTGCAGCCCAACATGTACCGCGGCCGGTATTGGACTATGCGCCAGTACGCCGGTTTTGGCACGGCCGAAGAGACCAATAAGCGCTTCCGCTACCTCTTAGAGCAAGGACAGACGGGCTTAAGCTGTGCGTTTGACCTGCCGACCCAGATCGGCTACGATTCAGACCACCCGCTGGCCAGAGGCGAAGTGGGCAAAGTGGGGGTAGCCATCGATTCCTTGCTCGATATGGAAACCCTTTTTGACCAGATTCCGCTGGGCAAGGTCAGCACGTCAATGACTATAAATGCCCCTGCGGGCATACTCCTGGCCATGTACATTGCGGTAGCAGAAAAACAAGGGTTTGACAAGAAGCAGTTAAACGGGACTATCCAAAATGACTTGATAAAAGAATATATCGCACGGGGCACTTATATTTTACCTCCCGAGCCGTCAATGAAATTGGTAACCGATATTATCGTTTACTGCTCGCAAGAAGTGCCCAACTGGAACTCCATCAGCATAAGCGGTTACCACATTAGGGAAGCAGGTGCTACGGCTGCCCAGGAAATAGCATTTACACTGGCCAACGGTATAGCTTATGTTGACGCTGCTGTAAAAGCAGGCCAGAATGTGGATAGTTTTGCCGGGCGACTGTCTTTCTTCTTCAATTCTCACCTTAATTTCTTTGAAGAAATTGCTAAGTTCAGGGCTGCCCGCCGCCTGTGGGCAAAGATAATGAAAGAGCGCTTTGGGGCTAAAGATCCCCGTTCTTGGACGCTCCGCTTCCACACCCAGACAGCGGGTTGCAGCTTAACTGCACAACAGCCCAAAGTAAATATAATGAGGACGGCATTTGAAGCTTTGGCTGCTGTTTTAGGCGGAACTCAGTCGCTGCATACTAACTCTTACGATGAGGCAATTTGTCTCCCGACCGATGAGTCTGTGCTCATAGCTTTGCGCACTCAGCAGGTCATTGCTTACGAGATTGGTGTTTGTGATACAGTTGACCCGCTTGGCGGATCGTATTTCATCGAAAGCCTGACCAACCAACTCGAAGCCAAAGCTCAAGAATACATTGAAAAGATCGACGCGCTGGGCGGCTCCATTAAGGCAATTGAATTCATGCAGAAGGAAATTCATAATTCTGCATACAAATACCAGCTCGACATCGACACCAAGAGAAAAACCGTTATCGGTGTAAATAAGTTCATAATGGAAGAAGCTCCGCCGGAGAACCTGTTAAAGGTAGACCCTGCTGTAGGTGAGCGTCAGGTTGAAAAACTGAAGAAACTGCGTGCCGAAAGAGATAATGCTAAAGTCCAAGCTGTCCTCAAGCAGCTGCGGGAAGCTGCGCAGAGCAATGTTAATTTGATGCCGGTCTTTATAGATTGCGTCAAAGCCTATGCGACGCTGGGCGAAATTTGTGATGTTCTGCGCGATGTGTACGGCGAGTACAAGCAGCAAATTGTATTCTAGGTGAGGAGGAAGGCAGATGAGCGAAAAACGCATCCGTGTTCTGGTCGCTAAACCAGGGCTTGACGGTCACGACCGGGGCGCAAAGGTTATCGCCCAGGCCCTGCGTGATGCCGGTATGGAAGTGATATATACCGGCTTACGTCAAACTCCTGAGCAGATAGTGTCGGCAGCATTGCAAGAAGACGTAGATGTAATTGGCATGAGTATTCTTTCCGGGGCGCACGGCACGCTGTTTCCGGAAGTTATGAGGCTTTTAAAGGAAAAGGGTGCCGAGGATATTCTGGTAATAGGCGGCGGCATTATTCCGGAAGACGATATTCCAGAGCTTAAAGCGTGCGGCATTGCAGAGATCTTTAACCCGGGTACGCCGCTGGAGGATGTTGTTAAGTTTATTAGAGAGAATGTGAAAAATTAAATTTGATGAGAGGGCGGATAGCAGAAGTTTTTAACTGCTGGCTGTCCGCCCCCAAAAAATTTTGTGATTTTAAATTTAAATGGAGGGTTGCCCCATGGTTAAAAAAATTGATCATATCGGGATTGCAGTTAAAAACCTAGAGCAAGCCCTAAAGTTTTACGAGGAGATGCTCGGTTTAAAGGCTACAGGAACGGAAGTTGTTGAAGAGCAAAAGGTAAAGGTAGCTTTTCTTCCTACAGGAGACAGTGAGGTAGAGCTTTTAGAGTCCACTAGTCCTGACGGCCCTATCGCCAAGTTTATTGAAAGAAATGGCGAAGGTATACAGCACATTGCTTTCAGAGTAGATAACATTGAACAAAAATTGGCAGAACTTAAAGAAAAAGGAGTGCGTTTAATTGACGAAAAACCGCGTTACGGGGCAGGTGGTGCGAGGATAGCTTTCTTACACCCGAAATCTACTTTCGGTGTCCTAATCGAACTGAGCGAGCGCGACTAGAATGGAGGTAAGTGTATGAGCGTACAAGAGAAAGAATTGATGTTTGATCCCAGGCTGGACACGGTTAAAGAAGATGAAATGAAGGAAAAGCTGACAACACTGTGTAAGCTGAGAGAAGCTGTCCACATGGGCGGCGGCCCGAAGAGAATTGAAAAGCAACACGAAAGCGGCAAAAAAACCAGCCGGGAAAGGATCGAAATGTTATTCGATCCCGGTTCCTTTAGGGAAATAGATGTATTTGCCAATACCGAAGACGATTATAGAAAGGTCAAGAATCCGGGTGAGGGTGTGACTTGCGGTTACGGCACTATTAACGGCCGTAAGGTGTACATTTTTGCCCAAGACTTTACGGTGGTAGGGGGTTCTCTTGGCCGGGTGCACGCAGCTAAAATATGCAAAGTGCTGGACATGGCTATGAAGGTAGGTGCCCCGGTCGTTGGTATTTGTGACTCGGGCGGCGCAAGGATTCAAGAAGGCGTTGACGCACTTAACGGTTACGGTGAAATTTTCTACCGCAACACTATAGCTTCGGGAGTTATACCGCAAATTTCTGTGATTATGGGGCCTTGTGCCGGTGGAGCGGTGTACTCTCCTGCGTTGACCGACTTTATTTTAATGGTTTCCGGTACAAGCCAGATGTTTATCACCGGTCCGCTGGTCATTAAGGCTACCACTGGCGAGGACGTTACCATGGAGGCCCTTGGAGGGGCAGCAACCCATAACCAGATCAGCGGTGTGGCTCATTTCATGGCCAGCAGCGAAGAGGAGTGTATTGCTCAGATTAAGGCTCTGTTGAGTTACATGCCTTCAAATAACTTGGAGGAGCCGCCTATTTATCCGCCTGCTGAGCCGGAGCTGGACAGGGAGACTCTGGCAAACGTTGTGCCCACAGACCCCAACAAGGGTTACGAAGTGCGCGATATTATCAGAGCTGTGGTCGATGCGGGTTCCTTCTTGGAGGTGCACCAGTATTACGCCACTAATGGAGTGGTAGGATTTGCTAGGATTAACGGCCAGTGCGTAGGTATTATAGCCAACCAGCCCAGGATTTTAGCGGGTTGCTTGGATATTAACGTTTCTGACAAGATTGCGCGGCACATCCGTTTCTGTGATTGCTTTAACATCCCTATTGTGACATTTATGGATGTTCCCGGCTTCTTGCCTGGTGTGCAACAGGAGTACGGCGGGATAATAAGGCACGGAGCTAAGATGCTCTACGCTTATTCAGAGGCAACGGTACCCAAAATTACTATTATTACGAGGAAGGCGTACGGCGGTGCTTACCTGGCTATGTGCGCTAGTGCACTGCGGGCAGATGAGGTGTACGCTTGGCCGACAGCGGAAATTGCAGTTATGGGACCGGAGGGTGCCGTTAACGTTATTAACCGCAAAGAAATTGCTGAGGCCGAAGATCCAATTGCTATGCGCAAGAAGCTAGTTCAAGAATACCGTGACCGCTTTGCCAACCCGTATGTGGCCGCTGCCAGGGGATTTATTCAAGATGTAATTGATCCACGCGACACTCGTGAAAAGATTATACAAGCTCTTTGGAATCTATCTACTAAGCGCGAAGCCCGGCCCAGGAAGAAGCACGGAAATATTCCAATGTAATGCCAGCAAAGCCAACGTAAAGGAGGAATGCAAATGTCAGAGTTAGGTGAAAGCAAAAGAATTAAACCAGAAGTTCTAGCAGCAATCGCAGGTGCGCTGGCAGTTTACGGTTCCCCGGTTGAGCAGGTTTCTCAAGTAAAAAAAGGTTTTAGTCCTTGGCGGATGGCTGGCATCCTCGAGATCATGCTCGGCCGGGAATTAAAGGCTGAGTTGCCTTTCCTTAACTTAAAGCAGGAATAGAAACAGGTTTATTCGGGTATTTGCGTATGTCAAAGGCTGTCATATTCTAGGAGGGAAAACATCGTGAAAAAATTCAAAATCAAGGTTAACGGCGAAGTTTATGAAGTCGAAATAGAAGAAATTGGTGGTGCTACGGTAGCTGCTCCTGCGCCTGCTCCCGCCCCCGCAGCTGCACCGCCGCCGTCGGCTCCGGCCGCGGCCCCTGTCGCTCCTGCACCGGCCGCGGCAGCGCCTAAGCCGGCAGCTCCTGCTCCGGCCGCAGCGGCTCCCAAACCGGCTGCTGGCGCTGCAGCAGGTGCTATTACGGCACCCATGCCGGGAACAATCTTAGATGTAAGAGTAAAAGTAGGAGATACTGTTAAGATTGGCGATGTAGTTTGCATTCTGGAAGCTATGAAGATGGAAAACGAAATTGCAACTGATAAGGCAGGCACTGTTAAAGAGGTTAGGGTTTCCAAGGGTCAGGCCGTTCAGGGAGGCGACCCGCTGGTTATTATTGGTTAAAGAATCAAAGGTGGAGGCGGTTATGCCTCCACCAAAGCCCAAAAATAAAAACCTATAGTACTTTATGGTAATTATAATAATTACTTATTAGGAGGGGTTAAAAGAGATGATCAAGAGAAAGAAGATTTCCGTTATTGGGGCTGGCAACGTGGGGGCAACGGCTGCCCACTGGGCCGCGGCCAAGGAACTAGGCGATATAGTATTAGTGGACGTTATTGAGGGTGTACCCCAGGGCAAAGCTCTTGACTTGCTGGAAGCATCTCCGGTGGAGGGTTACGACTGCAATATTATTGGTACAAATAACTACGAGGACACGGCAAATTCCGATGTGGTTATAATTACAGCAGGTATTGCGCGTAAGCCCGGGATGAGCCGCGATGACTTGATCAACACCAACTACAAGATTGTCAGTTCAGTTGCTGAAAACGTAGCTCGTTACTCGCCAAACGCCATCGTCATCGTTGTGTCTAACCCGCTTGATGTTATGGCCTACACTGCTTACAAGGTTACCGGTTTCCCGCCCAACCGCGTGTTCGGTATGGCCGGCGTGCTCGATTCAGCCAGGTTCCGCACCTTTATAGCTATGGAACTAGGCATATCTGTTGAGGACGTAAGCGCCCTGGTTTTGGGCGGCCACGGCGACACCATGGTGCCTGTGTTGAGCTGTGCTTTTGCCGG
Organism: uncultured Pelotomaculum sp.; assembly: GCA_964557545.1. GTDB lineage: Bacteria > Bacillota > Desulfotomaculia > Desulfotomaculales > Pelotomaculaceae > CAZLAK01. Next base: position 76,116 of record CAZLAK010000001.1, read on the forward strand.
GTGCATTCCGGTAACGAGGCTCATACCACCCGAGCGGTTAGAAGCCATAGTGGAAAGAACCCGCAACGGCGGAGCGGAAATTGTTAACTACCTGAAGACCGGAAGTGCCTACTATGCTCCTTCTGCTTCTGCAGTGCAGATGGCGGAAGCCGTGCTGAAGGATAAGAAGCGCATTTTGCCTGTGGCTGCTTACTTAAACGGCGAGTACGGTGCCAAGGATATTTACACCGGTGTGCCTTGCATTATAGGCGGCAATGGGGTAGAAAAGATACTTGAAATTGAGCTTACGCCGGAGGAAAAGGCTGCTCTTGATAAGTCCATAGAAGCAGTCCGCAGCTTGATGAAAGTAGTTGGATTGTAAGGATTTTTGGTTCCGTTCAGCGAAAGAAGGGGAGGATAAAATATGGCAAAAGGTTCAAAGGCTGTTTATATTTGTGATACTACCTTCCGGGATGCTCACCAGTCCCTGTTGGCTACCCGGATGAGAACGGAGCATATGGTACCCATTGCCGAAAAGCACGACGAGGCCGGTTTTTATTCCATGGAAATGTGGGGAGGGGCCACGTTTGACACCTGCATGCGCTTTTGCGGAGACGACCCGTGGGAGCGCCTGAGGGTGATTAGGCGTCACTTAAAGAAAACCAAAACCCAGATGCTGCTGCGGGGTCAGAATATTGTCGGTTACAGAAACTATGCCGATGATGTTTTAATTGAATTTATCAAAAGGGCCGTTTACAACGGGATGGATGTATTCCGTATTTTCGACGCCTTAAATGACTTCCGCAACCTGGAAGTTGCTATCCGCACGGTTATTGATGAGGGTGCACACGCCCAGGGAACTATTTGTTACGCTATTAGCCCGGTGCACACAGTAGAGTACTACGTGAGTAAGGCGAAAGAACTGGCCTCTATGGGTGTTCACTCCATCTGCATTAAGGATATGGCGGGCATGATCGCACCGTACATTACCTACGACATTGTAAAAGGCATGCGCGATGCGGGGATCACCCTTCCCATTAATATCCACTGCCACTACACTAGCGGCATGGCCTCCATGGCTTACCTGAAGGGAATTGAGGCCGGGGCCACTAGGGAAGGCGACATAATTATTGACTGCGCTATATCCCCAATGTCGGTGCAAACTTCGCAGCCAGCCATTGAGGTAATGTGTGCTGCTCTGAAGGGGACCGATTACGATCCCGACCTCAATATGGACATCCTAATAGAGCTTGCCGATTACTGGAAGGAAATCCGCCCGCTCTACGCTGAATTTGACCTGGCGCAAAAGTGGCCGGATGCTACCATTCTCGTTTCCCAGGTGCCGGGCGGCATGATGTCCAACTTCCTCTCCCAGTTGCAGCAGGCAAATGCTCTGCATAGGCTGCCTGAGGTTTTGGCGGAGATGCCGCGCGTGCAAGAGGACTTTGGCTGGCCGCCGCTGGTAACACCGTCCAGTCAAATTGTAGGTACCCAGGCCGTGCTGAACGTGCTCATGGGCCGTTATAAGATGTGCCCCAATGAGACCAAGCAGTACATGCGCGGCTACTACGGGCGTCCGCCGGCACCGATTAACGAAGAAGCCAGGAAAATGATCATTGGCGATGAAAAGCCGATCGATTGTCGTCCGGCTGATATGTTAGAGCCCGAACTGCCAAAGGCCAAGGAACTGGTAGCTCATGTGATGGAAAAACCGGAAGACATTATTTCTGCGGCTATCTACCCGCAAGTGGCTCCTAAGTTCTTAGAGGAAAGAATGGCTAAGAAGTTAAAAGTTGATATTGAACTGGCAAAACAGAGTACACAGTTCTACCCAGTTTAATTTTGAAAAAAATATAAGCTAGTCGAATCAGTAAAAACATTGAGAAAAATATAAAAAGGCTGAATTTAAATAATAAGTTAATATTAAGTGTGTTAAAATGCAATATGTTGTGGGTCTTGGGGTAGGCATTTTGCTTACCTCAGGACCTGCTAGAAAAATTTTAATTAAATAGAGTAAACAGGCAAAATCTTCATTATTAATAACTAAATCTTGATTATTTTTTTAAATGTAATTTAAAATAAAGTGGTAATTAAATAATGAGGAGGTAAGAAGTTAATGAGTGTTCTTGAATCTAGGTGGCACGGCAGAGGAGGTATGGGGACAGTTACTTCTACTGAATTGTTAGCAAGGGCAGCTATAAATCAAGGCAAGTACTCCCAATCCTTCCCCAGTTTTGGGCCAGAAAGAAGAGGCGCACCTGTACAGGCATTTTTAAGAATAAGTGACCAGCCCATAAGAATCAGAACAAACGTTTATGAGCCCGATGTTGTCGTTGTAGTTGACCCGCTTTTAATGAAAACGCAAAACTTAACCGTGGGCCTTAAGCCGGACGGCAAGATGTTAATAAACACCTCTAAGTCTTTTGAAGAAATGAAAGAAAAGTTCCCTAACTGGCAAATTGGGGTTGTTAACGCCAAAAAAATAGCTCTGGAAACCATTAAAGTGCCTATTACCAATACGGCCCTGATGGGAGCGTTTGCCAAATTGACGGGTGCTGTAGACATGTCCTTTATTGAGGAGCAGCTGAAAGAGCGTTTTGGTGCACGCGCCAGTGCAAACATCGAAGCTGCCAGAAGGGCGGCGGAAGAGCTCATTATCGGTTAATTTATAAGGAGGGTAGGTAAATATGGCTAAGGAGTTAAATGTAGAAGAGATTACGGTAGGCGGCATAATTACCGAACCGGGCAACTTTAAAGTTAACAGGACTGGCGACTGGCGGACGTCGAGGCCGGTTGTTGATAAGGAAAAGTGCAATGACTGCGGTATTTGCTGGCTGTACTGTCCTGATGGTGCCATAACGGTAGAAGAGGGCAAGAAGTTTGCCATTGACTATTACTACTGCAAAGGCTGCGGCATATGTGTAAAAATGTGCCCGAGAAAATGCATTTCTTTGGTAGAGGAGGAGGAGTAAGATGGGTAGAAGGGTGGCTTTAGAAGCTTCTCAGGCTGTGGCGGAAGCCGTAAAGATGGTGGATTGTGATTGTGCTACTGCGTATCCAATTACTCCGCAAACCCACATTCCTGAGACAATAGCTGAAATGGTTGCTAATGGTGAGCTGAATGCAGCCTGTATGACAGTTGAATCTGAACACTCGGCGATGAGTGCCTGCTTGGGAGCTGCGGCAGCAGGTTGCCGCACGTTTACTGCAACTGCAGGACAGGGTCTTGAGTACATGCTCGAAGCCGTGTGGATCGCCGCTTCCCACCGCTATCCCATAGTTATGGCCGTCTGCAACAGGGCTCTGTCGGCGCCTCTAAGTGTGTGGGGTGACCACTCCGATGTGATGTCGGCCCGCGATGTCGGCTGGATCCAGGTTTTCGTCAATAACGCCCAAGAGGCTTTTGACCTTGTGGTCTGGGCTTTCCGCTGCGGTGAAGATCCCAGGGTGCTTTTGCCCGTAATGGTTAACCTGGATGGATTTACTTTGTCTCACGTGACCGAGCCCATTGACCTGCCCGACGAAGAAGAAGTAAGGGCATTTTTGCCGCCCTTAAAACACCCCTACGCCTTGCATCCGGACAACCCGACTACTCACGGTGCTTTTGGTTTGCCGATTATTTACTCTGAGATGAGGCTGGCTCAGGAAATCAATTTAAGGAAATCGAAGGATGTAATCATTGAAACATTAAAAGAATTTGGCGATAAGTTTGGCCGCTACTACCATCCAGTAGAAAAATACAAGGCCGACGGTAAGAAAACATTATTGTTAACCATGGGTTCCTACACAGAAACGGCAAAAATCGTCATTGACGAATTAGAAGAGGCAGGGGAGTCTGTAGGACTGGTTTACCTGCGCCTGTGGAGGCCGTTCCCCTTCCAGGAGCTGTACGAGGCAGTAAAAGATGCCGAGACACTAATTGTGCTTGATAGGAGTATATCCTACGGCGGGCCGGGTGGTCCGGTAGCCTCGGAAGTTAAAGCAGCTCTGTACGACAAGGCAGTCAAGCCCAAAGTGGTAAGCTTTGTGGGCGGGCTTGGCGGCAGGGACGTTTCCACTAAGGAATTTAAGCAAATGATTATGAGGGGCAGAGAAGTTGCCGCCAAAGGTTCGGAAGAGCTTTACGAGACGATCGGCATCAGAGGCAAAGTATCTGGGATAAGGGGGTAAAAAAATGGCAGAGAGTACTTTGAAATTCGGAAAAAACGAAGTACTTGTTGACGAATTACTGGCGCCGGGGCATAACTTCTGCGCCGGTTGTGGTGAAGTATTAGCCATCAGGCTGGCCATGAAGGCCTTAGGTAGAGATTGTATTTGTGTTATGGCCACGGGCTGTAACGAAGTGACTACGACGCCATATCCCTTTACTTCTTGGAGGGTGCCCTGGATTCACACACTTTTCCAAAATGTAGGGGCTGTGCTTTCAGGAGTGGCAGAAGGCCTCAATAAATTAATGGAAAAGGGCAAGATTCCCGAGAAGAAGATTACCGTTGTTGGTATGGGCGGTGACGGCGCTACCGTAGACATTGGTTTTCAGGCTCTGTCTGGCGCCATGGAGCGGGGTCATGACTTTGTATATCTCTGCTGGGACAACGAAGCTTATATGAACACCGGTATCCAGCGTTCGGCTTCAACCCCCTACGGGGCTACAACAACAACTGCTCCTGCAGGTAAAATAAGCATTGGCGAAACTCAACACAAGAAAGACATGGTAGCTATAGCCGTGGCGCACGGTGTGCCTTATGCGGCAACTGCCTGTATCAGCCATCCGTTTGATTTAATTAATAAAGTGAAAAAAGCGGCTGAAAAGAAAGGGCCCGCTTACGTCCACATTTATGCCCCGTGCCCCACTGGCTGGCGCCACCCGAGTGACATGACTATAGAGATGGGGCGTTTGGCGGTAGAAACAGGCTACTTCCCGCTCTACGAAGTAGAAGACGGTAAGTACAGGTTTACGGTAGCTCCTACTAAGTTAAAGCCCGTAGAAGAGTTTATCAAGCCCCAAGGGCGCTTCCGTCACTTAAAGGAAGATGATATTAAAGTTATTCAGGAATGGGTTAACCAAAACATTGAGAGGCTTAAAAAATTAGAGGCTTTTGAATAAAAAGTAACATTTTGTCTGACCCTACTCTTGGTGAAACCGGGAGTAGGGTTTTTTTATTTAATTAAATTTACCGGCAGGTGTGTAACTGTTGCGTTATATCGCTTCCAGATTAACAAAATTACTCTTAATAGGGGCTGCACCGGTCCAAAAAATCCTTACGGGCAGCAGCGGCATAACTCATATTTTCTGTACAAGACAAGCCTTATATATTTTATCTTCTGACGGAAAAAAAGAAGAGGCAGAAATTTTAAGATGCTATCAACGTGATATAGAAAGAGGGGTTCTTTGGGCAGACAAATACTGGAAAAACTTTTTTCATTACTACGATCCGCTTAAAAAACGCGGCATAGGCATATTGCCGGGTGCGTGTACGGAATGTAAGTACTACTTAGATAAAGCTTACAGCAGTTATAGAAACGGGAGTAAAAATAAAACGTTTTTTTACCTTGGAGTGTCTGCTCATATTGTTCAGGATGTTTGCGTTCCTCACCATGCCAGGAGCATTGCCTTCAGCCGGCATGCGTTATATGAAAAGTGGGTTGAAAGTAATTACCATTTATTTAAAACCGATAAAGACGGTATTTACCTGCCGGTTAAGGACCCGGCATTTTATGTGGAATATAACGCCATAATATCCCGGGATTATCTGCCCCTTGTCATTGAAAAATCGGCATCGGCTTTCAAATTTGCCACTTCAATTTTACTGCCGCTTGCTCAGAGATCAACAGCCGGTTTTTTTTCGGCCTTTCTAGAATCGGTGACTGAAACAAAGTGTTAATGAAGAACGGTTCAAATATTAAATTTCGAAGTTCCCATAATTAATATTATGTTAACAAAGTTCTAGTGCTAGCATTGCCCATTATTCATTTATTCATTAAGGTCATTACCTTCAGTATCTTTATCTTTATTATTTTTAATATCACTTTTTCTTTTGAAATCTAATACCTTACCCATTTTTGATGATTCAAAGCTCTCTGGTGAAATGTGTTCTATTTCTGGAAAATAATATTTTATCTGTTCCATAATGTTTTTAGCAATTTGATGAATTTCTTTGCCGTTGTACTCAATAGCTAAATTGATGGCTAAACCAAATAATAACATTTCATCGTGGGAAAGATTTAATTCATAGTCGTTCAGTGGCAATTCATTTATTTTTGCAATAGCCATTATACAAACGCCTGTTGATAAAGTATAAACTTCATTGGTTACCTTACCGTTTATTAATTCCTGATATTTCTTATTAATAACACAAAATAATGATTCCAGAAGTGTTTGAACTTTTTCTGGTGTAATTTTTATATTAAAAAGAGGTGAAAACACATAACTATCCGGACCAGTTCTTAAAATAACCTCCCCCCTACTGCCAATTAAGCATACTAACTTACTGTCATGTACTTCAATTTCAAGCATTGTATTATTTATATAAATATAACTTAAAAAACTATTGCGTATAAAGCTTTGAAATTTACTATCTTTTGTATTGCCAATCGAGTACTTCTGTTTAAAATAGTGCAAGTATTCAGTGATATCTGTTTCAATATCTATATTATCGATACGTAATACTCTAGTTTCTATTAAATAATCTTCAAAATAATGCTCTATAAGTACATATTCGCCAATATATTCTTCAAGAATTTCAACTATTTCTTCTACATTAAAAAATATTTGACTTGTTACTAAACTGTATTCCAATATTTTTACACCTTTCTTATAAACATTTAAAGATGTAGTTGTTATTATTAACTTATTTTATTTGCTTTATATAATTTTTTTGTTCCTGAAGAATTTTTTCGTACTGGCTATTAATATGAGAAGCAAACCTAACCCATTCTTCGTAAAATCCAGGCTGTTTTTCAGGATCGATTTTTACTTGGGTGCCAAGTCTTTTTTCAAGCGCTTTAACAGATTCTTTAAGCTGCAAAGAAAAATTTTCCTTAAATTGAAGGTATGCTTGAGAAATAGTCTGTTCATAGTAACTAAAAAGGTGATCTAGCTGCTTAAAAACTTCTCTTAGTGCGTTTTTATTTTTTTTGATTGCAAAAAGTCCATCTTTTACCTTTTCGTTAAATTCTGAAATTGATTTATCGAAAGGTAAGTGAAGGTTTTGCAAAAGAGATTCCTGAATACCCTCGATAATATAATTCCTGTATTTTTCAGGATATTTATTAACTTCTTTTAAAATATCTATGTTTTTATCCCGCAGAAATAGAGCGCCAATAGACTTGCCTTTGGGTATGTATTCCATTTTATCGATTTCTTCTTGAGGTATTTCTTTTATCTTATTAACTTTTTCCATGGCTATTTCGTAAGCTGTTTTAATTTTATCCAATTAAATACCCCCCAGTTTTTATATTTAGTAAAAATTATAAATACAAAAAAATTGCAGGTCAAATACCGCCGGTATGATTATGACTAAAAAGGACAGGAAAAAGGCGGCTTTGCGCCGCCTTAAATTTGGTCAGGGACCATACCTTCGGCGTCCCACCCGCGTAATCTGTAATACTCGTACAGCATGAATTCAAAGTTTTCTTTAGGTAAAACATCACCGTTTTCTAAAGGCTCTTTAAAGAAGCGTTCCGGCAAATAATCATCTTCTTTAGTTAAGCCTTGCATAATATTAAACTTCCGTGTAGCGTTAATGATTTTTTTGGCTATCAATTTTAATTTGTCTTCTGTAATATTAAGGCCAGTTGTTGCATTAACAATGGTTACAAGGTCGTCCCAAAGGATTAGATCGCGGTAGAAACGGCAGAGAATAAGGGCGTCATAAAGGGCCAGCCTGTCTTCATAATCAATTACAAGTTCTGCCTTGCCAAATGTGGTCTTTTTATCAATTATACCAGCAAGTTCAGGTTTATAGAAAGTCGATCTCAGGTGGCAAGCACCGCGGGGAGAGGTGGCGTAGGACAGGCCCATACCGTGAAGCAAGCGTGGATCGTAACCTGCGGGCTCCAAACCTTTTACGTGAATAGCAATGTCTGCAAGGCCAAATTTCTCAGCACACGTCTTAATTCCTTCTGCCAGAATGTCCCCGATTCCTTCTCTAGCTGCGATTTTATTAATGAGCTCGGCAACAGCAATAGCATCACCGTAATCTATTTTTAAGTCTATTACTCCTGCTTTTGCTGCTTCTATAGCAAATGCGACCACGTTACCTGTACTGATAGTATCAATACCGAGCCTGTCGCAGAGGTCGTTTAAAAAGAGAACCTCCGCTAAGTCTTTAATGCAGCAAAGGCCGCCAAAGGAATAAATTGTTTCATATTCAGGGCCTTCAACCACTAATCCTTCATGCCTGCCGGAAGTAACCCGGGTAAGGTTGCCGCATAGCATTATGCAAGGCGGGCAAGCTCTGGGCTTAACTTCAAAATTATTGATTAGATATTCACCGGAAAGCGTTTCCCAACCTTCTAAGTGCCCCTTTGACCAATATTTGGTAGGAAAGCCGTTAACCGTGTTCATAAGAGATACTAATTGGGGGGTTCCGTATTTACGGTAACCGAGGACCCCTGGATTATCTTTCCCTTTTTTGATTAATTCCTTGACGTATTCATTTAAGTTTTTGGGATCTCCTGTTTCACAGTTAGCATTTCCGTGGAAAACAATTGCTTTTACTTTCTTGGATCCCATTACAGCGCCAAGCCCAGTTCGTCCTAACGAACGCCAGTAGTTATTTTCGATGCAGGCAAAACGTACTAATTTCTCACCTGCAGGGCCAATCACTGCTGCCTGAGCACCTTTAACGCCAACCTTTTTTAAGGCCTGATCTTCTGCTTGGTAGCAGTCTTGCCCCCACAGAGTCGTTGCATCGTGAAAGGCGACTCCTTTATCGCTAATTTCTAACAGTACGGGTTTATCAGAACAGCCTTTGATTACTATAGCATCGTAACCGGTTTTCTTCATAGCTCCGGCAATTTTTCCGCCAGAATAAGATTCGCCATAAAAACCGGTTTGTGGCGATTTGGCATAGGCGCCAATTCGGTTAGAACCTGGCACAGATGTGCCCGTTATGGGGCCAACTGTGAAAATGAGGCAATTATTAGGGGAAAGAGGGTCTGTTTTTGGAGGAATATTTTTCAACATTAAGTAAGTTCCAAGCCCTTTACCTCCCAAGTAATTAGCGTAAACTTCATGATCAATTTTTTCTGCCTGCCAAGTTTTTGACGACAGATCAACGTTAAGGATTTGACCGAAGAAGCCCTTCATGTTTGCCCGTCCCCTTTTTAAGAAATTAATAATGTTTTTAAAAATGAAATTCGCTATTTTAATTTTTTATCCTTTAGGAAGAGTATCAAAATAAAATAGTTGAATTATTAAAAAAATTATGTATACAATACACAAATATTTGTTATTTTAAATCTCGTGGTTCTTGTGAAAAGTCTGGCATAATTCATTTCCCTTGTTATTTACCAAGCCTTTTATGCAAAATCCCAAACAGAGGAAAACAATGGATATAATTATAATACTTCCTCCTGCCGCCAAGTCTAAATAGAATGAAATAAATAAGCCGGAGATGACAGATGACAGGCTAAGCGCAATGGAAAGGAATAATGCACCTCTAAGGCTTTTAGCCAGGTGGAGAGCTGTGGCTACGGGTATGACCATTAGCGATGAAACCAGCAGAATGCCTACAGTGCGCATGGCTACAGCAATCGTTAAAGAAGTCAGCAAAGTGAAAGAAATGCTAATTTTTTTCACGGCTACCCCGCTGGCTTTTGCTGTATCTTCGTCGATGGAGATAAGACACAGTTCTTTATATATTAAAAATATAAAGGTTATTACTATAAAGCCGGCAGTAGCCACTAATAAAAAGTCGGAATCGCTTTGAACGACGATGCTGCCAAATAGGAAGTTAAATACGTTAGCATTAAATCCTTTTCTATAGCTTAAAAGTACTGCGCCAAGAGCAAGCCCAAGGGATAGTATTATGGCAACGGCTAAGTCTGAATAATCACTGTATTTTTCACGCAACTTTTCAATAAATAACGCGGCAGCCGCCGAAAAAACAAATGCCGATATTACCGGGTTAACTCCTGCCATCAACCCTGCAGCTACACCGGCCAAAGATATATGGGCCAGGGCGTCCCCTATTAATGACATCCTGCGAATTACAATAAATAGACCTGTAGCAGGACAAATTATGCCGACTATTGATCCTACTAGAAATGCTTTTTTCATGTATGAGTATGCAAATATGTCCAAAGTGAAGTCCACCTCTTAAACTGGCCAAAATCTGCTGGCACAGAAAGGAATACCTTTATTTTCCCCATTTACATTCTCCGTATAGTGGCACGTACAAGTACAGGCCTTTTTGTTTAGGCAAACCTGCCGGCTAATTAATGAAGCGATTTCATCCAATTCATGTGTCACGATTATGGTTGTAAGGTTGCGTTCTTGTACCAGGTCTTTAAGAAGGTTATAAAGATTTGCGCGGGACATTAAATCTAAACCATTGGTAGGCTCATCCAAGATGAGTAATTTTGGTTCCCTGATCAGGGCTCTGGCAATGTAAACACGCTGTTGCTGGCCGCCGGAAAGTGAGCTAACAAGTTCTCTGCGCTGGTTAACTAGTCCCACCCTATCCAGGGCGGCGAGCACCCTCTGTCGTACACCCCGTCCTAGTGGACGGAAAAGGTTTTGGCCGGTTACTAACCCCAGAGCAACTGCTTCTTCTACCGTAACTGGAATTGACTTGCTAGACAGATATGCTTTTTGAGGTACGTAACTAATTTTACTGTATTCCCTAAATTTTTCCCTCTCCACGCCGAAAAGAAAAACCTGTCCGTGAGAAGGATTGAGCAGGCCGGCTATGATCTTCAAAAGAGTGCTTTTGCCGGCTCCATTTGGACCAGTGATTCCTACTGTTTCTCCTTTAACAATAGAAAGGGAAATGTTTTCTAATACGGGGTGGCACCCGTAACTAAAGGTAATATTTTTTAATTCAACAATGCACTCATAATCCATTTTTTACACCCAGGGCCGTTTTTAGAGCTTGCAGGTTTTCCCTCATAACAGAAAGATAATTTTTACCCGCTGCAATTTCGTCTCTGGTAAGGTTGCCGAGGGGGTTTAATACAAGGATCTTGGCACCCGTTTCGGCTGCAATTATTTCAGAAACTTTTGGACTGACAGTAGTTTCAATAAAGATGTATTCTATTTTTTCCTTGCGGATGGTATCAATAACTTCGGCCATCCTTCCCGGAGAAGGCTCTGTTTCCGGTGAGATGCCTCTTAGGGGTATCTGGTTTAGTCCGTAGCGGTGCGCGAGGTAGCCGAAAGCGGCGTGAGAAGTCACAAATGATCTCTTAGGCGGTGAGCTTAGAGCTTCACAGTATTCATTATGAAGTTGCAGTAGTTCTTCTTTATACCTCGCGGCATTGATTTCGTAGTACTCCCTTCTTTCCGGGTCGGCTGCACAAAGGCCTTCTTTGATGTTTTCTACCACCTGAACAGCGCGCAAGGGATCGAGCCATATATGCGGGTCTGTGCGTGATGCGCTGGTACGATCTGGCTGTAGATTGCTGCCGTCTATGCTGAGCAGTTCAATACCTTTGCTGCCGTCAACAACGATTGCCCCGCGTTCTTTTAGTGTTTTGGCAACCTGATGGGCCCAGCTTTCCATCCCTGCACCGCAGTAGATAAAAACCCCGCCACTCTCTACGGAAGCTATATCTTTGGGTGAAGGTTCATATTCGTGCGGTTCAACACCGGGTGGTACCATATTGGTAACTGACACCCTTTCTCTGCCTACATTACGTGCAAAGTCATAAAGCGGGTAAATGGTCGTGTAAACTTTTAATTGCTTTTTTATTTCGCCCGTTTTTAACGGTTCTTCTTTAACGCGGGCAGTACAACCACTATCCAAACTAACAAGAGCTATTGCTAAGATAATAATTACAACAGCAGATAGTCTTTTCATCCCTCTCACCCTCTTAAATTTTATGGCGGCACATGGGACAATATCCGTAAACTTCGTATATGTGGCCTGTAACTAGGTAGCCTTTTTCTACAGCTGGCCACATTACCTCTTCGTTGAGCGGGCAGTCTTTTAAACAGACTGACTCGCCGCACCCAAGGCAGATGAAGTGATGGTGGTGCTCGTCAGTAATTTCAAATTTGCTGGATTCGCCGCTTCTTAAGTTTATTTGGGTTATAATACCGACCTTGGCCAAAAGATTAAGGTTGCGGTAAACAGTATCGAAACTTATATCGGGAAATATTGCCCGTACGCGGTCTAAAATTTCTTTTGCTGTTAGTGGCTGGCTTTGACTGGATAAGGTTTCTATTATGGTCCTGCGCTGCGGGGTTATTTTGTAGCCTTTTTCTTTAACTAGCTCAATAATTTTTTGTAACTCCATAAAAATCTCCTTACTGCTAAACAGTAATATTCCTAAGTAGTAATAATATTACTCTTTTGATTTACTTTCAAGTATAAAAATAAAAGACCGGTGTTTAACCGGTTATCTTTTATTACCTAAATTTTGATTTCTATAATTTTCTTTATTTTGGAGCAGTTTTTCATAGCATTCTAAAAGTAGCGAGGTACAGTAAGCGGAAGAAAACTTTTCGGCGTTAATCCTGGCCCTTTTCGACAGCGACTGGCGAAGTTGACTGTTTTTTAAAATTAAGCAAACTTTTTCAGCAAATCTTTTGGGTTCTGGTTCGGTTAGGAAGCCGTCAAAACCGTCTTCAACCATTTCTGAAGCACCATATGCCTTTAAAGCTACTACAGGCAAACCCGAAGCTTTGGCTTCGGCAATTACTATCCCCTGCGTTTCTGTTACCGACGAAAAAACGAAAATATCAGCACTGGCGTAAGCGTGGACAACTTCGCTGAGTTCTAGCTTACCGGTAAAAATTACTTGGTTCGCAATCCCTTTATTGGCGGATTTCTGTTTTAACTCTTCTTCTTCTGGACCGCTACCGACTAAAACAAGCACGCTATCCGGCACTTCTTCTAAAACAATAGTAAAGCTTTCCAAGAGGAACTCTATGTTTTTTTCTTGTCCTAGCCGTCCTACAAAGAGTAAAATTTTCTTGCTTTCTGGAATATTATAACGGCTGCGCAGCCAGTTAACGTCACCGCTTTGAAAATCTTCAATTTTAATGCCTGTGGGAACAATTTTAATTTCTGCTTCAACACCGATTGAGCGCAGGTAGTCTTCTGTTATACGGGTGGGGACAATCACTAAGTCACACTGGTTGCAGAAATCTCTGCTTATATACTGGGCCAATTCTTTTGTGAAAGACCTGGCAAAGGGGACATAGTGCACATATTGGTCATAAAGGGTATGGAAGGTAAAGACCAGCGGCAGCCCCAGTTTCCTGGCATACCTTGCTCCCAGCCGGCCTAATAAAAAGGGGGAGTGGACGTGGATCAAGTTTAAATCCAGTCGCTGGATCGTAGGCTTAAAGCGGGGAGAGTAAGGAACAGCCAATGCGAAATCGCGGTTAGTTGGTGAGGGAACAGAAGCAAAACGGAAAACACCCTCTTCTTCACTGCAGTTTTTGTATCGAGGAGCAAAAATATAAATGCTGTGACCCCGGGACCTAAGTTCTGAAGTAAAAGTCTGTATTGAACGGACTACTCCACTAGTGTATGGCAAGTAACTATCAGTGAAGATGCCTATTTTCACTCGCTCACCCCTCTCCCTTCTTTTATTCACGTGTTTAATTTTAACATATTTTTTTTAAATAACATATTTTTTAAAAAGAGTAACACGGCCATTGTGCATTACCCGGCCACCGGGCACTTTATATTTTTAATTTTCCATTCGCTTTCAGTTTTAATTAATTCGAAATCTAAATTATAGGTGGTAAAGAGAAAGAATAACGGGTCGTATTCAATAATGACCGCGTGCACCAAGGTATAATTCTCCCATCCTTCTTTATTGCTATTATCCTCAATTTTTATATCACCTAAAAAATATAAATATTCCCACCCTATGGGGTTACTTACAAAATTCAAAACTGAAAAGACGGTTTCCCGGCAATGCTCTTCAGTAAAAAAAGGACCAAAAAAGGTTATTAGATCTTCTTGTGATGTGGCTTGAAGCCAAGAAGTATTACAAACTGTACTAGAAATAAGGTTGCAGATTTCTAATTCTTCTTCTTTTGTCAAAGAGAAAGATAATTCAGGTTTTAAGAGCCAAAACAAAAAAATCTGGATAAGTATTACGGTTAATTTAAACAGCCTAAAAAGCATTTTGGGCACCCCTCACATAGTACTTCTTTATAAAAGAAATACGGTGTGCCCTTTTAAAAACCTTCTATAAAATAGCAATACTGTAAAAATTTACTTAAGTTATTCTCTTAAAGTAGCAACCAGCCTTTTGGGTTCGAGTAGCAATTCAAGTGCTGAAATAATGTCGGTAACTGCAATATCAGCGGATGCCAATGACTTGACAGATGCTCCTTCTGGCCCCACTACGAGGATGCCTAATGCTGCTCCGCCCAGCATCATACGGTCGTTTTGACCGTTTCCAATAGCTACTACTTTTTCTGCCCCCAATTGCTTAATAAATTGCAGCTTGGCGGGGGCGCCAATGTCTGCTTTTATTATTTCTATTCTGCAGTCTATACCCTCTAAGCTTTGGCGGCACAGGCCGAAAGTATCGGCTGTAAGAACAACAATTTGGAGGAACTTAGAAATTGATTCCAGTCTTTCTTTAACACCTGGGATTAATTTACCGTCTAGAGCAAGAGTACCGTTAAAATCAAAGACCACATACTCCAATTGAATTATGCCTCTGCCCGGGATGTCTATCTCCAGCAAAGTATACACTCCTCTTTAGTCCCCGAATGAAATACCTATTTGCCTTGCTGTACGAATTATATCGCTGTCTTTGGGCACAAGTCTTAATTCTCCCACTGCCTTGGATAAGGGGACAGACTCAATGTTGGGAGTGCGAAGACAGACCATTTCACCGAATTTGCCGTCCATTACCAGGTTGACGGCTTTTGTTCCGAAACGGGTGGCCAGGATTCTATCAAAGGGCGTAGGAATGCCCCCCCTCTGTAAGTGACCGAGTACAGTTACTCTTGTTTCCATGCCCGTTCCTTCTTCAATTTGCGTTGCCACAACATTTCCTATGCCGCCCAGCCTTATAGGTTCGAAACTGTCCTCCACTCTCCTTTGCACGACGTAATCGCCGCCAACAGGCCTTGCCCCTTCTGCCACTACTACAATACTAAACCTTTTACCCGCGTCGCGCCTTTCTTCCACTTTGGCGATTACCTTATCTATGTTAAAGGGTATTTCCGGGATTAGAATCACATCTGCCCCCCCGGCCAGTCCTGCCTGCAAAGCTATCCATCCCGCATAACGGCCCATTACTTCCAGGACCATGACTCTATGGTGTGACTCGGCTGTAGTGTGTAACTTGTCTAGTGCTTCGGTAGCGGTAGCAAGAGCAGTATCAAAGCCAAATGTCTGATCAGTTGCCGAAAGGTCATTGTCTATTGTTTTAGGCACTCCCACTACTGGCAGGCCTTTCTTTTCGTACAGGTCCTTGGCGATAGTGAGACTGCCGTCTCCTCCAATTACTATCAGTGCGTCAATACCGTGTATATTTATGTTTTCTATTACACGATCAGATACATCGCGGAATACTTTTTCACCTTTTATTACCATTGGGTAGTGGAAAGGATTATCTCTGTTTGTAGTACCCAGAATGGTGCCGCCTCTGGGCAGAATACCAACTACGTCTTTTTCGGTAAGCTCCCTTGCCCTGTTCTGGATAAGACCGCCAAAACCGTTTTCAAAACCAATAACTGAAACCCTGTATTCCCTGTTAGCAGTTTTAACTACCGCCCGGATAACAGCGTTTAAACCTGGGCAGTCACCTCCGCCAGTAAGGATACCTATCCGCCTAATTTTGCCAGCCGGCAACATAATGATACCCCTTCCCCTTATGAGCTTTTTTAATGGCTTGCTTTTTCCTGTAACTCGGTTAGAGTCTGCTTTAATTTGCCCAGGGCCTCTCCGTAACCAGCCCAGTCGCCTTCTTTTAGCTTTTGCTGGGCTTCATCGAAAATTTGGTTTGCTCTTTTAGCCAGTTCAGGTATGCTCGTCTGAATTTCTTCGCGTTTATCAACTTTTTCTGCCGTCCTTATTACTGCCTCTGGACCGAATATTTTTTCGAGTGCTTTATCTAGGGTGGGCTCCATAACTACCATATCCCCGTGAGCCACAATTACTCTTCTCAGTTCAGGCATTTTACTCTGTTCTGCCTGCAGGTACAACGGTTCTACGTAGAGCAGGGCGTCTTTTATGGGGATGACCAGCAGGTTACCCCGGATTACACGCGATCCCCTCTGGTCCCATAGAGAAATTTGTTGGGAAATTAAGGTGTCCTGGTTAATTCTGGCTTCAATTTGCATTGGACCGTAAACTAGTTCTTGTTTGGGAAACTCATAACAGAGAAGCCTGCCATAATTTTCTCCGTCTGACCTTGCCGCCAGCCAGGCAATCATATTTTTCTTGTTCTGCGGCGTAAAGGGGAGAATTAGGACAAATTCAGGCCTGCTTTCTCCTGGTAGCTTTATAATCGTGTAGTAGGGTTCCATCGGTTTTTCTTCGCTGGCAAAGATCTCTGTTGGCAGATTCCACTTGTCCTCTTTGTTGTAAAATACCTGCGGGTCTTCCATGTGGTATACAGCGTACATCCTGGCTTGGATCTTAAAGAAATCTACTGGGTAACGGATGTGCTTGCGCAAATCACCGGGCATGCTTTCTAAAGGTTTAAAAACACCCGGGAATATTTTGCTGTAAGTGTTTACTAAAGGATCTTGAAGATCGCTAATGTAGAATTCAATATTGCCGTTGTAAGCGTCTACCACTACTTTTACAGAATTGCGGATATAATTATTGTCTTTATCGTACGGTTCGGAATAAGGATAATTATTGGTCGTTGTATAAGCATCCCATATCCAGTAAAGCTTGCCTTCGCTCAAGACAATATAAGGGTCCTTATCGTATTGGAGGAAGGGAGCCACTTTGGGTACCCGCTGATTGATGTTCCGGTAATATAAAATGCGGCTGTTGTTATCTATTTCTCCAGAGAGAAGCAGCTTATAATCGTTGAAGGAAAAAGCAAATATAAGCCTGCGGAAGAAATTGTCTATTTTTACGCCGCCAGCGCCCTCATATGTGCAGAAAACGTTCTCGTCTCCTTTGGGGTAGTCAAATTCCTGTGATTTGGTGTTGACAATCACGTACTGATCGGTTGCTTCTCCGTAGTAAATTTCTGGGCGATCTACTCTTAAGTTAGTGGACGTAACTGGCGGTATATCTTTTAAAAAGAACGTCGGTAAGCCTTCTGTCGTAGATTCATTTACGGGGCTCATAGCGATGCCGTAACCGTGAGTGAACTTCAACCTTTGGTTCACCCAAGTCTTGGCCTGCGCGGGCAGGTGGTCCTGGTTTAATTCTCTGGCAGCGACCATCACTTGGCGGTAGCGGCCGTCAACAATATAGCGGTCGACGTCAATGTCCTTAAATTCATAGTAGAGCCTCATTTCCTGAAGCTGGCTGTAGGTTTGCTGGAGGGGTTCCCAGTCCCAAAGACGGATGTTGCTGACCGTATCCTGGTTGGCTCTAATATCTTCTGCGGAAAGAACTCGTCCTGCCGGAAAACTTTTTCTTTCGATAGAGTCCAGGTTATAGGCCAGGCGGGTAAACTGGATATTGCGTTCAAGGTAAGGCCTTTCTATGGCTATTTCGTTTGGCGAAACTATAAATTTTTGTACAAGTGCCGGGTACACTCCTAGCATAATTATTGATGCCGCAATTAAAAGCCCTATGCTGTATAAAATTAGCCGGAACTTTTTAAAAAAGAGGTTGACTAAAATGGCTAGAGAACAAAAAAGCGCTATAAAACTGAGTGCCCGGTAAGCTAGCAGGGTGGCGTGGATTGCTGTATACCCAGCACCCCATACCGCACCGTGGTGGGTGAAAAGTAAGGAATACTGGTCTAAGTAGTACTCTACGGCCTTAATTACAAAGAATACTGCTGCCAGTATTGACAGGTGATAGCGGGCTTGAATATTGTTTAGGATCCTTCCTGGTGTGCCTTGTAAGAGGTTTATGAGTAAATAAGCTAAAGCCACCCAGAAGGCGATTAAGATGACGGTCCAGCTGGCAACTTTACATAAAAGCTCGTAGAATGGCAGCTTAAAGACATAAAAACCTACGTCTAACTTAAAGACGGGATCAATTACACCAAATGGTGTTGGGTGGAGAAACTTTTGTAAAGTGATCCACTCCCCCGCTACTGTAAAGCTGAAGAGAAAGGCCATTACAAGGCTTATCAGCGTGATTGATAAAATGAGTATTTTTGGATTTAAAAAATTCCACCACGGCAGCGGAACAATAGTGTAAGTATCGCCTTCTTTAGTGAAGGTAGCCGAACGTGAGGCCCTAACCAGCTGGTTTTTTGTTAAAAATAAATTTAAAAAAAGGAGTATAAATAATGTTAGGCCTACGGCGGCGCGCAAGCTAATATCGGATAATATAATAGTAGCAAAGACACGCTGGTAGTTGAGGTAGTAGAACCAGAGCCAGTCGGTGTAGAGATGGGAACAGGCTTTGGCAAAAATGAAAAACAAGAGAATTAGTAAAATAAAGGCATTTGTCCAGCGTAATTTTAAATGCACGGCCTACCTCCAAAATTACTTGTAGCGAACATAGCTACATTGGTTTTGGCACTTTTTGTGAATCATCTGCTTCTTTTCTGAGCTTTGCTTCACACATCTGACAAACGTGCAGGGGCTTCTTTTGAGGTATTTCGTCTTCGTCTTCATAAGGATCGGAATTTAAAACTTCTACCTCAATAACTCTCCCGCAGAGCATGCAGCGTGTTTTCAAAAAACAGCACCCCCAAAATAAGAAAAAATACTTTATATAATTTTCGATAAAAATTTACTGATTCCTCCCTGCTTATAAGTGGATAAAAGAGTATTGGCGGGTGTGCTGTTTAAAAAAATTTTAAAAATAAGTTAATAAGTTAAGTGCCTGGCACCACCAACAGGTATAGTATCGGCGCTTTTTAAGCAGTTTTTTACTTTTCTAAGGCTAGATTAACAATTTTTTCAACAAGGTCGGGGAAATCAATGCCGGCAGCCCGGGCTGCGTCGGGAAAGAGGCTGGTTTCAGTCATGCCCGGTATGGTATTTACTTCTAAAATGTAAGGCTTTCCTTGGCGGGACACCATAAAGTCTACCCGGGCCAGTCCCCTGCACCCGAGAGCACGAAAAACCTTAACGGCTAACTCTTTTATCTTCTTTTGTACATCTTCTGGCAGGCGCGGCGGAATAATATGGTCACTTAAGCCAACGGTATACTTCGACTGATAATCGTATACGCCGGTGGCAGATACTATTTCTATTAGCGGCAGAGCTTCGGGTTCGTCGTTTCCCAGCACCGAGGAGGTCACCTCTACCCCTTCTATAAATTCTTCAACAAGAGCTTGCGGGTCATATTTAAAGGCCAGATCCAAGGCCGGACCGATTTCATTTTCTCTGTAAACGAAAGAGGTGCCAATAGTTGAGCCCTGAGTAGGTGCTTTTATTACCACGGGAAGACCGAACTTATTTATTATATCCTTTGCTATTTTAGTACTGCCTTCTCGCTGCACATTTCTTTTAGAAATTACCATGAATGACGGTGTGGGCAGGCCTTCGTACTGGATTATTTTTTTAGTCGCTATCTTATCCATGGCTAGAGCGCTGGCCAGCACACCGGAACCAGTATAAGGTATTCCCAGTATTTCTAACATACCTTGGATTGTGCCGTCTTCACCGTAACGCCCGTGTAAAGCTAAATAGGCGAGATCGATTTTAGATTCGACAATTACCCCGGCTATATCCCTGCCGACGTCTATTTTTACTACCTGGTAGCCCTTTTGGAGAAGGGCCTTATAGATTGCTTCACCCGTGCGCAAGGAAACTTCGCGCTCTGAAGACCACCCGCCCATTAAGACGCCAATTTTAAGCGTCAATTTCTTCACCCCGCAAATTTAATTTTAATTGTGTAATATCAACAGGAATGTATATTCATAATTATTATATATTCACGGCAAGTTGTAAGAAATTCTTTTTTGTTCAAACTTTTTTTGTTCAAACAGAACCGATCCGGAATTCCCAGGCACAATAATAATTGCCGGGGTGCTCATCGGGCGGGCAGGCAAGGCAGTGCACCTCGATTCTAGGGTCTATAGTTTTAGCAAAAATTTTGTATTCAACGAGCCCCACTTCTTTACAGGGAAAGTCTGTAAGTCCCTTTCTCTTTCTTGCTTCCTGAACCCTGCACGTGTTCATGCGAAAAATTATTCTCCCATCTTCTTCAACATCGAGAATCTCTTGTTCGTTGACAAAAGCGTAAAGCCTCATATTGAGGGCTTTTTTTAAGGCAGGAATACCGCCCCCTGGCTTTAAGTTTAAAAACCTCATTATTCTAGCTGCTTCGTAGGCGGAAAATTTTTCCCAAGCAGCAATGTCAAGAGCAATCGCCTCATGTATCCCCCACCTTTTTTCTGCTGCTTGAAACCAAAAACCGTCGTGGGCAAGCCAGCGCCTGCCAAATTCATGTATTAATTCAATAAGTTTATCTTTATCCAGTTCTAGAAGGTGTTTTTTACCCACCAACTCCGGCATCTTTCCACCCTCCTTTTTATTGACTAAAGATATTGTATTTTATATAATAAACATTGCAAAGGGGAGTAGCTCAATTGGCAGAGCATCGGTCTCCAAAACCGAGGGTTGCGGGTTCGAGTCCTGTCTCCCCTGCCAGAATAGAACGGGGCCTTAAAAAGAAAAGGCTCCTTTTCTTTTTAATAATTAAAAACAAAAATTTAGAAGCGGGGGTGTTTATTCCCCCGCTTCTATTTTTCTGCTTCTGCTTCAGCTTTGGCTTTTTTAATTATATCTTCAGCTAATTTTGCGGGTACTTCTTCGTAGCTGCTAAATTCCATGGAGAAGTAACCGCGGCCCTGAGTCATGGATTTCAAGTCTATAGCATAACGGTACATTTCGGCCAGGGGGACAAGTGCTCTAATTACGCTTTGTTTGCCGCGCGATTCAGTTCCCAATACACGCCCCCGTTTGGTGTTAAAGTCGCTGATGATGTCCCCCATAAAGTTTTCAGGAACAACTACTTCTACGTTCATTATTGGCTCTAATAGAACAGGTTTTGCTTGTAAAGCGCCTTTTTTAAAGGCCATCGAGGCGGCAATTTTAAAAGCCAGTTCCGAGGAGTCGACGGTATGATAAGAGCCGTCGTACAGGGTAGCTTTTACGCCGGTTACCGGGTAACCGGCCAAAACACCTTCCGCCATGGCTTCCCGGATGCCCTTTTCTACCGCAGGGAAGTATTGTTTGGGCACAGAACCGCCAAAGATTTCTTCTGTAAAGATAAAGTCTTCTTCGCAGGGTTCGAGTCTTAACCAAACGTGGCCGTACTGGCCGCGGCCTCCTGTTTGCTTCTTGTGCTTGCCCTCTACCTCGACCTTTGTTCTGATGGTTTCACGGTATGGTACTTTTGGATCATTCATAATTACGTCTACGCCGTACTTGCGCTTTAATTTTTCAACGGTGATTTGCAGGTGCAGTTCGCCCATACCGGTCAAAAGTGTCTGCTTAATTTCTGTGTTCTTTTCCACGCGGAGAGTCGGGTCTTCTTCCAGAAGCTTATTAAGAGCGTCACTCAACTTATCTTCGTCGTTTTTGCTTTTCGGTGCAATGGCTACGGTAAGTGTTGGCACGGGGAATTCAATTCCTTCTAAGACAGTCGGTTTATCTTTATCGCAAAGTGTGTCTCCTGTACCCGTATCCTGGAGTTTTACGACTACTGCTAAGTCACCAGTAGGCACAGAATCTGTCGGCAGGGTTGTCTTGCCCCTGACGTAAAAAACGTTGCCAATTTTTTCATTTTTCTCTTTTACACTATTATAAACTATTGAATCGCTTTTAAGAGTGCCTCTGAATACCCGCAAGAAGTTCATCTTGCCAACGTAGGGGTCGGCTATCGTCTTAAAGACAAGGGCAGCTAGCGGGCCTTCTTCCTGTTTGGGAGCAGGCAGGTATGCGGATGCTGTGTCCAGCAGCTGAGCAATGCCGATATTTTTTGTGGCTGAACCAGCCAGCACAGGCACTACTTTACCTTGAGCAAACGACTTTTTAAAACCTTCTTTGATTTCGTCTGCAGTTAACTCTTCTCCTTCTAAGTATTTCATAGTTAAGTCGTCGTCACCTTCGGCGGCAGCTTCAATGAGTTGCTCGCGATACTGGGATATCTTATCAGACAGTTCGGGTGGCACGGGCACTTCTTTGCCCTTGCCTTCTCCGTTATAAGCTTTTTGGTTAATAACGTCAACTACCCCAGTAAATGTATTGAAAGAACCAATTGGTACCTGGATGGGCACAAAATTGGCCTTAAATTTTGCTTTTAGATCTTCCATCACTTTTTCAAAGTTGGCGTTTTCACGGTCCATCTTGTTTATAAAGACCAAGCGCGGTAAGCCGTAGGCATCAGTGATGTCCCAAATGACCTCGTGTTGAACTTCAACCCCATCCACTGCAGAGACGACAAACATGGCCGCATCGGCAACCCTTAGGGCTCCTTTAACCTCACCGATAAAATCTGCAAATCCTGGCGTGTCGAGCAGGTTGATTTTCAATCCATTCCACTCGCACGGTACTAGGCTGGTGTGAATAGTAATTTTTCTAGCCGTTTCTTCTGGGTGGTAGTCGGAGGTGGTAGTACCGTCCTCTACTCTTCCTAGACGGGATAAAACACCCGTATTGAAAAGCATAGCTTCAACCAGGGATGTTTTCCCGGCCCCGCCGTGGGCCACAACACCCAGGTTGCGGATTTGTCCAGTCTGGTAATTTTTCAATATCTATGCCTCCTTTTTGTAAATAATGGTTTCCTTAACATTGTTTTTCTATTCTAAAGACTTTTAAAGGTTGTAGAAGTTTTTTGCTTCAAATATTTTAAATTCTACAATATGCTTATAAAATCCTTGTTTTTTATAAAAAGAAGATATTTTTGAGTATAGGTTATATCTAGCAGGTTATAAAGTTGCCGAGAATTTCTTTTAAACGGCTGATAAAATTAAAGTTGGTCAAATCAAAGTGGACTGGTGTTATAGAGATGTAGCCTTCTTTGATGGCCCATAGATCCGTTTGCGGATCGTCTTCGTCCACATCAAACGGTTCGCCTGCCATCCAAAAATAAACACGGCCGCGTGGGTCAACACGGCGGTCAAAGATATTGACATACCTCCTGTGTCCCAAACGAGTAACCTTTATGCCCTTTGGGCGGCAGGGCGGTACGTTTATATTGAGCAGCGTTTTTGGCGGCAGTGCTTTTTCGATTACAGGCAAAAGCTTTTTTATAAAAGTGGCCGCATGGGAAAAGTTTTTGTATTCGTAACTGGCAAGTGAGATAGCAACGGCTGGAATTCCGTTTATAATCCCTTCGATAGCAGCAGAAACAGTTCCCGAGTAAAGAACATCTGTGCCTAAATTAGGGCCTTGATTAATTCCTGAAATAACAATGTCGGGAGGCTCGGGTAAAAGGGCTTCCAGACCCAGTTTTACACAGTCGGCTGGTGTTCCATCAACTGCCCAGCCGCTGGCTTTTAAATCACCAAAATCCCAATCCTTAACCCTTAACGGCCTGTGCATGGTAATCTTATGGCCAGTTGCACTTCTCTCTCTATCCGGGGCTACAACATATACTGTATTATTTTTATCTTCTTGGAGTGCCCTGATGAGTTCTTTTATTCCTTCGGCGTGAATACCGTCGTCGTTACTAACCAACACAAGCATAGAAATTCTCCATATTATTCATTGTTTGTTCTTTATAACTTAACTGTTATAATCGCGAAAATTACTAATAATTTATGTTTCATAAATAGAAATGGTCATAGTGCCTTTTTGTGTGTCTTTACTCAAACCAAAAATAACCCTTTTGTCTCGCAAGGATTTATTTAAAAAATCGATAACTTTATACATATCTTCGTACTCCTTAAAAGATTTTACAGCTATTAATTCGAGCTTTCCTTTATCCTCCACAATTACCCCTCCGTACAAGATTATGTGGCATTATAACCCTTAATCAGCGAAAAAGCTTCCGACCTCGTTGCTTCATTTCTCCTAAACAGCCCCCTAACTGCAGAGGTTATAGTTTTTGAACCAGGTTTTTTAACGCCGCGAAATGTCATACACATATGTTCTGCTTCAATAACAACGAGGACACCTTGAGGGTTTAACTTAGACATGATAGAATCTGCTATTTGTGATGTGAGTCTTTCCTGAAGCTGAGGTCTCTTAGCATAGCCTTCAACTACCCTGGCCAGCTTGGAAAGACCGGTAACTATTCCGCGGCGCGGTATGTAAGCGACGTGGGCCTTGCCATAAAATGGCAGCAAGTGATGCTCACAGATCGAATAAAGGGGAATATCCTTTACTATTATCATCTCCTCATGGTTTTCAATGAAAGTTTTTTCTAAATGCAGTTCTGGATTTTCCCAAAGCCCGCTAAAGATTTCTTCGTACATTCTGGCTACCCTTTTTGGTGTTTCTTTTAATCCCTCTCTATCCGGATCTTCACCAATGGCTTCCAGAATCATCCTTACTGCCGTCTCAATTTTAAAGTGGTCTACCACTTCTTAACCTCCCGGTTTAGTCATAACGGGCCTGTTACTACATAAAAATTATTATAATTACTTTATGGGGGTGTTGCAATTGCTTTCGCCGAAAAAGCAAATAAAATGCCCAGTTAGTTTAAGTGCGGTTTTAAAAGGTTCACTTATTGCCTTAATTTCTGCTATATTCTTCAGTTTTCTGCTATCCCTCATCT
The DNA here is from genome assembly GCA_964557545.1 of uncultured Pelotomaculum sp. Classification (GTDB taxonomy): domain Bacteria; phylum Bacillota; class Desulfotomaculia; order Desulfotomaculales; family Pelotomaculaceae; genus CAZLAK01. The sequence goes on from CAZLAK010000001.1 coordinate 101,063, forward strand.
ACTGGCTTACGCCACTGAGTGAAGCTACCCTTGGCTGGCTTGCTTTCTTTATTGTCGGTGCCAGTACATTAGGTGGAGCTGCTATTGCTGGCAAAGAAGCCGGTAGCAGAGGGCTTTACCACGGCCTAGCTGTTGGCATAGTCTTTTTCACAATGTCCCTGGCATTTTCTTTTGTTTTCTTTTCCGGACATTGTTGCGCCGGCTTGTGGCAGGAATTTTTACTCGCTGCCATTGCAGGTGCTGCCGGTGGTGTTGTAGGAGTAGGTTTATCGTAAAAAAACGCCGGTGGTATTTAACCGGCGTTTTTTTTAGTTGCTCTGAATACTTTAAAATTCTGGAGGCAGTTGCTTTAATTGGGCAAGAGTGAATACCGGCCCGTCTACACATACGTACTTACTGCCGATGTTGCACCGCCCGCACTTGCCGATACCACACTTCATTTTCATTTCTAGGGTGGTAACTATTTGTTCATCTTTGAAGCCCAGTTTTTCCATTACGGCAAGAGTAAATTTAATCATAATGGGCGGCCCGCAGATAATGGCTACTTTGTTTTCAGGAGATGGCTTTAATTCCTCCACGTAAGCAGGCACAAATCCTACGTGACCGTTCCAGCCTTCTTCTGGCCTGTCTATAGTTGTGTAGACAACTGTATTTGGTATTGATGGCCAGCGCTCAAAGAGATCAGATTTAAAGCACAGGTCGTTGTAGGAGCGGGCACCGTAAATGATTTCAACTTTGCCGTAGTCGGAACGGTATTGTTCTGAAAGTACATAATCGATCAGCGAGCGCAATGGGGCCAGCGCAATTCCGCCTCCGATGAAGACGAGGTCCTTGCCCTTCATAGCTTCGTACGGGAACCAGTTGCCGTACGGTCCGCGTACGCCGATTTTAGACCCGACTTCCATCTGGTGCAACACACTGGTTAACCTGCCCACTCTTCTCACGCTGAATTCAAGGAATTTACCCCTGGTAGGCGACGATGTAATAGATATAGTTGCCTCTCCTTCACCGAAAACCGAAAGCTGGGCAACCTGGCCTGGTTTATTGCCGAAATTTTCCATAACTTCGGGGTCATCGATTATTACGGTAAAGGTTTTTACGTCTCCCGTTTCATCAACGATTTTAGTTATTGTTGCCGGGTACGGCATTAAGGGGGAAGGCCTAGACATTTTGAGCCACCTCCCTCAGGTCCTTGATGATGGCAGTGATATCGATATTAACTGGGCACTTAGCAATACACCTGCCGCAACCAACGCAACCGTCTAAATTATAGCGGTCCATGTGGTACTTTAGCTTGTGCATAAACCTATTGCGTACCCTTTCTTTCTTGGTTGGGCGGGGGTTGTGTCCGCCAGCCATCTTGGTAAAGTCTGGGAACATGCAAGAATCCCAGCAGCGGTAACGGTTGCCGCTAAAGAGTCCTGTTGTTAGGTCAAAGATATCAAAACAGTGGCAAGTGGGGCAAACGTAAGTGCATATACCGCATCCCAAGCACTTTCTGAACAGTTTGTTCCAGTATGGCAGTTCAAAATTTTCGTCTAGGAGTTTCTTTACACCATCAAGCTCCACATGCCTAGTAAATTGGCCCAAAAGTTTCTTTTCCAGTTCTGCTTTGGCTGCTACTAAGGAAGAGGTGTCTTCCTGTCCAAAATACTGCCCATAAGACTCTGCCAGCTGACGTCCCTTTTCTGTATTGATTTCTGCTAGGTACTTATCGACAATTTCGGTGAGCATAATATCTGCACCGCTGCCGTCGCAAGGGCTGCTGTTGAACGCATGGCAAAAACAGGTGGAAAGAACTTTTTGGCAGCTTAAGCCGATAAGAACGGTATTTTCTCTTTTTGATACATAGTAGTCGTCGATAAACTTGCCCGTAAATACTGGATCCAATGCAAGTATAGCCCTTAGATCGCAGGGCCTAATCCCGAAGAGCACGGTTTTTTGTTCTGCTTCATTCTTTTTTATTTCCAGGCTTTCCGATGTTACTGTGTAGGAGAGGGTCTTCTCGGTTTGAGGAAATAGACAGCCCTTCGGGGAAACAGTTGAATTTGTGTAACTCAAATCGATATCTTTGGCCCCGGCTACCTGCCTGAACAGGGTAACGGTTTCTTCCTCTCGCACCGGGGCAAACAGGGCATAATCCCGCGCCAGCCTGTCCAGAAGTTCGGGCAGCTGTCCTTTATTTACAACCCTTGTTTCCATTTCAGTACCACCTTTTACATAAACTCCTCGGGATCACCGGTAGTAAACTCACCCAGCGGCGATTCCAGGTCGGCTCTGGAGCCCGGGGTGGGAGCGCCAAACAAGTCGCCGAGATCTTTGAGAATTTTGCGGTTGAGCTTCCGCAAGGGTATATCTACCGGACAGACCCGGTCGCACTCGCCGCAGTCAACGCACCGTCCTGCCACGTGAAAAGCTCTGGTCAGGTGGAAGAAAGTATTCTCTGACAGGTTGTTTCGCTTGGATACCCACATGGGTTTCATCTGGTCTACAAAGCACTCGCGGCAGGTACAAACGGTACAAACATTGCGGCACGCGTAGCAGCGCAAACAACGGGCGAACTGCCTGTCCCAGTAAGCGCTCTTTTCTTTGGTATCCATGCTTTCAATAGCTGTTACTTCGGCAAAACGGTCCTCGTAAGACTTTGCCTGCTGCTCTTTGCCGATTATTACGTCTGCTACAACCGGGTTAGGATTCTCACAGCTCAAGCACTTTTTCATCAGGTAGTCTTTTTTGGCCAGCCGCACATCGCCGGCTTCGGTTTTTAATGTGAAGTTTTCGCCGTCGTCGCTGACACTCTTTATAAATCCGCCGGGACCGACAGCTTCAGCTACCTTCGTCCACTCCAGCTGCCCGGGACAAGGTATGCCAATAACTACTACTTTGTTCCGGTCGATTTGCCCGTCTGAAACCAGCCTGTTAATTGACCTGGAATCGCAACCCTTGACGATAACGGCAATATTGCCGGGCTCGTAACGGTACTCCGGTAAATAGGTAGTCAGATTGTTGACGCACAACGGTCCCCAGGTAAGGGTGCTGGCTTCTTCCGGGCTGTTGATGAAAACAGGGGTTGTGCGAGCCGGCTCAGTACCCTCGCCGTATCCGATGACCATGTCTACCTTTTTTTCTTCCAGGAGCTTTTTGGCTTGCTCCCTTAACTGCTGAATTAACTCCATCATTCGAGATCATCCCTCATCTTTCTGTTCGGCCCCAGGGACTTTATTGTTTCGGCCAATTCATTGACTGTTGAGGCAAACTTCGCCCCTTCGGAACCCGAGATCCAGCGGGCGTGGAAGCGGCCAGGTTCAAACCCCACATACTCGAGGAGCCGCTTGAATATCAAATAGCGCCTTCTGGTGAAGTAATTGCCACTAGCATAGTGGCAGTCTCCCGGGTGTCACCCGGAAACCAGAACGCCGTCTGCTCCCCTTTGAAAAGCCCTTAATACAAATTGGGGGTTTACCCTGCTAGAGCAGGGAACGCGGATGACGCGAATATTTGGCTGGTACTTCATCCTGCTTACACCGGCCAAATCTGCCCCCGCATAGCTGCACCAGGTGCAGGTGAAACCTATGATTTTTGGTTCAAATTCTTTGTTTTGATTTTCTGTTACAGACACAGGGCATCCACCTCCGCAAGCAGTTGTCCGTTAGTGAACCCCTTCAGGTTAGCAGCACCCGGCCGGCAGGCGACGGTACAGTTTCCGCACCCTTGACAAAGGCCGGTATTTACGCTGGCAACGATCCTCTCGATCGTTTTACCGCCAACCCTTTCGGTAATGGTTTTCTCTTCTATGGCCTTATACGGGCATACGGCCTTGCAAGCAAGACAGCCGGAGCAAAGGGCTTCGTTGATCTGGCTTATCATGGGGTCGGTAGCCAGTTCGTCTTTTGCCAGCAGGGCAGTTACTTTAACCGCGGCACCGCTGGCTTGGGAAACTGTATCCGGTATATCTTTGGGGCCCTGGCAGGCACCGGCCAAGAATACCCCGCCGGTCATGGTTTCTACCGGCCGCAGCTTGGGGTGTGCTTCTTGGAAGAAGCCGTCTTTATCGGTCGGTATACTTACTAATTGAGAAACCCTATCGTACCCTTCGCTGGGAACCATGGCTGTGGCCAGTACTACCAAATCAGCAACTACTTCTACCGGCCTGCCGAGGAGCGTGTCCGTACCCATAACGACCAGCTTATCTCCCGACTGGTATATTTTCGATACCCGGCCGCGGATGTACTGGGCACCTTCCTCTACCGTACGGCGGTAAAACTCGTCGTAAGCTTTACCTGGTGTGCGCACATCCATATAGAAAACGTACGCACTGGAGCCGGGAATTTTTTCGAGCACCTGGTGGGCGTGTTTGGCGGTGTACATGCAACAAGCACGTGAACAGTACTCTTTACCTTTGCTTTCGTCGCGTGAGCCCACACACTTGATGAAAACAACTACCTTTGGTTCTTTACCGTCAGAGGGGCGCACAATTTTTCCCCCTGTGGGGCCGGACGCGTTGGACATACGCTCAAAATGCAGCCCGGTGATTACATCCGGAAAACGGCCGTAACCGTACTCCCCGTAAACCTCTTCCCACTTAAACAGGTCAAAGCCAGTAGCAACAACGATGGCGCCAACTTTTTCTTTAATTAGTTCTTCTTTTTGTTCATAGTCTACAGCACCGGTAGGACAGACTTTCTGGCAAATACCGCACTTGCCCTTCGTAAACTGCCGGCAGTTTTTAGCGTCAATTACGGGCTTGTTCGGTACGGCTTGCGGGAAGTTAATATAGATAGCCTTTCTAGTACCAAGTCCCAGGTCGTATTCACTGGGAACTTTTGTAGGACACTTTTCCCAGCAGGTTCCGCAGCCGGTGCACTTGCTGTGGTCTACATAACGGGGTTTTTGTTTAATGGTAACCTCGAAGTTGCCAATATATCCGCTTACGTCAACGACTTCAGCATAAGTCATGAGTTTGATGTTGGGGTGCTGCGCCGCAGCAACCATTTTCGGTGTGCTTATTCAGGCCGAGCAGTCCAACGTCGGGAAAGTTTTGTCGAGCATGGCCATTTTGCCGCCAATAGTCGGCTCCCGCTCAACTAAAATTACCTCCTGCCCGCTGTCGGCAATGTCTAGGGCTACTTGCATGCCAGCTATACCACCGCCGATGACTAGAGCACGCTTGGTAACGGGAATATAGGACTCGTACAGGGGTTCTACCAAAGACACCTTGGCAAGAGCGCGCCTGACGAGAGCAATAGCCTTTTGGGTAGCCTTCTCCGGATCTTGCGGGTGAACCCAAGAACACTGCTCGCGGATGTTGGCCATTTCAAACATGTAAGGGTTTAAGCCGGCTCGGGCAATGGTCTTGCGGAAGGTAGGCTCGTGCAGCCTTGGGGAGCAAGAAGCTACAACCACTCTGTCAAGTTTGTGTTCTCCAATCGCTTTCACGATTATGTCTTGACCGGGTTCGGAACAAACGTATTTATAATCGGTGGCAAAAACTACTCCCGGGAAATTGCCCGCTTCCCGCACTACCCGCGGAACGTCGACAACTCCTCCGATGTTGGAACCGCACCAGCACACAAAGAGGCCAATCCTTCTCATTATAACATCGCTCCCATAGGATTAATTAGCCAACCAATTTTAAAGCTTTTTGTGTGTCAGTGAAATGCGAATCAAATTGGAGTTCTTTTTGGTTCAGCCCCATAGCCAGACCGAGGAGCTGGGTAAAGTAAAAAACAGGTATTTCGTAAGAGGTACCTAAAATTTTATTACACGTTTGCTGGCAAGCATCGAGGTTGAAGTGGCAAAGCGGACAAGCTACCACCAGACAATTAGCGCCGCTCCTGAGTGCTTCTTTGTAGATTTTGTTCAACATTCTGGCAACAATTTCAACATTAGATACCTGTAAGGAACCGCCGCAGCATTCGGTTTTGTGAGGCCAGTCAACTACTTCTGCTCCCGCTATTTGCATTAGCCTGTCCATGAAAATGGGATTTTCAGGATCGTCAAAGCCGGTCACAGAAGGGGGCCTTACCAATAAACAGCCGTAATAAGCTGCTACTACTAAGCCCTTAAGGGGTTTGACTATTTGAGCCTTAATAAAATCCGGGTCAAGGGAACCGATGGCTTCTAAAATTGACCTTACTTTTAACGTAGCTTTGTAGTTCTTTCCGGTAACCTTGTTTACTTTTTCTCGTAAGTTTTCATCTTCCCGCATTTCCTTGTTAGCGTTAGCTAATTGCTGGTAACAGGCAGCACATGGGGTAACTACGTCCAACCCCATTTCTTCAGCTAAGGCCAGGTTGCGGGCGGGTAAGGCAATATTCAGAAGGTGGCTCTTGCCGTGCGCAGCTGTAGCCCCGCAGCAACTCCAATCGGGTATGTCTACAAGTTCAATTCCCAGATTCTTGGCAACCAGTCTGGTTGAAGCTTCGTATTCTTTGCCACTGGAGTGATAGCTGCACCCAGGGTAGTAGGCGTATCTCATTTAACCCCACCTTCCATTCGTTGCACTTCGGAAAAAATACGGGCTATCTCGCTCTCTCCTTTAATTTTAGAGGGACTGAACTTCAGTTTGCCTTTTTGGAGCATGGGTAGGCCCATTTCTGCCTTATTGAACAAGTTCTTACTCTTTAAGTTGTACTGCATCATAGCGCCAAGCTCATACATGCGCCCGTACTTTTCCACTGTGTTGAGGAAAGCGTCATAGAAGATTTCCACGTTTTTGGCATTGCCCGGTGGTGCTGTGCCGCGCTGTCCAGCCATGATTCTTAGTATTTCCATAACTTTGGTAATTTCGATTTTACACGGGCAGCGAGTTGCGCAGGTGTGACAGGTGGCACAAAGCCAAATTGACTTTGAGCGGAGTAATTCGTCCCGTAGCCCTAGCTGCACCATGCGTATTACCTGGTTTGGCGGGTAATCCATGGCAAAAGCTACCGGGCACCCTGCTGTACATTTGCCGCACTGGTAGCATTTATGGACCGGCTGTCCGCTCTCCTCGCCTATCTGCCTGATGAAATCCTGGTTGTTACCGATTGATTGATTAAGGTTAATCAACTCCATAAATAAACTCCTCTTCATGTGTTATAGAATAATAAACACAAGCAGATATATTATTCACCGGCCGGTTTTAAGGTGCGAGTTCAAGGCACCTGCCAGTAACGGCTCATGGCTGATATCACCCCTTTTTAATAGATTGTTCTTTTTATTTCAAGCGTAAGTAAAACTTAAAGAAAAAAGTGGCATTTCAAAAAATAAAAAATCAACCGTCAGCTGTTTCTAGCTCTTCTATCTACATTAATATATCACCGTTACGGGGAGTTGTAAATGTTTTTTGTCAATAAAATAATCGCTATAAACTATATAAAAAGTTGTAGGCAGGCTTTAAAAAGCCTGCCATAAAATCATTACTTGCAGATTTTAAATAATAGTGTCCTTAGAAATTGGGGTAATCTTATAAAATAAACGCGCAATATGAATCACACCCCTTTTTTATTAGCTGTTAATATAATATTTTATTTGTTAATTAAATGTGCTAAAAATTAGCTTGTACTGGCATAATTTAATACTGGTGGATTTTTCTTAGGACTAGAGAGATTTTACGGGCATTTTGTCAAAAGTACAGGCCTTGCTGTCATTGGGTAAAAGGGTTTCTAAAATAAGTTTATGCAGCTTTACCGGCAGAATTGTTTCCAAATTTTCCATTATTAAATAAATTCAATGAGATAAGCTTAAAATTATAAAAACCCCCATAAAACAGGGGTTTTTATAAATAAAAACTTTCATTGTTTTAGTTTAATATTTAATAATATTTATCCATTATATTTCTGTGCTTTCGCCCGGGTTTAGAATGATTACTTTTGTTGCCGTGGCGCTCTCAACAGAAGTTTTGAACGCACTGGGGTCCTGTTCAATTAGAGGCCAGGTATTATAGTGCATGGGGATGACAACCTTTGGTTTGAGCATTTTTAATGCTTCTAAAGCGTCTTGCGGTCCCATTGTAAAATTATCACCTATAGGGAGTAAGGCAAGGTCGATTGTATTTAATTTGCCTATGAGCTCCATATCTCCAAAGAGGCCCGTATCGCCGGAATGGTAGATTTTCTTTCCGTCCATTTCAATTAAAAAGCCACAGGGAGTTCCGAGGTATTCCATGGGGCCGTCTCCATAACCTGTGCCGTGCCAAGCAGGTGTAAGTTTTACTTTAACTTTACCAAAGCTCCTGCTCCCCCCTATATGCATACCGTGAGCCTGAGCACCATTTCTTATGCAGAAAGAAGCCAGTTCAAATACGGAAATGATTGTGGCTCCTGCACGTTTGGCAATTTGGATGGAATCTCCCAAGTGATCGCCGTGTCCGTGGCTTATTAGAACAAGATTAGCCTCAATATCTTCCGGCTTGTTTTTAGCAAGGGGGTTACCCGTTAAAAAGGGGTCAATAACTATTTTTTCGCTTCCTTCAATATAAAATCCCGCGTGGCCTAAAAACGTTATTTTCAATTTTAACAACTCCTTTCTTTAGTTTTATTTTTAATTTATTATTTGGCTTTAAACTCGGAGTTATTTAAAATCCACTCCAGGATAGAAGAAGAGGCGGTATACGGATCTATTTTGCCGGACGAGGCCTCTTCCAACAAGTTCTTTATATATCCAGATGATCCTATATATTTTTCAACCAATTTTTGCCACTGGTAATTAACGTTATCCAAAACTTCGTTTTTAATTCTATTCCGGCGTCTTTGACTGAACAAATCTTTTTCATAAAGGTAATTTTTGTGTTTTTCTATAGCAGCAAGTAATTCCCCAATGCCTTCACTTTTGTTGATTGTTGAAGTCTTTACTACTGGGGGGCGCCATTTAACATGGTCATCCTGCATGTCCAGCATCAACTCTACTTCAGCAGCCAAGCTGTCTGCTCCAGGCATATCGCACTTATTAATAGCGAATACATCGGCTATTTCCATGATTCCGGCTTTCATTGTTTGAATGGCATCACCTGTGCCGGGAGTGAGAACAACTACGATTGTATCAGCAATATGCATGATATCCAGTTCGGCCTGACCAACTCCTACTGTTTCAATTATTATCCAATCCATGCCGAAGGCATCTATCACTTTAGCTACTTCTTTAGTAGTTTTTGCTAGCCCCCCTAGGCTACCGCGTGTCCCCATACTGCGAATAAATACACCGCTGTCAAGTGCGTGCTCGTTCATGCGAATGCGGTCGCCCAAAATTGCTCCTCCTGTAAAAGGGCTAGTTGGATCAACAGCTATTACGCCAACAGTCTCTTTTCTCTTTCTAATCTCACCGACCAAACGGTCAACCAATGAACTTTTTCCCGCACCAGGTGAACCCGTTACCCCTACGATATAACTTTTTCCTGTGCGGGGGCTAATTTTTTTAAGGATTTCGTCTTTTTCTGGCTGTTCATCTTCAATGCGGGATATGATCCGGGCGAGAGCCCGGTGGTCGCCAGACCAAAATTTCTCCATAAGTTTTTCCAAGAGGACACCCCCAGTTGCATACTATTATATAATAAAATTATTTTTAATATTAAAAAATTTCGCCGCAAAAAAATAATTTCCTTTTTTAAGAGCTGCTTTTAGTTAAGTATTTTTCAGCGGAAACTGCTGCTATTGCTCCATCGGCAACAGCGGTTACTATCTGGCGTAATAATTTTTTACGGACATCACCCGCTGCAAAAATGCCTTTACGGGATGTGAGCATATTTTCGTCAGTAATAATATACCCGTTCTCATCAAGGTTTACTAGATCTTTTACCGGTGACGAATTAGGCTTGTACCCAATGTAAATAAAGATACCGCTTACATCGAGGTTTGACTTTTCATTGTTTCTTACGTCTTTAATTACAACACCTTTAACTGTATCATCGCCGTATATTTCTTCTACCACGCTGTGCCAGATGAATTCTATTTTTTTGTTTTCTAAGGCCTTTTTTTGCACAACTTTTGTTGCTCTCAACTCACCCCGCCGGTGAATTATAAAGACCCTCTCAGCAAATCTAGTGAGGAAAACAGCTTCTTCTACGGCGGCGTCGCCACCGCCTACCACGGCTACTCTTTGCCCCCGGAAAAACGCCCCGTCACAGGTGGCACAGTAGGATACACCCCGGCCTATGTACTCGTTTTCTCCCCTAACCCCGAGCTTTTGAGGATTGGCCCCAGTGGCCACAATAACGGCACCGGCTTCAAAATCTCCACTGTCTGTCTTAATAATAAATCTTTCATCATCTTTTGGCATACAAAAATTGACGTTGGCGGAATAGATATCCAGGCCAAACTTCCTGGCCTGGTCTTTCATTTGAGACATGAGTTCATACCCGCCGATACCGTCCTTAAAACCGGGGTAGTTTTCAATTAATTCTGTATTGATTACCAGCCCCCCTGGAACACCCCGCTCAAGTAAAACAGTATCCAGGTCTGCCCTTGCCGCATAGATGCCAGCGGCTAGTCCTGCTGGCCCGCCGCCTATAATGACTAATGCCCTTCTTTCCATAGAAAACATCCTCCAGGTCAAAATTTTATTTGAACGATTTTATCTTATTTAATTTAAAAAAGTCAATAAATTATTGAAAGAAGTACCTTAATGATAAAGCTGTGTTAATAGAACTCAATATTTATATTTAGTATGTACATGAAATCATCGATTAAAAAATGATTTTTATAAAATATTTGGCGGGAGCTAATTTTCTCCCGCCATCTATACACCTTGGTAAAAGTCACGAAAAGCAACACATTGTTTTTTAATCTCCCTCGCAATCCTTAAACCCGTAGACCACCCCTTTATTTCTTTGATGACTTCTATGTTAATTATTACTCTTCATTTTAAAAAAACTTTCCTGGAAATTGTTTATTTTAAAAGCGTATCTTTCCTTAATTGAGAGCAGCTGCAATATTGGCCATATTCGAGATTGCTTAATACATCTAGCAAAATACTTCCTATTATACTGGAATCACTATAAAATATATCTACAAATGTATTATAATCCCACTCCTTTACTATTCCTTCAGCGTAATTGACTACCACATCTAAACGGCCGTAGCAGGCTCCGATTTCCCTTGCTAAATATACTTCAGGACACATGCTCTGCCCGACGATGTCTGCACCTAGCTGGTAGAGCATCCTAACTTCCGCCGGGCTCTCAAAATGTCTGCCATCAGTTACTGCGTAAACTCCACAATCAAAAACTCTTCCTTTTGTTCTGGCCTGGGCAGTTTTTACAAGTATTTCCTTGACACGGGGGCAGACGGGCTGCCGCATAATCAACAGAAAATCATCTCCCAGGCAGCAGTCTTTCCGCATAGAAAAATCCAGGTAGTCATCGGGAATTATTATATCTCTGGGCTTTAATAAGCGGTTTATAGCTCCTACTCCTCCTTCGGAAAGGATCACTTTCACTCCAGCTTCTTTAAATACCCAGAATAACTGGCGTGATGCGCTGCCCCTGCTCACTCCCTTTCTCCAGCCGTGCATTTTAACGGTTAATACATGACGGCCGTCCAGTACAAAAAGTTTCAGTGGCGGGCTTGGTCCGAAAGGGGTTTCAAAAATTAAGCCCGAGGCTTTCAGCTCTAACTCAGGCCAGTTTAGTTCCTCAGGAAAGTTAAGGGAGTATGTGCTCGAACCGCCGATAACAGCGTAATCTGCCTTGGGAATGGTACCGGTTTGCATGCTTAACTAACTCCCGCCCTTAGTATTTTATTTTCCATAATGTCATGCATTACTTTGCTGATTTCCTGATCACCGTTTATCTTTATTAAAATCCCCCTTTGCGCGTAATAGTCGATTAGGGGAAGTGTTTGTTTTTCATATATTTCAAGGCGGTTTTCTACTGCAGTTATGTTATCGTCGTCACGCTGGTATAAGTCGCCTCCACACAAGTCGCACTTACCTTCTGTCTTTGGGGGGTTAAATTTTAAATGATAACTGTTGCCGCATTTACTGCATATGCGGCGTCCAGTAAGTCGCTCAATTAGTTTTTCTCTCGGCACATCAATAGATATTACGCCATTTAGCTTACGGCCCATGGCCGCAAGGGTTTCATCGAGAGATTCTGCCTGGGCAACGGTGCGAGGGAAGCCGTCAAGCAAAAAACCTCTTTGGCAGTCGGGCAGGGAGAGCCTTTCCTTCACCATACCGACGACAACAGAATCGGGCACAAGTTCTCCCTTATCCATGTATTCCTTGGCCTTTTTACCCATCTCTGTGCCTTCTTTAATGGCATTCCGGAACATGTCTCCGGTTGAGATGTGAGCAATTCTCAGTTCTTTAACTAATATTTCAGCTTGAGTCCCTTTGCCAGCCCCCGGCGGGCCCATTATGATAAGGTTCATAAAAATTCCCCCAATTTTAATGCTTTTAAATTTTTTAGAGCCTTTTTTGTCTTTTCGCTATCTTTTGTACATTTCTTCATAATGCAGCTTCTCTTTTCCTCAAGAATTATAGCATATATAACACGACAAAGGGAGGGAGAAAGTTTTTGTTAAGAATTAGGTTTTTCAAAAGTGCCATAATATTCATGAAAAATAAAATAAAATAAATATTAGACGGGAGGGTATTATCCCTTTTGAAAAAGGTCTTTATATCGAATATAGCGCTGGCATTCTTAATAATGAATATAATTGGTGCTACTGCCATTATTTCTTTACCAGCTGTAGTGGCGAAATTTGCAAAACAGGATGCGTGGATAACCGCCCTTGTTTCTGTTCCGCCAGCTTTTCTGCTAGTTATTATAATTTGCGAATTGGGGAAAAGGTTTCCAGGCATGACCATCATTGAATACAGCAGTATCATCTTGGGTAAGTGGATGGGGAAGTTACTTGGTTTTACGTACTTTTTATTCTTTATTTACATAAACAGTGTTGTAATAAGGCAGGCAGGAGAACTCATTGTTTCTCAAATTATGCAAAAGACTCCTGTAATTGTAATTAACTTGGTTTTTGTTATGTTAGCTGCTTATGCTACGTATTCAGGACTGGAGGTAATTTCCAGGATGTTAGAATTACTCCTGCCCTGGGTGATCTTCTTTTTTACCGCTGTTTTGCTTGTTGGACTTGCGAAAGCGGATTTCGCTAGGCTTCTGCCAGTATGCGGCGAAGGTTGCCAGCCTTTTTTATATGCATCAATTATTACTTCAACTTTTTTTGGTGAAGCTATAGTTCTTTCTATGTACCTGCCTTTTATATTGGTTGCTCTTTCTATTTTATCAGTAGAAAATTCTGTACAAATTTTCACAGCAACAAAAGAAGTGTTTATGCCATTAGGACTGCTTATGGAGTATTTCATTCCCGCCCTGCTTTTAGGCATAGCCTTATTTAGGGGTATTGATAACAGTAAGCAAAATATATAATTTTTGGCCCGTAGAACTTTGGCGGTTGCACAACATTTTCCCTTTTATTTTATTATAGATGCCGGTCCAGCAGTGTTCCGCTGGCCGTTTTACGTGGCGGCAAATCTCTGGTTAAGGTAACCGTTTTTCCGCCAGAAACGTACACCCTGCCGCACTCAGGACACACAGATGTAAAAATTTGAACGGTTTGGTATATAACTTCTTTCCCTTCCCTTTCGGCTTTTGCCCGTTCGTTGGCGACGTGTTCATTTTCGTGGCTGGCCACGGCAACACCGGCAAGCGATGGAGAAATGTGGGTTGGGGTTTTGAAAGAAACACCGGGATCGCTGGAAACGTCCTGGTATTTTCTTTCTTTGCACGTCTTGCATTCTTTGAGTCCCAGCCGCTTAAGCATCCTTTCTGTGGGTTCGCTAACCTTCTCCGCCTTATTTGGTGCTGCAGCAGTCCCTCCAGCTGTTCTTTTGCCAGCATCTTCTTTTTTGCATAACAAGACAGGAAGATTGAAGGTATTGTTCAAACTGCCGGTGCCAACCCTCATTAGTTTTACCCCCTTCTTGACTTTATCAGGCAGACCCCTGAAAACGGTATTAAACTGGGCAAGTGAAAAAAGAAATTGCTCAAATTGCCAATACACCGGCTACTGCCTCTACTTCCGCTTTCCCCAGGGTTTGAGAACTGAAACAAAAACCTGCACAACCAGCAGCAGCACTTGCGCTACTCCAAACACTAAAACCAGCTTTAGGTTTTGCAGGTATATGGTGTTTTGCAGGGCAAGGGAGCGTTCTGCGTATGCAATTGAAGCGTTGTCGTTTGTCCATGGACCTAGAAAAAAGGTCCCGAAAAGGATTTGGGCTACTGTGGCAAACTACTTAAATATCACCCAGTTAAACCTGAAAAACCCCCAGTTGGTGAAAAGAGAAAAAATTAGGCCTGTAATCAAGGAGCCAAAGGCTGCCGGAATGATAATAAAGTCGTCGAGCAGTTTAATCGATGCGTTAACTGCGCAAAGTTCGTCGCCGTTTGGTATGCGGCCCTTCACGGCGGCAAGGAGCAGCATAGATATATATACCCGTCCCGATCCAGGCACAGGAAAAGAAAATGTGGAATCCTTTAACCCATGATTTTGTTTTTAACCCCATTTTTTCACGATAATTCTATGCCTCCGTATATTATTGTAACGGTTAAGTGCTGCTTGTTATCTTAAGTAAATCTATTTGCTACCAACCTTTGTTTCCGGTGCCAGGTGCTGTTCCCGGGGAAATGGTGTATAATCGGTTTCCCGGTGGTAATCGGGTGTAGGCCAGCCAAAACGGCGGCGCTGTTTTAAGCGAAAGGCTGCCGCATGTTTTTTTAACTCGTATCCAATTCCGGTCGCTAGCCTGGAGGCTTCTATTTCTGTTGTTTCAATATACCCGTTTCGCAAAGCTCCTGTGATTATCTCTCTCCCGGCAGGTGTGCGGACAAGACAGGAAGATGTTCCTGCGGTCTCCCCGCTTTGGGCGCAGGGCTCCCAATAATCCCCTACTGAAAGATCTGCCAACTCTGACGACCAGTCCACGCACATCTCACAGCGGTCACGCTTGAAGGCCGACATGAGATGATGGTACATGTACCGGTGGCGGTCCAGGATTAACCGGCGGCCGTCTCTTAAATCTACCACCAGGTGGCCGGGCCAGTCCCCGCCCCGGTAACTCATGGAAGTTATACCGTGCAAGTCAGGCAAACCTAAATGTTCTACTATGAGATGGCGGGTTCCCTCGAAATAAAACTGGGAGGCGCAAAATAAGCCTACCATTAAGACTATGCTTTTTGCCAAAAGAGCGGGTTCACCTGCATACTGCATTTTACGCAGGCCGTGGATATGGCAGGGCAGGCCAACTACAGCAATACGCCGGTAGCCCTGTGCCAGAGCCCGGTTTAAAATGGCGTTTACTGGCACGCAGGCATACTTGCTCTGAGCAGCGGCCAGGATTTCATCTTTGCTTGCTGCCAGTTGGGCTTCAGTGCGACAGGGATCATTCTGCCGGAAACCGGCTACCAGTGCGCAGTCAATGATACCCTGTTCTAAGGCGTAGACCAAAAGAGAAGTTACCAGTCCTCCCCCTGCCCCCCGCTTTCTGACTGCCGGATCGGTGCTCCAAGCGGCCAGGGCTTCCAGGTAAATACCCAGGTCTGGAATCCCTTCCAACCTTTCACGGCCAAATATAAATTTCTCTAATTCAGGTATATTAACCTCTGCACCAGGGCAGACAGCCGTACAAAGACCGCAATTATTGCACTTACCTGTCATTTTAGGTAGGGGCTCACCTTCTATATCCTCCCAGCTGATAGCCCGGACTGGGCATATACCCGCGCAGGTACCGCAGGCAGTACATAGACCCCGCAGTATGACATTATTCTTCAGTTCACTAAAGCTTCCCTTCATAAGGCACTTTCTCCTCAAATGGTTTGAAAGCACGGAATTAAAGACGTCAGAGGTCTTCTTCCAGAAAAGAGCTCAAGAAATCTTCCGGCAGAATGTCTTCTCCTGGTGTCCTGCAGGAGTTTTCCTTTAAAATCCCAGTTCCCCCGTGGGACTGTTTTTCCGCGGAACATATGTAATACCTGCGCTGCCTGCCGTAGATCCTTTCCGTCCAAACCTCGCCGTCTTCCATGCCCTCCCTGGCCGTCGCTACTTTGTCTAGCGTGGCGTCCAACTCGTCGGCATAATGCAGTATTTCGGCCTCGGCCGTACGCGGCTCTACAGGGCTGCCCTTTTCCTTTGTCCCGTGGTGGCTTACAACCATGTGCAGGAGGAGGTCGAAGCGGTTTCTGGCAAGGCTGCAGGACGACAGGGTGTACAATTTGCTGAGAAGCATCACTCCGAGGATAATATGGTCGTGGAGTTCGCCGCGGTCGGTTCTCTTTATCAAGGCGCCGGACCAGTCGTAAGCTTCTATTTTACCGATATCGTGGACCAGCGCACCAGCTAAGAGCATATCCCGGTCGACATCTCTTCTGCACGCTAAACCGAAGCACATATCAGTTACACTGACCGTGTGGCAGAGCAGGCCGCCAATGAAGGCATGGTGGTGGGTTGAAGCGGCGGGAGCTGACAAAAAACGCTCGCGGACATAACTGCTGCCAAAAACGTCTTTTTGGAGGAATTCTCTTAGGCTTCCGTCTTTAATGCTCTCAACGTGCTCAACAAGTCTCTTCCACAGAGAGTCTCTGTCCGGGTGGACGGGGAGGAACTGGCCGGCTGTGTACTCATGTTCGTATGCTTGGCGAATATCTGCTACTGTTAGGTCTAGGGAACCATTATACTCCTCGGCCGTGCCGCTCACAACAACGACTGTGCCCTTTTTGTACGGGACGCCGCAATAGTCCCACTTCTTAGCCCTTACCGTTCTGCTGCCGTCTGTGAGTACGAGGTGCAAGTATGTGCTCTGGTTGCGGGTTAGTCTTACCGAACTCTCCTTTACTACCAGCAGTCCGTTGTATGCGAAGCCAGCTTTAATGTCTTTTAATGAAATCACCGGTCTTATTCCCGGGGAAACGCCGGAAGGGGGCCCGCCGTTAAATGTGCTGGAAATTTTCGGTCACCCCGCTTTCTACCTAATTCTATTTTCAGCTAAATTTTACACCGGTAGCCGGCAATCCTTCTAGAATTTTTAAAAAAACGGCTAGTATTTTACATTATGTAATTAAAAACCCCCGGATTTCAAGGCTTCCGGGGGTCTGCCTGGTCGGGATGACACGATT
>CAZLAK010000002.1:0-107177 GCA_964557545.1 uncultured Pelotomaculum sp.
CCGAGGCTTCGGCGGTCCGGTATAAGCGTTGCTTTTGGTATTTCGGCATTTCTTACAATCACCAAGGATAGTACAGCAAATTAGTTGACAGTTAGTAACCCCTAAAAAAGCCGCACAGAGAGGACAAGCTACAGAGTCCCTTTTAGTTAGTATAGAGAGGAAAACCTAAGCCTAAAAAGGCACTTTCCTTGAAGGCCCAGCACCTAAGCGGAAGGCAAAAAAACACCTCGTGCTTACATATGGGCGGTACCCATGCCCTCTTACAGGTACTCTTGCAGGGCGGTAACCCCAAAGTCTTCTTTTTGACGCGTGGCAGCCAGGACATCCAGGACGGCCTTGGCGGTGTCCAGAGAAGTGAGGCACGGCACGCCGTATTCCACGGCCGCCCGGCGGATCCTAAAGCCGTCCCGTTCGGGCTCCTTGCCCTTGGTGAGAGTGTTTATGACCATGTTGATCTTGCCCGCCCGGATCAAATCCACAATGTGCGGTGAGCCTTCGTGCACTTTCTTAACCTGCTCCACGGGAATACCGGCGGCCCGCAGGGCAGCCGCCGTGCCCGCGGTAGCACAGATGCGGTAACCCAATCCCGCCAGCGCCCTGATTACCGGAAGGGCTTCTTCTTTATCGCGGTCGGCAATGGTGGCCAGCACGACTCCCTCCCGGGGGAACATGCTGCCCGCCGCCACCAGGGCCTTGTAGAGGGCCACCCTAAAGTCCTTGTCCACCCCCATCACTTCACCGGTGGACTTCATCTCCGGCCCGAGGGAAATATCCACCTGGTAGAGCTTGGAGAAGGAAAACACCGGCGCTTTAACCCCAATGTACTCGCCCGGCGGGCAAAGGCCGCCCTTGTACCCCAGTTCTTTTAAGGTTTTGCCCATTATGATTTTCGTGGCCAGGTTTACCATAGGAATACCGGTAATTTTACTTAAGTAGGGGACGGTGCGGCTGGAGCGCGGGTTTACTTCCAGGACGTAAATCTGCCCGTTGTGCAGAACGTACTGGATGTTGAGCAGGCCCCGCACTGACAGAGCCCTGGCCAGGCGCTCAGTGTACTCGACCACTGCTTTTTGGACCTCCGGCCCCAGCGTGCGCGGCGGGCAGACCGCGGTGCTGTCGCCGGAGTGCACCCCCGCCCTCTCCACGTGCTCCATGATGCCGGGGATGAGAACATCTGCCCCGTCGCTTATGGCATCTACCTCCAGTTCCTTACCGTAAAGGTATTTGTCGACCAGCACGGGATACTCCGGCGCCACTTTTACGGCGCTGGCCATGTAGTCCAAAAGTTCTTCGTTGTTGTAAACTATCTCCATAGCCCGCCCGCCGAGCACGTACGACGGCCGCACCAGAACCGGAAAGCCGATCTCGGCGGCAATGCCCAAAGCTTCCTCCACCGAAAAGGCGGTGCGCCCGGGCGGCTTGGGGATGCCGAGTTCCAGCAGCAGGCGGTCAAACCTCTCCCGGTCCTCTGCCCGGTCTATATCGTCCACACTTGTGCCGAGAATTTTCACTCCGGCCCTGGCCAGCGGCTTAGCCAGGTTAATGGCCGTCTGGCCGCCGAACTGTACAATTACCCCCTCAGGTTTCTCACACTCCACGACGTTCAACACGTCCTCCAAAACCAGGGGCTCAAAGTACAGCCTGTCGGCAGTGTCGAAATCCGTGCTCACCGTTTCGGGGTTGTTGTTAATAATGACGGCCTCGTAGCCGGCTTCCTTCAATGCCCACACCGAGTGAACGGAGCAGTAATCAAACTCGATACCCTGGCCGATGCGGATGGGCCCCGCCCCTAAAACCAGCACTTTCTTGCGGGGGGTGGCCGACACCTCGTCTTCTGCGTCGTACGAAGAGTAGTAGTAGGGGGTTTCGGCCTCAAACTCGGCCGCACAGGTATCCACCATCTTGTAGGCCGGAACAATGCCGTGAGCTTTTCTTGTGCTCCTGATTTCCAAGGGATCCCTGCCGGTAAGCCTGGCCAGGCATGCGTCGGAAAAGCCGGCCTCTTTGGCTTTTTGCAAAAGATCCGCCGGTATACACCCGCCGGCACAGGAACTTATTTTCTTTTCCAGATTTACTATATCCAAGATTTTATCAATAAAGAAACGGTCAATCTTGGTAAGCTCGTATATCTTTTCTTTTCCCATCCCCCGGCGCAGCGCTTCGGCCACCAGGAAGAGGCGCTCGTCGTCGGGGTTTTTAAGCCGGAGCTCCAATTCCCGGTCGGGAATATTTCCGGCGCCGGGCAGTTCTAAGTGGTCTAGTCCAATCTCCAAAGAGCGCACTGCTTTAAGGAGCGCACTTTCAAAGGTGCGGCCAATAGCCATTACTTCGCCGGTGGCCTTCATCTGGGTGCCCAAGGTGCGGTCGCCGCGGGAAAACTTATCGAAGGGCCAGCGCGGGTACTTAATCACCACGTAGTCCAGGGCTGGCTCAAAGCAGGCGTAAGTCTTGCCGGTAACGGCGTTCTTAATTTCGTCCAGGGTCAGACCAATGGCAATTTTGGCGGCTACCTTGGCAATGGGATAGCCGGTGGCCTTGGAAGCCAGCGCAGAAGAGCGCGAAACGCGCGGGTTTACCTCAATGACGTAATACTGGAAGCTCTGAGGGTCGAGGGCAAACTGGATGTTGCAGCCCCCCTCAATGCCCAAGGCGCGGATGATCTTTAAAGAGGCGTCCCTCAGCATGTGGTGCTCTTTGTCGCTCAAGGTCTGGGTAGGAGCAACCACGATGCTGTCACCGGTGTGAATGCCCATGGGGTCGATGTTTTCCATGTTGCAGACAGTAATGCAGTTGTCGGCGCCGTCCCTCATAACCTCGTACTCGATTTCCTTCCAGCCCGCCACGCAGCGCTCCAGCAGGATTTGGCTGATGATGCTGTGCTTTAGGCCCCTGGCGGCAATGGCGCGCAGTTCATCCATTGTATAGGCAATGCCGCCGCCCGTACCCCCCAAAGTGTACGCCGGCCGGATAATCAGGGGAAGGCCGGTTCTGGCAGCAAAATCCTCGGCCTCCTCCAATGTGGAAACGATGGCGCTCTCCGGGATGGGCTCACCTATGGCCAGCATCATCTCCCTGAACATCTCCCGGTCCTCGGCCCTTTTAATGGCCTGAAGCGGTGTTCCCAGGAGCATAACGCCTTCGCGGTCTAAAACACCGGACTCGGCCAGCTGGTAGGCCATGTTCAACCCTACCTGGCCGCCCAAGGTGGGCAAGAGCCCGTCCGGTTTTTCCCTTTGAATCACCCTGGTCACAAATTCCGGCGTGAGTGGTTCAATGTATACCCGGTCGGCCATGTTGGCGTCGGTCATAATGGTGGCCGGGTTGGAGTTAATCAGCACTACCTCCATGCCCTCTTCCTTGAGGGCGCGGCAGGCCTGCGTGCCGGCGTAGTCGAACTCGGCGGCCTGACCAATAATGATGGGACCGGAGCCAATAACCATTACTTTCTTTAGTCCTTTTCTGACCGGCATACTACTCCCCCTCCCGGTCCATCATGGCCACAAACTGGTCAAAGATGTACTCAGAATCCCTCGGTCCAGGCGAAGCCTCCGGGTGGTACTGAACCGAAAAAACGGGCAGGTAGCGGTGTTTTATTCCTTCTACCGTACCGTCGTTTAAATTGCGGTGCGAAACGTAAATGTCCAGTCCCCTCATAGAGTCTTCATCGATGGAAAAGCCGTGGTTATGAGACGAAATATACACCCGGCCGGTTTCCAGATCTTTTACCGGGTGATTGGCCCCCCGGTGGCCGAACTTCATCTTGTAAGTTTTTGCCCCCAAAGCCAGGCCGAGGATCTGGTGGCCGAGGCAGATGCCGAAAAGGGGCACCTTACCCACCAATTCTTTCACCGTTTCAACGGCGTAGGGGACATTTACCGGATCGCCAGGACCGTTGG
The DNA here is from genome assembly GCA_964557545.1 of uncultured Pelotomaculum sp. Taxonomy (GTDB): domain Bacteria; phylum Bacillota; class Desulfotomaculia; order Desulfotomaculales; family Pelotomaculaceae; genus CAZLAK01. The sequence continues at coordinate 3,897 of CAZLAK010000002.1, forward strand.
ACAGCACCACCCCTTTGGGTTGTAAGGACATGATGTCTTTGGCTTTATAGAACGGGGGCACGACAACAACCTCGCAGTCCCGCTCCAAAAGACAGCGAATAATGTTTAACTTGGCGCCAAAGTCCACCAGCACCACCCGCCGGCGGCCGCCCGGGTAAATAAGGACTTCTGCGGTCGCCACTTCCGGCACCAGATCCTCGTCTATCAGGCGCGGGCAGCTCTTGGCCTTTTCGACGAGCGCCCTTTCATCGGCTGCTCTCGTGCTGATCACGCCGCGCATGGTGCCAAAACGGCGGAGGTGCCTTGTCAAGGCCCGCGTATCCACCCCGAAAAGTCCAATCACGTTTTCTTTTTTCAAGAAGCTGTCCAGGGTTTCTACGAGGCGCCAGTTGCTCGGCTTCTGGCACTCCTCTTTTACTACCAGGCCGCGGATGTAGGCCCTCTTCGATTCAAAGTCTTCCAAAGTTATACCGTAATTGCCGATCAGGGGGTAGGTCATGACCACGATCTGGCCGCAGTAAGAGGGATCAGTGATCACCTCCTGGTAGCCGGTCATGCCGGTGTTGAAGACCACCTCCCCCCACCTTTCCCCGCTTGCGCCAAAAGCCTTGCCGCAAAACACAGTCCCGTCTTCCAACGCCAGTACCGCCTGCATAAAAACACCTCCGCGCGAGATAGGAAAACTTTGTTTTATATTAACCCCGGAACAGTCGTCAACCGCCGCCTCTTAAACTTGTACCCGGCAGCTGGGAGCCGCCCCGCCTGCTCCCGGCTTTAATAAAGGTTTCCCGCTCAATAATCCAAAAGCCTCACCCCTCCGGTTCACGGCGGAAAGTGAGGCTTAAAACGAGAACACTTGCCGGTGCCCCCTTTTCGGCCTCACGGGACCGCCCTTTAAAGGTGGCTTTTACCGCAACATATCTTTTCAGATCCGAAAAATAGCGCACAAAAAAACTGCCGCGCCGGTACAAAGGCACAGCAGTCTGCATTATTTACTGAGATTATGTACCCTTACCGGCCTCTCAGGACCGATTTCAAGGAAGCTTTAGCTCACAGTAAGTCTACAGCACGGGCAGCAGTTATGTCAATAGGCCAGAAACGAAATATGTGTTTATTCCTGCCGGCTTAATTTTTACAATTGAAAACCCAGCCACAAAAGCATATATTTTAATTTAAATAAAGATGAAAATTTGCCTAAAGCACAGTGCACGAGGAGAGGTCACGCGTGAATATCCGAGATCTCAAAAAAGAATTTGAACGGGCGGCCGGCGCCGTAAGAAGTGCAGAAGCCCTCGTGATCACGGCCGGAGCGGGCATGGGGGTCGACTCGGGACTGCCGGACTTCAGGGGCGACAAAGGTTTTTGGAAGGCCTACCCGCCTTACGAGCGGCTGGGTATTAGCTTCGTTCAGGCAGCCAACCCCATCCACTTCGCCCGCGACCCGGCCTTCGGCTGGGGCTTTTATGGCCACCGGCTCAGCCTTTACCGGAAAACTGTGCCCCACGAGGGGTTTAACCTCCTGCTCTCCTGGGCCGAGCGCTTCGGCCTGGACTACTTCGCAGCCACCTCCAACGTGGACGGGCACTTCCAAAAGGCTGGCTTTGCTGAAGAAAAGGTGTTGGAAGTGCACGGCTCCATCCACTACCTGCAGTGCCTCACGCCCTGCTCGGACGCCATCTGGGAAAACACAGAAGAGATACCCGTTGATACCTCCACCATGCGGGCTGAATACGTGCCGCGCTGCCAATACTGCGGGGCAACGGCCCGCCCCAACATCCTCATGTTCGGTGACTTTTCCTGGATAAGCGACCGCACCGACGCCCAGGAAAAAAAGTTTTACGATTTTTTAAACCGGCACCGCAAGTCCAAGATGGTGGTTATAGAAATAGGGGCCGGCACAGCAGTGCCCACTATCCGCCGGCTTACCGAGCAACTGGGCCGCTCGCCCAACACAACGGCCGTCCGGATTAACCCCCGCGAGCCCTTTATCGCTCCCCCGCACATCTCGCTCCCCTGCGGCGCGCTGGAGGGTTTGAAGGAAATCGACTCCCTGCTCGATTAAATACAAAAAAAGAGGAGGGAACGCCTTTGAAACGGTTTTTGGTTTACATCCCCGCCGCTCCCTGCCTTAAAGACTACAGCATGCCTTGGCAAGACAGCGGCTTTTCAGTTGTTGAAGCCGGCGAAAAAGCCGGCGGTGAGCTCCCGCCGCGGCCCGATGTCATGTTCTGGCCTGAGGGTGAGCAGGAAAAAGGGGACTTTTGGCGGGAAGCGGAATCGCTCTGCCCAGCCCTGCTCGTCATCCTCTTCACCGGCCGGCGCACCCCAAAACTGCCCGACGGCCTTATGGATATTTACAAGTGGCAAATTTTAAAGGGGGAAGAAGTAAGCTTTTTGGTCGCCAGCCGGCTGGAGGGCGAGTTTTGCCCGCCGGACTGGGAAGCTTACCGGAGCGGTGATAAACTCACCGCCTCCGAGCAGTTAAAGGCCGTGGCCGGCGCCGCCTACCGCCTGCTTCTGGAAGATTTATTCCGGGAAACCCGAGAGTGGTGCGGCCACACTTTTTCTGTGGTGGGACCGGCGTAATAACGGGCAAAACAGCACTTTTTGCACCCTAGAGCAAACCTCTTTAAACCGGCCTGCCCTGCCCTTTTGCCCGTCTTACCGGCCTACCTCAAGATCTCCACCGTGTCCCCGTCGGCCAGCACGTAATCACGCGTGACCGCCTGGCCGCCAAAGCGAGAAGAGCCCCAAACCCTGGCCCCTTTCATCAGTCTAGGCAGGTCGCGGTGGATGGCCGCCGCTAAGTCCACTACCGTGCTCCCCTTTTTCAGGATAAAGGGAGCACTACGGTCCGGCTCTTTGCCCGGGGCCTTGGTGTAAATGCGGACAATCCCTAAAAGATCAAAAATTTTTTGGCGCAGTGCCTCCAAGCCAAGACCGGTCACAGCCGAAACGGGCAAAATATCACTGCCCGGCGGGGCAAACTCGCGCAAAACTTCCAGGTTCTCTTTTGACGCGGGCAGGTCGGCGCGGGCGGCCAGCACTAAAACCTTCTCCGGGGGAACGGCCCGAGTGCCCGGCGGCGCATCACCCCTCACGATGCGCCGCTCGCGCAAAAAATTAAGACAGAACTGCAGCTGGTCGAGGCAGTCCTCAGATGATGCGTCCACCAGCACCAGGATGGCGTCGGCGTTGCGCAGAGTGCCGGCCAGCCCCGGCGGCACGGCCTCTTCGGTCACGGGCGGCGTGTCTACCAGCTGGATGAAGATGTTTTCATAAGGCATCATACCCGCCAGGGGCACAGTGGTGGTAAAAGGGTAATCGGCTACTTTGGGTTTGGCACGGGTCAAGGCGGATAGGAGGGCCGATTTGCCCGTATTGGGAAAGCCCAGCAGGCAGACCTGGCCTGCCCCTTGTCTTTCCACAAAAAAGGGGTCGCTGCGCCCTGCCTTGGTCTTTTTCTGGCCTTCCTCTTTGAGCTTGGATATCCGCCTTTTGATATCGGCCTGCATTTTTTCTGTTCCCTTGTGTTTGGGAATGACGGCCAGCATCTCTTCCAAGGCAGCAATCTTTTCCTCAACGGTTGTCGCCCGGCGGTAGGCCTCCTCGGCCTCGTAGTATTGGGGTGTAAGGTTTGCCGGCATAAACTAATACCTTGCACCTCCTCGGTCAGTTAACTGCTAATTTAAATACATTAAAAGGGCGGCGCCCAGGTGGCGAGGGGTAGCTCCTGGTAGGGGAATTCAGTTCCGGCCGGCCTTACCCGCACGGTATAACCCAATGTGCCCTTGGGCAGTGTTATACCCCCGTAAAAGCGGTAAGCGTCTCCTCCAACTGCCTCCCGAGGTTCCAGCGGGGAGAAGCTGATATTTTTTAAGCCCTCGCTGGAAATCTCACCCAGCACCAGCTCTACCACTACTTCATCCGGTTTAACCGGTCCTAACCTCACCACTGCCGCCACCTCCAGCACACCCCCCGCCTCCATCTCCGGCGTGGCATTAGTTTCGATAGAAACAAAAGACACGTAAGGCCAGTTTCTTTTCAGCTCTGTCTTGATGGCGGCTACCCGGTGAGCCAGCTGCGCGCCGTCGCGCGCAAAGCTCAGGTATCTCTCCAGCGCCGGCAGGTAAAAAAGTTCCGTGTAATTTTTGAGCATGCGGTGGGTGTTAAAAACGGGCGCTATGGTGCAGATGGACTCCTTCATCAGCTTGACCCAGTCCCTCGGCACACCGGCCTCACGCCGGTAAAAGAGGGGGATGATTTCATCTTCTAAGACGGCAAAGAGGGAGTGGCAGTCGTCGCGGTCCTGCGCTTCCTCATCGCTGTACTCTGCTTCTGTCCCTACCGCAAAGCCGTTTTTGCCGTTGTAAGCCTCCGGCCACCAACCGTCCAATGTGCTCAAGTTGACCACTCCATTAATGGCCGCTTTCTGGCCGCTCGTGCCGCACGCCTCCAGCGGCCGGCGCGGGGTATTGAGCCAGACATCCACCCCTTGCAGGAGGTGGCGGGCCATGTGGATATCGTAATTCTCCAAGAAAATGACTTTGCCGGCAAATTCGGGCTCTTGAGATATATTGTTAATTTGCCTGAGCATCTCCTGACCGGCGATGTCCGCCGGGTGGGCCTTGCCGGCAAAGATAAAGCGTACCGGCCGCTTGGGGTTGTTCACCAAATTAGAAAGCCTCTTTTTTTCCCTAAAGAGCAGGGTGGCCCTCTTGTAGGTGGCAAAGCGGCGGGCAAAACCAATGGTGAGGTGATCGGAATCGAGGTACTCTTCCACTTCAGCCAGCTTCCACACCGGCTCCTGGTTGCGCCGGCGCTGGTTCTTTAAAGAGGTGCGCACAAAAGCGATCATCCTCTCTTTTAAGGCCTGGTGCACCCTCCAGAGTTCCTCGTCGGGAATCTGCCTCACCCGCTCCCACACCTTAGGATTATCCAGCTGGTCAAGCCAGTTTTTGCCCAAGTACCGGCCGAAGAGTTCTTGCAGTTCCGGTGCCAGCCAGGTTTGAGTATGCACACCGTTGGTTATGGCCACAACTGGCACTTCTTCTGGGTGCAAGCTCCCAAAATGGCAGTAAAACAGTTTTTTGCTGACTTGAGCGTGCAGCCTGCTCACCCCATTGGCCAGGTAAGAGTTGTTTATAGCCAAAAGCGTCATGTTAAAGCCCTTTATGTTCAAGCAGTCCCTGCCGAACTCCAATAGCTCGCCCACATCAACTCCCATTTCTGCTGCGTACGGAGCGATATGGGCGGCCACCAGTTCCATGTCGAAGACGTCGTGGCCGGCCGGCACCGGCGTGTGGGTAGTGAAGACAGTAGAGGCCCGCACGATCTCCCGGGCCGTGGCCAGCGGGTAGCCGCTTTTAACCAGTTCGCGCATCCTCTCCAGGACCAAAAAAGCGGGGTGGCCCTCATTGATGTGCCAGACCGACGGGTTTATGCCCAAAGCGCGCAACGCCCTAACGCCCCCGATACCGAGCAGGATTTCCTGCCCCAGCCGGCAGGGCACATCGCCGGTGTAGAGGGTCCCCGTTAAGCAGCGGTCTTCCGGCCGGTTGGCGGGCGTGTCGGCGTCCAAGAGGTAGAGGTTTATCCTGCCCACCTTGGCCTTCCACAGCTGGACGCAAACCGTGCGGTCGCCGATTTCAACGGGTATCAATAGCTGGCCGCCGCTTGGGCCGGCCACCCTGGTCACCGGCAGCTCAAAAAAGTTTAAGTACGGGTAAACGGCTTCCTGTCGGCCGTCGGGTCCAATCCGCTGGGTAAAGTAGCCGTGCTTGTACAGGATACCCACAGCTACAAACGGCAGCCCCAAGTCGCTGGCTGACTTGCAGTAGTCGCCGGCCAAAAGACCAAGACCGCCGGAGTAAATGGGGTGGGACTCATGCAGGCCGAATTCAGCGGAAAAATACGCCACTGTGTGCCGGTCGTACTGAGGGTACTTCTGGGAAAACCAGGTTTTACTGGCCATGTAGCTGTCGTACTGCTCGATAATGCTGCGGTAAAAAGCTAGGTAGCTTTCGTCTTCCGCCGCCGCTTTGAGTTCGTCTTCTCCGGCCAAAACCAAAAACTTTACCGGGTTGTGCCCTGCCTCCCGCCAAAGAACAGGATTTATTACCCGGAACAGCTCTATGCCTCCTGCCTTCCACGTAAACCAAAAATCGCGCGCCAGCTCCCTTAAACGGGTTATAGGCTCCGGCAGGCGCGGCTCAGCAAAAACTACCCGGTGGGGGTACATAACCACAATTCCCCTTTCCCAAAACGAGCGGTACCTGCGCCTAAACCCTTTTGAGCAGAAAACCGCTTATTTCTTTATTTGTATTTCTTAATTTGTATTTCTTACTAAACATAATATCACAATATTCAGTAAAATTCACCCAACAGCTTCCTTAAGGATTAAAACAGTTAAAACCGCACGTTTTTAATTCCCCGCCCTCTGGCCAAAAGGCTGGCCTTTCGGCCAGCCGCGCTAGCACACCACTCTTATCTTCCGCCCGCAAAAAGAGCATTTTCTTTTATAAAGTTAAGAACTGTTAACGGCCAGCAATGTCATGTTGAATTTTTCATATTTAGGCAAACCCTCCCGAGCCCCAGAAACTCGCCTACTACCACTCAATTTTCGCAGCATAAGGTGCAAGGTGAGTAGCAACGAGTTCCGTACCTAAGATATCGTGGCCGGCTGGAACTGACGTTTGGGTAGTAAAAACCGTACTGACCTGTACAAACTCTCGCCATTCAAAACAGCACCCCTTCCTTTACTAACCACCATTTTAGCATAATATCTAGCAAAAAAGAAAAAGTATGCCTAACTGCCGCCACTTTCTTTTATCCTCACTATAATCCTGTTAGGTAGGCAGATCATGCACTGGCCCGGCTTGGAAATAGGGCCCATTGAGCTACATATGCCAAGTGGACATATATCTTTCGGCAGCGGCGGGATGGACACAGAACCTCCGCAAACCACCACTTTCACAGTCCCGCCCCTCCTTGCCGGCACCTCTACCTCCCGGTAGCCATCCGCCCCCGAAAGCACACCCTCCGCATAGAGTTTTCCGTCCACCTTGATCTCCCAAAGGAGCTGTCCCCTGGCCGCCCCGGTAGGCTGGTGCAAAACAAAAAAAGCACTACCCGCCGCCAGCAGGAAGAGGACCCCCAGGAGAATTGCGTTTGCCCTCACCGCCTTTGCCACCCGGCCCCACCCCCCACTCCAGTAGTCAAAAAGCCAGCGTAAGACCTTGATTTCCGCGCTACGGTGCCGGTAAAAAACCCGGCCGGCAGGGCAAAAAGAACCAGCGCCGGCAGGTAGTAGAGAGCCCCTGGGCCGTAAAAAAAGCAGGCCACTGCCAGCTGGCAGGCGTTATGTGTTACAGCGCCCGCCGCCCCTAATAAGCGCAGGTCGGCACCCCGGCACAAGTGCAGCACCGATCCCATTAATAAGGTGCTGCCCAGCCCTCCGGCCAAGCTCATCCAAAACCCCACGGCGAGAAAAGTGCCGCCCAAAACGGTTCCCAAGAGGACCCTGAGCAGGGTCACACCCAAGGCTGCCCGCAGCCCAGAGAAATCCAGGATCAGCAAGGTGACTAGATTGGCCAGGCCCAGCTTGGCGCCGGGCGGGCCCAAAGACGGCAGCACCGCCCCTTCCAGAACGTGGAGGGCCAGGGCCAGGCCAGTAAACACACCGTAAAATGCCGGCCCCCTGCAGGCAAGATAATTCAACCCGACATCACCTCCCGCCGGACAGCTGAACATCCTCTAACAGGGCGGAAAAACGGGAACTTAAAAGAACTTTTCCATCGCCGGTGATAATGAGGCCCGCCGCGTCCGGCAGCGAATCTAAAAGGGCCAGGCCATCTTCACCGCCGAGCACGCAGACGGCAGTGGCCAGGGCGTCCGCCCGCACGGGATCATCCGCCACCACAGTTGCCGAGACCACTTTGGAGGCTGGTTGACCGCACCGGGGATCGATAATGTGGGAAAACCTAAGACCTCCAACCTCCAGAAATCGCTCGTACCCGCCGGCGGTATCCACAGCCCGGCCAGTCACCTTTAGCTTAGCCACCAGGCGGTCCTTCGACCAGGGGTCTTTTACCCCCACTTGCCAGGGTTTGCCGTCCGGCCTCGCGCCCAGGGCATAAACATTTCCACCCACGGCTATTGAAGCCGATCTTACTCCCCGCTCGCGCAAGAGCTCTGCCGCCCGCCGGGAAGCAAACCCCTTGGCTACCGCACCCAGGTCCAGGCTCATGCCCTTTTCCGGCAGGAATACTGTTCTTTTGTTGCCGTCCAGCACGACCTTCCAGTAGCCCACCGTGCTGAGCCTCTTTTCGATTTCATTAGGTGTTGGTATCCCCCCGTCATTCCCCTCTCTCCCGATTTGCCACAGGTCCACCAGCGGGCCTACCGTTATGTCCAGCGCCCCGCCGGTCAGCTCACCGTAGAAAAGGCCCTCCTCTACCAGCTGAAAGGTCAAATCGTCTACCAAAACGGGCCCCACACCGGCCATTTCGTTAACCCGCCAGACGTCGCTTCCCTCCCTGTAGCGGTCGAAGAGGGAATCCATCTTCCGGATCATTTCCATAGCCTCCCCGACGGCGGCAGAAGCACCCTCCCCATAAGCCTTAATGGAAACCAAAGTATCCATTAAGACTGCATCCTCCCGGCACTCGACCTGCCCTTTACCAATCCCGCAGCCCCCAGCAGGAAGGCAAAGGAGGGTTAGCGAAAAAATCAAGGCCATCCACAGCAGGACAGGCCGAAAGAAAAAGGTCATTCTCTTCTTTTTTCCGCCGGGAGTCACCTAGTAAACTCCTTTACATTCTGCCAGATGAGCAAGCAAGTACTTACCAGAGTGGCGAAAAAAAACAGAAAAACAAAAACCACACTCCCTGCGCCTTTTTCTTGCTCCATTTTAACTACCGGCCTCCCCCTCGGAAGTCTTGGCATTGACACCTTTTCCTGCGGTCTTTTTCAACAGATCCCTTGCGCTTGAGGCCACCCCAGCACAGATGTCTAAAGCCGCCCCGACCGGGCAAAAACGACCACACCAGAAACGCAAAACAAAAATCGCAGCCACCAGGATTAGGAAAAGCTGTAGCCAAGCCGCACCCGTGCCTTTCATGCCAAACAGGGTGCTAAAAGGCTCAAAACTGCCGAGCGCCGGATTGCGGAAGATAAAAACCAGCATGAGTCCAGCCCAAAGGAGGATGTTTCTAGTGAGCCGGAGCTTCCTGTCCAGACCGCCCGCACCCAGCCTTAAACCACTGGCCCGGTTGACAATTTCCTGCACGCCTCCAAACGGACACAGCCAGTAGCAGTAGATGTTCCGCCCGGAAAAAAGCGCAAGACCTACACCGCCTACCACAACAATGTACCACAGCGTGTTCTGACGAATTGGAGGAAAGTACCCTAGAAGTGCACCCGAGAGAAACGAGAGGGAAAGGGGGCTGTTCAGCCAAAAACCTAAAACGGCTACACTGACACACAGCAGTGGAAAGCGGGCCTTGGGATTTTTCCAAAACAATGCCGCCGCGGCAGCTAAAACGAAAAGCAGCGCAGCCGACGCCTCTTTTACTCCAAAGTGCCAGCTTTCCTGCTTTTCCCTGATGTCCAGGTTAAAATAACGGCGCCCTGCGCTGTGGGCCGCTACGCGGACCGCGTCGGCTATAGCCCGGGAAGAAACCGTAGCGCCGGAAATTGCATCCAGATCTTCGCCCACCCGAAAACTGGCCGATAGAGGCTTATTTTTAAATTGCTCCATAAACCGCGAGCGCAGTATCCTGGCCAGATACACTGGTGTCTCTTTGTTTTCTACAACTTCCACCCTGGACACTTTCCCGTCATTATCCACGAGTACCGCCAGGATCAGCGGGCCACCGTACCCGTTGGCTTGACCAAATGCCACACAGCCGAGGCTCTCCCCCGATGCGTCCAATGCTTTAAAAACGAGTGGTTCGCTACTCACTTTCTCAAACCTATTGGCTTGCGGCAGCATAACCCAAAGGTAGCCGGCTACGTCTCTGCCTGCCGAAAAGTAAGAATAAATCCAAGCCGCTACCAGCAGGGCAACAGATGCTCCAATCAGCAACTTTTTCTTCATTATCCTCAACTTCCTAAAAAACACTTTGGCCCCTTTAAATGCACTCTGGCAGGCTTTCGAACAAATCCCGGTGGATATACAGCCGGCCATTTTTATTTTTTGCCTTGCCCTCTTTTTTCCAGTTATTAAAAATTCTGCAGACCGTAACCCTGTTGGCACCTATTATCTCGCCCACCTGCTCGTGCGACAAGTTGTTGGCCAGTTCGTACCAGCCATTATCATCTTGTACATCCCTGGCCAGGACAAGTGAATAATAAAAATTCGCCATTCTCTCTTCTGCTGTAAAGAAGGCGACCGCGCTGTAGCACTTTAAGAGCATTTTCAGCTTATAGGTGACATTGCAGATGATCTCCAGAGCCAGCTCAGGCATCTCACTTATCGCTTTGACAACTTCTTCCCGCGAAAGACAGTAAACGTGACAATCCTCAATGGCAGTAACCGAAAGGCCGCTCGGCTTACCGTGCACGACAGGCCCTTCCCCAAATAGCCTTCCAGGCAAAATGAGACCAACTGCCCGGCTGTCGCCGTAACTGCAGCTCACCGTGTACTTGGCCAAACCCCGCTCCAAGTAAAACATGCAGTTGACAATTTCTCCCTCTAAAACAATGAATGAACCCCTGACAAAAACAGACAACTTGCCCCTCGCTTTAAAAAATTCCCCCCACTTCTGGCTTACAGGTGGCTGAATCCACGGCAACGGCAGTATTTTATTCTGCATGTAAATGACCTCCGTCAATATATTGCTAAGGGCCGGGGCCGCCCAATAAAGGCGGCCCGCCAAGCACCCTTACAAGCTGACTGCCGTTCTCTTTTTCGAAAAAACCACCTTGATTTACCGTAATATAATCCTCACTAAAAAACTGCAGTTCAACCTAGTTAATTAAATTATAACTTATTTGTAGAGTTCAGGCCACTCCAGCCACCAGCGGTACTCCTGGACGACCTCAGTCCCGTACCCAAACATGTCATCGATGTCCTTTAGTAATTTAGCCGCCAGGCTCGACCTAGAGGCAGCCCACGTTCCAACATTGTGCACCCAGGAAGCTTCCTTGCTGTTCCAGGGGCAGACTTTCATGCAGCGCCCGCAGGAAGAACCTTCGCTGTTGGTGACCCGGAAGATAGTGCACTTTTTAAAGTCGCCTACCCACTTGTAGTAACCTTTGTGGTACTCGGTCTGGTCCCTGTCGTGGCTGATGGCCTGGTTCGGGCACTGCTCAGCGCACTTTTTGCACTTGGAGCAAAACTCCGCAAGACCAAAGTCAATTGGCTTATCCGGCAGCAGGGGCAGGTCAGTCGTTACCGCTGCCGCTTTATGTCTAAAGCCAAGACGCGGGTGCAGGGCACACTCGCCGGTCCTGCTCATTTCACCTAAACCGGCGGAAATAATCGTGGGCGGGATGATCACCTGGTAGTTGGCGCAGTGGTGGGCCCTGGCCGAATAGCCCAAATTGCGGATGTAGGCAGCCAGCGTGCAAGCGATGAGCCCAGAGAACAGGTAAGAATTCATGCTCATAGAACCGCTTATACCGTCGTAACCGGTAGAGCCGAGCATGGTCTTTAAGTTTTGATCAACAAGTATCACAATTACATACGGGTGGTCGTTTTTAACAGGCTTTAAGTCTTCTAGTTTAGCAGTTCCCTCATATAGAACCTGAGATATCGGCGGCGCCTGGTAGGTGTACCAGGCGTACTTCGGCATCACACCGATCCCCACTTCGTCGGCGTGTAAAAAGAGGGCCGTCTCCTTGATGTGTTTCGACATGCGCTCGGGGTCGGGGATGGGCAGCTTGTTCGGTGAGGGTGGGCCGTCCACCGCGTCAGGAACGGCGATAAATTTGCGCATGGAACTGATGGCCCCACCCAGCGGATGCTTGGGGATAAACCTCAAAACGCCCCGCTTTGCCTCTTCGCCCAGCAAACCGCGGGCCGCCAGGTAAAACCCCATATCGTACTCACTTGTTCGCTCGATGGGCCTGGTTATCCTGGAAGTCCCCAGCCAGTTGTCGTTGACCTCCCGGTACCTTATCCCAGCGCAATTATATTCCGACTTTTCTTTGCTTAAGACTTTACTGGCCGCCGCTTCCGCTATGTGCTTTTTATTCATCACGCTGAAAAGCCCCGCCAAAGTGGCCATGGCCGTGCCCGCCTTTAAAAAACTGCGCCTGGTCAGCCGGAATTTAGAATACTGCTCGTCCTTTTGTTTTTCGGTAAGCATTTCTCTTTCCCTCCCTTTAAAGAAAAATACACATTACGCCGCATCTAACCACTGTACTGACCGCCGGCCTTCTTGGGAGAACCAAACAGGCCCAGAAAACGTGCCAGCAAAACGGCTGCAATAATAGAAATGATAAAGAAAATAAACGCACCGGTCGTGGCTGCCTTGGCATGCTTGCCCATCACGTTTACAACAACAAACGAGATGCCGGCAACAGTCCACAAGTACCAAACAGCAACAAGTACCCACATGTACCACTTAAAAGCACTTTCACTCTTCTTAGAAATACCCACCAGCCAGAATGTTAACAAAGCCGCTGCCAACCCCAAGACAAAGGCAAGAAAGCTTATCACAGTTTTTCACCTCCTCGCTAAAAAACTTTATGCTACTACCCACCCAACTGAGTTACCAGACGCTAAGTGAACGTTAAACCTACTAAGTTGAAAATATCACAAGAGGCTAAATCTGGCTGTATAACAGGCTACAATTTTGTTAAAATTTTTAAAACCATCAGAAATTATTTTTGCATCAAAAACATTTACAAATTTATCTAAAAAGTTTTTAATCAAACTAAAAAGCCCTTGTTTCCATAAAAAAGCAAAAAACAAGGGCTTTATTTTACTCCGTTGTCAGCTAGAGCTCACCCAGTAAAAAGCTGGGTAACTTTGAATTATGTCTAGCTAAAGCCACTAATAAACAACCTTCACTTTTCTACCACAAGTAGAGCACTTTCCGTCTTCTAACCCCGTAAGGCGAGTGTAATAGCCGATTCTGGAAATCAGCTCCTCGCGGCAGCCCGGGCAGTACGTGCTGCCGGCGTCAAGCTGGGGGACGTTGCCGAGATAAACGTAAGAAAGCTTTTTAGAGGCTATCTCTTTGGCCTGCAGGAGCGTGTCAACAGGCGTGGGCGGCAGGTTGAGTTCGAACGAAGGAAAATAGCGGGAAAAGTGTAAAGGGATTTCCGGGTCCAGGCCGGCCAGCCAGTCCACCAGCCAGCTTATTTCTTCAGCTGAGTCGTTTTTGCCCGTGACCAAAAGCGCAGTGACCTCCACGTGACAATGGCGAGAAGCAAGCTCTACCGTCTCCAAAACGGGCTCCAGGCTGCCCCGGCACATTTCCCGGTAGTACTCGCCGGAAAAGCTTTTCACGTCGATGTTCATGGCGTCAATGTAGGGCAAAAGTTCTAAGAGCGGCTCTTCGTTGACGTAGCCGTTGGTGACCAGGACGTTTTTAAGCCCCTCCTGCCGCGCCAGCCGGGCCGTGTCTAAAACAAATTCATACCAGACGAGGGGTTCAGAGTACGTATAGGCAATCCCCACGTTAAAACGGCTCCCGCCGGCTACCTCCAGGGCCATGTCTACCGCCTGGCGCGGCGTCATCTCCTCTGCCGGCGGGCTGCCGTGGGCAATGGTCCAGTTCTGGCAAAAAACACAGCGCAAATTGCAGCCCCACGTGCCGTAGGAGAGGATGTGCGAGCCGGGGTAAAAGTGGTAGAGAGGTTTTTTCTCTATGGGGTCGAGGGCACAGGAGGTGACCTGCCCGTAGTTGGCGGCGTAAAGCCTCCCGCCTTCATTAACCCTGGCCCGGCAAAGGCCGGCCTTGCCCGCCGCTACCCGGCAGCGGTGCGGGCAGAGCAGGCACTGCACCGCCCCGCCGTCCAGTTGGCGCCAGTGCACGGCTTCTCTTTGATAACCCCTGTGCCCGCTCACTTATACCTCACCACCCGAAACCTCTCCAGGCGCACCGGCTCGCCCACAGGTATGCCGGCCTTGCGGCGGGCAATTTCTACCTGTTCCTCGGCCGTCTCCACTCCTTCTAAATCGGGGAGCAAAAGCCCTTTGCGCCAGCCGGAGCTGACGATTACCCCGTATTCCTTGGGGTTGAGCTCGTGCAGGCCGGATACCGGTTCGGGCTTGCCGAGCACGTCCACGGAGTATTCCAGGTCATCCAGTTCTTCCTCGCCCACCGGCCAAAAGCGCGGGTCATCGAGGCCCGCACTTAGGGCGTTGGCCATTACTTCTTCCACAATGCTGTCCTTGGTCGGCTCCACCGTGCCGATGCAGCCGCGCAGGCTCCCGTGCTTCTTGATGGAAACAAAGACACCGGCCCTTCTCTTAAACTCTTCCGGCACCTCGCCTACATCCGGCGGCGGGAGGCCCCGCACTTTTCTCTCCAGCGTCTCTCTAGCCAGGCGCACCAAAAAGCTCTCTTTCTCCCGGCGTTTTTGGGTCTCAGCACGCTTTTTTTCTTCTAATTTTTTTAAGAGCGAGCGCTCTGGATTTTCCCTTAGCGGTTTAAAAGAAGCCACAAGGTAGCCCACGCCGAAAGGCCCCTCGTAAGAGAGCACCTCGGCCTCCACGTCCATACCGTCCAGCGCCCCCAGCATCATGACAATCGAGCGGTAACCGCATTCACCGGCCTCTTCCACCAGTGCGGGGTCCATCCGCATTATGGCACCGGCATCGGGAACCGCTAAAAGGCGCGCCAGCTCCCGGTCGAACTCGGCCCCGCGCGGGCTGTAACCTGCGGGCGCACCTGGTATAAGGCAGTGAGAAAGGTCACCGCTGGCAATCAACGCCACTTTTTTCCCCAGCACCTCTGCCGCTTTCCGCACGGCCACACCAAAGAGGTACAGCCTCGGCGGCGGGGCAAACATCATGGAAACGCACACCAAGGGCAGGCGCACACCGGCTTTTTGCAGGAAGTAAAGGGGCACGGTCACTCCGTGGTCGAGTTCTGTGCTCACACCAAAGCGCCTGCCGGCCCGGTCGTCAAGGCCAATGGCGTCCAAACCCAGGGCACTGGCCTGATCCCTAATCTCCTCTGCCAGCTCTAGGTCATTTTCGGCCTCAAAGCGCACGCTGGAAGCCAGAAACCTGCTCAAATCGCCGTAAAGCTTCGGGTTTTCGTTAATCCCCACAATTTCCTGAAATACCGGGGCGTGCGGGGATATGATCACGCACGTCTGGGCACCGCTTTGTAAAATCCGCCGGCCCACCTCCAGCATGGCATTTTGCGTTCTCTCCACTACTTCGGCATCCCCGCCCCCCACTTCCGGCACGGCTACGGGGGGGTGGGGCAAAACAGCGCACAAGACTACTGACACGGCAAATTTTCCCCCTTTCTTGGCTTTTTGTTGTCGTAAATAAAATTTTCCCATTAAATAAATTTTTCCGCCCATCCCGCCCTTCTACGCGCCCGCTGCCCAAAAAATGAAATAGCCGCCCAAAAAAATGAGAAACACCCCGCAAATAGCAATTAGCGCCCGGTAAGTAGCGTCGCTGAAAACTTTCCTGCCGCCGGCACAGGCCGCCGCTACCAGCCCGTACCAGACAAAATCGGCGAGGACGTGACCGCTGAAGAAAAAAGCAAGCCCGGTACTGCCCCACTGCAGGGAATAGGTTATGTACCCCAGCCCCACTGTAGCCCACCACAGCGTCCAGTACGGGTTGGAGATGCTCACCAGGGCGCCGGCCAGCACCGGGTGCAGCCTTCTGCTTTTGAGATTTTCCGGCGTTACAGAAAGTGAAAGCGAAACCCGGCCTGCCCGAGCCTCCTTGGCCATACCCCACCCCATCCAGGCCAAAATAATGCCCCCCAGCGCCCCGGTTAACCTTAAAACCCCGCCGGTAAAAAAGGCGGCCAGACCCATAGCCAAAGCCGCTACCAAGGCCAGCTCCAAAAGGGCATGGCCCAAACTCAAAAGCGGCCCTGCCCAAAAACCGCGCCTTACACTCTCCCCAACGGTAACCGTCAAAAGCGGCCCCGGCATCACCGCTCCGGAAAAACCTACTAAAAAGGCGGTGACAAATAAACCCAGCAGTTCCATTCGTTTAGCTCCCAGTCCTCCGGTCTAATGCCAGAAATCAATGATTCTTAGTGTAAGTTTTCTCTAAAAAATTGAAAAACCTTTCTTGAATTGCAAAAAACAGTACAATATATTGCTTAATTTTTTTTATGGTATAATTTACGGTACACAGACCAAGCCGCAAGCACAAAAACGGTAAACTTTAAAGCCCTTATCCCTTACAAGGGGGAAATAACCGTGAACATCAGCGGCCTTGCCAACTTGCTCCTGGAGCTGGCTACCCAAGCCGGCTCCAGGGTTGCTCCGCCCCCCCGGGCCGAAGGGGTGGGCAAGGTGCGCGGTCCGGGCGAGCCGGTGCAAAAAGCGCTGGTAACACCGCTGGAAGGAAAAGAGCGCGGCGTGCTGCCCCAACCCGAACAGCATACCGCCCCTGCCGTTGAAAACCCGGCCTTTGTACCCCTACCCCTGCGCTCGGAACTCTACCCGGATGCCCGTTTTTACGCCCGCTTTCCCCAAGAAAAGCCCGCGGGCAGCAACAGCGCGCCGGTTGCGCCAACTGTTTTCTTATGCCTTGTTACCGAGAACCTGGGCACTTTGTGGTTCGGGCTTACTCTGCGGGACAGCGGTCTCTTTGTCAATTGTTTTACGGAAAGCGAGGAGGCCAACCGCACGTTGCGCGAAAACTTCTCCCTCCTAAGAGAAGAGCTGCTATCATCCGGCTTCTCCACCGTTTCTCTGTCCAGCTGCCGGCGCTCAGAACTGGGACTGCTGGCCGCTGAAATCCTTCCCAAGTTTGAAAGGCACCTGCTCGACCACCGCGTTTAGAGGTAGGTTATTAGAGGTGGGTTAAAGTGAAAGATATGCGACGTGATGTGGCCGCCGCCCTGCGCTATGAGGCAGGCCGCGACAGCGCCCCGGTGGTAGTAGCGGCCGGCACGGGCAGGATGGCCCAAAAAATCATGGAAATCGCCCGCAAGGAAGGGGTGCCCCTCTACCAGGACAGTGAACTGGCCAAAACCCTGTACGATTTAGGCATTGGGGTGGAGATCCCGCCGCGCCTGTACGAGGCCGTGGCTAAAGTCCTGGTTTTCGTAGCCCGCCTGGACGAAAAAGCCAAAGCTTAACGCTGCCCAAAACACCGGCCAGCTGCGCAAAAACGGGCGCGGCCCCATCCAGAGGGCCGCGCCAAGTTTGTGCAAAACCGCTTTAGCACAAAAAGCCGGCTGCCGCACTCTTAAATACCCAGGTAGGCCTCTTTGACGTGAGGATCGTTGAGAAGTTCGTCCCCCCGCCCCTGCAAGGTAACCCTTCCGTTTTCTAAAACATAGGCGCGGTTGCATATTCTCAATGACTGCATAACATTCTGCTCTACCAGAAGCACCGTAGTCCCTTCCCGGTTGATCTCCTGAATTTTTTCAAAGATCTGCTTGACCAGCACCGGGGCCAGCCCCAAAGAAGGCTCGTCCAAGATCATCAGCTTGGGCAGGCCCATGAGCCCGCGCCCTAAAGCCAGCATTTGCTGCTGCCCGCCGGAAAGCGTGCCCGCCGGGTCGTTCTGCTTTTCCTCCAGGATGGGAAAGAGGTCGAACACCTTTCTCATGGTTTCTTTTCTCCTGGCCTTGGCCTCCGGCAAAAGTGATCCCACTTCTAAATTTTCTCGCACCGTCATCTCCGGAAAGAGGCGCCTGCCTTCCGGCACGTGCACGATGCCCAAAGCGGCTATTTTGTGGCCGGGCAGCTTCGATATATCGCGCCCCATAAATTCAATGCTGCCTTTTTTAAGCGGCAGAAGGCCGGAAATAGCGTTTAAGGTAGTGGTCTTGCCGGCGCCGTTGGCGCCCAAAAGCACCACCAGTTCACCCTCGTTAACCTCAAAGGAAACGTCCCACAAAACCTGGATGTCCTTGTAGCCCACGTCAATACCGCTCACTCTAAGCATAAGCATCACCCAAATAAGCCTTAATAACTTCGGGGTGGCTCGCCACTTCCTGGGGCTTGCCCAGGGTGATCTCCTTGCCGAAGTTGATGGCCAGAATGCGGTCGGAAATACCCATGATGACCTTCATAATGTGCTCGATGATGATAATGGTTACTCCGCTGTCCCGGATCTTGCGGATGAGTTCGATGGCCACCTCCGACTCTTTGGGGTTTAAGCCGGCGCAGGTTTCATCTAAGAGCAGGAGCTCCGGACCGGTAGCCAGAGCCCGGGCAATCTCCAGCCTCTTGCGCAAGGGGATGGGCAGTCCTCTTGCTTCCCGGTCACGGTACTTTTCCAGCCCGCAAAAGGCAATGATTTCTTCCGCCTTTTGCCTGGCCGCCGCCACCCTGCTGGTGCGCAAGAAGGCGCCTGCCATGACGTTTTCCAGCACGGTCATGCGCCGCAGCGGCTTAACCACCTGAAAGGTTCTGCCGATACCGATTTCGCAGATTTTTTGAGGAGGCAGCTGGTCAATCCGCTGGCCCTTAAAATAAATCTCACCGGCCGTGAGCGGGAAAAAACGGCTGATCAGGTTAAACACCGTCGTCTTGCCCGAGCCGTTGGGGCCGATAATGCCGAAAATCTCACCCTTTTCCACGGAAAAAGACAAGTTGTTAACGGCGGTCAGCCCGCCAAATTTTTTCGTTACCCCCTTGACTTCAAAAAAACTCAACCGGACACACCCCCCTGCAGGCGCTCTTTGCGCCTTGCTGCTACCTGCCGTAACAGGTTTAATTCCCCGACAATTCCGTTGGGCATAAACATGATGATCAGGCAGACGAGGATGCCGAAGACCAGCACGTTGGCCGAACCCAGAGTGGCACGGAAGTACTCGCTCAAGAAGATGTAAATGGCCGCCCCCACAGTCGGGCCCCAGATGGTAGCCACACCGCCCATCATGACTACCAGGATCACCATGACCGACACGTTGGACAGGCTAAACACAATATTGGGGTCGATAAAGGCCACGTAATTCATGTAAAAGGCTCCCGCCAAGCCGGTAAAAAAGGCGCTGGGGATAAGGGCCAAATTTTTGTACAGGGTTACGGGTATACCCAGGGAAAGAGCCGCGTCCTGGTCCTCCCTGATTGCCACCATGTAGTAGCCGGGCTTGGAGTGCACGATTAAGTAGGTGACCAGCACAGTTAAGAGGAGAAGCAACAAGCCTAAATAGTAATAAAACATCTTGCCGGTGATTTCCGGCATGATGAGTATACCCCTGGCCCCGTTGGTAAAAGAAGCCTGGTTAATAAAAACCAGCCGGAAAATTTCACCTGTGGCCAGCATGGCCAGGGCAAAGTACGGACCGCGCAGCCTAAAGCAGATGAGGCCGATGGGCAGGGCAGCTACTGCCGCCACGACGGGCCCCAGCAACATTCCCCACCAAGGCGAGATCCCCCAGTGAAACTTCAACAGCCCGGCTGCATAAGCCCCCAAGCCAAAGAAGGCGGCGTGGCCAAAGGAAACCTGCCCGCAGTAACCGCCCAAGAGGTTCCACGCTGTCCCCATGATGGCCCATATCAAGATAAGAATGAGAATGTGGAGCTGGTAGGGGGCTTTAATAACCAGCGGCAATGCGAAAGCGGCGGCGATCAGGACGACGTGCAGGAGTTTGTTTACGTTGTTCACTTATTACCTCACCTCTTCAATAAACTCCTAAAGCCTCCGGGCAGGAAGAGGAGGACGAGAATAAAAATGACCAGGCCGACGGCATCCTTGTAACCCATGGAGATATAAGTAGCGCCCAGCGACTCGGCCATACCGAGCACTACCCCTCCCACGGCAGCCCCCATAGTGCTGCCCATTCCGCCCAGGATGGTAATAATAAACGACTTGGCCGTAAAGAGGTGGCCGATGTCGGGGAAAAGGTAGAAAATTGGCAAGAGCAGCGCCCCGCCCGCCGCCGCCAGGGCCGAGCCGATGCCAAAGGTTATCATGGTAATTTTGGAGGAGTTAATACCCATATAGGTAGCCGCGTCGCGGTCCTGGGCCGTAGCCCTGATGGACTTGCCCAAATCCGTCCTGGTTAAAAAAAGGTGCAAGAGGACGGTCAGCAGCACGGCAATAATAAAACCGGCTACCATCGGCACACTGATAGACATGTCCCCTAAGAAGACAGTTTTGGAGGAATAACTGGTAGCAACCGAACGGTAGTCGGACTTAAAAATTAGCCTGGCTATCTCGGTAAGGACGAGCATGATACCCACGGTGAGCAGTACCTGGTTTTCCGGCAGGATAGAATCCACCTCTACCAGGCGGTTGATCATGTACCTCTGGATAAGGCAGCCCAAAAAGAACAGGGCCGGCATGGCAATGAACATCCCAATGTAAGGATCGAGTCCAAATTGGGTAAAACAGATGTAGGTAATGTACATACCCACCATCACTAAAGAGCCGTGCGCCAGATTGATGATGTTCATTACGCCCATAATTAGGGTCATGCCTATGGCAATGAGTGCGTACATGCCGCCGAGCAGTATACCGCAGATGACTGTCTGTCCAAACAAGACCATTAATTACGTCAACCTCCCCGGTTTTGCAAAAAAAGCTGCCGCAGTTATTTAAGGGCCGGCGGGAAATTAAGAAAATTTTTTCTGGTTTCCCGCCGGCTGACCAAATTCAAAAGCGCTGCGCTTGAGGACTCTGGCTTGCCAGCTAGCGCTCACGCCACTTGGGCACGGGGTACACGTAAGGTGCAGACTTGGCTACCTCCGGCCAGATCACTTCCAGGCGGCCTTTTTGCCACTGCACAACGTAAGTGGTGGGCTTGTTTTGGTTAGTGTAGCCCTCCCAGTCTTCAAACTTAATGGGGCCCATTATTGTCATTATGTCAGTTTCCTTTAGGGCCTTTTGGATGCCCGCCGGGTTGATTTCCTTGGCCCGGCTCAAAGCATCGGCGATGATGTACATGGTGGCGTAAGCCTGTGCGCCGTGGTAGTCGGGCTCTTTGCCGTACTTCTGCTTGTATTTATTGAAGTAGTCGGCTGCTCCCGGCCAGCTGACGTTGGGCACCCACAGGGTGGTGGAGGCCACGTACTCGGAGGCATCGCCGGCGTTTTCTTTAAATTCCGGCATGGTGTAGCCGGCACCGCCGCCCACGAACAGCTTGGTGTTAAAGTCCAGTTCCTTCATCTGCTTAACGATGAGCGCGGCGTCCATCACGTAAGAAACGGCAAAGATCATGTCAGGGTTGGCATTGCGCATGTTGGCCAGCATGGGCTTAAAGTCAATGGCGCCCGACTCATAAGCCTGGTCGAACACCAAGTTAAGGCCCCTCTTCTGGCACTCGCTGCGGAAGCCCTTGGCCGAAGAGGTTCCGAAATCGGTGTTTTCATAAATGAGGGCCACGCGCTGGGGCTTGATCACGTTATCGATCATGTCCCAAAGAGCCCCGGTGTACTTGCTGGCCGGTGCTGCCGTCCCCCGGAACACCCACTGCCAGCCCTTTTTGGTGATATCGTCGGCAGAACCGGTAACGATCAGGAAGGGAATATTCATGGTCTGGGCAGACCCGGCAATAACGTTGGTGCAGGCGCTGCTGTAACCGCCGGTGAGCATGACCACCTTATCCTGGTTGACCAATTTTTCGGCCGCAGACTTAGCCACGTCTTGCTTGCCCTGGTCGTCCT
Organism: uncultured Pelotomaculum sp.; assembly: GCA_964557545.1. Lineage (GTDB taxonomy): Bacteria > Bacillota > Desulfotomaculia > Desulfotomaculales > Pelotomaculaceae > CAZLAK01. Next base: position 25,626 of record CAZLAK010000002.1, read on the forward strand.
CAAAGATGAGCTGGATCTCTTTTCCGCCAAAAGTGGTCTTGCCTGCCGCTTTCAGTTCTTCGTAGGCCATTTCAAAGGAGTTTTTCTCCATGGCCCCGAACATGGCCTCGCTGCCCGTCAAGGGCAGGATAACACCAATCTTAATGGTATCCTTGGAAGTGGCCTTCTGGCCGCAGCCGCACACCAGCACAGCCACTGCCAGCACCAAAAGGCACACCGCCAGCAACTGCCACTTAAATCTCTTCACCCCAAAACCTCCTTATCACTTAGAATTTAACTGGCTGGCAAATAAAGAAATAAATTATTTCTCACTACTCTTTTTTGACTCACCCCCTTTTAACTAGCCTTTTTATTAACTAGCTTTTTTAAAAAAAACATGTCGGTGCCTTAAAAAAACAAAAACCCCCACAATCCAGCGCGCTTTGCCCGCTTTGGCGCGGGTAATAACATATATGCATGTTTATATTAAACTAATTTTATTAAATTTTTCTTTTTAATATAACTATTATAACTATTATAAAAATTCCAAAAACTTAATTTAAGTTATGCTCTTAGGCAGGTACTTTTTAGGCAAAATTATACCTATATGCTACCTTAATTTGCCTTACAAAAGATATCAGTTAAAATATTGAGTTTATTATAGCATAACAAAAAAAATAAGTGCAAAAAGTTCATAATGTTATTTATGTTTTTAAATTGTAAGTGTATTCTGAATAATATCATACTGTATACCGTATGAAAAAAATCTAAAATCAACCGACCATAATTTTTTCTTCCGGGTAGCGCAGGGAAGCCCTGCTCCTGACCTGGGCTGCAGCAAAAGCTACCGTGAGAGGCCCTACGCGGCCCAAAAACATGGTTGCGGCAATCAAAATTCTGCCGGGCACTGAAAGCTGGGGTGTCAGCCCCGTACTTAAGCCCACAGTGCCAAACGCCGAAACGGTTTCAAAAAGAACCGCTAAAAAACTCGCGCTTTCGGTTATAGACAATAAAAAGGAAACGGTCACGACCAGAAGAAGCGATATGCAAATGATAGTAACAGCCTTGTAAATCTGCTCTCTTGCCAGGCGGCGGCGGAAAACCTCTACATCCGCCCGGCCCCTGGCAAATGACCACACAAAAGCGGCCAGGATACCCAGTGTGGTCGTCTTAACCCCGCCGCCGGTAGAACCGGGAGAAGCCCCAACAAACATGAGGAGGATAAGCAGGAACTGGGTTGCCGGGCGCAAATACGCAATATCGAGGGTGTTAAAGCCGGCTGTGCGCGGCGTCACCGCTTGAAAAAAAGACGCCAAAAATTTTCCCTTGGTGCTTAAATTTAACAGGGCGTTCTGCTTTTCCAGCGCGAAGATGAGGGCTGTGCCGCCTATAATCAAAAAACCGGTTACTAAAAGGACCAGTTTGGTGTGCAAGGTGAGGTAGCGGCGCGTTCCTTTAAAGTATTGGATAAGCTCCACCACCACACTAAAGCCCAGCCCGCCTAGAATAATTAAAGCAGTAACACAGGTGTTTACTGTAACGTCTTCCACATAGCCGGTAAGGCTTCTATAGTTGCCAAAAAGGTCAAAGCCGGCGTTATTAAACGCCGACACCGCGTGAAAAATGCCGTACCAAATACTTTTTTGCCAGCCCAGGTCGGCCGACCAGCGCACGGCGAGCACAGCAGCAAAAAACATCTCTACGGAAAAAGTAAAAATGAGCACGTACTTGGCCAGCCTGACAATCCCGGCCACGTTGGTCTGGTTTAACGACTCCTGCATGATGAGCCTCTGGCGCAAGCCGATCCTCCTGCCCAGCAGCATGGCAAAAAAGGTGGCCATAGTCATAAAACCCAAACCGCCAACCTGGATTAGGGAAAGGATGACCGCTTGGCCAAAAGTAGACCAGTGGCCCGCGGTATCCACCACCGTCAGGCCGGTAACGCAGACAGCCGAAGTGGCCGTAAAAAGTGAGGTAAGAAAATTCACCTGCTGCCCCGGTTTAACGGCTGCCGGCAGGGTGAGGAGAATCGCCCCCGTAAAAATGAGGCTCAAAAAACCAAAAACAAGCACTTGCGGCGGCGAGAAGCGCAGCACAAATCTCCTGGGCACATCACCGTTAAAGGGCATTATATTACCATTCTTTAAACATTTAAAAAACCGCAAAGACTGACCCCGGCCTCTCCTGTAATCTTTTTGCAACAATATTATGCTTTTTGGGCAAAGCAACTATTTACTTTTACTAACATATCGATTGAGCTAAATTATAATTGACTTTAATGCAATTTCAATGGCCGTTTCTTTAAAAACAAAGCTGGATAGCCTGTTTTTTAGACTTTTTTAAATCTATCCTCCTTTTTTCATAAATTCTACCAAAAAACACCGCTGCACGTGCAGGAGGAGTTTTGATGGTTCCAGCGTAAATAATTAAAACAAAAATTAGCAAATAATTTATACAAACAGCCAGTATTCTTAAAAGAGGTGGTTAGGCGGTGACTGTAAGGCGCAAGAGAAATCTAAAAAAACAAAAAGATGCAGGCGGCCTGCCCCAAGCCAAAGCACTAGAAACAACAGCTATTAACCCTGCCCCGGACTGCGAGCCAAAAGAGAAGCCCCAGGCCAAGAACAGCCTGCCCGTATCAGCCGTCTTAGAGATACTGGCAGGAGAATACACGGGGGGAGCCGGAGATGAACCCCTGTGCCGCGCTGCCCACCGCATTGCCGCTGAAGCCGGCGTGCTGGATATCTACCGCGCCAAGTGGAACGCAGAAGAGGAGGCGGGAGGCGAGCGGCTGCCGTTTTTGCTCTTTGACCGCCGCCAGTGCCTGGAACTTATCGACTTTCACCGGCGCAAAGGGAATACTGAGAGTGCACGGCGGGAGAGCGAAAGGCTGGTTTTAATCGAAGGGAGGCTCCTTTTAGAAAGGTCTTCTCCCGCACGAATTACAGACGAAGACATCGCTGTGCTGGAAGAATTTATTAAAGAGTGCGGTTTTTAACCCGCTTTAGAAATTAAAAATTGTTTTAATTGTGTTGACAGGTTACTGTTAATAAAATATCCTGGGAGTAGAAAATTAAATATTTTCTTCGTTAGGTGAGGCTCCTGCACAGACAGATGCCACTGCCCGGAAATGTCGAGAGACGCCCACGGGTCAACAGGTACTACCGGCTTAAGGTTTTACCTAATGTGGCTGGGAAGGAATTTCCCTAGCTGTGTACGTGCCAAAGCTCCGACGAGTGAAGAAGGTTATGTCTTGCTATTCTTAAAAAACCTTCTTGTTGGTGTTTGGAGGTTTTTTTATTTTTTACTTTAGCAAAATAAGAAGTAAATAAGAAAATAAATAAGAAATAAATAAATAAATAAATAAAGAAAAGGCAAACCCGCTACATTTCCGGTCTTTTGTCCGCACTACTGGCATAAATGGGGTGCAGAAGATGATTAAAACGTACTTTTACAGCCACAGTGACGGCCGCATGTACCACGACATTGATCTGGAAAAAAAAGACATATACTTAAAGAGTGAAGAGGACCTGCTCTGGGTGGACCTGTTTACGTTCACCGAACAGGAAATCAAGTATGTGGCCAGAATATTCGATTTCCACCCGCTGGCCGTAGAAGACTGCTTGAGCTACAGCCCGCGCGCCAAGCTGGACAATTACGAGGACTATTACTTTTACGTCATGCACGCCCTGCGCTACGAAGAAGAATCCGAAGAAGAAATTATCCTCGTCCAGCTCAACGTCTTTTTGGGGCCCAACTACGTGGTTACCGTGCACAGTCACCCCCTGCCGGTCCTCGGCCGCATGGCCAAGGTGAGCCTGCAGAGCCCCCAGTACATGAATAAAGGGATGGAGTTTTTTCTTTACTCGATCATCGACGGCAATACCGACGAAATTTTTCCCATCTTAGACCGTATTGGCGTGCGCATTGACGAACTAGAAGACGAAATTTACGGACAACCCACCAAGGAGATCAACGAGGAGTTCATGACCTTAAAACGGACTATTTTGGCCATCCGCAGGGCCATCCTCCCGCAGAGGAGGATATTTGCCAGCATCAACGCCGGGGGACACCCTTATTTTGATATCCGGGAAGAGATCAAGCCTTATTTTCTCGATCTAGTGGACCACATGGAGCGTATTACTGATGCCATTGAGAGCTACCGTGACCTGGTAGACGCCTCCCTTGCCACCTACTACTCGTTGATCAGCGTGCAGACCAACGAGACTATCCGTGTCCTGACCGTCATATCTACCATTTTCATGCCCATTACCTTTATCACCGGCTATTTCGGCATGAACGTACCCTTGCCTTACCAGGAAAGCGCCGCCTCAACACTGGTCATAACAGCAGGGCTTCTCTTAATCCCGAGCCTCATGCTGTGGGTGTTCAAAAAGTTAAATTGGATATAACGCGCCAAAGCCAAAAAACCGGCACGGCGCCGGTTTTTTGGCACGCAAACACTTTTTACTTTAATTGAAGGCTCCGCAAATAGCTTTCCAGCAGCACACTTGCTTTCTCCCCGCTCCTCGCTTCCATAAGCGCAATACTCTCAGGCGGCAGGCCGGCCTGGGCTAACAGCTTCTTAATCCTTCCTATTGCCTTGGACAAAAACTTCCCGTTGCCGCCGCACCGGCAGTCTGGCCCGCAGGCCAGCACCACTACAGCCAAAGCACCGCCTTCAAAGGCGCGCAAAATCCACTCGGGGTGAAGTGATGCAGCCGACGGCAGGCACACAAAGTGCACCCTTACACCGCCCGGCCCCTGCGGGTACCAGTTGAGGGGCTTAAAGCACAGGTCACGGCAGGCAAACACTACTACAGCACCTTTTAGGAGGACACTGTCCAGAGCTTCCTGCAGCACTGAACTGTCCAGGGAACGCATGGTGATGGCCTTGGCCGGGCAGGCGGCAGCGCAAGTACCGCAGGCCTGACAGCTTTCGGCCGGTATATGAGCCCGCTCTTTGACTGCCGGTACACCGTAAGGACACAAACGGACGCAGGTTAAACAAGCAACGCACTTGGCAGCGTCCACCTCTGCCCCCATGCCGCACTGCAAGCAGCGGCTGGCCTCTAAAAAGGCCTCTTCTTCCCCCAGTCCCCTCTCGTACGGCAAAAATGTTTTCACGCGCTCTGCCGGCGGCAGCACCGGTGGCTCCACGCGCTGCCGGCGCGGCACTGAACTGGCCACATCTGGCGGCAGAGGGCCTACGGTTTTAATTTCCCGCGGCATGTATGGAGGTGATGTGCCAGCCAAGAAAGACAACACCTCGGCAGCAGCGCGCTGCCCGCTGGCCACGGCGGCTACCGCCGCACCTGGGCCGCAGGCCAGCTCACCGCAGACAAACGTGCGCGCCGCGCCGGCAGCCTTATGGCCCCAAAGGCGCGGGTAGCCCCTTTCGTCTACTTCCAGGCCGCTGGCCCGCAAAAAGCCCGCTTCCGGCCCCTGACCGGTTGCCAGCACTACTGTATCACAGGTAAGAGTTTTTAAGCGGCCGGCTTCAAAAATGGGGTTAAACCTTCCCTCCCGGTCAAAAACATACTTCACCTTTTGCACGATTAAGCCGGTAACCTTGCCGGCATCCACTATCACTTTCACCGGTCCGTAGCCGGTCAAAAGTTCAGCGCCTTCCGTCAGAGCACCAGTTACTTCCACGGGGTTGGCCGGCATCTCGTCACGCCCTTCCAGACAGACGACCAGCACCCTTTCGGCCCCTAGCCTCAGCGCCGTGCGTGCAGCATCCATGGCCACATCGCCGCCGCCTACAACTACCACTCTATCGCAGCCGGCCGGAACCTGGCCCCGGTTAGCCAACCCTAAAAAATCAAGGGCCGTATAAACACCCTCTGAGCTGCCTCCCGCCATTGCGGGAAGCCGCGGCGCCCACAGCCCGGTGCTCAGCACAACGGCATCGTATTTTTTCTCAAGAAAATCCAGGGTAATATCTGTGCCTATTTCTACCCCGCAGTTAATTTTCACACCGGCAGCAGCAATTTTCTCAATATCCCGGCGCAAGACCTCCCGCGGCAGCCTGAATACGGGAACTGATGCCCAAAGCTGCCCCCCCGGCGCCTCCCGGCGCTCGAAGACATCCACCCGGTGACCTTCGCCAGCCAGCCTGTAGGCCGCGGTAAGCCCTGCCGGCCCCGCCCCTACCACGGCTACACTTTTGCCGGAAGGACGCTTTACCCGTTCGGGGCGCCACTGGGCCCCGCAGACCTCCACAGCAAAGCGTTTTAGCCCCCTAATAGCTAGGGGCTCATCAACTGCACCCCGCCGGCAGCTATCTTCACACGGGTGCGGGCAGATCCAGGCACAGACTGAGGGGAAAGGATTGCGCGCCCGTATGAGCTCAAAAGCTGCGGGGTAATCACCGGCAGCTATGGCCTGGATGTAACCCCGCACGTCCGTACCGGCCGGGCAGGCGGCAGTGCAAGGCGGGAGCAAATTTTCCACTTCTGTTCCAACCCCCAAAACTTCCTGCTCAGTTAATTGCTTTACATAAAAAGTATAGCCTCTTACGGCCTCTTTGACAAAATATTTTCTTAAAACAAAAAAATGCCCCTTAACAGGGCTATGGAGAGGTTGGGGGTTTTTTCACAAAAAACACTACACGGGTCGGAAAGCCAACCGCATTAATATTAACTTGCAATATTTGTGCCAATAATAGGATTGGTTGCCGCTTGCATAAAAATATTGCACCCAAACCCGGCAGGATTTTTAGTCATTTGGCATAATAATTTCTTTGTCACGCACCCGCTGAAAGTAGTTCTTTAAAATCAAATATACCAGCAATTCTTTTAAAAAAAACTGCTGGAGGAAAATAATGCGCGAATTCTACAAAAAACACTGGGGGTTAATTCTAAACTTTGCCCTGCTCATCGCTACATTACTTATAGCCTTTATAGCATTTAAGCTCATCATCCCTTATTTTCTTCCGTTCTTGATAGGCCTTGTTTTGGCTGTAGCCATTGAGCCTCTTGTAAGGCTGTTCTGCCGCCTAAACTTGTCTAGACCGCTGGCTGCCAGCCTGGCCATGCTCATTGCCGTTGGCGTAATTTCGGCCTTTAGTTGGCTGGCCATATCCCGCCTGACCTTAGAGCTCTTCCGTCTTTTAGCCAACACGTCGGAAATATCTGCAGCTTTAAAATCTACGCTCGATTTCGCACTGGCTTGGGTAAAAACGACCACCGAAGGCCTGCCGCCGGAAATATACCTCTATTTAAGTAAAAACACGGAAATTTTTATTGATACAGTTTCCCAGAAAATTTCTTTTGCCGCCGGCGAAATGCTAAAGTTAATCATCGACCTCCCCAGCCAGATGCTTTTAATCTTAATTGCGCTCATCACTACTTACTTTGTCAGCGTGGACCTCCCAAAACACAAAGAGCAAGTCACCCGCTGGATTCCGGAGGAATACAGGCCTAAATTGAAGTTGATCGCCGAAGACATCGCCACTGCTTTGCTGGGGTACGTCAAGGCCCAAATAATACTGGCCTCTGTAACAGCATCAATTATTTTCATTGGTTTGAACATCCTTAAAACAAACTACATAATTTTGCTGACTATATTGAGCTGGCTATTGACTCCTATACCGGTTATCGGACCCTGGGTTATCTTTTTGCCCTGGGTGATTTATGCTATTCTTCACGGTAATAACTACCTGGCCGCGGGCTTGTGTATTTTGCTTGTAATCGCCCTTATAGTAAAACACGCTATAGAACCCAAAGTGATTGGTAAAAATATAGGCATTGAACCCCTCGCCGTACTCGTGGCCCTCTACGCTGGTTTCAAGTTCTTAGGAGCTTACGGTCTCATACTTGGCCCCTTTGTCCTTATCACCTTCAATGCCCTCCAGAGGGCCAAAGCATTCGCCTGGATTTTCCGGGATGATAAAAACCCGCCCCCTAAAAAATCACCCCCTTCCTTGCCAAAATGAAACACCCAAAAAGGTACACTGTTTTTGTTTGATACACCCTCAGCCGCCGCAAAAAATAAGTTAATAAGTTAAGTGCCTGGCACCGAGCCGTAACCCTGCGGGTGCTGTGAGTGCCAGAGCCAGGCCGACTCCACAATTTCCTCCAGCGAGGCAAAGCGGGGCCGCCAGCCCAGCTCCGCCTTGGCTTTATCGGCACAGGCCACCAAGACAGCCGGATCGCCGGCACGCCGCGGCCCATAACGCACGGGAACGGGCCGTCCGGTAACTTTTTCGGCCGTCTTAATCACTTCCAGCACCGAGTAGCCGCTGCCGTTTCCCAGGTTGTAGGCGCGGGAATCCGCACCTTTGGCCAGCGCTCCCAAAGCCAGGATGTGGGCGCTGGCCAGGTCGCTTACGTGGATGTAATCCCGGATGCAGGTCCCGTCCGGGGTCGGGTAGTCCGTCCCGTAAACCGTAAGCTGCGGTACTGCACCCATGGCCGCCTTCAACACCAGCGGTACAAGGTGAGTTTCCGGCCGGTGGTCTTCTCCCATGCTGCCCGCGGGGTCGGCGCCGGCCGCGTTGAAATAGCGCAAAGAGATAAAGCGAAGACCGTAGGCCTCGCTGTACCAGCGCATGGCCCCCTCCAAAGCCAGTTTGGTGGCCCCGTAGGGGTTGGTGGGCATAGTGGGGTGATCTTCAGTAATGGGCGTGCGCACCGGCTCGCCGTAAACGGCCGCCGTCGAAGAAAAAACCAGAAAGCGCACACCGCACTCCACCATGGCGTCCAGCAGGACAAGCCCTTTGACCACGTTATTGTAATAGTAATCAGCCGGTTTTTCCACTGACTCCCCGACGAGACTGCTGGCAGCAAAGTGCATTACCGCTTCTATGTCCCGCTCTTTAAAAAGTGTGCGCAAAAGTTCCCTATCACCAGTGTCGCCTGCCACCAGCTCCGCCCCGCGCACCGCGGCGGCATGGCCGCGCTGCAAGCTGTCCAGCACCACTGCCTTGTATCCTTCCTCTACAAGCGCTTTTACGGTGTGGCTGCCTATGTAGCCGGCACCGCCCGTTACCAGCACACGCAAAAAAGCCCTCCCCTTTCTCCGCTGCTCTTTTTGCCAGAGCTTTTAGCTCTCGCATTTGCCGGCCTTTAGATACCCTGGCTTCCATTTTATCACAGCCGCCGGCATAAAAAAATTAGCACATAAAACCGCCCGGGACAAATTTTTTTCCGGGCGGTAAGGTTTAAAAAATTTTTTTGCGTCCTGTAGCTAGCCGCAGCGCTTAAGACCCGGCAGCTACTCCTGCTCCTGCCCGCCTGCCAGTAATTCGGCCAGCCGCCAGATAACCTGCTGCAGTTCAGCCAGCCTGGCTTCTAACCGCACCAGCAAAAAGGCAGATACGGCGATGGGAAAACCAACATTGCCCACAGCCTGCAGGATGCTTTCCGTAAAACACCACGCTCCCCACAAGTCTTTTAAAATCAACCTTATTTACATAGCCCTGTACGGCTTTAGTCCTAAAAAGCGCTAATTTGCTCAATCAGTCACCGTCTTTTAAGACGGCGGGTCATAGAGGTCATTGGTCGTGCTGTCGATAATGCGGATGTCCTGTACGGCTACCAGGTCACCTCCGGTGCTGTTGAAGACGTTTCTGTCAATTACTAGGTTCATGGCTTCCTGCACTTGGGCGGCCGTCAGGTCATCGCGTGGGTTGTCCAGGCTGATGGTAACATTCCTGCCGGCCTGGTTGCGAAAGACCATCCGCAGGGTCTGAGCTGTTGTAGTAGCCACCAACACGCACCCCCTTCCTGTAATTTAAAATTTTTTACACCATCATTCCAGCTCCAGCTGATGGGTGCCTCACTACTCCTGTACCAGCTGGGACGTATCGATGCGCAAAATGCCGCCCAGAGGGTACTCCTGCAAGCCGGCCAGGGCTTCTGCCACGTCGTAGAGATCCTGGTCGGAAGCCTCCGGCTTCACGTTAGAAAAGCTCCTCAGGCGGTAAACGGTGCTCCCCCCTTCGCCTTCGCCGGTCTGGAGTTTAAGCCGCAAAACGGTACCTCCCGCTACTTTAGTGACGGCCACGTCAACCCACCTCCTCTCTTTTGGCGCTAAAAAAGCGGCCTTTTTTAGCGGAGCCGGGCCGGCAGGCAAACATTACGGGGCAGGAGTAATGGTTGTCTGCCATTGCCCTGCCCCGAACATATGTTCTGTAACAATACTAACAGGACCGTTTTTGGCTGTCAAACGCCAAAAACGGCCAGTATTTTTAAATATCTTCCTTAAACAGCTAGTAAATGCGTTTTCCTCCGTCTAACGGCTTGCTGCGCTGCTACCGCTCAGCCCTTTTCCTTTTCTTTTATCGCTGGGCTGCCTTCCGGCATCCCGGTCTTTATGGCATCTCTTTCTATCACCTCTATAAATTTCGCCACCAGGCGGGGGTCAAACTGGGTGCCGGCGCACCTTTTCAGTTCTTCCACAGCTTCTTCGTGGCTCACGGCCTTTTTGTAGGGGCGGTCTCTGGTCATGGCGTCATAAGCGTCGGCTATGGCCAGTATGCGGCATTCCAGCGGGATCTCTTCTCCTTTGAGCCCCAAGGGATAGCCCCCGCCGTTCCACCACTCGTGGTGCTTTAAAATCCAGTCGGCAATGGGGGCCAAATCGGGCACGGACAGGGCAATCCTATGACCCAGCAAGCAGTGCCGCTGCATTTCGGCGCGCTCTCCGGCATCGAAAGGGCCCGGCTTAAACAAGACCCTGTCGGGTATGCCCACCTTGCCGATATCGTGAAACTGGGCTAAGAGGCGGAGGTCGGCCAAATGGTGCTCGGGCACACCGGCAATCCTGGCCAAGCCCATTACCAGGCACTCCAGGCGCTCGGCATGTCCTCCGGTTATGAAATCCCTGGCCGCCAGCGCTCTCATCAGGGCGTGAACCACGGCGCTCCGGGCGCTTTGGTTGTGGTGCAGCTTTTCCTGGTACATGTTGTTGTCGGCTACTTTAAATACTTCGTACAGGCTGGTGTTGTAACTGTCTTTAACCGCAAAGCCCATGGATAGATTTAAAGTAAATTCCGGGTTGCCCGCATTGTATTCTTCTAAGGCGTGTCTGACCTTAAGACACGCCCTTTCCAGGCCTTGTCTGTCACAATCGGCAAGTATTACGGCAAATTCGTCGCCGCCGATCCTGGCCACTACATCGCTTTTGCGAAAGCACTTCTTGATAATGCCGGCAGCAGCCACGAGCAGCCTGTCGCCGGCGTCGTGCCAAAAAGTATCGTTGATCATTTTCAAGCCGTCTACGTCGCACACCATTATGCCGACGGGCAGGTGGCGGTTATCCTCCAGGCGGCGCATCTCTTCTTCGAAGTAGGCGCGGTTGTAAAGCCCCGTGAGAGTGTCGTGAAAACTCAAATACTGTAGCTGCCTTTCTATGCACTTTCTCTCAGTGATATCCAAAAGTGAAACCACTTTTTTACGCGTGCCCGGCAGCGCAGATACGGTAATGATTAGGTATTTAGTTCTGCCCTGTCTATCGGTGAGCTGGGCTTCGTAAATCGTAGGCGCGGCGCCCGGTTCTCTGTAATCCTGCACGAAATCCGCCCATTTTTTTGCGCCCTCTATTTCTTCCTTTAAGTAGCCCGTCAGCTTTTCAAATTCGGAGTTAACAAGGGATATTACAGCGTCTTCTTCAACAATAGCCATAGAAGTGCCCGTATTTTCAAATATGGTGCGATACTGAGCCTCTGAGGCGCGCAGAGCTTCTTCCGACAGCTTGCGCTCAAAGGCACTGCCGATAATTTCGGCAGAAACGCGCAAAAGAGCCAGATCCCCCTCGCTCCACGCCCCGGTATCTTTGACGTTATCAAAGCCTATAAACCCAAAAAGCTCACCCTTAACGTACAGGGGCAGAACCAGCAGGGATTTGATGTCTTGGCTTTTAAGTATCTCTTTTTCATTTTCTGCTTCTGCGGGCAGTTTAGAAACATCTAAGATGTGTATAACTTCATCCCTGGCCAGCTTTTCCACCCACCAGGGAGATATATCCATAGAAAGGTTTTGCAGGTTGTGGATCTGCGGGCTGAGTCCCGGCGCGCACCACTCGTGGGTATTATTCATGACGGACTGTTTCCAGTCAAAACAGAACAAATAAGCGCGCCCGGCGTTGCTGAGCTCCCTTATGTCAGCCAGTGAGTCGTTTATGGCGCCGTCAATGTCGGCAGCACCGACAAAACGGGAGGAAATACTTTTGACGGTATCCCTAAAGTTCAGCCTGCGCCGGAAAGCCTCTCTTTCGTCTTTTAACTTGGCGATCTGCCTGCGCAAAGCGGCGAGCTTCCTCACCAGCTGTCTTTCTGGCCCGGGACGGCTTTTCATGTGCGGGCTCCCTCCTGCTCAAAACTGCCCCGGCAAGAACCGGGTAAAAACCTTTTTACTAAGAATCCAGTCACCGGGTTGCTTTACACGCAGAGGCAACACAATAAAATTTGCGTCACAGGCCAAAGCAGCAGCGCACACCGGTAAGAATCGTCCATATTAAATCCATCTTAATTTTTGACAGAGAAAAACCTATCTCCTCCTTATTCTTACAAAATTCTTACAAACAAATAATTGCCGCCGCCAATACTCTAAAAGCAAAAAAGGCCCTGCCTAAAGCGGCAAAGCCCTTCTTTCTTTGCATCACGTTTATCAGTGCCAGCTGATCGTCATTTCCCCGCCTTCACTGTAGTAAAACTCCGCTACGCAAAAGTTTACCAGCCACCTGCCGTCCCCGCCGGGGAAAAGCGCTTCTGGCGGAAAGCCGCGCGGCTGGCCGTGAAAGACGCCGTGGAACCGGACTACGCCGGCAACCGGCCTTCCCGGGTATTCAACGCGGACGCGGCTGGCTATTACTAAAAACCAGTTCTCCACCTCTAAAAGGCGGGCACCCGCCAGCTCGGCCTTAAGCCAGGAAGTGTAGTTGCGGTTGTCCAAAAAAAGCCCCACGTAAATGCACCCGCTGCCGGGTTCCTCCTTTACCCACACGTCGTAAAACTCCACCTGGCCGTCACCGAAAACAAAGCGGTTGTAATACTTGTAGAGTATATCGGCCAGCTCTTCTAAAGAGAGTTTTTTTTCGCCCTCCAAAGCCAGCACCGGCAGGGGTATTTCTTTGCCACTGCCCGCTGCCATATCTTTTACTTCGTCAACGGGTATGGCAAAATTGATGTTCTGTCCTTCCCGGCGGGTTAGGGTGGTTATGCCCACGACTTCTCCTTTTAAGTTAAACAGCGCCCCTCCGCTGGAGCCCGGTCCAATGGGAGCAGTAAACTGGATGAAGTCTTGCCCTAAAACGTTAACCCGCGCCCTGCTCACCACGCCCAAAGACACGGCATTTTGCAAGCCTTCGGGGTTCCCTACCGCCGCTACTTCCACGCCGTCAGCCAGTTCTGAAGAACTCCCCAACACGGCAACTGGCAGGTTGCGGCCGTCTATCTTCAAGACAGCCACGTCCCGGCTGGCATCGTAAGCAAGGACTCCCTTCACCGGGAAAGACTTGCCGTCATATGTTACCGCTTCGGCGGAGTAAGCACCGCTAATGACGTGGTAATTGGTGAGGATCACGCCGCTGCAGCGCGTGATGAAGCCGCTGCCTACAGCCAGTAGTTCGTTCTTTTTGTCATAAGTTTTGATGAAGACTACCGACCTGGCCGCTTTAGAAACCTCGCGCAGCTTTTCCGCACTAGAAAGCGCGCCGCCGGGCGGAAACTGGACAAAGGCAGTTGAAGAGGGCGCATCCCACGTCACCGTGCCGCCCAGGGCAACGGCTAAAAAGCGCAAGGGGACAAACATTCTGTCTTTTGCGATTACCGCCGGCAGGGGCAAAAGCTCTTCCCTGCCGTTGGCCACCGCCACCCTTTGTCCGGCTGTTACCCGCACGTACCTGCCGTTTAAAACGGCCGTAGCGCTCTTGGAACTGCCGTCCCACTCCACCTGTCCGCCGTTTCCTTCCACAAAAAAACGCAACGGTACCATGGTCCAGCCGTTTTCCACGTACGGCGGCAGCGCGAAAAACACTTCACGGCCGTCGATTACAATGCGCACCGGCTGGCTGCCGGCTGCCGGCCAAAGCCCCACCCCGGCAATTAAAAACACCAAAATGACCGCACAAAAAGCGGCCGTCACAGAGCGGCCACGTTTTGTAAATAAATCAAAACCCATGTCTTTACCACATTAACTGTCTTAATTTCAATATTTCAATTATTATATATACTGCCGCAGGCGCCGGCGCCGCACTGGCCCTTATAGCCGCATTCCTCACCCGGCGCGCACTCTTCGTCGCGGCCGTTTGCCCGGCAGCAGCTGCCGTCGTCGTTAGCCGGTTTACCAACTGAACTGGGCAAGAAAGGAGCGGATATCAGCTTCTTTACGCTTGTGCTGCCGCAAGTATTGCATACCGGTTCTGCATCTTTGCCCGGCAGCACGATCACTTCAAAAACGTTTTGGCAGTTATGGCAGCGGTACTCGAATATCGGCATCCTTACCCCTCCCGCTTACAGTTTTTTAATTTAATATTTTTGGCTTGCATATTAAATAATAAGCATAAAAAGCTTTTTCGACAATACTTTAGTTTCTTTTCTTCCCAACAGTGCAGTGCAAAAGCGCATTTTTTTATGCCAGGTGAATATACTATTCATATGAGCAAGCACAAGTGCCACGTGGACCGCAAAAGAAACGAATACGGTAACGCCGTAGCCCGGATGAGGGTTGACCAGATGGAGAGGATGAATAAATCTGCCCCCTTAGTAGAGTACAACCTTAAAAATTTTAACGGCAAATTCGAAGTTTACAACCCCCACAGTAAAAAGGGACGTCGCAAAGACCGCATCACTCTCTGAGAGCGGCAATAGAAAATCACTCTTCGCCTCTTGTCTTTTGTTTTTCTGCCTTATAACTGTACCCCCCGGCCTCCCGGCTCAAGTCCTCCAACGTGGTAGCGTCCAGCACGCTGTCTATGGCGCTCTTTATTTTCTCCCAGAGGACTCTGGTCACGCACTTCTCAGAACGCCCGCAAACCTCCGGCTCGTCCTTGCTGACGCAGTCCGTCGGCGAAAGGGGGCCCTCCAGGCACCTGACGATCTCTCCGGCAGTAATCTTTGAGGGGTGGCGAACCAAAAAATAACCCCCCTGCGAACCCCTCACGCTGCGCACCAAGCCGCCCTTGCGCAAAAAAGTCATTAACTGCTCTAAATAGCCCTCTGAAATGCCCTGCCTTTCGGCTACTTGGGCCAGCGGAGTAGGCTCATTTTGCTGGTAATGCTGGGCTAAGTCGACCATAGCCCTAAGGCCGTAGCGGGCCCGCGTGGAAAACCTCACTCCCACCCACCCCTTAAAACTTATAAGAAAAATACAATATAATTCTACGCCTGTACAGCAGGCGTTGTCAAAGCATAAGTTCCCGCCAAAAGGCAGGCGGGCAGATCTCTCTTAAAAGCACGTCCCTGTAATCTTTCCGGCCGGTAAAGGCATTGGGCTCCCAATCCGAAAGGCGCGGGCGGGGGCGCACACCGGCGTGCGGGACGGGCCTTTTCCCCTCACGGCAGGCTTCGGTCAGCCAGCAGCGGACGAGTTCATCTTCCCCGGCATTAACCACCAGTTCCTTTAGTTTGGCCGCCCGCCGGGAAAGGGGGCCGCAAATATAAGTCTGGCAGACCAGGGGCCGCACCGGGTAGACAGTGCACAAAAAGCTTTTCTCGTCCAAAAAGAGGCAAAAGCCGTCCTCCCTGCGGCGCAGGACAATGTCCACTGCCCGGCCGTTGGCCACAATGAAGGCCGCCCGGTCTAAAAACTGGCCCAAATCGCCGCTAAAACCCGTATAACTCTTTAAGCGCAGGACGTCTATATAAGTCAAGGGAGCGCGCTCGGCACAGCACAAGGGGCAGCCAAAACAGCGGCCGCCTGCGTTCTTAGCCCGGTAGAAAGGCACTTTTTTAATGGCCGCACCCAACGCGTCCAGGTAATCCTGGACAGTTGCTCCCTCACCGGTCACCGCCAGGTCGTAGCCCAGCCGCCCGCCAAAATTTACAGGCATAACGCAAACCGCCACCCAACCACCCCCGGTGCCAGGCACTTAACTTATTAACTTATTTTACTTATTTGCGGGCAAAAAAAAAGGGGGCTGAAGCCCCGCAAAAACTGCCTTTTAAAAATTTACATGGCGTTTCTGAAAATGTTTATGACGTCTTCCAGCGTCGCTTTGCGCGGGTTAGTAAAGCTGCAGGCATCCTTCATGGCGTTTTTGGCCATGATTTCAAAGTCGCTCTCCTTCACGCCCAGTTCTTTTAAGCCGGAGGGGATGCCGATGTCCGCCGACAGCTTGCGGATCGACTGGATGGCCACATCGGCTGCCTCCCGGTCGGAAAGGCCCTCTACGTTTTCGCCCATAGCCACGGCAATGTCCCTAAAGCGCTTTAAGTTGGCCAGCATATTGAACTCCTCTACTGCCGGCAGGAGAATGGCGTTGCACACACCGTGGGGCAGGTTGTAAAAGCCTCCCAGTTGGTGCGCCATGGCGTGCACGTAGCCGAGGCTGGCGTTGTTAAAGGCCATCCCCGCCAGGTATTCGGCGTAGGCCATCTTGTCGCGCGCTTCCAAATTCTCGCCGTTGGCCACAGCGCTGCGCAGGTTCTCGGAAATCAGCTTTATGGCCATTAAAGCGCAGGCATCGGTAACCGGGGTAGCAATGGTGGATACGTAAGCTTCTACGGCATGGGTCAGGGCGTCCATGCCGGTTGCTGCCGTCAGGGCCGGCGGCTTGCCAACCATCAAGAGCGGGTCGTTTATGGCCACGTTGGGAGTAACCCGCCAGTCGACGATGGCCATTTTCACCTTGGTGTCGGTGTTGGTGATGATGCAGAAGCGGGTCATTTCACTGGCCGTGCCGGCCGTGGTGTTCACGGCAACAAACGGCGGCATGGGTTTGGACGACTTATCAATACCTTCGTAATCGCGGATGTTCCCGCCGTTGGTAGCCAGGATGCCTATACCTTTAGCGCAGTCGTGGGAACTGCCGCCGCCTAAAGAAATGATCATGTCGCAATTATTTTTCTTGAAAATTTCCAGGCCGTCGTGAACGTTCTTGTCCGTGGGGTTGGGCTCGGCCCCGTCGTAAATTACGGCTTTAACCCCTGCTTCTTCTACCAAAGCTTTAATATTGTCGGCGACACCGAGAGAAGAAAGACCTTTATCGGTAACGATGAGAGCTTTTTTACCGCCGAGCACTCTGGCTTGTTCTCCGACTTTTTTGTGTGAACCGATCCCCATTAAAGTTACAGTTGGAATAAAAAACCCGTATACCTGCTCGCCAAGAGCCATAGTATAACCTCCTTTTACTATTAATAGTTGAATAAACTTATACAAAGGGCCAAACGCCGAGCAAATTCCTTTTAATTTTGGCTACCACCTCCAATTTGCTGGGTAAAATTTAATATTTAATTTTTTCTGTATATACATTAAAGCAATTGGTGTGCCACTGCTGTGAACATTTTAAAAAAACAAAAAATATCTTTATGAGTCCAGTAAAATCTGGGCTTGCCGGCTTTTTATTTTTAAATTAAGCCGGCACAACAGCCGATAATAGCCCTAAAAGTCAGTGTAAATTTTTATTTTGCGACAAAAACCCCGAAAATCTCGTGCAAAAAAATACACCCTGTCTAAGTTTAAGACAGGGATAATAAACAGAAAAAACCCGGCACAAAGTACTTTTATGCCGGGAACCCAGTTTTGCCTTGCCTGAACAGGCCGTACTCTTTGATTTTGCGGTAGAGCGTGCTGCGGGAAACACCCAGGGCCTTGGCGGCCAGGGATATCTTGTTGTCGTAGTAGTGCAGGGCTTTGTTAATCAGTTTTAATTCGGTATCCTGGAGGGAAGGCAGTTTTTCTTCTTTAATGTTCCTCCTCATCATGGCCCTCTCCAGGCGCTCAGTCAAAGAGCCGGCCAGGCTGCCGGCCTCCAAAAGCTGCTCGGCAAACAGCTCCTCCCAGGGAAATTCGGCGGTAAAAAACTTTAAGAGTTCGGCAAAGCCGTTAAAGTCCCGGCTAAAACCCTGAGGCGCTGACAGCCTTACGCCCGCTTTTTCGCCGGCAGCCCCTAAGTGGCGGCAATTTTTAACCTTTTCCGGCAGGTGAGCGGTCGTGATTTCATCCCCGTCGCAGATGGCTAGCGCCTGCTCTAAAGTGTTGGCCAGCTCGCGGATGTTGCCCGGCCAGTCGTACTTCATCAAAACCTCGAGGCATTCACCGGAAATGCTTTTAACCCCGGTCCCGGCTTCGGCCGCGATCTTCTCGATTAAGTGGCCGGCCAGGAGGGGGATGTCTTCGCGCCTCTGTCTTAACGGCGGAAGCACTAAGCGCACCACGTCCAGGCGGTAAAAGAGATCCTCCCGGAAGGCCTTTTCTACAATGGCCTGCTCCAAGTCGCGGTTGGTGGCGGCAATGATGCGCACGTTGCTCACCATGGGCTTTTCGCCGCCTACGCGCACAAATTCACCGCTTTCCAGCACGCGCAGCAGTTTTACCTGGATGGCCAGGCTGGCCTCACCGATCTCGTCTAAAAAGAGCGTGCCGCCGTCGGCCAGTTCGAATATCCCGCGCCGGGTGCTGACGGCCCCGGTAAAAGCCCCCTTTTCGTGGCCGAAAAGCTCACTTTCCAGCAAACTTTCCGGAAAAGCCCCGCAGTTGATGGCAAAGAAGTTTTTATTAGACCTCTTGCTGGCGGCGTGGATAAACCTGGCCAAAACCTCCTTGCCGGTGCCCGTTTCTCCGTGGATGAGCACGTTTACGTCCTTGCCGGCAATTTTATAGGCCGTAGAAACCAGTCGCTGCATCTGGGGGTTGCGGCCAATTACCAGCCCCACACTGCCGGCCAGCTTTTCCCATGCAGTCTCAGCCCCGGATTGCCCGCCGCTGCCGGCCGAAGACAGGACTTCGCCGATCATCTTCTCCAGTTCGTCTATATTTTCAAAAGGTTTTTCTAAAAAATTATGGGCACCCAACTGGATGGCTTTTACCGCCGTGCGGGTTGTGCTAAAAGCGGTCATAACGATCACTTCGCACTCCGGCTGCAGCTTTTTGATTTCCCGCAGCAGGTCCAAGCCGCATGTGTCCGGCAGTTTTAAGTCCACCAGCGCCAGGTCGTATTTCGCCGCGCGCAAAAATTCCAGCGCTTTTGCGCCTTGGTAAGCAACAGAGAGCTCTAAGTCTCTCTTTTTGCTCAAGAGCCGCTCGAAAAACTTGCACACGCTCGGCTCATCGTCAACGACCAGCACTTTTTTTTCTGACAAAACGTTCGCCTCCTCCATTATCTGCCTGCGCCATTAAGGGCAAACGATAATTTTACGTGCCCAAAGGCAGTCGGCACAAGCCGGGCTGTTTCCCCAGCAGTCCATCTCGTTGGAATCGGGCAGGTTGCACCCTTCCTTGTAGCGGCAGTCGGTGCACGACGGAAAACGGTAGTACTTCACCGCCCACCGGAAATTCACGTAAGGGACCGATGTCCAGATAGTCCGCAAGTCGCTCTCGTTCACGTTGCCCAGGTAAAACGGATAAACTTCCTTTTTTCTCTCGTAAACGTAGTAGCTGTGGCGGTGCATCAGGGCATAACAGGGGCTTACATATCCCCGGCAGTTTATGCAAAGGGCGCTGTCGCCAATAAACTTGCAGTAGCGCTCAGTCCGCAGCTTCATGTTGGGCACCTGGGCGAGGACCATAAAGATGGTATTTTCGCTGCCCAAGATATTGCCCGTGTCGTCCATATCGTAAAGGACTTCCCCCCTCATGCTCTCGTGGTAAGGGAGAAGGTTGGTCAGGATCACCTGCAGGGCGTTTAAACGCCAGGCCAGCCTGATCAGATCCGGAATGTGGCGGAAATTTCTCTTCATGATGACCGTTTCCAAGCCCAGAACAGGCTTGCCGGTCCGGTTTTTTTGCTTGGCGCGATTTAATTTCTCGATATTGCCGGCAACCGAACCGAAATCCCCCTCCGTCCTGATGCGGGCAAACTCTTCGGGTTCGGGCGCGTCAATGGAGACAAAAAGCCTGTCTACGCCCAGCCCAACCATGCTTTCTATACAGCTGTCCGTGAGTAGTGAGCCGTTTGGTGATTACCTCAACCTTTAAACCCCGCTTCTTTATCTCGCCAATAACGTCCAAGGCCGCCGGGTGACAAAAAGGCTCGCCGAAACCGCCTATGTGCACCCATTCTAAATCCGGCAGTCCTTCCATGCCAGCCAAAACAGCTTCAATGGTTTTCTCCTCCATGTCCTGGGGTTTTTCGTCCCACGTGTGGCGGGCACATGTAATGCAGGAAAAATTGCAGCGCGTGGTCAGCTCCGGGTAGATCTTTTTTACATTGGGAGCAAGAGGCAAAAACCTGATTTCGTCTTCAGCCGGTACGGCCAGAAATTCCTGCTGATCTCCGGCAAGTCCCGCTTTGCGGCAAAATTCTTCACCGCAAGAAATTTTTTTGCCGGCCGAAAAGACACCGTAATCAAAACCGGCACCGTGGCCTTTCACTTTATTCGTCATTTTTTATTTGTCCTCCCTAAAATGTAACAAAATAAACCGGTATATAGCCGTTTTAGAGCAGCAGGTAAACTATTTTTGCACACATAAGAAAACACAGATGCCAGCCCGTACGCAGCATGTCTCGTAAATTCTCATTGGCTGTATGCCAAACTGCCCATCTCTTGGTCTTTAATTTGCATTGTGTTACCTAAAAGACACTTTTTTAATTTGTCTTGAGCAGGCTTTTGCCTTTTGGTGTTACAATAAAGTGCGTACAGCCTTTTTCATCTTTTTGTCTTACGACATAGCCTCTGCTCAAGAGGTAGTTGAGTACCCGCCAAACGGCTACCACACCCATGTTCAATTCATTGCTGACATGGCGGCAGTGCAGCTGGCCGGGTTTTTGGCTGTGACAGCTGCCGGTACAGCACATGCCGCCCTTACCGGCCAGCAGTTTTAACATCTCTACTGTTTGCGGCGGCACAACTGACAATGGTTCGTTCACTGCGGCGACATCTCCTTTCACCGTAAATTAACTTAAAAAATATCCCAAAAGGAGTGTTGAGGGCATGAAAAAGCGGGTAGAAGTACGCGGCTTTGGCGACTTAAGGATCCTCTTTGAGCAGCGCGGCTGGCCTTTCCCTTACCTGGTGGAAATTACCGAGCCCTGCACCGTTTTGGACCTGGCCCGCCAGCTGGACATACCCCTCGACAAGGTCGAAGTGGCTTTTGTCAACGGCCTGGCAGAAGGTCTAGAACACCCCGTCAAGCCGGGCGACAGGGTTTCCTTCGTCCCTCCGGGCACTCCCGGCCCTTACCGGGTCTTTTTAGGCTTTATCCAAAAGAAGGCAAAGTAAATGTTTATTAACATAAATCTCAAAGCTTAAAGCCTACCACCCGCGCGTGTAATTGACGGCGCAAGGTATGCAGACAATTTTCCCCTCTTTTAAGCGCGCCTTGGGCTCCATAACCATTTCACCGCAAGATGCGCAAGTGTAAGAATCAAATAAACGCGCTTTTTTCGGCGCTTCCGTCTGGATTTTACTGGCCACAAACAAGCTGTCCAGGGGGCTTTTGAGGATTTTTTCTGCTCTCGCCAGCTGGTAAGCGTAAAAACGTTCGCACTCTTCCTTGGAAGCCTTGCCCTCCAGCACCTTTTGGCGCAAAGCGCGCATTTCTTCTGACTTAGAGTTCGTTATCTCGTTGGCCAGCACCGCCACCCTGACAGCCCTGCCGCTGTTGCGGCAAATAAAAGTGTAGGCTTGCTTGCCGTAATCCCTGTAAAAAAGGTTGCCCTTCCCCAGCGTGCACCCGGTCAGCACTGAAATGGCATCAACACTGCAAGAATCATTCTCGACAACAGCCACCAGTTCTTCGTCTTCGGCCCGTACCGCCTGCAAGGCTTCCAGGGCGTAAGCTGCCACGCGGTAGCCAATAGCCAGCCCGGGACAGATATGACCGTGAAAGTCAACAGCTTTACGCCACCTTTCACAGTCAATGAGGTAACTGTTAACCGCCATCAAAAAGACCTCCTTAAAAATTTATCCTCGAAAAATTTAAACGCGCCGGGTTTTCCTTTATCAGCTGTAACCGCAGGCTGCAAACGGCTCCTGTTCTTTTGCCTTGCTGCCGGTTTCGCTGCCAGTAGCGTGGTAATTTTTGGCTGCACCCACAATTTCTGCTGTAATTAACCGGCGGGGATTTTGGATGACCTCCCACGTAGGTCCTTCTTCAATTATCTCTCCGCCCCACAAGAGCCCCAGCCTGTCGCTCACTTTTTTGGCCAGGCCAATATCGTGGGTGATAAAGAGAATGGTGAGGCCCATTTTTTCCTGCAGGTCCAGCAAAAGGCGCATTATCTTGGCCTGCACGCTGCAGTCCAGTGCCGATGTGGGCTCATCGGCCACCAAAAGGCGCGGCTTGGTAACCAGGGCCCGGGCGATAGCCACCCTCTGCGCCTCGCCGCCGCTCAATTGGTGCGGGTACTTGTGCAAAAACCGCTCGCAAGTGTGCAGTTCTACCTGCTCTAAAGCCCACAAAACGAGCTCTTTTCTTTCTTCCGGCCGGTAACACCCGGCGATATCCAGCGGCTCTCTCACGATCTCCATGACGTTTAAGCGGTGGCTGAGCGATGCATGGGGGTTTTGAAAAACCGCGCGCACGCTGCTGGTATAAGTGCGGCTGCCGGGAACGTGCTGGCCGTCCAAAGTTATGCTGCCCCCGTCGGGCCTGTCCAGCCCCAAAAGGAGCCGGGCCAGCGTGCTCTTGCCCGAGCCGCTGCGACCCACCAGGGCGTAAGTTTCCCCAGCGTATAAAACCAGGTTTATATTCTCAAGGACCGTCTTTTTGCCGTAAGATTTGCTCAAACCCTGAACAGCCAGCACCGGCACGATACCCCCGCGGTGGCAGGCCACCAGCCGGCCGTGAGTTAAAACCACCGGCGGTTCGGCGTAAGCACAGCACTCTATTTTTTGGGTGCAGCGCGGGTTAAACGGGCACCCGTCAACATCGTGGGACAGGTTCCCCGGAATACCCTGCAGGTCCTTCGTCCTTTCCATACCCGGATAAGAGCGAATTAAACCGCGGGTGTACGGGTGGCGCGGGTCGCGCAGCACCTCGTCTGCCGGGCCGTACTCGACTATCCGGCCTCCGTACAGCACAGCTGTCTTTTCGGCCAGGGTGCCGGCCACATCCAGGTCGTGGGTGATCAGCAGCACGGTTTTGCGGCGCAAGTGTTTTTGCAAAAAGGAAATCAATTCCCGCTTGGCCACAGCATCCAGAGAAGCCGTCGGCTCGTCCAGGATAATAAAAGGGGGGTCGTTGGCCAGGGCCACAGCCAGCAAGGCCTTTTGTTTTTCACCGCCGCTTAACTGATGCGGGTAGGAAAAAACCTGCTGGCGGTCAAAGCCCAGTGATAAGAGCAATTCTTTGGCCAATCTCACAGCACCGGTCCGTCCCAATCCGCCGTGCAGTTTAATGCTTTCCGCCACCTGGTCACATATCCGGTAAAGGGGGTGGAGGGCGCTTTCCACATTTTGAAAAACCATGGCTATCTTCTTTCCCCTAATGCCCTCCATTACCGGTTCCGGGCAAGACAACAAATTTTCGCCCTCAAAGATTACCTCTCCCGTCACCCGGCCCTTAACAAGGCCCATGACCGTCATGGCCAGCGTCGTCTTGCCGGCGCCAGACTCCCCTACAATGGCCAGCTTTTCTCCCGCCGCCACCTCCAGGTTAACCTTTTTTAGCACCTTTTCCTCACCGAAAGAAACCGCCAAGTTTCTTATTGAGAGCACCTCTAACCTACCCCCCGCATTCTGGGCTCAACTGCCCTTTCCAGTATATAACCGGCGGCCGAAAATCCGAGCAAGGTCAGCGACAGGGCCAGCCCAACCGGCAAGAGCCACCACTTCCAAACATCCAGGTATATAAACTTAACGGCCTGCTGCAGCATTCTCCCCCAGCTCACTGTTTCCAGGCAGCTTACCCCCAAAAACGAAAGCCCGGCCTCCATAAACACCGCCCGCCTGGCATCCTGGATAAAAATTACTGCCAGGGTGGGAAACAAGTCGGGTACGATGTGACGCCGCACCAGGTAAAATAGTCCGGCACCAAAAGTGCGTGCGGCATCCAGCGGAGCACTCGACTTTAAGGAAAGCACGCGGGAGCGCACGAGCCTGGCCCCGCCCGGCCACATAAAGAGAGAGAGCACGATCACCAGCAAAAACCAACTGGGTTTGATATAGGCGGCCACCAAAACGGCCATAAAAACGGGCGGCAGGACTAAAAACGCGTCGGCTATGCGCATGAGCACCCCGTCGGCAACACCGCCCAAGAGGGCGGCAACACTGCCCCAAATGGCGCTCAGCACCGCCGTCAGCACACCAACCGCAACTCCTACGGCCAGCGAAGTGCGGCCGCCGTAAACCAGCCTGGTCATTATATCCTGCCCCACGTCGTCCGTACCCAAGAGGTGGCGGGCCGACGGCGGAGAAAAAGGAGCGTCAGTGTACTCAAACGGCCCGTACGGCGTCAAAAAGGGAGCCAAAACGGCCAGAGCGCCGATTATCGCGACCGCCCACAATCCTGCTACGGCAGCCTTGCTCTTTTTTACTTCCCGCCAGTAATTAACGTGCATTTAAAGACACCCTCTTGTCGACAGCACAGTACAACAAATCCGTGGATAAATTAATGACCAGCACGGCTGCAGTGACGGTGAGCAAAATCCCCTGGATGAGCGGGTAATCCCTGGCCGAAATTGCCTTGTAAAGCAGTGAGCCCATACCGGGATAATTAAAGATTATTTCTATAAAAAGCGCTCCGGTGGCCAGGGATGTAAAGTGAAGGCCGGTATGGGTGATCACCGGCAGCAGCACGCTCTTGCCGGCGTGCCTGTAAACTACCGTCCTTTCCGGGCACCCCTTGCCCCTGGCCGTCAAAATATACCCTTCGGTCATGGCCTGCGCAGTGTTATTCCTGGCCAGCAGGAAGACGGAAGGCATCCTGACGGCGACCAGGGCAGCCAGCGGCAGGATCATGTGCCGGGCGACATCGGCCCAAAGTTCAAGTCCTGTGTAACCCGCATAGGGGCTTACCGCACCGCCCAAAGGGGCCAGTCCCCAGTAAACGCCGAAAACAATCAACATAACGGCACCGGCAAAGAAATCGGGCACACCCCCCGCCGTCACCACACCGGCCAGCAAAAGCTTGTCCAGCCGGCTTCCCCGCCGGCCCCCGGCCTCCAAACCTAAAACAAAACCCAAAACAGTAGTGATAACCAACGCCGTACCGCACAAGAGGGCGGTCCAGGGAAGGTAGCTGGCCACCACTTTCGCCACCGGCACCTGGTAGAAGTAAGAATAGCCGAGGTCTCCTCTCGCCAGCGCCCCAACGTAAGCCCAAAACTGCTCGTAAAGCGGTTCGTCCAGTTTAAAGCGCCGGTTCAATTCTTCGACCATCTGGGGGCTCATTGCGCACAGGGCCTCCTCCCCGTAAATGGCCTCTGTGGGACTGCCGGGCATTAACCTGGGCAGGGCAAAGTTGAGCACGACGAGCACCGCCAAAGCAGCCAGGTAACTGGCCAGCACTTTCTTCAGCGTTTCCCTGTCCACGGCTGTACCCTGCCTCTCTACTGAACAAAGCTCATTTTATTGATAGGTGCGGGCACACCGCTGGCTATGCCCTGGTACGTGCTGTATATGTTCACCAAGCCGTTGTGAGCATAGTACCAGTTCGGGTAGTAAAGCGGTATGGCAGGTAATTCGCTGGCATATACCTCCTGGATTTTGTAAATGAGCTCCCGGCGCTTTTCTACATTGCTTTCGGACACCTGCAGCTTTAACAGGCTGTTCAAAAGGGCGTTTTGCGTGTAGCGGGCGCTTAAAAAGCTATTGCCTCCGATAATCCTGGAAAGGCCGTCCGGGTCGCTGCCCATTCCTCCGTGGCCGCTCAAGGCCAGGTCAAACTTCCACTCGTTAACCCGGCTGTCCAGAGACTTTGATTCTAAACTGCGCGCGTTAATTTTAATGCCTGCTTCTTCCAGCTGTTTTTTGATATACTCTGCTTCCCGCTCACCGGGAAATCCGGGCACTCCCGAACTGCCGGCACTGACCAAGAGCTCAAGCTCGAGCTGCTTTCCGTTCTTTTCGTAAAAACCGCTGCTGTTCTTGCTGTAGCCCAAACCGCTTAAAATTTCGTCTACCTTTTTGAGGTCGCGCTCTGCGCTGCCGGCTACTTTGTCATTACACCATGGGCTGTCCGGCGGCACGAGCCCCGGCGAACCCGGGAGGGCAAAGCCTCGCTGGGCCACCTGCACCAGCCCGTTTAAGTCAATGGCGTAAAGGAGGGCAAGGCGGAAGGCGGCGGAGTTTGCGGGCTCCTTCTGGTGGTTGATCATCAGCTTAGCCAGCCAGTCGTGCTTTAAAGCCAGGACTTTGAAACCCCAGCCCTCCACTTCGGCGGCCATCTCGGCCGGCACCTGGGCCAAGTCCACTTGTCCCTGCTTTAGGGCAAAGGCAGACATTTCCGGTCCGAGCTTAACAAATTTTATCTTCTTAACTCGCGGCGCCCCGCGGTAGTAATTCTCGTTGGCTTCATACAGGTAAGTGCCCTGTTCGCGGCTGTAATCGGCTAACCTGTACGGCCCGGAGCCCACCAGTGCCTCCGGTGCCTTAAAATCGGCCGGGTTTTCTACATTACGCCAGATGTGCTCCGGCAGGATGAGCACGTTGCCGGCAACAAAATCTAAAAAGGGAGCGTAGGGCCTGTTCAGGTAGATCACAACGGTATAATCGTCAGCGGCTTCGGCGCGGTCCACCACACTTATATCAAACCAGGAGTGCGGGTGATCCTTTAAGTACTGAAAAGTAAAGACTACGTCTTTGGCCGTAAGCTCACGGCCGTCGTGCCAGCGGACACCACGGTGCAGTTGAAAAGTGTAGGCCATCTTATCACGGTCGTATTCCCAGGAATCGGCCAGGGCGGGAATGTAACCGCTGGCATCCTTCCAGACCAGAGTGTCGAATATTAAACTGGCCCGCAGGTATCCTGGACCGCGCGGGTAAAAGCTGTAGGGCGAGGGGAATCCCCAGTCGCCGGTAGGGTCGGCAATGGTGTAGAGGGCTACCTCTTGAGCTGTTCCCCCTTTACCGGCCGTGCTGCCCGCTTTGCTGCAGCCCGTTAAAAGCAATGCACCGCACGAAAAACACAGAACGAGGAGTAAAAAAATTTTAAATTTTTTTGCACTTAAAAACGCCTGCACGTTCAAATGAAGCCCTCCTTGTGGTAAAATATAGCCGTTAAGAGATCTGTTTCCTGGCTACTACCCTGTAGTCGCTTTCACTATCAACAATTTTCACAACTTCAAAGCCAATTTCTTCCGCCAATTTCCCCAGTTCTTCCCCCGGCATTAAAAGGTCATGGCGCAAAACATCAAACTCAGAAGAGAGGTGAATTTTATTAACTGTATTTCTGCCGGCAAAATGATTAATTATCACCATTCCCCCGGGGGTTAAAACCCTAAAAAAGTTCTCTAAAACTGTAAACGGCGCTTTAAAATGGGGAAAGGCATTGTGACATATAACACGGTCTACACTCGCACAATCGATGGGCAGGCGGTGGACGTCGGCGTGGAGCAGGACGAGCACTTGACCGTTTTTGTTGGTGTAACTCCAGTATGGCCCTTTTGTAAAGCCGCCCGCAAGCTTTTTTTCCAGCACTTGGAGCATTTTTTTGGATATATCGCAGGCTATCCAAGATGCGCAGCCGGCAGCAAAACCCTCTGCGAGCAAAATACCGGTCCCCGTCCCGGCATCCAGCACCCTTTTACCGTAAACGTCCGCTTCCATAATTAGATCCTTTATTTTAAAGGCAGGAACCTGCGGTCCTTCTGTATCCCATTTATCTGCCATTAAGTCAAAAATCTTTTCCTTTTCAATAACTTCTATATCCGGGCATAACAAGGCATTGGCCCCCTTTTTCTTTAATTATTTGCTAAACTAAAATATACAAAAACGGGGCCAGCTTAAATTTAAAGTTAAATTGAAGCAGTGTTTTTAAAAATGGCCATCAAATGTACTTTTTTGAAACAAATATTGTGCCAATATGAAAACCTGTTTTTCTCAAATTGAAACAAATAAAAATATAGCTTTTTTTCTTAATAAAAATCAACGCAAATCCAAGCTTTCGGACATTTAATTAGTTGGTACATGAATTGCATAAACTTAAAATGAAACTTTTACCGGCAAACTTTAAAAGATAATTAAAATTGTAAGGCAGGTGATAAAAAATAATTTATTGAAAAAACAAAATTTGCAACAAATCTCATTTTAGTTTATTTTTAAGGAGGTAAAGTATTAATGAGCATCATCCGTGTGGACTTAAAAACCAAAAAAGTCACCTACGATGCAGTGCCCCAAGAGTACGCCCTTTTAGGCGGGCGCGGCCTCACTTCCGCCATCGTGGCCAAGGAAGTAAAACCGACCTGCCACCCGCTGGGCAAGAACAACAAGCTCGTTTTTGCCCCCGGACTTCTCTCCGGCACCACTGCTCCTAACTCCGGCCGCATTTCGGTTGGCGCCAAGAGCCCGCTGACCGGCACCATCAAGGAGAGCAACGCCGGCGGCACTTTCTCCCAAAAGATGGCCCGCCTGGGCATTAAGGCCCTGGTGCTGGAGGGCATTCCCGATGAGGACCAGTTCTTTGTGGTCAAAGTGACTGCCCAGGGTACAACTGTCGAGCCTGCTCCGGCTGAAGTCATAGGCAAGGGCAACTACGAGGCCGTGAAGATCTTGAGCGAAAAGTACGGAAAGGACGTAGCCATTGCCATTATTGGTCCGGCCGGCGAGATGAGGCTGGCAGCGGCCAACGTATCCTTTAAGGACCCGGACGGCAACCTGCGCAGCGCCGGCCGCGGGGGCCTGGGTGCAGTTATGGGTTCCAAGAAGGTTAAAGCCGTCGTGCTAGATGATGCGGGCGGCCCGGGAGTGAAAGTAGCCGACCCCGAAGCTTTCCGGGCAGCTGCTAAGAGATTTGCCAAAGCCCTGCAGGATCACCCGGTTACCAGCCAGGGCCTGACCCGGTACGGCACCAACGTGTTGGTCAATATTCTCAACGAGGCCGGCGGCCTGCCCACCCAAAACTTCCGCCGCGGCCGCAACGAGTGGGCCAACGATATCAGTGGCGAAACGATGACCGCCATCATGGAGGAGCGGGGCGGCAAGCCGACTCACGGCTGCCATGCCGGCTGCATCATCCGCTGCTCCCAGCACTACGTGGACAAGGAAGGCAAGTACATCACATCCGGTTTTGAGTACGAGACCATTTGGGGCTTGGGTGCCGACGCCTGCATTAAGAACCTGGACGACATCGCCTACATCGACAGGGCTATGGACGACGTCGGCGTGGACAGCATTGAGACGGCTGTAACCATTGCCGTGGCCATGGACGCCGGTGTAATCCCCTGGGGCGACGGCAAGGCAGCCCTCGACCTGGTGAAGCAGATCGGCCAGGGTACACCGCTGGGCCGCATTATCGGCAGCGGAGCTGCGGTAACCGGCAAGTGTTTTGGAATGACCAGAGTGCCGGTAGTAAAAAACCAGGCCATCCCCGCTTACGACCCGCGTGCCGTCAAGGGTGTGGGTTTGACTTACGCCACCAGCCCGATGGGTGCCGACCACACTGCAGGCTACGCTGTAGCCACCAACATCCTCAAAGTAGGCGGTTTTGTCGAACCCTTGCAAAAGGCCGGGCAGGCTGAACTGTCCCGCAACCTGCAAATTGCCACTGCTGCCGTGGACAGCACGGGTATGTGCCTGTTCATCGCCTTTGCCATACTGGACATTCCGGACGGCTTCCAGGCGTTAATTGATATGATCAACGCTCAATTTGGAACCAAACTCACTGCCGACGATGTGGCCGAACTCGGAAAATCCATCTTGAAGACCGAACGCGGCTTCAACGAAAAAGCGGGCTTTACCAAGGCTCACGACCGCCTGCCCGAATTCTTCGAGGAAGAGTGCCCGCCGCATAACACTACCTGGGACTTCACCGACGAGGAAATCGACGAGGTTTTCAATTTCTAGTTCCCACAAGCAAGCAAGCGCCGGTAAACCTAATTAAATAAGGGCTGGGTAGTTGTTACCCAGCCCTTTTTTTTTAAGCCGGCTGCCACCAGAGCCGTTATTTTACTCACTGTTTGCCTTATCCGCCGCCGACTGCCGGGAAGCAGGAGACCCTGTCCCCGTCTTTTAGCTGCCAGTCAAAAGGGCGGTGCATCCCGTTGACTAGCAGGGTGAAAATTTCCTCACGGGGTATGCCCAGAGAGTCTGCCAGCTCACCTGCCGTCGCACCTTCTTTTAATTCGACTTTTATTGGCTGCCCGAACTTGACACCGGGCAAAAATTTCTCTAAGCCCCCAAAAACCCTAACCTCCACCTGCAACTGTCCCACCTCCTAGCACGGCGTTCATGCTCCCCGTCCTGTAGCCTTCGAGGTCAAGAGTTATATACTTATAGCCGGCACTCTTTAGTTCGCCCACAATTTCACTTGCCCCAGCTAAGACTTTGGCAAAATCTGAGGGCGCCACTTCCAGGCGGGCCAAATCCCCGTAGTGCCGCACCCTCACCTGTTCAATGCCCATTTTTTTGAGGAAATCCTCTGCCCTCATTACAACCCTGAGCCCCTCCCTGGTGATTGCAACCCCGTAGGGAAAGCGGGTAGCCAGGCAGGGACTGGGCGGCTTGCCCGCCGTAGGCAGCTCAAGCCAGCGGGAAAGGGCGTAGACATCTTCCTTGGAAATGCCGGCCTCAACCAGGGGCGAGCGCACACCCAGTTCCCGGGCAGCAATTAAACCGGGACGGTAATCAGCAGTATCACCGGCATTGGTGCCGTCAACTACCCGGGTGTAACCTTGCGCTCGCGCCAGGCTGACCAGGTTGGTGTACATATCTTTTTTGCAAAAGTAGCACCTTTTCGGTGGATTCTCTTTAAAGTACGGCTTTTCCAGGTCCGCCCCGGGCAAAATTACGTGCCTTACCCCCCAAGCTGCCGCCAGTGCAGCAGCGTCTTCAATCTCCCGGGGAAAGCTCAGCTCAGAACGAAAAGTGGCGGCCAGCACTTGTGTTCCCGCTTCAAGACAAGCTCGTAAAAGAAGGCTGCTGTCAGCTCCGCCCGAAAAGGCCAGCACCACCCTTTCCATCTTTCTCAGGGTAGCGGTTAATTCCCCCCACATATCTTTAATCCTGCTCATTTTCCCCGGTCCGTTCCCCGCCGTCTGGCAGCGCACGCTGTCTTTCGTGCTCGCCGTCAGTGTGATGGTGGTGGTGATAGTGTCCGCCGCGGCCGCTCCCTAAGCGGCGGTTTTCAGTGCCATTAATACTGGCTGGCTCACCTACAATGAGCCTTAACAGGTTAGGTATTTTTTGCGCCGCCCTCTTGCCGGCACCGTAGCCGACTCTCTCTATCCTCATGGGGGGCAAGACATCCGCACCTTCAGCCAAGGTGGCTATCAGTGCTGCCCCCGTTGGGGTAACCAGTTCATTCAATAGCTCAATTCCGTATACCCTAAGGCGCGAATCCTTTAAGATCTCTAGAGTTGCCGGCGCCGGCAGCGGCAAAACACCGTGGGCACACTCTACAAAACCCCTGCCCAGCGGCAGGGGGGAAGCGTAAACTTTTTCCACTTCCAAGTAGTGCAGTCCCAGCACAGTACCGACCACGTCCACAATGGCGTCTACAGCTCCGACCTCGTGAAAGTGCACCTTTTCTATGCCAGTGCCGTGCACAGCTGCCTCGGCTGACGCCAGGCGCTTAAAAACCGCCGTGCTCTTCGCCGCCACGTCCGCCGGCAGCGAACCCGCATTAATAATTTCCAGAATGTCACCTAAATGGCGGAAGGGCTGGTCATTTTCGTCAACTTCGACGTACACATCGGCAGCGGCAATGCCACACCTCTGGACGTTTTCTACCCGCAAGCTGTAGCCTTTTAACGGCAACCCGGCCAGCCCCTCTTTAAGCCTTTCCAGAGACACACCGGCTGAAATCAGCGCCCCCAGGCACATGTCCCCGCTTATACCCGAAAAACAATCGAAGTAGGCGATTTTCATGCTCTCTTCCTCTCCAATAGACTGGTTATGGCATTGGCCAGGGCGCCGGCACCAAAACCGTTGTCGATATTCACCACACCAACACCGGATGCGCAGCTGTTCAACATGCACAAGAGTGCCGAAAGGCCCCCAAAGTTAGCCCCGTAACCCACACTGGTAGGAACGGCAATAACCGGCTGCTCGGCCAGGCCGCCTACCACGCTGGCCAGCGCGCCCTCCATGCCGGCGACGACGATGATCACGTCGGCCCATCGGATCAGGTCCAGCTTGCTCAAGAGCCGGTGGATACCGGCCACACCTACGTCATAAGCCCGGCGGACCTCGTTGCCCATCACTTCTGCTGTTATCGCCGCCTCCTCGGCTACCGGCATATCAGTTGTTCCGGCAGTCATCACCAGCACACGGCCTTTTAGGCGCGGGGGCTCTCCCCTCTGCACGTATATGGTTCTCGCCACTTCGTTGTACACAGCGTCCGGGTAAATTTCTAAAACCTTCTTGTAGGCGCTGGCCGATGCCCGGGTACCCAGAACACTCCGCTCGCCGTTGCCGATGGCTTTAAAAATTTGGGCCACTTGTTCGTCGGTTTTTCCCTGACAAAAAACCACCTCGGGAAAACCCTTGCGCAGTCCCCGGTGGTGATCCAGCACGGCAAAGCCGAGATCTTCAAACGGCAAGCTTTTTAGCCGGCTGACGGCATCGTCTAAACTTATTTTATTGTTCTTCACATCTTCCAGCAACCGGCGAAGTTCAGTGGCCACCATGAAAAATACATCCTCTCTACAGGTTATTAGCTGCCGCTGGCTATCCGGTTTAAACAACCGGCAATTTCCTTGAGGTCTTCGTATACTGCCGAAACTCCATACTCGTCTATCTGGTAGTCAATTTCCCGCCTCAAGCTGTCCAGCATTTGCAGCACGTTTAAGTGCACGGCGTACTGCTCATCGGAAGTAAACGCCGGCCAGTACTCCGTCAGCAGGTTATCGATTCCTAAACCGGATAATATTTCCTGCAGTTCTTCTCTCGTAATTCTGGCCGTAAGGAACCGCTGGATAGCCTCCAGCGCTTCCTTACCGGCATAGAGCACGGCGGCGTCTACTTCACACCGGCTCGCAACTGAATGTGCCAATGACCTCACCCTCCTTATGCCGAAGGTGACAAACGGCTAAAAGCTTTAAGTCATGCGGATAACCATAGTTCTCACTTTTTCCACGAGGAAAGCCACGTCTTGCTCTAAGGCAGCAATTTTTTCTTCGTCATTAGGGTTGTTCTTCAGTGCTTCGCTGTTAGCCACGGTCACTTCGGTGACTTTTTCCGCTTTTTGGGTGCGCATAAATGTCTTGTTGTCTTTAATGGGATCTAAATCGGCAATGATTTTTTCAATCCTCGCCTTGTTTTCTCCTTCTGCCTTGGCTAAAGCCTCTCTCAAATTTTCCAGCGTCTTTGCAGCATTTTCGTGTGCAGGATAACCAGCCATTTTAAAAGCCTCCTCCGTTAAAAAAATTTGATTGTAGTATTTGTAAATTATTTTTAAATAAATTGGTGCACCGGGTTAAAGCTAATAAAAGCTAATAAAATTATTGTGTCAATTACTGGTTATAAAATTCTTCCACAGCAGCCGCCAGCTGTTCGAAGAACATGTCCGGCGTGTTGTTCTGGTACTCGAGTATCTTCTGACTCTCTTTGGTGTCGTACCAGTCAAACCAGCCCGGACGCTCGGAATAGACGGCCTCTTCCACCGGGAAATCGAGGACTTTTAAGTGTCTTTCTGCCCACTGGTAACCGAGCATCTGCCAGTCCTTGCCGCCTGCTATATTGAATATTTTGTTGCGCGCCTCTTTTCTTACAGCCGAATTAAACAGGGCAGTGGCCACGTCGTCACGGTGGACAAATTCCACCCGCTGCTCTCTCATAAACTGCCACGGATTTGGGTCGTAGAATACGGGTATAACTACACCGGAAATCCGCAGGATAGTGTAGGGTATGCCGGAAGCCAAAACCACTTTTTCTGCTTCAATCTTGCTTTCGGCGTAAAGGTCAGTGGGCACCTGGGGGTGATCCACCCTGATGGGGGGCTCTTCGTCAACAGTAAAACCGTAAGTGGAAACCGAGGAGGAAAAGACAAACTGCACGTCCCTGCCGGTAGCGGCTAAGGCGTCGAGAACGTTCTTAGTGCCCAAGACGTTAACGGCCATGGTCTTCTCGCGGTCAGTGCACAGGTGGGTCATCAGGGCAGCCAGGTGGATAACGGCGTCAACCCCGGCCACCGCCTCCTTGAGCGTGTCTAGCTCATTGACATAGCCCTTGTAAACAGTAATGCCTTTTTCGCCTTCTAAACCCTCAAAATTGGCTTGGGGGATATCAAAGACCACTACCTCATTGCCGGAAGCCAGCGACCTCTTTACCAGTTCCCGGCCGATGTTGCCCGCGCCCCCGGTTATTAAGATTTTCATTTCTTAACAACCCTTCTTTCCTCAATATTTTTTATCAGTTTTTCCGTTACCCCCCTAAAGGCTACCGCTGCCGGCGACTCGGGGTAACCGGCGGTTACCGGAACACCTTCGTCAGCCGCCAATCCGGCATAACCGTCCAGCGGAACTCGTCCTAAAAAGGGGATTTTGTAAGTCCTGGCCAGAGCCTCACCGCCGCCGCTGCCCAAGAGAGAAATACTCTCTCCGCAGTGCGGGCAGCAGAAATCGCTCATATTTTCCACCAGTCCCAAAAGCGGCACGCCGAGTTCTAGCGCACTGTTTATGGCCTTGCTGCAGACAACAACCGAAACTTCTTGCGGGGAAGTAACTACCACTACTCCGTCTAAGGAGGGTATGGATTTCATAATGGTCACCGGCTCATCACCCGTGCCAGGTGGCAGGTCGACCAGCAGGTAATCGAGTTCCCCCCACTGCACGGTAGCCAGCAACTGGCGGATAACCCGGGCCTTGTAGTGCCCTTTCCACATGACGGGGGTAGCTTCGCCCGGCCAAAACAGGCTTACAGACATTACCTTTACTCCGTTGTTAGTCTCGACTGGAACCAGGCCGTAGGCTCCTTTCAGTTCCGTTCTCCCCGCCAGGCCGGTCAGCTTGGGAACACTGGGACCGTGTACATCGGCGTCCATTATTCCCACCTTATAACCTTTCTCCCGCAAAACAGCCGCCACGTTCACTACCACACTTGTCTTGCCCACACCGCCCTTGCCGCTCAAAACGGCAATTTTGGTTTTTACATCTCTTAGGGCAGCGGCAATCGGTCCCTGCGCACCGGCCAGCTCGTTCTTTAATTTTTCCCGGTAACTGATTACCTCGTAAAGTTCTTGTGGTTTGGTCACGGGCTCACCCCCTTAAAGTTAGGACCTCGTAATCCCTTGTACCCAGCCCCATCTTCTCGGCCTCCTCAAGAACAACACGCGGGTCTATGCCCGTAATGCCGGCAAATTTATCTGTGCCTTTTTCCATCACCCCTGCCCGCTCTGCCGCCGATCCGGGTATGCCTTTTGCCCAGGCGACCATGTCGCAGGTCAGAGAATCTATAGCCACCGGGTCACGGGAAACGAGCACGCCCAGATCCGGAACAAAGGGCAGGTCGCACCACGGGTGGCGGTAAGTTTGGGGCACGACGTCGAGCAGTAAATTAACAAATATAGCCTTCTTTTTCAGGGTCTTTAAAAGCGCACCCGGCGCCTCGGCTACCCGCTTCTGAAAGAGAGAAACTTTTTGCGGCGTCAGGTAAAGCGCCTTGGCCGGGCAGGCCGCCAGGCACAGGCCACAGCCGGCGCACAAAGTCGGGTCATAAAAAAGTTTTTTGCCGTCCAGCTTTAACGCTCCCCACTGGCAGCATCCAGCACACGCCCCGCAACTGTTACACTTCGCACCTTCCCATTCCGGCCTCATGCCCTCAAAAATGCGGGCCTTGCCGGAGTTGTTTAAACACTCGACAGCCGTGTTGACAATAGCCCCGGCCATACCCGCCATGGGGTGGGCGGTTACATGAGTCACAACCACCAGGCACTCGGCTTCTCTAAAGGCCCTGGCCACTTCCACCCCGCCGAGCTCTGCACCGCCGGTAGATATGAATTCCCCGTCATCTCCCTCGTAACCGTTGGCGATAAAACGGTCACACCCCAGTGACGCTTCCGTGTATCCCATGGCGTCGGCAGCTGCCAGCCAGGAGTCTCCAATCACCTTACCCTTAGGAAAAAACCTGGAGGTGTCGGCAACGGCGGGAAACCCTTCCATTTCCTTGATTTTTTCGACAATGCCCCGCAAATAGACCGGCCTTATATGACGTGTGTAGCCTGGCGGGCAGTAATTGGCCTTAATAACTGTGACTTTCTTCCCGCGCGGTATAACTTCCGCCAGTTGCGCGGTTTCAAGTACTATACCGATCTTTTGTAGATAATCATTGAATTTTCCGTCCGCTCTTAAGTCAATGGCGTAGATGTCTGCCACCGCCACCTGACACCCCCTAATTGTCACCCGCCAAATTTGGCACAGGTCATTCTTTTGTAGGTGCCGTTAGTCCAAGGCAGGCCTTGGACTAACGGCTAGGTCATTATTTTTTAAGCAAATTCCTTCCAGGCGCCCTCGACGAATTTAACCCGCTTGAAGGGCTCTACACCCTGGTCTTTGGTAACGTGTCCACCGGTTTCGAAGTGCTTGCGCAATATCAAGGTGGTGGGGAATGGCTCGATCTGAGCCTTGCCCAAGTTCTCTGGCGTGAGTACTGGTTCATAGGTTATAAGTTCGTAGTTCGAAGTGCCCATGCCGATCTTCTCGGCCGCCCGGATCTGGATGCGCGGCGTCACCAGGTTGACCGCTTTGAACTTGTCGTCGCCCGGCTTTAAGCCCAGCTGATCGGCGCGCGAGCCCGGTATGTTGGGTGCTGCGTCAATGAGGTCCAGTGTAGCCGCGTCGATGGCCACAATGTCCTTGCTGGCCAGGATGCCGATGTCAGGCACAATGGGCAAGCCGGCCCACGGGAAGCAGTCGCATTCAGGGCAGACGTCCTGCACGTACGAAATAAAGGCCACTTTTTCTGGGTCAAATGTTTTCAGGCAGCCCTTAGCTGCGTCGGCCATGGCAATCTGGGCGTAGGGGAAGTAGTCGTCCCTGAAGCCGATGGCGCTCTCGCCGGTAAACATGCAGGTGACCTGGCAGCTGTAGCAGAGACGGCACTTGCTGTAATCAAACTCCAGTCCCTTGTCGGTGATGGCAATAGCCCCTTCTGGACAACCATCAACGCAAAACTTGTGCCACTTGCACTCTTTGCCGGCACAGTTCTGAGCGTTGACCAGCGGGTAACCGATGGCGTCTGCGGGATCGCCCCACATGGCCAGGTGAGTTACATACTTGCCGCGCTTGGACTGGGCCCCAATGCCGATGTTTTTAATGGCCCCACCAAAGGAAGTGATGGAGTGGCCCTTAGCGTGGGCGAGGTCAATCAGCACGTCGGCACAGGCCAGGGCACGGCCAATGTAGGTTTCTTTCAAGATGTTACCTTCCGGAATTTCTACCCGCACGTCGTCGTGACCGATCCAGCCGTCAATTATAACAAAAGGACAACCAAGGGAACTGGGGTTAAAACCGTGCCTGTAGCCGCCTTTCAAGGAGTGGATCTCGTCAAAACGCGAGTTGAAGAGGTGATAGGTGAGAGTGGTGGAATCGCAAACAAAAGGCTTGCCGCCGCACTTCTTGACTTCTTCCACGATGCAGGCCACGTCTTCGGGGCGCAGGCAGGCGTTGCGGTTCCACTCACCATTGTGAATCTTAATGGCCACGCTGTCTCCGGGCTTTATGCACTTGTCAATTTCGGCCATGTAGAACAGTTCCTTGGCCTTTGCTGCTTTACTTTCTGCCCAGTTCGTCGCGCCACTGGGAGAAAAATAAACTTTGCTCTTCTTAGACACTGTCAAGCACCTCCAAATTATAAGAAACCAAAATTTTCACGCAGTTGTACTCCGCCGCCTACACTTTTACCCTTTTGCCTCCAGATCTCCCGGCTAACACCCCCTTTTCTCATATTGAAACAAACTGTAGTAATTTGAGAATTTTGTGTTTATTTCTGAGTAAGAAACGATGCAAAAGAAGTGCCAAACCCTAATATTTGTGTTTTGGTAACCAAAAATAAAAAATGCTGCCTTGAAAGGTCAGCAGCAAATTCTTTTATTTTTATTTTTTGTGACGAACCAGTGGTCTATTAGAGAACAAATTTGTTGCATTTATTAAAACCGGCACCGTTACATTTTAAAACTACAATAAGTTAAAACACGGTGCCAGGCACCTTTTTTTAACTTTTTAAAGCTTAAACTTGCCTACTGAAGACTGCAGCCTGCCGGCAATTTCGGCCAGCTGCTGTGTGGAGCTGGCCACCTGCTGAATAGTGGAGGTCACCTGCTCGTTGCTGGCAGCGAGCTGCTGGGTCCCCTCGCTGGCCTGCCTGGCTCCCTGCACGATTTCATCGAGCAGTTCGATGTTTTTCTTCACAGCGCTCAATATGGTATCCAGGGCGTTGCCGGCTTCGGCGGCCATCTCTACGCCCTCTTTTACTTCAACCGCTCCGCTCTCCATAGCTGCAATGGCTTCTTTCACACCGGACTGTATCTGGCCAATTAACTGGCCGATCTCCTTGGCAGCGGCCGCCGACTGCTCGGCCAGCTTGCGCACCTCTTCGGCCACCACGGCAAAGCCGCGGCCCTGCTCGCCGGCGCGCGCGGCCTCAATGGCGGCGTTTAAAGCCAAAAGGTTGGTCTGCTCGGCAATACCGGTAATCACGTTAGTTATGTTGCCGATGCGGGTTGAGAGTTCGCCCAGGTTCTGGACAGACCTGCCCATCAGTTCGGCAGAAGAAGCTATGGCACGGATCTTGGCCACCGTCTTTTCTACGGTTGCCCCGCCGCTTTCGGCCACTTCCGCTACTTTCTTTGACTCTTCAGCCGTAAAGCTGGCGTTCTCCAGGCTCTTCTCAGCCATGGCGGCCACCTCGCCGGTGGTGCTGGCCACTTCCTCCACTGTAGCGCTCACTTCTTCGGCGGAAGCGGCCAGTTCCTGGCTGTGGGCGGCCAGGTTCTGGGCACTGGCCTGGATTTCTTTTACTAAATTAACCACGTTGGTCTGCATGGCGGCCAGCGCTCTGCTCATCTGCCCGATCTCATCTTTTTTCTTTAAATACTCTACGGCCCTGTGGCCTTCGTCAAACGTAAAGTCGTAGCCGGCAAATCTCTCTATTATTTCTGTCAGGTCGGCAATGGGCCTGGTGATATTCCCGCTCAAAAGCAGGGTCAGGCCCATAGCTGCCAGGATAATTAAAACAGAAGCCAGGGCCATAGCCCGCTTTAAGCTCTCAGTCCTAGCCAGCACCTCGGACAGGGGAGCGGTTATAGATACGGCCCAGCCAGTAGTACTGACGGGAGCAAAGGCTATTATCTTTTGCTGGCCTCCGAAGGTGTAAGCGGCCACCCCCTCTTCACCGCGGGCCATTCTGGCAACCACAGAAGCCAGGGGGGCCAAGGCCTGGTTGGATTTGGCCTGTTCTAAGATGTTCTCCTGCGACTTAACCCTCTCGTAGTCCTTGTGGGCTATGGTCTTGCCCGTGCTGTCCACGGCGGTGGCGTAGCCGGTGCTGGCGTAAGTAATGCCGCCCAGGAGTTCGCTGAATTTTACCGCATCTACCACCCCGGTCAGCACGCCGGTGATCTCGCCGGTGGCGTAGTGCCGCACGGGCACGTTATATGTAAACACGACAGAACCGTCAGCCTTGCTGACAATGGTGCTGGAAACAACTGTTTTTCCTGCCATGGCGGCTTTGAAGTAATCCCGGTCGGCCACATTTACTCTGGCGCCGTTAGAAGTACAGCCGTTGCCCTCTTTATCAACAATAGTAAATTCTTTGAACCCCAAATTCTCGAACCTTTTCTGTTCCTCGCGCAAGACCTGCAGTTTTTCTTCCAGGGTGGATTCGCGGTCGCCCGCCTTGCCGCGGATGACGCTCTGGCCGGCCAGGGCCTCAACGACACAGATCCTGGCCTGGACGCGGCTGTCAACAGTTTCGGCAGCCTGTTTGGCCACTTTCTGCATGGCTTCCATGGCCTCACTCTTTAAGGCGCTGTTTGCCCGGTTGTAGCTCACCAGAACCAGCACAAGACAGGTGGCCAGCACCACCAAGCCAAAGGAAACCAGCATCTTGCTCTTCAGGCTTTTGAAGTTGAAAAGTGCAACATTCTTTAGCATTTTCTGTGCACTCCCGCGCAGGTCCGGACTCTTACCCGCCGGGCTGCTCTTATCCCCCCACACATTTTTTCTTAATTTGTTTGTCCGGTACGAAAAAGCTACAATGCATATACCCTAAATTCCTATGTTTTTATAGCATACTTAAAGCCTCCCTTCGTGTTATTTAACTAAAGAACCCATGTCTTACAAAAAAATACACCTTGCGGCCGCAAGTTAGGTAAATTATTACCCCAACCCCGGTACAAGGTGTATACCTGTCCAGCTTTACTTCTCTATAAGCGTAACTACACACTAAAATTATTATTTTTACGCTTGCTTGTCAATCTAAAACGTCAAAAAAAATTAAAAGGGTGCAGGTGTTTTTGGGGGCTGTACTAAAAGGGAAACTTACCCTGGGTGAGAACCGAAAATGCTGGGATCCAGAGCCCCACAAAAGTCCAGACGATCAGCGACCAGGCTAAGATGCCAGCCGGCAACCTGCCGTAAGCGTTAAGCCAGACTTCCAAGGTGAGAACGGTATAACCGGCGCACATCAGAGCGAGGTAGGGACTTTGGGGGACAAGCGGCGTACCGGCGGCGTAGACGAGGAAATAAATAAATGAAATGATGGCTACTGTCAGGCTGACGTTGCCGACGGATTTTAAGTCTTCCAAGCCGCTCATTAAAGCGTAAGAAACTACCACGTAAAGTATGCCGTGGGCAAATAGCAGGCCCGCCCCAAAGACGTCCTGCCCAAATGCCGGCGTAGCCTCGGCCAAAGCCCCGAGAACCGTTAAGACGCCAACTACTCCGGTCACAAACCCCGTGCCTTTAGCTTCACCTTTTCCTAAGAACAGCAAAGCAACGGGTACCCACATGATAGATATAAAGATAAGGACGGCCAGAGTCAAGGGCATGATAACACCACCTTAAGTTTGAAAATCGTTTTAGAAAATACACCTGCACCCGCTGGTAAACTCCGTGCAAATTACATACCATTTTTTTAACTTATGCAATTTAATGCGTTTAAAGGGCGGCGGCATTTTTCCTCCGGCCGTTTAAATACATTAATATTCATTTAATTAAAAGCATTGAGCTATTTTGCGACGCACATTAAATAATTTTGAAACTTTATACAGAGGTTTAACGATCCTGTAATTGGCATAGATGTTGCTTGGAAAATCATAACAGGTTTTGTCCATATCATTCATTGGTAGTTTTTAATGGATTGGGGGTTGTATAACGGTGAATTTTTTAGCTAACCTGCACAAGTTTTTAACTCGCACAGCGGGGAAGACCGTATGCATCCGTGTTATTTCTTCTACCGTTACCTTTGCCTTGCTCGGCTCTATGTCCGTGCTCTTTTGTAAATACTTTGCCACTTACCGGGCAGGAAAATACGGCTGGGCAGAAACCTGCGAAACCGCCGCTTACCTGCTGGCCGGACAGGCAGTCCTTTTGCTCCTGGCGGTCTTTTTGCTCGACCACCTTTTCTACAGCAAATTTTTCTTAAAACCGCTTGCCTATATAAACCAGCAGATTAAAGACATGGCCAGCGGCCGGCACACCGCCTGCCGGTACGGCGAAAAAACGCCGCTCATAAGAGAGCTGGACGAGCTTGTCAAGAACGTTAATTCCCTGATCGAGGGTCTGTCTGGCTTGTTGTCCAGTCTACACGAAAAATCAGTCTCCCT
The DNA here is from genome assembly GCA_964557545.1 of uncultured Pelotomaculum sp. GTDB lineage: Bacteria > Bacillota > Desulfotomaculia > Desulfotomaculales > Pelotomaculaceae > CAZLAK01. The sequence continues at coordinate 67,571 of CAZLAK010000002.1, forward strand.
CTCCTCCCTGGCTTCAGAACTAAGCGCTACCGCTTCCGCCATAGCTGACAACTCACTGGAAACAGCCAACACGGTAAGCCGTTTTTGCCAGTCCATGGAACAGGTTTCGGCTAACGTCCAGCGCGTGGCCGATGCTTCCGAGCAGGCGGCCGGATATGCCCGGGAAGGCCGCACCGGCGTCGAAAGCGTCAACCAGCACATGGCCGGGATCAAGAGCGCCGCTGAAAACGCCGCCGCTACTATCCAGCGCCTGCACAGCGCAGCCGGAAAAATACCTCAGATCGTTAGCCTGATCACGCAAATCGCCGACCAGACCAACCTCCTGGCCCTAAACGCCGCCATCGAGGCGGCCAGGGCGGGCGAGCAGGGCAAGGGTTTTGCCGTCGTCGCCGAGGAGGTCAGAAAGCTGGCCGAGCAGTCCGCCAAAGCGGCTAAGGAAATCCACGAACTCATCGGGAACGTGCAAAAAGAGGCCGCTTCCTCGGTCCAAGCCATGAACGAGAGCATTGACTGCGTCGGCAAAGGTTCGGCCGTTGTCCGCGAGGTAGGCAAAACATTTGAAAATATCATAGGCGCCGTAAACTCCCTGGCCGACGAAGTGCTCGCCATTGCCGGGGCCGTCGTGAACTCTTCTGCCGAAATCCAGTCGATATCGTCGGTCGTTCAAGCCCAGACGGCTTCTACCGAAGAATTCTCTTCGTCCGTCCAGTTGCTGGCCAGCACGGCCGAGGATCTGTCCAAAATGGCAAGCAGTCTTTGCGATTAGAGGGAGGTGATAATGTGGCAGGCAAGATCAAAAAAATGATCGACGCCATCATCAGCACCAGGGCCAAAGGCGATCCCGTCCTGGAAAAAACCATCAAAACAAAACTGGTCTTGAAGGGCATCAACCCCGACAGCTACGGGCCAAACTCGCCCGACGACCCGGCGGTGATTGAAAAGTTAACGGCCATTGCCAGAGATTTCAATGTAAACTTAAAAAGTTAATTATCTAAATCATGTGAGGTGGAAAAACATGAAGGCAGTTTTTTCAACTGAACCCGCAGCTAGAGAGGCGGTTAGCGATATTAAAAGCCAGTTGGCCGGTTACGAGGCCAAGGCCGTCCTCTACTTTGCTTCACCGGCCTACGACATCGAAGAACTGGCCGGTTTAATGGAAAGCTCTTTTGCCCCTGCAGCAACTTTCGGCTGTTCTACAGCCGGGGAAATCGCCGGCGGCCGCCTTTTAAAAAATTCGCTGGTGGCCATGGCCTTTGGCCGGGATACCGTCGAGGACATCGCAGTAGAAACCGTCGAAGATATCAGCGGCAAGTGCGACGTCAAAAGGGCATTCTCTGCTTTTGAAAAACACTTCGGCGAGCAGCCCCAAAAAATGGACTACCAGAAGTATGTGGGCATCGTGCTCGCAGACGGGCTTTCTATGGCCGAAGAAAAGTTAATTGAAAAGATAGGCGACCTGACCGATGTGCCCTTTGTCGGCGGCTCGGCCGGCGATAACTTGGAGTTCAAAAAGACGTACGTTTGTGCCGGCCCGAAAGCGCTTTCCAACGCCGCTGTCCTGGCCTTAATAAAAGTAGGGCGCGAATTCGAAATCATTAAAACGCAGAGCTTTGACGCGCTGAACAAGAGGTTGCTGGCCACTAAAGTAGACGAATCCAAAAGGGTCGTGCTGGAATTTAATAACCGCCCGGCTGTTGAAGCTTACGCTCAGGCCGTCGGTGTACCCCCAAGTGAGGTGCAGCACTTCTTTATGACCCACCCCGTAGGGCTTTTGGCCGGAGACGAGGTGTACGTCAGGAGCCCCCGGCAGGTAGAAGGCAAGGGCATTGCCTTTTACTGCAGCATCTTGGAGGGGATGGAGGTCCACCTCCTGCAGGACAGGGATATTGTCGGCGATACTTGGTACGCCATCAAAGCCGCCAAGAAAAAAATGGGCCGGATTTCCGGCCTGGTCGTCTTTAACTGCATATTGAGAACGCTGGCCCTGGAGAAAAACGGTGAAACCGGCGCTTACGGGGGGCTTTTTGCCGATGTGCCGGCAGTAGGGTTTTCCACTTACGGGGAAGCCTATCAGGGGCACATCAACCAGACGGCCACCATGATCGCCTTTAAATAAGTTAAAAAGTGCCAGGCACCTTTTAACTTATTGCCTGGCACCTTGGCAGTAACACCCTGCCCGCCTCCCGAGCATTCTGTACAGAAAACTAGCGTGCGGAGGGAGAGATCGGGCGTGGAACAAAAGGGTGTTAATGAATTTACCGCAGTGCCTGAAGAAATCGAAATTGCCTGCAGCGGAGCCCCGGGATGTAATTGCTGCTGTGACAAAAGCCAGGATATTGTGTTTAACCCTTGCGAAGATGTAAAAGACTTCACCGTGCAAAATGTTGCGCTCAACTGCGAGGGGCGGTTTCTCAAAGTCAGGGTTCGGCTCAAAAATGTGTGCCGCGGGAAAAGCATTAGGTTGGGTGTGCTGCTCTGCGAAAAAGCGGGGAACACCTCATTGGTAAAAGGGATGAGGGTTTGCGAATTCACCGTTCCCGGTAATGTAGGAAGCTGTCTTGAGAACATGACAATAGGGGATTTTTGCTTTGTCATGCCGGAAGATAGAAGTGTCTGTGCACGTTTTTGCTCATTACGCCTCCTTATCCCAGCTTTCAATTTTGTCCTTGTCCGTAAAGAACGTTAATTTTTAATTGGCTTACCACAGCAGCGGTAAGCCAATTTTACATTTACTTATTTTAAACCGTTACCGTCATAATTATTTAATACTATTTTATATTCTTTTATTTTACGGTACAGAGTATTTCTGCCTATGCCCAGAATTTTGGCCGTCATCGTTATATTGCCCCGGCAGTACTCGAGTGCCTCGCTAATAGCCTTTTTTTCGGCTTCGGCTAAAGACATAGGCCTTTCTCTGGTACTTTCCGGCTTTTTTAAGCCGTTTAACTTGGATTCCAGGCTGCCCAGCAGCTCAAAAAAGTTCACCAGGTTCTTTTCGCCAGCCATTTCCTGTTCGCGGCTGCCAGCGGTCTGTCCGGCATCCTTCTGACCGTCCGCCGGCAGCTCACTTCCGCACAGGTGTGCGGTATAGTTTCTTACTTTTTCATTGATGTGCTCGGGGAGAATTATTTTTCCGTCGCACAGGGCCGCTGCCTGGTTGACCGTGTTGGCCAGTTCCCTTACGTTGCCGGGCCAGGGATAACGGGTAAAGATCTGCATGGCTTCTGCCGAAACATATAACTCGGGGTTTTGTTTTTTTACAAAATACTCTACCAGGAAGGGTATGTCTTCTGCCCGCTCCCGCAAAGGGGGCACTTCCAGCCTCACCACGTCCAGGCGGTAAAACAGATCTTCGCGAAAAGCCTTCTCTTTAACTGCTTTCTCCAAATTGACGTTGGTGGCGGCAATTATCCGCACGTCCGTTTTTACCGGCTTTTCCCCACCTACCCGCAAAAACTCTCCGGTTTCCAAAACCCGCAGGAGCTTTACCTGAATGGAGGGGCTGGCCTCGCCGATTTCGTCCAAAAACAGCGTCCCCCTGTTGGCCAGCTCAAAAATGCCCCGGCGCGCGCTGCCGGCCCCCGTAAAGGCCCCTTTTTCGTGGCCAAAAAGCTCGCTTTCCAGCAGGTTTTCGGGCAGCGCCCCGCAGTTCACGGCAATAAAGGGCTGCCCGGCCCGCATGCTGGCGGCGTGGATAAACCTGGCCAGCACCTCTTTGCCCGTTCCCGTTTCTCCCTGGATTAAAACGTTTATGTTCTTCTTGGCTATTTTGTAAGCCACCGAAACTACCCGCTGCACGGCCAAAGAAGGCCCCAGGACCATGTCCACCTGCTGGGCCAAGGGCAGCCACTCGGCATTTAAAACCTTATCCCCCGTGCCGCAGGCCCTGTTCACAGCAGCCCTTTCTATAATGTCTTCGACTTCTCTTATGTCGTCAAAAGGTTTTTCGAGGTAATCAAAAGCACCCATTTGGATGGCTTTTACCGCCGTCCTGGTAGTGCTGTAACCAGTCATAATAATTACTTCACAAGCCGGCTGGTTCTCTTTAATCTTCTTAAGGAGTGTAAGACCGTCGGTGTCCGGAAGTTTTAAGTCCACTACAGCCACATCGAATTTTTTAGCACTTACACACGCCAGCGCCTCGTGCCCGCTGGTGGCGTAAGTAACACTAAAACCGCTTTTTTTAAGCAGCCGGCGGAAAAACTTTACCACTTCCACCTCGTCATCGACGATCAAAAGTTCCAGATCGGCCAAATTCCCCACCCCTTTTAAGGCCAACTGTTTCAATCACCGCTCTCCGGCGCAACCGGCAGCACCAGAGTAAATACGCTGCCCACCCCTGGCTCGCTCTCCACCAGAATATCCCCCCCGTGCGCCTGGGCGATGCCCATGCTCACCGATAAACCCAGACCCGTCCCCCTGCCGGCCTCCTTGCTGGTATAAAAGGGGTTAAAAATTCTGTCCAGGTTACCGGGATCTATGCCCGTCCCGTTATCTTTAACGGCCAGCACCAAGTGCCTGCCGTTTCCCTCTCCCCGAAGGCCGGTAGTTATCTCAATTAAACCCTCCCTTCCCGCTTCTTCTATGGCATCGCGGGCGTTGAGCAGGAAATTGATCAGCACCTGCTGGAGCTGCTGGGAATTGGCTATTATTTCGGGCAAGCCGGGGGCCAAATTCTTAACTATGGTTATTTTATTTTTGTTGATCTGGTACTCCACCAGGCTCAGCACTTTTTCCACCACGTCGTTTAAATCGACGGGAGCCAAGGGGTAGCTGTCCTGGCGGGAAAAAGTGAGCAGGTTCTGTATGATCTTCTTGCAGCGCAGGCCGCTGTTTATTATGTCCGTCAGAGACTCTTCGTCGGCACATCCGTCCCTTTGCAGCATTTGGGCCGTCCCTATGATTACCGTCATGGGGTTGTTGAGCTCGTGGGCAACCCCGGCGGCCATCTCCCCTATGGCGGCCAGCTTGGCCGACTGGATGAGCTGGGCCTCCATCTTGATTTTCTCCGTCACGTCTTTTAAGTGGAGGACAGCCGAGGTCACGTTGCCCCGTTCGTCGGTTATGGGGTAATAGTAAGAATCGTAAGTCTGCACCGCCGCTCCCGAACCCTTTTGGTGCCGCCTGTAAGCGGGCTCCCCCTTGGCAATATTCTCTTCCCAGGGGCAGTCCTCGCAAGGTGCATTCCTTCCCCAGATATACCTGTAGCACTTCCCGCTATCGATTTCTCTGGTGTCTTCTGCCGCGCTAAAGCGGCCGTTGGTGCGTATAATGTTATACTCGGTGTCAATGAGAAAAATGGGGTCGGTCACCGCCGTAAAAGTAGCTTCCCATTCGCTTTTTGCCCTGGATACCCGGTTAAATAAAATAACGTTTTGAATACAGACGGCCAACTGGTCGGCCAGTTTTTTAATAAACTCCTTTGACTCTTCCGAGTAGCCGGACGCACTCCGGCTGCCCAAAAAGAGCACTCCGCGTACCGCCGACTTGCAAAAGAGCGGCGCTACGGCTAAAGTGCCGTTGCCGTCCCGGCAGTAATAACCGGCGCCTGTCAAATTTTGCAGCAACTCGTCGTCGTGTATCTCTTCGGCCCTGCAGACCAGCAGCTCGCCTTTTTCCACGCACTGCCAGAGCACGCTGCTGCGGTCGTTAAAGCTGGCCTTTAGCAGGTTTTCCGGCGCCATAGCGCTTATACAGAGCCTGCCCTTGCTCCTCAAAGCCAGGCCCAGAAAATCGCACGGCAGCACCAGGGGAAGCCGGGAGTAAACCGTTTTGACAATGTCCTCTAAAGACATGTCCACGATTATGCCGTGCACTATCTGGTGGATTATTTCCAAAAAGCGGTTCTGCAAGAGTATATCTCTGTTTTTCTTCTTTAACTCCACGTAATAATTGAGTTTTGAGGAGTGTACGCCGGCTAAATTCTGAATTAAATTCATCTTGTCGCTAACCATATAACTAATCACCCGAAAATAAATTTAAAATGCTTTTCTGTAAATGGCGGCGATGTCCTCATCTGTGCAGTCCCGCGGGTTGGTTACCAGGCAGGCGTCGTTTAAAGCATTTTTGCTGAAAACGGGTATGAGCTCCTCTTTAAACCCCAGTTCCCTTAAGCCCCCGCTGGGCAGCCCTATCTCCTTTATCAGCCGGCGCACGGCCGAAATTGCCCTTTCCCCGGCCCGGTAATCGTCGAGCCCCGTCACGTTCTCGCCCAGCGCCTGGGCAATGTCCCTGAACTTCCTGGGGCAGGCCATCAAATTAAATTCCATGGCATAAGGCAGGATACAGGCGTTTGACTCTCCGTGGTGCCTGTCCAAATAACCGTCAATCTGGTGCGCCATGGCGTGGGCCACGCCCAAAATAGCGTTGGAAAAGGCCAGACCCGCCTGCAGGCTGGCCATAGCCATTTTCTCTTTGGCCTCCATATTGGTGCGGCAGGCCACCGACTCCCTCAAGCTGCCGTTTATCAGGCGGATGGCACTTAGCGCGTGCACATCTGTCAAGGGGGTGGCGGCTAAAGAAACGTAAGATTCAATGGCGTGGGAAAGCGCGTCAATTCCCGTAGCAGCCGTCAGTTCGGCGCTTTTGGTCTGCAGCAGTTCGGGGTCGATAATCGCAATGTCGGGTACGAGCGAACGGGAGATGATGGCCATTTTCAATTTTCTCTGCACGTCCACCACAATGGCAAACTGAGTCACCTCTGACGCCGAGCCGGCGGTTGTGGGAACCATAACCATAGGGGGAAGCGGCCTGTTTATTTTATTTATGCCCTCGTAATCTTGAATTTGGCCGCCGTTGGACACGACAACAGCTACCGATTTGGCCACGTCGATCGAGCTTCCCCCGCCCACGGCAATAATTACGTCACACCCGCTCTCCCCGTACTTTTGCGCGCCCGCCTGCACCTCGTAGTCCTTGGGGTTGCTCGTCACACCCAAAAATACCTCGTACGGCAAACCCGCACAGCGCAGGTGAAAAAGCGTTTTTTCTACCCACCCCACCCGGGCAACGCCTTCATCGCTGACCACAAAAACCTTTTCGGCCCCCAGGCGCAGGGCGCTTTCACCGACTTGAGACAGCGAGCCCCGGCCAAAAATGATCTCCGGCGCCACGTGCTTCCACACCCGCAAGATTAAAGACACCTCCGCATTAACTGGCGTAGAAAAAAACATACCGTTCCAACTCTATGCAATAATAGTTCCACATCTAAACACGTGCGTCAACAGAAAAATCGATCCATAAAAAAAGGCGCTTGCCAGCAAAAAGCGCCGCACGTGCAAAAGTTGTACGGGGTGCGCCCGGGGTCGGACTTTTCGTAAAGTATCAAAATTGAACAAAGGCGTTCAGCACCGGGCTTTAATGTCCCAAAACGGTACAACGCGTTTTTTGGCCGCTCGCTCAAAGGCTGCCTTGCGGCAATGGCTTCACTGCCAGAGTGCGCAGGCGGTTTACGGCCGCCGCCGCTTCAAAAAGGCGCGGCAGGGCGTAATCCCCGGGGTGCATACCGCAAAAAGGAGAAATGATGTCCAAACCCTTATCCTCAATATCCGAAAAAGCGGCCTGCAAAACTTCCAAAAGCGCCCTTTGGCCGTCAACGTATTTTTTTCCTATGTAGAGGAGCAGGCTGGCAATGGCCCGCGTCTGGCTTTCGTCGACCAGCTGTTCTACAAAGCTCAAATCCAGGACAGTTCTGCCCAAAACAATGGTATGCAGCCCCTTGGCGTCCGCTTTTACCCGGCCGCCTCGCTCAGGGTTAAAGCTGGCCTTCAACGGGATCCGGTGGCGCACCCGGCCAAAGGAGGCTCCCCCTTCGGCTTTTCTGCCGGTGGGCATCTTTTGAGCTATGCTCTTGGCTTGCGCCGTCACTACCCGCGGCCGGTACTCTTCCATGGCGATGACCAGGTCGGCTGCGTCGAAATAATCGCCCGAACCGCCCATGACCAAGATGGTGGAAACACCCAGCTCACTGTAGAGCTGGCGCACCTTGTCTATAAAAGGGGTGATGGGCTCTTTAGCGGCGGCCACCAGGGCCTGCATGCGGGCGTCCCGGATCATGAAGTTGGTGGCGCTGGTGTCTTCGTCCAGAAGTAAAAGCCTGCAGCCGGCCTCCAGCGCCTCCATAATGTTGGCGGCCATGGAAGTGCTGCCGCTGGCGCAGTCGGTGGAAAACTCGCCCGTGTCCCCGCCAAAGGGGAGCTTTTTTATAAAGGGGCTGATGTCTACCTTCTCCACCCGGCGCCCGTCTTCGGCCCGGATCTTCACGGCATCGCCGCGCGTTATCACCAGTTCCCGGCCGTCTCCCGGCACGTGATCGTAGACGCCGCGTTCGATGGCCCGCAGCAGAGTGGACTTGCCGTGGTAGCCGCCGCCCACAATTAAAGTGACCCCGGCGGGTACGCCCATGCCCCTAACCTTTCCCCGGTTGGGCAGCTCCAATTCTACCGCTAACTCCGGCGGCGCCACAAAAGGCACCGCGCCCAAAAGGGGCTTTTGGCTTACCCCGCTCTCCCGCGGCAGAACAGAGCCGTCGGCCACAAAGCAGACCAGCCCGCGCCTTTCCAATTCTGACCGCAGCCAGTCCTGGTCTTCTTTTAAGAGCACGTGCTCCCAGGCCCTTTTCATGTCCACGGCGTGTGAGTAAAGGCAAGCGCGCACGGCAGCCGGCAGTTCTTCGGCGAGCATTTTTGCCGCCAGCCCCCCTTTTATCCGTCGGCCTTCAGCGGGCAGACCCACGGAAATTCTGGCCTCCACGTAATCGGCCGTCACCACCACCGCCGTCCGCTCCAGCATCTCCTGGCCACCGCAATCGACAAAATAGAGGCCGCTCTTACCGGTGCCGCGATCCTTGCCGCTCCGTGCCTTTAACTGCTCGTTCAGGCGGCGGGCCAGGTAATCCGAAAGCCCCAGGCGGCGCGCCTTCGTCTCCCACATGCTGGAAGGAAAGGCGGCCCTCTTCATGGACACCCTCACTCTTACCCGGGAAGGAGAAGCAAAAGGGTCCCCCTGGACATGGTCAATGTAGAGGGTAAAATCGCCAAAATCGTACGTACCCGCAATATCTTTATAGGCTCCGTAGCCCAACCCGTCGATCTTCTTTAAAATTGACCAAAGCCGCTGCATTTTTTACATCCTCCCCAATTTTCGTAGACCCAACAATTTAAAAATTTTATCCTAGCGGAGTAGTTCCATAGCTACAGTACTACAAGTGCCGGTAAAAACACTTTGCGCTACGGCCCAGGGTGTATTTTCCTTCTCCATTGAAATTTTAAATCCCTTTTGCTGCGCTTAAAAAAGAAAGTGCGGCGAGATGGCAGCCAATTAATTTGGGCAAATGTTCTTAAAGTTTGAACCGTTTGCTTAAGGTCAAAACATGTGGTACATTTAGCCGTATCGGCTCGAATCTCGAATATAGATTATTATTAGATTTAGATAGAGGTAAACACCTTGTACCGGGGTTGGGGTAAAAATTCACCCAACCGCGTTATAGGGTGTATTTTTTGTAAAACATAGGTGCATTAGGATTAAATTTCTCTAGAGGGGGTTTTAAGTATGCTTTAAGGGTACAAGAGAGTTATGACTTCTTTGGCCGGATAAACAAACCTAGACAAAATATTAAAAGTGAGGGGGTAAGAGCAGCCCAACCGATAAAAGTCCGGCCTGGGGCGGGGCTGCGCAAAAAATGCTGAGAAAACTTTCTTTTTGTAATTCTAAAAGCCTGCGAAACAAGACGATGCTTTTATTTGGTCTGGTTGTGCTAGCCGCTTGCCTTATACTGGCCCGTTGTAAGCTACAATCGGGCGAGCAGCGCCCTAAAAAGTGAGGCCATGGAAGCCATACTGAAAGTGGCGAAGCAGGCGGCTGAGACCGTGGATAGCCGCGACCAGGCCTGGATCTGCGTCGTAGAGGCATTGGCCAACCAGAACGTCATCCGCAGCAACTCAGGCAGGCCGCTCTGGAGGAAAAGCTACAGGCCCTGCGCGATGAGCAGCAAAGGGCGGAGAGCCTGGGGTTCAAGGAATTTACCATTGTCGACAAAGGAGGTAACGGCTTTACATCCAACGGCGGCAAAGTAAATGTTGCCGACCGGGATTACTTCAAAGTTGCCCTGGGAGGAAAGACAGTTGTTTCCAGCACCATTATCAGCAAGGCTGATGGTTCCATAATATTCACTTATAACACGCCCATATACCACTACGCTACCAACGAGATGATTGGCGTGTTGACCGGTGTAGTGGATGGGGCGAAATTCAGCGAGTTGATAAAGACCATCACTTATGGCCGTACCGGCTATGCCATCGCCGTGGATAGCACGGGCAAGACCATAGCCCATAAGGATGCAAAGAGGGTGATAGGCCAGGAGAACATCCCGGAGCAGGCCAAGTCCAACCCGGCTCTGGCCTCCCTGGCACCAATAGTTGTATGGAGCACAGCGCTGCGGAAGTCAAAGAAGGCGTAGATCTGGCCGCCGAGGCCGGCAGCGCCCTAGAAGCCATCCTGGCCGCCGTTAGGAAAAATATCGAACTGCTCGAAGAAATTGTGCAGGGAGCCAGGCAGGCCAGCGAAGGGACCCAGCAGCTCTCCGCCAGCAACGAACAGGTTACCTCCACCATCCAGCAGGCGGCCAGCTCCACCCAGCAACTGGCCGAGATCGCCGGCAGGCTGCAGTCTTCCATAGACTCGTCAAGTAATGCTGCTACTGTTATTCAGCAGCATTACTATTTTGTTACAAAAACGCTCAAAAATTCTACAGTTAATAGATTAAAACTGGCATACAATTTGCACAAGTTTCTCGTGGGGGGTGTAAATCGTGTTCTAAAACTTATCTGAGGTGGTGTCATCATGCCTTTAACTTTGGCCGTCCTCATATTCATATCCATTATGTGGTTGCCCGTGGCCTTATTATTCCTTGGAAAAGGGGAAACCAAGAGCACCGGATTTGCTACCGGGGTAGTTGGCGTCTTAACTGTCGCCGGAGCTCTCGTAGAGGCTACGCCGGCCTTCAATCAGGACGTCTTTGGGGCGGGGCTGCTCTTTGCCCACGGCATACTTTACATTGTCGTTTCTTACGCTTTAATGAGCGGTTTAGAGGATCTAAAATCCGTCGGCAATGTCAGTTTGACAGTGGCCATCATTTCCTTAGTTTACTTCATTATTTATGCCGCCGGAACACCGCTCGTTCCCCAAAGCCCCTACCTGGCTTTGATGTGTGCCGGTTACACCGTTCTCACCCTTGAAGTGTGGCTAAACGCCTACGGTAAGCTGTCGGCAAAAATTGTTGCCTGGTCTTTGATTGTCTGGACTTTTGTCGGTCTTTGGATCCCCGCATTCTCGGTTCTTACCCAAGGTAAATTCCCCTTCTAAAAGCCCTAAAAAATCACCTGCACCCCCCATTTTTGTTATAATTTTTTATTTTCTTTTTTTATTATCTTTTAGGAGGAAGGTGAACAGGGTGCACATGGCCGATGCCTTAATTTCACCCGCCGTGGGCGGCACTATGTGGGCAGTAACGGCGGGAGCGGTGGCTTACGCCGCCAAGAAAGTGCGCCAAGAAATCGACGAACAAAAAGTCCCCTTAATGGGTGTATTGGGTGCTTTCGTCTTTGCCGCCCAGATGATCAATTTTTCTATTCCAGGCACCGGTTCCAGCGGTCACTTGGGCGGGGGGATGCTCCTGGCCATCCTGCTGGGGCCTTACGCCGGCTTTCTCACCATGGCTTCGGTGCTAATCATCCAGGCGCTCTTTTTTGCCGACGGAGGTCTACTCGCTTTGGGGTGCAATATTTTCAACCTGGGCTTTTGGACCTGTTTTGTCGCTTATCCCCTCATTTACCTGCGGGTAGTTAAACGCGGCTATACAGGCGGCCGGGTGCTGGCCGGATCGCTCCTCTCGGCGATTGTCGGCCTTCAGTTGGGGGCGTTTAGCGTAGTGTTAGAAACAGTATCTTCCGGTATAACGGACCTACCGTTCGGCACTTTTGTTCTGCTAATGCAGCCCATTCACCTAGCCATAGGTGCGGTAGAAGGGCTCATAACGGCAGCCATTATCGCCTTTGTCTTAAAAACCCGCCCAGAGATGATAAAAGCAACAGTCGGCAGCCAAAAGTTGGACAATTCGTCCGCAAAAAACGTGTTGGTCGGGCTCTTGGCCGCCGCTCTGGTGGCCGGCGGCGCACTCTCCTGGTTTGCCTCGTCGTACCCAGACGGGCTGGAGTGGTCCATTTCGAAAGCTACCGGTCGGGAGGAAATTGAGGTCCCCGCAGGTGTTCATGACTTAGTAGCCGCCATCCAGGAAAAAACCGCCCTCTTCCCCGACTACAATTTTAAAGAAAGAAGCAAAGCAAAAAATGAGGATACGACCGGCGAGAAGGGAGAAATCGCCCCGGCTTACCCCGCCGTAGATGCCGGTACAAGTGCTTCGGGGCTAGTGGGCAGCCTCATGACTTTGGCCCTGGCTTCACTTATTGGTGTTACTATTTTCCTCTTCAAAAAGTACCGCAAATTTGAGGCCGCATAATAGACAAAGTAGAAAGAGGGGTTAACCGCGCGATGGGCGGCCACGGACAATCGGCGAACAACATTAGGCAATTAGAAGAGCTGGCCGGAAAGAAGACGGCGATCCACAAAATTCATCCGCTGGCAAAAGTGCTGGTGACCGTTTTCTACCTGGTTGCCGCCGTATCCTTTGACAAGTATGATCTGGACGGCCTCTTGCCTTTAATTATTTACCAGGCGGTAATCATCCCCCTGGCCGAAATCCCTCCCACCGTTGTAATGCAGAGGATATTGGCGGCGGCCCCCTTTATCGTCGGTATAGGGGCATTTAATCCCCTATGCGATCGCTCCCCCGCCGTTATTCTACCCCAGTTCCAGATTACGGGGGGGTGGGTTTCTTTTCTGTCTATTCTTCTTAAAGGGGTATTGGCTGTATCGGCGGCCACGATCCTCGTCGCCACGACGTCTCTGCCGGCCATTGCCGCCGCCCTGCGGACACTCGGCATCCCCAAGATCTTTGTCAATCAACTGCTCCTCACCTACCGCTACATTGCCGTACTGGGCGAAGAGGCCGGGCGAATGAGTCGCGCCTACGCACTGCGCTCCGGCGGCAAGAGGGGCATTGCCGCCGCCTACTGGGGAACGTTTGCCGGCCAACTTCTCACGCGGGCTTTGGACAGGGCGCAGGGCGTCTACCGCTCCATGTGCTGCCGGGGATTTACGGGAGACTATGAGGTTGGCGGCCGAGGCAAGATGGGTACCCGCGACCTGGCCTACGCCGCGGGGTGGATCATCTACATTGCCGCCGTGCGTTGCTTTGAAGTTCCAGAAATTTTAGGATCGTTGATGGCGGGGGTGAGGCAATGAGCCACCACGTCGTCGAGGCAAGCGGTTTAAAGTACGTTTACCCCGGTGGACGGGAAGCCCTGTCCGGGGTCACTTTTAAAGTTTTTCACGGAGAGGCGGTAGCGGTCGTAGGCGCCAACGGCTCGGGCAAGACGACCCTCCTGCTGCACTTGGCGGGTGTGCTCCTGCCCACCGAGGGTACTGTGCGCATCGGCGAGGTGCCGCTGACCAAAAGCACTCTGCCGGCGATTAGACAGAGAGTCGGCCTGGTCTTTCAGGACCCGGACGACCAGCTGTTCATGCCCACGGTCTACGAAGACGTGGCCTTTGGCCCGCGCAACTTAAGGCTACCCATGGAGGAAGTGGACAGGCGGGTAAAAGGCGCCCTGGCCGCCGTGGGTATCGAACACCTGGCCGAACGGCCACCTTACCGGCTGTCGGGAGGAGAAAAGCGGGCCGCGGCCATCGCCGCCGTTTTGGCTATGGGGCCGGACGTCCTCCTCATGGACGAGCCCACCTCCTCGCTCGACCCCCGGTCGCGGCGGCGGGTAATTGGTTACCTGCAATCCTTTTCCCATACCAAAATCATTGCCACTCACGACCTGGACATGGCCTACGAAGTTTGCGCCAGGACCATCGTTTTGTGCGCCGGGCAGGTAGTAGCCGACGGTCCGACGAAAGAAATTCTCGCCGACGCCGAACTAATGGAAAGGTGCGGGCTGGAGTTGCCCCTTTCCCTGCAGAACTGCCCCGCATGTGGCAACAAAAAAATGCATTTTGCGGCCCGGGCGGCAGTTAAACCTCTTAAAGTTTGATTTAAAATTTAAGCGGGAGGAGCCAGCGCCCTTCCCGCTTTTTTTGTTCATTAAAAGCACCCATTAAAAGCCGGCGGCGGCAAAAACACCGCGGCCGCCGTAGACGGCCAAATCGCCCAGCTCCTCTTCAATGCGCAGCAGCTGGTTGTACTTGGCCACCCGCTCCGTGCGGCAGGGCGCTCCGGTCTTGATCTGGCCGGCGTTGGTGGCCACGGCCAGGTCGGCGATGAACGGGTCTTCCGTTTCTCCTGAGCGGTGGGAAATGACTACCGTGTAGCCGGCCCGCCTGGCCATCTCCACGGTTTCCAGCGTCTCGGTGACAGTGCCTATCTGGTTTAACTTGATGAGGATGGAGTTGGCCACGCCGGAAGTTATGCCGCGCTTGAGCCTTGCCGTGTTGGTCACGAAAATGTCGTCCCCCACTAGCTGGATCTTTTTGCCAAGGCGGGCGGTCAGCAGCTGCCATCCCTCCCAGTCTTCCTCGGCCAGGCCGTCTTCTATAGAAATTATGGGGTACTTGTCCACCAGAGCGGCGTAGTATTCGACCATTTCTGCAGCGCTCCTTTTCGCGCCGTCCGCCGCCAGGACATAGCTCCCTTCCCGGTAAAACTCGCTGGCCGCCGGGTCGAGGGCCAAAGCTACCTCCTCGCCCGGCCGGTAGCCGGCAGCTTCAATGGCCTCTACAATGACGGCCAGGGCCTCCTCGTTGGAACCCAGGTAAGGGGCAAAGCCGCCCTCGTCACCTACTGACGTAGAAAGGCCTTTTTGCTTTAGGACTTTCTTTAGGGCGTGGTAGACCTCCGCCCCCATGCGCAGGGCCTCGGCAAAGGAAGGCGCACCTACGGGGGCTATCATGAATTCCTGGATGTCCACGTTATTGTCGGCGTGCACACCGCCGTTTAAAATATTGAGGAGCGGCACCGGCAGCACCTTGGCGTTTACCCCTCCTAAGTACTGGTAGAGGGGCAGGCCCACAGCATTGGCCGCCGCCCTGGCCACGGCCATGGAAACACCCAAAATGGCGTTGGCCCCCAGCCGGCCCTTGTTGGGAGTGCCGTCCA
The DNA here is from genome assembly GCA_964557545.1 of uncultured Pelotomaculum sp. Taxonomy (GTDB): domain Bacteria; phylum Bacillota; class Desulfotomaculia; order Desulfotomaculales; family Pelotomaculaceae; genus CAZLAK01. The sequence continues at coordinate 82,785 of CAZLAK010000002.1, forward strand.
GCTCGACCAATGTCCTGTCCACACCCAGTTGGTCGGTGACATCAAAACCAATTATTTCGGGAGCAATGACGCTGTTGACGTTTTCCACTGCCTTCAGCACGCCCTTGCCGCCGTAGCGGCTGCCGTCGCCGTCGCGCAGCTCTACTGCTTCAAAAGCACCGGTAGACGCGCCGGAGGGCACGGCCGCCCGCCCAGAGGCGCCGCCCTCTGTATGCACTTCCACCTCTACGGTAGGGTTGCCGCGCGAATCGAGTATTTCTCTGGCCGCGATCTCCTCGATAATTGTTTTCACTTTATCTCCGCCTCCTTTTTTTCTCCGATCCCATTATTTTTGGCCACGATCAAAGAACTGCCGGTCATCTCCGCCGGCACGGGGATGCCCAAGAGATGGAGCACGGTCGGGGCAATGTCTTCCAGCCGGCCGTTTTTGAGCACGTACCCGGCAGTGCGTTTTCCTACAAGGATAAAGGGCACCGGGTTGGTGGTGTGGGAAGTGCAGGGGTGCCCCTCCTCGTCCTTCATCTTTTCGCAGTTGCCGTGATCGGCGGTAACGATTAAGGTGCCGTCCTTCTCCTGCACCGCGCGCACCACTTCCCCAAGACAAGTGTCCACCGCCTCCACCGCCCGCACGGCGGCCAAAAAATCTCCCGTGTGGCCCACCATGTCCGGGTTGGCGTAGTTCATAATAATCACACCGTAGCGGTCAGAAGCCAGCTTCTCTTTAAAAACGCGCGTCACCTCCGGCGCGCTCATCTCCGGTTTTAAATCGTAGGTGGCCACCTTGGGCGAAGGCACCAACACCCTTTCCTCCCCCGGATAGGGCTCCTCCCGCCCGCCGTTGAAAAAGAAAGTGACGTGGGCGTACTTCTCCGTCTCGGCCAGACGCAGCTGGGTAATGCCGTTTTGGCTTAAAACCTCGCCCAGGGTATTGCGCAGTTCCTGGGGCATAAAGGCTACCGGCGCGTCAATGGTTTTATCGTAAAGGGTCATGCAGGTAAAGTGGGCGCCGGGGTGGCCGTTTTTGCGGGTAAAACCGTTAAAGTCGCGGTCAACAAAAGCCCGTGTGAGCTGGCGGGCCCGGTCCGGACGGAAATTAAAAAAGATGACGGAGTCGCCCGGTTTCACCCCGGGAGGGGGTTCTCCCGACGGTCCCAGCACCACGGTGGGCTGGACAAACTCGTCCGTTTCGCCGCGTTCGTAAGCCGCCGCCAGAGTCTCGGCGGCTGAATGGGCAACAAGCCCCTCACTGTAGACAATGGCGTTGTAGGCCCGCTCCGTGCGCTCCCAGCGCCGGTCGCGGTCCATGGCGTAGTAGCGGCCCATAACGGTAGCCACCGCGCCAAAACCCAGGCCGGCCAGCTTTTCGTCCAGAGCAGATATGTACTCCCCCGCGTTGTCCGGCGGCACGTCCCGCCCGTCTAAAAAGGCGTGGACGTAGACGTTATGCATGCCTTCCCGGCCGGCTAACTCCAAAAGGGCAAAGAGGTGATCGATGTGGCTGTGCACACCGCCGTCGGACAAAAGCCCCATTAAGTGTAAAGCGCCCCCTTTTTGCCGTGCCCGGGCAATGGCTTCTTTTAGCACAGGGTTAGAAAAAAAACTCCCGTCCCTAATGGACCGCGATATCCTGGTCAGTTCCTGGTAAACAATCCGGCCGGCGCCTATGTTTAAGTGCCCCACTTCCGAGTTGCCCATCTGCCCCTCGGGCAGGCCCACGTCCTCTCCCGAGCAGCTCAAAAGCGAATGGGGGTAAGTGGCCAAAAGGTGCCGGTAAACGGGCAGGGAGGCCGCCTCAATTGCACTCCCTCCCCCGCAGTTGCCAACCCCCCACCCGTCCAAGATGACCAAAACCAGCGGTGTCTTTCTGCACACACTCGTCAAAGGCTAAAACCCCCAGTTAATGCTGCAAAACGGCCGCGGCGTCTACAATGGCCAAAAAACTGGCCAGGTCCAAGCTGGCCCCTCCAACCAGGGCACCGTCAATATCTGGTTCGGCCAAAATGGAAGCCGCATTGGCCGGACTTACACTGCCGCCGTACAAAATCCGCACCCTATCCGCTGCCTCATCGCCGTACATTTCACCCACTGTGCGGCGGATATGGGCGATCATCTCCTGGGCATCCCGGGGAGAAGCGTTCTTTCCCGTGCCTATAGCCCACACCGGCTCGTAGGCAATTACCAAACCAGCGGCCTGGTGAGGCAAAAGACCGTCCAGTCCGCCGCGCAGCTGGCGCTCCACTACACTGCAGGCCGCTCCGGCTTCTCTCTCGGCGAGGGTTTCCCCCACACAGACAATGGGCACTAAGTCCCAGCGCAAGGCGGCCCGCATTTTACGGTTCACCGTGCCGTCCGTTTCCCCAAAATACTGGCGGCGCTCCGAATGGCCGATAATGACGTAGCGGCAGCCGAGCTCAGCCAGCATGGGCGGGGAAATCTCCCCGGTAAAGGCCCCTTTATCCTCCCAGAATACATCTTGGGCGCCGACACCCACACCGCTTCCCTGTAAGACTTCTGCCACCGCGGCCAGCGCAGTAAACGGCGGGCATACGGCCACTTCTGCCCCCGTTTCCGCCCCGCTCAGCTGCTCTTTTAAGGCGGCGGCAAACGCAACCGCTTCGGCCAAGGTCTTATGCATTTTCCAGTTCCCGGCAATTAAAGGCACACGAGGCAAAATATCTCCCCCCCCCTCACTTGCGCAAGAGCACCTCTACCCCCGGCAGCTTCCTCCCCTGCAAAAACTCCAAGGAGGCCCCGCCGCCCGTGGAGATGTGGGTTAGTTTCTCGGCCACGCCGGCCGCGTTCACCGCCGCCACCGAATCACCCCCGCCGACAACCACGGTGACACCCGAGTCACCCAAGCCGCCCAGCAGCCTGGCGATGGCCATGGTGCCCTGGGCAAAGTCCTCTATCTCAAAAACGCCTAAGGGGCCGTTCCAGAAAACCGTTTTGGCCTTTTTGAGTTCAGTGGAAAATCTTTCTACAGTTACCGGCCCGATGTCCAGGGCCATCCACCCGTCGGGTATGCACTCTACGGGAACAACCATTTTCTCGGCACCGGGTTTTATCTCTCTGGCCACCACCACGTCCAGCGGCAGGATCAGTTCCAGCCCTTTATAAGCGGCTTTATCTACAATGCTGCCGGCCGCCTCCAATTTATCTGCTTCTACTGCTGAAGCCCCGACCTTATAACCCCAGGCCGCCAAAAAAGTGTTGGCCATACCGCCCCCGACGAGCAAGGCGTCCACCCTTTCCAGCAAGCTGGAAAGAACGTCTATCTTGTCGGAAACCTTAGCCCCGCCGATAAGTGCCACGTAAGGGCGCTCGGGTTCGTGCAGGAGTTTTTCTAAGACGGCCAGCTCCTTTTCCATTAGGAATCCCGCTACTGCCGGCAAGAACTCCGCCACGCCGACCGTAGAGGCATGCGAGCGGTGGGCGGCGCCAAAGGCGTCGTTTACGTACACGTCGGCCAGTTCCGCCAGGCGGCGGGCAAATTCCCGGTCATTCTTCTCCTCCTCCGGGTGGAAGCGTACGTTTTCCAAGAGGAGGACATCCCCGCCGCGCATATTGCTGACCGCTTCTTTCACCTCCTCTCCCACGCAGTCACCGGCCATAGCCACAGGCCGCTCCAAAAGCTCGGCCAGCTTTCCCGCCACCGGTTTTAAGCTGTGCTTTTCGTTGTACACACCTTTGGGGCGTCCCATGTGCGAGGCGAGGATTACTTTTGCCCCCCTTGCGCAAAGGTACTTAATGGTGGGCAGGGCCATCCTGATCCGGCTGTCGTCTAAAACAGTTCCTTTCCCGTCCAGCGGCACGTTGAAGTCCACACGCACCAGCACCCGCTTGCCTACCACGTCGATGTCACCGATTGTCTTCCTGGCCAAACCATCACATCTCCTTCCCCATCCAAAATAGACAAGGGCCGCGGGCCCGCCCGGCCCGGGCGTCACCGCGGCCCACAGATTTTACACCCCCAAAGACGCCATGTAGGACACCAGATCGACTACCCGCAGGGAGTACCCCCACTCGTTGTCGTACCAGGCAATAACTTTGGCCATATTGCCAATGGTCATAGTGGAAGGGGCGTCGACGACAGCTGAGTAAGAACTTCCGTTAAAATCAATGGAAACCAGCGGCAGCTCACAGTATCCCAGATACCCCTTTAAGGGGCCTTCCTGGGCCGCTTCTTTAAAGGCCGCATTAATTTCCTCCGCTGAAACCGCCCTCTCCAGTTCGGCCACCAGGTCCACCACTGATACATTGGGGACCGGCACCCGCATGGCAAAACCGTTCAGCTTGCCTTTGAGTTCCGGCAGGACCAGCCCTACCGCCCTGGCTGCCCCTGTAGTGGTAGGAATAATAGAAAGGGTAGCTGCCCTCGCCCGGCGGATATCTCTGTGGGGCATGTCGAGCAGTTCCTGGTCGTTGGTGTAAGCGTGCACGGTGGTCATCAAGCCTTTAACAATACCGAACTTTTCGTGCAGCACCTTGGCCACCGGCGCCAGACAGTTAGTCGTGCAGGAAGCGTTGGAAACCACGTGGTGGACGGCGGGGTCGTAGAGCTGGTGGTTGACACCCATCACTACCGTCAGGCACTCGCCCCTGGCCGGGGCAGTGATAACCACTTTCTTGGCCCCGGCCGCCAGGTGCTTGGCCGCGTCTTCAACGCTGTTGAACCTGCCGGTAGACTCTACCACTATATCCACGCCCAATTCCTTCCACGGCAAGGACTGAGGATCCCCTTCGGCCAGTAAAGCAATCTTCCGCCCCTCGATAAAAATGGCGTCCCTGCCTTCCCCCCTCACGTCCAGGTCGTAAACACCGAGCACAGAGTCGTACTTAATTAAGTGGGCCACGGACTGGGCGTAAGTATCGGTTACGGCAATTCTCCTCGACTTGTGGTTGACGGCTACTACTTCCAGTTCGGGCCGTTTGGCAGCTGCACGCAGCACGCCGCGGCCAATGCGTCCGAGCCCGTTAATTCCTATCCTCCACCCCACTAGTATACCCACCCCTTTCAATAGTATGCCTTAATTGGCCTTTTTGCCGCTAATTGGTACACACATTTATTTCTCCACACCGCTTAAAGTTCCTCCCTCCCAACTAATTTTGAGAGGACAAAAAAGGGAGTACCGTCTATTAGTCAGTACCCCCTAGTCTTTATCTATAAAATTTTTATGACTAATTGGTTTCTATCAGTACCTCTTGCGCTTGCGGATGGGCGGAATGCCCAGTTCATCCCTGTACTTGGCCACGGTGCGCCGGGAAATCATAATGCCTTTTTTGCGGAATATTTCGGCTATCTTCTGGTCGTTGAGAGGTGTGCACGGGTCTTCACTGGCAATTATTTCCTGAAGCATTTTCTTAATACTCTCCGCCGAAGTAGAACTCCCGGAAGAATTGCACAAGCCGTTGGAAAAGAAATATTTCATTTCAAAAACGCCCTGCGGCGTCTGGATGTACTTATTGGAAGTAGCCCTGCTGACGGTGGACTCGTGCAGCCCCACCATTTCCGCCACCGTCTTTAAATTGAGCGGTTTTAAATATTTAACCCCGTGATCCAAGAATTCCCTCTGCAGCTCAACCAAACAGTTGGCCACTTTGTAGAGGGTGAGGCGCCTCTGTTCAATGCTCCGGATCAGCCAGGCGGCTGCATTGAGCTTGCTCTCCACAAAACGGCGCGTGCTTGGGTCGTAATTTTTTTCCTGGGTTAAAACGGAACGGTAGATAGAATTAATGGTGATACGCGGAATCGAGATGTCGTTGATGATAATGACGTACTCTCCGTCCACTTTCTCCAAAACGATGTCGGGGACAATGTAATTGGTGTTGTTGGAGCGAGAAAAATTACGGCCGGGTTTCGGGTCGAGCGTTTTTAAGATGTCGGCCGCTTCTTGAACTTCACGCACGGTTACACCCAGGCACTGGGCAATGCGGTTTATTTTCCCCTTGGCCAGGTCCAGAAGGTGGTTTTCAATCATCCTCACCAGAACATCGTTCTCAATGCCCAATTGCCTGACCTGGATTAAAAGGCATTCTACTAAATTTCTAGCTCCCACACCGGGGGGGTCAAAACCCTGTATGACACTTAGCACCTCGGCTACCTTGGCAGTGGTGACTTTCAGCGCTGCAGCTGCCTCTTGGAGTGAAACCCGCAAATAACCGTTATCATCAATATTGCCGATTAAGTACTCGCCCACCGCCCTGTCCACACCCCGGCAGGGGCTTAACTTTAACTGCATCATCAGGTGGTCGATGAGTGTGGGCGCCTGGGACAGGAAGTTTTCGTAGGTATAATCTCTTTCGCCGGGGTCCTCCCTGCGGGTAAAGCCTAAGTCGCTGCTGTCCGAAAAGTACTCCTCCCAGTCAATTGATGTGTCCGCCGCCTCCCCGCTGCCTTCCCCGGCCGATCTGCCGTCCTCTATCATTTGGGGGTCTTCGCTTGTCCCAGCTTCATCTTCGTGTATTTCCAAAAGAGGGTTTTCCTGAAGCTGCTGTTCTATATAACTGGTTAGGTCGAGGGAAGACAATTGCAGGACCGTAATGGCCTGCCGCAATTCGGGGGTCATGACCAATTTTTGTGCCTGCTCAATATTCAGCCCATAACCCATGCGCATTGCGTTCACTCCTTGTTGGGCAAAGGACAGTTCCCTCTCTAAACACTAATTAAACTTCTCTGTACGGGGTCAATGTTCCTGCTCAGCATGTCCTGTTACCAGAATATTCAGTAACCGGCTGTTCAATGTACAAGCCTTCAAAAAGTTCAGGTTTAAAATTCGCCGTCCCGTATTTTAGCGGCAATCTCTTCAATCTTTTTAAAGCGGTGGCTGACACCCGACTTGCCCAAGCGTGGGTTCATCATCTCACCGATTTCCTTTAAACTGGCATCCGGGTACTTTATCCTCAAGAGTGCGGCTTCCAAAAGAGGTTTTGGCACTTTCTCCAAACCAATAGTATCTCTGATGAGACAGACATTTTCCAGCTGGCGCACTGCGGCATCCACCGTTTTGTTTAAATTGGCCGTTTCACAGTTCACCAGCCGGTTAACCCGGTTGCGGACATCCTTGAACACTCTAGCGTCCTCAAACGTGAGGAGGGCGGCGTGAGCACCTATGAGGTTCAAAAATTCGCCTATCTGCTCGCTGCCCTTTAAATAAATCACAAAACGTCCTTTTCTCCTGCTCACACCGGCGCCAAGGCGGTATTTTTCCAGAAGTCTAGCCAGTGAAAGGGCGTACTCTTCCCCTCCGGCCACTAGCTCCAGGTGGTAATCACCCGCGGGACTGCTCACCGAACCACCGCCCAAAAACACTCCGCGCAGGTAGGAACGGCGGCAACACTCACGGCGGATCACTGCCGCCGGCACCCCACCTTCCAAGACACCGGCCGGGTTCATTAAGCCCAGCAGCTGCAAAAACTCCTCTACGCCTTCTTGGGGAGGGATACGCACCACGTAAACATTTCCCCGGCGTAAAAATTTTACGTGCTTGACCAGCACCTCTGTGGCCAGGCTGGAATTTTTCTTGACTAGTTTTAACACCTTCCTGGCTACGGCTGCGCTGCCGGCCGTTACGTACAGCCCTAGCCGGCGGCCGCTGATCTGCATGCTGCCGAGCATTTTAAAAAGAGCAGAGAGTTCAGCCACCAGGCAACAGGGGCGCTGGCCCACCACGCGCGCCAGCTCGTCCCTGGTTGCCGCAGAAAAAGACAAGGATAAAACCTCCAGTTCCCTTGCATATATTATACCACAAAATGCTCCTGGCGATTTTTTTATATAAAAAAAGTTATTAAAAGTTATTATAAATGCAATTTTCAGAAGAAAACCTGGCTAATTTTGGGTGTCTTTTCCTCTTCCTCTGTTGTGCGACCGGCTCTGGCGGCCAGAATTATATCCAGAATTAGGCGGGCAAGTTTTTGGGAGTGGTGGCGCACGTACTCCGCCTGCTGCACCAAATCGGCTCCCACGGCCCTTATACCAAGAGCTTCTACGGCGTCCAAGTCGGCTTCCACCGGCCCCGACCCCTCCTGGCGGTAGCGAAAGAGCGCCGCTTTGGGCACCGGACCGGTATTTATCACTGCCCAGTCAATCACTTTTCCGGCGTGCTCGATTATAGCGCGCGCGTGCTCGGATGCCCGGTAGCCGTCCGTTTCACCGGGCTGGGTCATAATATTGCAGACAAAGATTTTTACCGCCCGGCTCCGGGCCAGCGCTTCCGGCACGCCCTTTACCAAAAGGTTGGGAATAATGCTGGTGTAGAGGCTGCCGGGTCCTAAAACTATGCCGTCTGCCTCCCTGATGGCCGCCAGCGCCCCGGGAAGCGGCCAGCAGCGCGCCGGCTTTAAGAAAACCCTCGCGATGCGGCGGCCGCAGCGGGCGATGTTCGATTCGCCCTGCACCAGGGTGCCGTCCGCAGTCTCGGCGCAGAGGGTGACGTTGCTCAAAGTAGCGGGCAGCACCTGCCCCCTTACGGCCAGAACCTTGCTCAAGCTGCGCACCGCCCTGTCCATGTCACCCGTCATTTCAGACAGGGCAGCTAAGAGAAGGTTTCCGACCGTGTGACCGGCCAGCTCACCGTTTTTAAAACGGTACTGCAGGAGGTCTCCCATGAGCGGCTCCGCATCGGCCAGGGCCGCCAGGCAGTTGCGGATATCTCCTGGCGGCTGGACGCCGAGTCTTTCGCGCAGGCGGCCTGAGCTTCCCCCGTCATCGGCTACCGTAACGATGGCGGTTATGTTGCTCGTAAACTCCTTTAAGCCGCGCAGCAGCACGGACAACCCCGTCCCGCCGCCAATAACTACAATTTTAGGACCGCGGCGCAAGTGCTGGCGGGCATAGACTATATCCGCCGCCCTGCCCCCCTGCTCGGGCAGAAGAGATGCTGCCACCGAATGCAGTACCTTAAGAAAACCGCAGCTTAAGGCAGCTACTCCCAGCACAATCAATAACGCTCCGGCACAGCGGGCGCAAGCCCCGCTGCCCGCTTTCCCTTCCAGGCGGGAAAGGAAAAAGGCAAATTTTTCAACCAGCCCATTGCCCAGCAAAATGCCTGCGCCCAAAGCGGCCAGCAAAATACCGGCTGTGGAAAAAAAGAGCCACCTTTTAACCCGCATGCCAGGGTAAAGCCATTTAAAGACGGCCACCGCAACGCACCCCCTTTTTTTAAGCCGTTACTGTGCCCTGTCCAGATCCCGGTGGCGCACCGCCACCCGGTAATTTTTAGCGGACAGCACCTCTCCCAAGTAATTGGCCAGAACTACCGAGCGGTGCCTTCCGCCCGTACAGCCGATGGCGATGAGCAAGGTGGCTTTTCCTTCGCTTATGTAGTGGGGAATAAGAAACTCTACTAAGCCCGAAAATTTATCCATAAACTGTCCTGTAACTTCAGAACTGAAAACGTATTCCCTGACCTGGCGGTCGTTGCCGGTGAGGTTCTTTAAGGCGGGGTGGTAGTAGGGGTTGGGAAGAAAGCGGACATCCATCACGAGGTCGGAATCTAGGGGAATACCGTACTTGTAGCCAAAAGACATTATGGTGATGTGCATGGGAAAAGGACCGCCGGTATCGGCGTAGGTGGCGGCAATTTCTTCTTTCAGCTCCCGCACGCTCTTGTGGGAGGTGTCGATGATCCTGTCCGCTCTCCCCCGCAAGTCCCGCAGGAGCCGGCGCTCTTGGCGGATGACATCCAAAACCTCCCCGTGCTCGCTGAGCGGGTGGCGGCGCCGGGTTTCCTTAAAACGCCGCACCAGCACCTCGTCTGAAGCCTCTAAAAAGAGGATTTCGTAGCGCACTCCCTGGGCGTCCAGGTCAGCCAGCACCAAAGACAGGGTGCTGAAAAATTCCCCTCCTCTGATGTCCACCACCATAGCTATTTTATTAATCCTGCTCGCCGCCTGTGCACAGAGCTCAGTAAATTTAGGGATAAGGGCGGGAGGGAGGTTGTCCACACAAAAAAAGCCGATGTCCTCCAAGCTGCGCAGGGCCTGCGTCTTGCCGGCACCGGAAAGTCCCGTCACTATAACCAGCCTGGGCAATGCCATTAACCCAATCCCTCCCCGCAAGTTACGCTTTAAAACTTAAAAAAGCCGCTTTGGGCACTGTTAATAACTTTTTCCGGCGGAAAACCGAGCTTATCTAAAAGAGCTGCCCCCAATGACAGATCCCCCACTGACCTGGGAAAGTGGGCATCGCTGTTCACGGCCAGTGCCGCGCCCCACTTTAAGGCAGCTCGCACCACCTCCTCCTTATTATAATGGTGTCCGGTATTTACTTCAAGGGCACAGCCGCACCGGGCGCAGGAGCGGGCCAGTTCGTCGAGATCTACGGGCATGAGCAAGCCGGGGTGGGTGATTACGTCTACCCGGTGGCGGTGCGCCGCTTCTACCAGCGCCTTGGTATTGGTGTTGGCCAGCTTTGCCCTGGGGTAAAGCTTCCACCTGGCCGCCAAGTTGGGCAGGGTAAAGCGTTTAAGAGCCCTAAAATCTGCCGGCAGGCAAAAAGGGTGAAGGCCTGCCAGCAGAATGTCGAGCTCACCGGCCAGCCGCCGGGGGACGTCCAGCTGGCCGTCCGGGCCGGTGACGGCGGCCTCCGCTCCAACCAGCACTTTTATCCCGGGGTAATCCGCGGCAAAACCGGCAACCTCTTTTTTTTGAGCCAGGAAAGAGCCAGCCCCCCTTACCCCGGTGCCCAGGGAAGCGGGGCCGTGATCAGTCAAGGCTACGGCCCTAAGCCCGCGCTCCAGTGCCGCCAGCACGTTTTCCCGCGGCGTTCCGCGGCCGTCGCTGTATGTGGTGTGGGTGTGCAGGTCAGCTGCCAGCTCCATTTTTGCCCAGCTCGCGTTTTAAGTAATCAATAACCTCCACCGGGCCCGGGTCGATTCCGTAGAGGGCGGCCAGGTAAACGCTGGTGTAGTCGCCGGTGTAAATGAGGGAGAAGATCCTGGCCAAAAAACCCTTTCCCTGTGACATCACTTCTGTTATGCCGTCCACTGCCCCGTCAATCACCTTGGCGGTAATTTCTATCCTCTTTTGCACGCGCGGGTGATCGCCCGCATCCCTTAAGACAACGACGTGCACGTTTTTTAAGACACTGGCGGGAAACCTAAAGCCGACAATCTCGTTGTGGTTGAGTTCGGGAAAAACGTTCCAGTAAGCGGGAGCCTTGGCGTTTTCGTTGATCTGGCCTTTCCACCTCTGGGCAGCGACCTCGGTAGTGCCGGACGAGCCCCAGATGACCGGCAGGCGGCCGTAAAGCTTGCGGGCCAGCTGCTTGGCCGGGTTCTGCTCTTGGGGCACGTGAGGGCCCAAGGACTGCTCGTGCATGGTTTTGAGAACTTCGGCCGCCTCTTCCATCTCCGCCGCCGCATCCGGCAAAAAACCCAAGTGTTCGAGCGTGCGCAGCAGGGGGAAGAACAGGTAGCCCACTGCCGCCCGTGGGGCCAGACCGCCGGGCACGGTGATGACGGGAACGCCGCAGCTCTGGGCAGCTTTTGCCAGCGCACCGCCGGTGGTAACGGCTACCAGGGCCGCCCCCCGGCGCCTGGCCTCCTCAAAGGCACACAAGGTTTCCTCTGTATTGCCGGAGTAGCTGACAGCAAAAACCAGGGTATCCGGCCCTACAAAATGCGGCAGGCTGTAGTCGCGGTTAACGGTCACCGGCACCGGCATCCTGCCTGCCGTCAAAACCCGCAAAATATCCCCCCCGATGGCCGACCCCCCAAGACCGGTTATCACCACTTTCGCAATGCTCTCTGCCAGTAAGGTCTTTTCCTCCCAGGGCAGCGGCGCGCTTTTGGCGTGCCGGCACTGGGAGGGCAGCTCTGCCAGCATTTTCAGCATGCCGGCGCTGTCCAGGCGGTAAAGCCCGTCAATGTTGTCGAGGTCAAAGTGATAAGCAGGCATAGTCTCTCCTCCGGATAAATTTAGTGCACGCCCATACTAAAGCCGCGCCTTTGTCTTCGCTCACTCCTGTGCTCCCAGCCGACAGTACTTAATTGCTAGCTTCGGGCAATTAGCGGGCTAAGAGCGCTTCCAGTCTCTTTTCGGCCGGGGGACGCACCTCCAGCGCGTCTTCTACGTAGGCGCGCAAGACCTCGGCCACGCCCCAGGCCTGGGCCGGACAGCCGCGCGGCCGGTGCGGCCAGTCGCCGTCAAAGATTTCCGAGATATAGCCAATGCCGGCCTCATCCAAGTGTTCGGCAAAGGGCCGCAAAATCTGCTGTGCCAGCTCCCGGCTCTGCCGGCTGTAGCCGCAAGCGCGCCGCAAAGCGGTGACAAAAGGCCCCATAAGCCAGCTCCAGGCCGTGCCCTGGTGGTAGGCGCCGTCGCGGGCCAGCTGGTTCCCTGCATAGGTGCCCCGGTAGGCGGGGTGCCGGGGGGAGAGGCTGCGGATGCCGTACGGGGTGTAGAGCTCCCTCCAGACCGCGCGCACCACTTCCCTGGCCGCCCCGCCTTCTACCGGGGCAAACGGCAGGCTCACTGCCAGCAGCTGGTTGGGGCGCAGGCTGTCGTCGGCGCCGTCTTCGGTTATGACGTCGTACAGGTAGCCTTTTTTGCACCAGAATTTCTCTAAAAAGGTTTCCCGCACCTTCTGTAAATGGACGTTTTGATTAAATTTTTCCCCGCGCAATTTCGACAGTTTTTCCAAAAAGGTAAGGGCATGGCACCAGAGGGCGTTTACCTCCACCGGCTGGCCGTGGCGCGGCGTCACCACCCAGTCGCCCACCTTGGCGTCCATCCAGGTGAGCTGCACGCTAGGGGAGCCGGCCCGCAAGAAACCGTCTTCGCCGGGGGCAATACCGTAGTCGGTGCCTTCGGCGTAATAACCGGCAATTTCTCTTAAGACGGGATAGATTTCGTGGCATATAAAATCCAGGTCGGCCGTGTATTCTAAATACTTGTAGGCGGCGTAGAAGAACCACAGGGATGCGTCTACGGAATTGTAAAGGGGTTCTTTTAAGTCGCCCCAAAAAGCGTTGGGCACCAGTCCCCGCCGGCACAGGCGGGCAAAGGTGGAAAGAATTTGCCTGGCTTCCTCAAAGCGGCCGGTAACCAGGGTAAGCCCCGGCAGGGAGATCATCGCATCGCGCCCCCAGTCGTTAAACCAGGGGTAACCGGCCACTACCGTAGTTGAGGCGGTGGACCGGCGGCGCACTAAAAAAGCGTCGGCGGCTAAAGCAAGGCGGCTGACCATGGGGTCGTCCACGTCCGCCCGGGCCAAAAGACTCCTGACACGCCGCCTTTCTTTGGCCAGCAGTTCTTCCCAGTTGCTAACCTCAACAGGGCCCTGGGTCGACGCGGCCAAGGCGAACAGCGCGGTGCTATCCGGCTCTGCTGCCGCCTCAAAAAAGCCGGGCATGTAGTGATCCTCGCGCGGGTCCTCGCCTCGCTCTTCCTCCAGAGCATAAAACATGTCCTCGTACCAGCAGCTGAGCGGGCGGTAAGCCGCACCGCAGCAGGTGAGGTAGAGCTCGGGCAAACCCTCCCGGCCGCGCAACGTAATACCGCCCGGTATTTCTCGCTGGACAAAATTTATTTCGCCTTTTTTCGTAATGTAGTGGTAGCCGCGGCAGTTGACCAGCGGGGTAAGGCGCAGCACGCACTTTTCTTTGGCACTGTTGGTTATGCGGTAGAGGACCACCACCGTATTCTGGCCGTAAACGGTGAAGACAGTTTTTTCTAAAATGATTTCCGGTAAACTGTAGACAAAAGTGGGGAAGGGGTCAAAGTGCACGCGCACCAGGTGGACGTAACCTAAGTCGGCCGGCCCGTTCACTGTTTCGTTGGCCGCCGTGTTATACGTCACCCCGCCGCATTCCACCCGCTCGTCCACTTTAGCCAGGTGCAAAGTGCGCCCGGCGGGCGGGTCGTGAGCCGCTACCAAGAGGCCGTGGTATTTTCTTGTATTGGCACCGATTAAGGTGCCGGCCGCATAACCGCCCAGCCCGTTGGCAACCAGCCACTCTTTCTCCGTGCCGCGCTTAAAGTCGCGCCAGCTGTCCGGCCCAAAGCTGTACAACACTCAAGCTCCCCTTTCCCGCCCCTATCATAAGCCGCTAAAAACAAATTTATTCGCCCCTGACAGTGTTTTAAGCGCTTTTTGCGGTTAGGGCCAGGTAAACCGCTCCCAGCACCCCCGCACGCCCGCCCAAGGCGGCCGGCACTATACCCCCTTTGGCCGCCGGCCCCAGCACGCCGCGGCGCGCCTGCCGGCAGATCTCTGCAAAGAAAAATTCACCCGCTTCCATCACCCCGCCCCCCAGCACCACCAGGGAAGGGCTCAAGAGGTTGATAACATTGGCCAGTGCCACCCCGAGGTAGCGGGCTGCCTCTTTCATCACCAAAAGGGCCTCTTCGTCGCCCGCGGCCGCCGCAGCCGCCACTGCCGCGGCCGTCACACCCTCTATCCTGCCGCCGGCCGCGGCCAGTATGCCCTGGCCGGCACCGCCCTCCACCATTTCCTTCGCTTTGCGGGCTATGGCCGTGCCGGAAGCCAGAGCTTCTAAGCAGCCGCGCTTGCCGCAGCGGCAGGGGGGTCCGTCCGGCAGTACAACCGTATGGCCTATTTCGCCCGCCCCCCCAAAAGAACCGCGGTAGAGCCGGCCGTTTAGAATAAGCCCGCCGCCGATGCCGGTGCTCACAGTTACGTAGACCATGTTTTCTGCTCCCCGGCCCGCCCCGTAGGCGTGCTCCCCTAAAGCGGCCAGATCGGCGTCGTTCTCCATATAAACGGGTATACCCGTTTTCTCTTCCAGAACGGCCCTAAAAGGCACGTTGTGCCAGCCCAGATTGGGCGCCGTGTGCACAACACCGCTCGCCGCGTCCAGAGGCCCCGGCACGCCCACACCCAGGGCGGCCAAACGGCACCCGTCCACCCCGGCCTCCTGCTGCACGTGCTTTAAAGTGGCAAGTATGCGCTCCACCACGTGCAGCATCCCTCCGTCCGCCTCGGTCGGCACTTTGACTTCGGCCAGCACCTGTCCGCCGGCGCCGGCCAGGGCCGTGCGTATCTTAGTGCCGCCCAAATCAACCCCCGCCACGTACCACCCGCCGCAAATCATCCCAGCACCCCCTTTAGCCTTAGATCGGCCGGCCAAATACAAATTTCTCCAGGGCCTCCACTACGCCCTCGCCGTAAGGCAAGCGCGTCACGTAATCGGCACTCGCCTTTACTTTTTCCCCGGCGTTAGCTACTGCAACGCCTATACCGGCGTATTCGATCATCTCCAGGTCGTTGTAGCCGTCGCCGATGGCCATAACTTCTTCTCTGGCTGCCCCGCACAGGCGGGCAAGGCAGGAGAGGGCTTCGCCCTTGGTAGCGAGGGGGTGAGAAAACTCCAAAAAGCGGGGCTTGGACTTGACAATGTGCACCCTGCCGTCAAAAACCGGGGTGAGTTCCTCCTGTATCTTGTCCAAAAGGGGCTCGTCAGCAATAGCCAGGACCTTTAGAGGATCGCGGTCAAAGTACTGCAAAAAGTCGCCCACCACCTCGAGTTTTACCCCGGCAAAAGAGGCGTAGCGCCTGCCTTCCGGCGTGTCACGCTCCACTAAGAGGCGGTCGTCCAGGTAGCCGTTCAGGTGGCAGCCGTACCGGCGGAGGCAGCCGATCACTTCTCTGGCCGCTTCCAAGGGCAGCGGGCGGTAGATCAGCACTTCTCCGGATAGGGAGTTTTTTACCAGAGCCCCCTGGTAAGTGATGAGCGGCACGTCGATGCCCAGCTCGGCGGCAAAGGGAACTGCCGAACAGTACATGCGCCCGGTAGCTATGGTAAAGCACACACCGGCGGCGCGGGCCGCAGCTACCGCCTCTTTTACTCTGGGAGAAAGCTTTAAGTCTGGGGCCAACAGGGTATCGTCCAAGTCCACCGCCACCAGCTTAATGCCCGGCAAAAAGATCACCCCCGATAAAAATATTGCAGCATGGCCGCTTAAATTCTAAAGGCCCAAACTTGAAAACTGCCGGACTGTGCTAAAAAGTTTCGTTTAAATTGCCGGCCCTGCCAAAAAACACCCCGCCTATTCCGGGCGGCCGTGAAAGTAATCGTATACGGCGCGGGCCGCTCTCTTGTTCATTCCCTTTACAGCGGCCAGTTCCTCCAGAGATGCTTTTTCGATCTCCTCCAGCGAGCCAAAGGCCGCCAGCAGCGAGCGCCGGCGGGCAGGGCCAATGCCCTCAATTTCGTCCAGAACGGACCGCAAAAGGACCCGCCCGTGCAGCTTTCGGCCGTAAGTGTGGGCAAAGCGGTGGGCCTCGTCGCGCAGCCGCTGCAAGAGCTGCAGGGCAGGCGAGTTGGCCGGGAGCACGAGCGGCTTTTCTCTGCCCGGCAAGTATATGCGCTCTTCGCCTTTGGCTAAAGCGGCGGCCGGAATGTGCCCAAAACCGGCATCAATCATGGCCTGCCTGGCTGAAGACAGTTGGCCTGCACCGCCGTCGACAACTACCAGTTCGGGCAAACGCCCAAAGCCGCCGTCCCTTTTTGTCCCGCCTCCGCTTTTGGCGCGGGCAAAGCGGCGGCGCAGCACTTCGGCCAGCCAGGCGCAGTCATCCAGGCCGGCGCTCTGGCGTATCCTAAAACGCCGGTACTGGCGGGGTGCGCTCACACCGGCCTCAAAAACCACCATGGAGCCTACCGCTTCCTTTCCCCCCGTGTGAGAAATATCGTACCCCTCGATGCGCTCGGGAGGGGCGGGCAGCCCCAGCTCACGAGCCAGAAAGACCAGAGCGCGGGCCGCTTCTTCCTCGGCTTGAGTTTTTGGTTTCATCTCTTCTAAGGCCAGCCGGGCGTTTTGGCGCGCCAGCTCTACCAGCTTTTGTTTTTCTCCCCGGCGGGGGGTTAAAAGGCGCGCTTTGCCGCCTCTAAGACCGGCCAGCCACTGTTCGAGAAGCGGCATTTCCTCGCCGGGAGAACATGAGAGCAGGATTTCTTCGGGCACGCAGGCTGCACTGCCGTAGTACTGCTTTAAGAACGAGGCCATGGCTTCTTCTTCGGCGGCTGTGCCGGTTACCGCCAGGCGGTAGCTATCCTTCCCCACCAGAAGACCTCCGCGCACAAAAAATACTGCCGCTGCCGCCCCGCCTTCACCGGCGGCCACGGCCACCACGTCGCGGTCGGCAAAATCTCCTAAAACGGCCACCTGTTTTTCGGTCACTTCTGAGATTGCCCGGATTTTGTCGCGCAGCGCGGCAGCCCGCTCGTACTCCAGCCGGCGGGCAGCTTCCTCCATTTGTTCCTTGAGCTGCCGGACCACGCTGTTCTCCTTTCCCTCCAAAAAGAGGACTGCTCTTTCAATGTTCCGGCGGTAATCCTCTTCGCTGACCAGCCCGCAGCAGGGAGCGGTGCAGTAGCTCAGGTGGTAGTTGAGGCACGGCCGGCTGCGGGCCGGCGGCTCCTTTTGGCGGCAGGTGCGGAAAGGGAAGATCTTGCGCAAAAAGCGTAAGGTTTCGTGTACCGGCCCCAGCCTGGTGTAGGGGCCGAAGTAGCGCGAGCCGTCGTTGGCCCGGCGGCGCGTGATTTCTAAGCGGGGGAAGCGCTCGGCCAGCGTGACCTTTAAGTAGGGGTAGCTCTTGTCGTCCCGCAAAAGGACGTTGTAACGCGGCCGGTGCTTTTTGATGAGGTTTTGCTCTAAGATCAGCGCTTCCAGTTCAGAGGCGGTGACGATGCAGTCCAGGCCGGCGGCATGGCCGAGCATGGCCTGCACTTTGGGAGAGTGACTGGCCCCGGTCTGAAAGTAAGAGCGCAGCCGGTTTCTCAGCACCGCCGCCTTGCCCACGTAAATCACCGCCCCGTCCGCGTCCAAAAACAGGTAGACGCCCGGCGCCTGCGGGGCCAGAACCGCCTTTTCTTCCAGTTTCAACGCGCCAAAACACCTCCTCCCCCAAAGCGCGCTAAATGAGCGGGCCGCGCGGCCCTTTGGCCAAAGCTCCCCGCAAAAACTGACCGGTGTACGACGCCTCCACCGCCGCCACCTCTTCCGGCGTGCCGGCGGCCACCACCCGCCCCCCGGCATCCCCGCCCTCGGGCCCCAGATCGATGACGTAATCGGCGGTTTTAATCACGTCCAGGTTATGCTCGATGACCACCACGGTATTCCCTCCCTCCACCAGGCGGTGAAGGACCTTTAAGAGCCGGTAAACGTCGTCGGCGTGCAGCCCCGTGGTGGGCTCGTCCAGGATGTAAAAAGTGCGCCCGGTGGAGCGCCGGGAAAGTTCAGTGGCCAGCTTGACCCGCTGGGCCTCGCCGCCGGACAGAGTGGTGGCGGGCTGGCCCAGCCGGATGTAGCCCAAGCCCACGTCCTGCAGGGTCTTTAAGCGGCGGTAAATGCGGGGGATGTTTTTAAAAAACTCGGCGGCGGTGTCCACGGTCATG
Organism: uncultured Pelotomaculum sp.; assembly: GCA_964557545.1. GTDB lineage: Bacteria > Bacillota > Desulfotomaculia > Desulfotomaculales > Pelotomaculaceae > CAZLAK01. The sequence continues at coordinate 101,144 of CAZLAK010000002.1, forward strand.
TCCAGGACGTCGGCTATCGATTTGCCCCGGTACTTTACCTCCAGGGTTTCCCGGTTGTAGCGCAGGCCTTTGCACACCTCGCAGGGGACATAGACGTCGGGCAAGAAGTGCATCTCAATCTTGATGATGCCGTCGCCCCGGCAGGCCTCGCAGCGCCCGCCCCTGACGTTGAAGCTGAAGCGCCCCGCTCTATAACCCCTTACCCGGGCCTCCGGCACCTGGGCAAAGAGGTCGCGGATGTCGTCAAAAGCGCCGGTGTAGGTGGCCGGATTGGAGCGCGGCGTGCGCCCGATGGGCGACTGGTCGATATCGATGACCTTGTCCAAGTGCTCAATACCGCGCACGCCCCGGCAGCGGCCCGGGGAAGCCCTGGCGCCGTGCAGTTTTTGGGCCAGGTAACGGTAGAGAACGTCGTTGACGAGCGTACTCTTGCCGGAGCCGGAAACGCCGGTAACGCAGATAAAAAGCCCCAAGGGAAAGGCCACGTCGATTTCTTTTAAGTTGTTCTCGGCCGCCCCCAGCACTTCCAGCACCCGCCCGTCCGGGCGGCGGCGCACCTGCGGCACCGGGACGGCCTTTTGACCGCTCAAGTACTGGCCGGTGACCGAGTCTTCTGCGGCCATTATGTCGTCCAGCGTGCCGGCAGCCACCACCCGGCCGCCGTGCTCGCCGGCGCCGGGCCCTATGTCTATGACGTAATCGGCCGAGCGGATGGTTTCCTCGTCGTGCTCGACGACAATTAACGTGTTGCCCAGATCTCTTAAACGCATTAAAGTCTCTATGAGCCGGCGGTTGTCCCGCTGGTGAAGCCCGATGCTGGGCTCGTCCAGGATGTAGAGCACCCCTGTCAGCCCCGAGCCTATTTGGGTAGCCAGGCGAAGGCGCTGGGCCTCCCCGCCGGATAAAGTGCCGGCCGGCCGGTCCAGCGTAAGGTATTCCACCCCCACGTTAATTAAAAAGCCTAAACGCTCGTCGATCTCTTTGAGTACGCGGCCGGCAATGGCCCTTTCCCGTTCTGTGAGCTCAAGACCGGCTAAAAAGCGCCTGGCCTCTGACACGGACTTGGCCGCCAGCTCGCTTATAGAAAGTCCTCCGACTTTGACGGCCAGGGCCTCGGGCTTAAGCCGCGTCCCCCGGCAGGCCGGGCAGGGCAGGGTGCGCACGTATTTTTCCAGTTCCTCCCGCTGCGCTTCCGAGGACGTCTCCCGGTAGCGGCGGCTCAAGTTGTTGATCACTCCCTCAAAAGGCATGTACATATCGTGGCGGCGGCCGTAAACGTCCTCGTAAGTAAAACTGAGGCAACGGCCGCCCGTGCCGTAGAGAACGGTGTTTAAGTGCTCGGGCGCCAGGTCCTTAACTGGAGTATAAAGGCTAAAACCGTAGTGGTCGGCCAATGCTTCCAGGTACTGGTATGAATAGCTGCCCCGGTGCCAGCCGGAAATGGCCCCCTCGGCAATGGAAAGAGAGGGGTCGGGGATGACCAGCTCGGGGTCCACCTCTTTCACCACGCCCAGGCCTGTACACTGCGGACAGGCTCCAAAAGGGCTGTTAAAGGAAAAAAGGCGCGGGGAAATCTCGCCAATGCTCACCCCGCATTCCGGACAGGCAAACTTCTCGCTAAAGAGGATCTCCTCCCCGCTGCCCAGCGCGGCCAGCGCCAGCCCCCCGCCGTACTTCACGGCCGTCTCCAAAGAATCGGCCAGCCGGCCGGCTATCCCGGGCCGGACAATAATCCTGTCCACCACCGCTTCAATGGAATGCTTTTTATTTTTGTCCAGCTTTACGGGGGATGAAGACTCCACCACTTCCCCGTCCACCCTGATACGCACAAAGCCGCTCTTGCGGGCTTCTTCGATAACCCTGGCATGTTCTCCTTTCTTGCCGCGCACCAGCGGCGCCAGAATAGTGAGCCGCGTCCCTTCGGGAAGCGAGGAAAGCTGGTCCACCATCTGGTCCACCGTCATGCGGGTCACCGGACGGCCGCAGGACGGGCAGTGGGGCCGCCCGACGCGGGCGTAGAGGAGGCGCAGGTAATCGTAGATCTCGGTGACCGTGCCCACCGTGGAGCGGGGGTTGTGGCTGGTCGTCTTCTGGTCGATGGAAATGGCCGGGGAGAGCCCCTCAATGGCGTCCACGTCGGGCTTTTCCATCTGGCCTAAAAACTGGCGGGCGTAGGCCGAAAGCGATTCCACGTAGCGCCTCTGCCCCTCGGCGTAAATGGTGTCAAAGGCCAGCGAGGACTTGCCCGACCCGGAGAGCCCTGTTATGACCACCAGCTTGTGGCGCGGGATCACTACGTCGATGTTTTTTAAGTTGTGGGCGCGGGCACCCCGTACAACAATGGCGTCCTTCAATAAACGCTGACCTCCTCCGCAACGGCCGGCTTAATACCCTTTTCTCCCCTCAGCATAAGCCTCAGTTCTATGATGGCATCCCGCAGCTGGGCCGCCCGCTCAAACTCCAGGCGGCGCGCCGCCTCCCGCATCTCTTTCTCCAGGGCGGCGATGTGCTTTTTCAGCTCGGCTTTCGTCATTTTCTTTTTCCCAAGGGCGGGAAGAGAAACTGTCTGGGCGGCGGCAGGGGAAAAGCGCCCTCCGGCCGGACGGGTGGCCTCAATCACTTCCCGCACCGCCTTTTTCACCGTCTGGGGCACAATGCCGTGCCGCAAGTTGTGCTCTATCTGGATGCGGCGGCGGCGCTCGGTTTCCCGGATGGCCCTCTCCATGGAGCCGGTGACGGTGTCGGCGTACATGATCACCTTGCCGCCGGCGTTGCGGGCCGCCCGGCCGATAGTCTGGATGAGCGAGCGCTCCGAGCGCAAGTAGCCCTCTTTGTCGGCGTCCAAAATGGCCACCAGGCTCACCTCCGGCAAATCCAGCCCCTCCCGCAAGAGGTTTATGCCCACCAGCACGTCGAAGACGCCCAGGCGCAGGTCGCGCAAGATCTCCATGCGCTCTATAGAATTTATGTCTGAGTGCAGGTAGCGCACCTTGACCCCCATCTCTCTCAAGTAGTCGGTTAAGTCCTCGGCCATCTTCTTGGTGAGGGTGGTCACCAGCACCCGGTCGCCGCGCGCCACCCGCCGGCGGATTTCGCCCAGGAGGTCGTCGATCTGGCCTTTGGTGGGCCGCACCTCCACTTCGGGGTCGACCAGCCCCGTCGGGCGGATGATCTGCTCCACCACCTGCTGGCAGGTGGAGAGCTCAAAGGGTCCCGGGGTGGCGGAGACGTAGATCACCTGGTTAATCCGCTCTAAGAATTCCTGGAAGGTGAGCGGCCGGTTGTCGAAGGCGGAGGGCAGGCGGAACCCGTACTCAACGAGCAATTTTTTGCGTGAGCGGTCGCCCTCGCACATGCCGTTAACTTGCGGCACGGCCACGTGCGACTCGTCGATGAACAGGAGGTACTCCTCGGGGAAAAAGTCCAATAGAGTGTAAGGCGGCTCGCCCGGAGCGCGCCCCGTTAAGTGGCGGGAGTAGTTCTCGATGCCGTTGCAGTAGCCCACCTCCCGCATCATCTCGATGTCGTAGCGGGTGCGCTGCTCTAAGCGCTGCGCCTCCAGGAGCCGGCCGGCCGACCTAAGCTCGCTCAGGCGCTCCTCTAACTCGGCTTCAATGGAGGCAATGGCCCTCTCCATTTTCTCCCTGGAGGTGGCGTAATGGCTGGCCGGGAAGACCGAGACGTGGTAGCGCTCCCCTAAAACTTCGCCGGTCAGCACGTCAAACTCGGTGATGCGCTCTATTTCGTCGCCGAAAAACTCTATGCGCACGGCCCGCTCAGTAAACGAGGCGGGGTAGATCTCCAGGACGTCCCCCCGCACCCTGAATTTGCCGCGCCCAAAGTTAATGTCGTTGCGCTCGTACTGGATGTCGACCAGTTTTCTCAGCACGGCGTCGCGGTCGTAACACTGCCCCCGCCTAAGCGACAGCGACAGCGCCGCGTATTCCTGCGGGTCACCCAGGCCGTAAATGCAGGAGACGCTGGCCACGATGATCACGTCCCGCCGCTCCAAGAGGGCAGAGGTGGCCGCGTGACGCAGCTTATCAATCTCGTCGTTAATGGACGAGTCCTTTTCAATGTAGGTGTCGGTCTGCGGGATGTAGGCCTCCGGCTGGTAGTAGTCGTAGTAGCTCACAAAGTACTCCACGGCGTTTTCCGGAAAAAACTCCTTGAACTCGGCGCACAGCTGGGCGGCCAGGGTCTTGTTCGGCGCCAGCACCAGCGTGGGCCGCTGGACGGCCTGGATGACGTGGGCCATGGTGAAGGTCTTGCCCGTGCCGGTGGCGCCCAGGAGCACCTGGCTCTTGTATCCCTTCTTTAAACCCTCCACCAGGGCGGCAATGGCCTTAGGCTGGTCGCCCTTGGGCTCAAACTCCGCCCTCAGCCTAAAACGGTGCCAGGCACTTAACTTATTAACTTTTTCCTTCAAGTCACTACCCCCTTGGTGCCAGGCACTTAACTTATTAACTTATTTTGTTCTGATTTTGTTCTGCTCCCCGGCTCCCCGGTTAATATTTTACCGCCCCTCACTTTCCGTTACAACCGGTGCCAGGCACTTAACTTATTAACTTTTTGAGGGCACTGCCGTCCAGGGCAGTGCCCTCTTCTTTCATCGTTTTATTCAACACTGCTGCCACTGTAGCCGTTTTAATCTTTCACCGGCGGTTACCACCGCGTTCCGCCAGGGGACCAGGGCAGAGCGGGGGAATACGACGGCACGCTGGGCGTGTAAGCAGGCGGGGTGTACGGCACCGTCGGTGTGTAGGTTGGCGGGGTGTACGGCTGGGTTACGGGCGGGTTGACGAGGTTCTGCTCCCATCTCCGCTGTTCTTCTATTCTGCGCTGTTCTTCCATCCTGCGGCGCTGTTCTTCCTCTGCCCAACGCCGTTGCTCCTCTATTCTCTGGCGCTCAAGGTCCTGCTCCAGTTTTTGAATCTGCTGTTGCTGGTACCATTCCTGCCACTGCTGGGTCTGCTGGATAATTTTATCGCGTTCTAGCCCTTCTATGACACCTTGGATGAACCCTGCCAGCCCGAAGCGCACCACCACCGGGTCCTGCTTCCACTCGGGCGATGAGGGGGAGTAGGTGCGCTTCTTCCCGGTTTCGGGATCCGTGACGGTGAGGAGTGCAGGGTTGCCGCCCGAAAGGCTCAGGAACCAGTTCTTACCCTCCACACCGACCATGACCCCGCCGGCATACCTGTATACTGCAACTTTCTCAGGAACCGCCGTTATTACTGATCGACTGCCTTCATTTCCCGATGGGGAGGGCGGGCTTTCCTGTCCGTGGAAATCATCAGGCCCAGCCGGTTCAGGACGGCCGCCGGGGGACAGGACGACTTTCTGTCCCTCCGGTTCCCAGGTCACTTCGTACCCCAGGGCCTCGGCCACGTAGCGGGCGGGGAGAAAGACGCGGTCATGCATCAGGACCGGCACGGTGTCCATTTCTATGGTTTCACTTTTCTTTTCCAGTTCTTCCAGCCAAGAACTAATTTTCTCGCCAAGCTTATCGAGCCCTGAAATCAACGATTCCTCCGTTTCAAAAGTCTCCATTTCAAAAAAGGACGCCAGAGAACTTAAATATTCCAGCATTTGGGCCAATTCAGCATTCGTAGGCTCCCTGTTGCTTTGCTGAACAGAATCAACGAGCAGGAGGAGGGAGAGAATTTTGCTCATCGCTTCGGCATCAGCACCGCGCAACACCCCAATTTCACGTTCCCCCGGCGATAACGCCAAACCTACATCCCCGGCGTAGAGGTAGACAAACGGTACTTTTTCTACCCAATAAACCCCGTCCTCGGACAAACCCAGGGCATAAGCCAGGTAGCGCACGGGCACCATGGTGCGGCCGTTCTCGTCGAGAAAGCCTTACGGTAATATGTCAAGATCCAACGACCAAAATTTCTAAGAAAATTTTCTAAAAAAGCGCATACCAAACTAAGCTTGTTTCCAGAGGTAAATGGAAAAAAGCGACATAAATGTGTTGATCGTCAACACTTTTGACCCACTATGTGCAAGTAAAATTGACCCACCT
>CAZLAK010000003.1:0-107033 GCA_964557545.1 uncultured Pelotomaculum sp.
ATCCCTGTCTAAAAAAATTTTACAGGCCGGCAGTGAAAATGCCGGCCTGTTTGTTTTTTACTTAATTAAATTTAACGCTGCTAATTTTTCAACATTTTTTCTCCGTCCAGCAAAGTAACGCGGGCTTCTTCAAATGTGGCCATTTCGTTTAAAAGCTTTAATGCCGCTTCAATCAAAGGTATGGCCAGGGCGGCGCCGGTCCCCTCCCCAAGCCTCATCCTCAAGTGAATGACAGGGGATAAACCTAACAGTTCTAACATTAGGCGGTGCCCCCTTTCTTCTGATAGGTGAGAAGCTATTATGTAGTTCCTGCACTGGGGAGCCAGTTTTTGGGCAATCAGGGCAGCAGCAGTGGTAATAAAACCGTCGAGCAGCACCGGCACCCGCCGCGCCGCCGCTGCTAAAATCACGCCGGCCAAGCCCCCTATTTCCAGACCCCCTACTTTGGCCAGAACATCCAGGCCGTCTGCCGGATTGGGCCGGTTTACTTCCAGCGCCCGCCGCACCGCCCGCTCCTTGCGTAAAAGAACCTCATCGTTTACCAAAGTGCCCCTCCCCGTCACATCAGCAGCGTCATATCCCCCTATGGACGCCAGAATAGCACTGCTGGCCGTAGTATTGCCAATACCCATATCACCCAAAGCCAAAAGACCGGCGCCCTTTTCGATCTCCTCCAAGGCCACTTCAATGCCCGTTTCTATTGCCCTCACCGCTTCTTCTCTGGACATAGCCGGCCCCAAAGAGATGTTGTCCGTGCCGGCCTTTACTTTTTTCGGCAGTACGCCCGGGTAATTCACCGGCACAGCCACACCCACGTCCACCACTACCAGGCGGGCTCCGGTGTGTCTGGCCAGCACCCCAATGCCGGACACGCCGCTGACAAAGGCCGGCAGGATCTGCGCCGTAACTTCCTGGGCCGCCAGGCTCACCCCTTCTTCCACTACTCCGTGATCACCGGCCATAACGATCACCACCTTATCCGCCAGTTGCGGCCGGGGACAGCCCGTAATGCCGGCTATCTGGACGGCTATATCCTCTAAAACACCAAGACTCCCCGGCGGCTTAATAAGCCTGTCCAGCCTCTCCCTTGCCCTTTCCATGGCCCCGCGGTCTAGTCCGCCGATCATCTTTACAGCTTGCTCAAGAACTTTCACCACCACACGCCCCCCGTTTTGATTATTTTTAACTAAAAAAGCCCACAGCCATAGCGGCCGTGGACTTTTCCATCATCCAGCGGTTTTATTCCCTAACGGGAATTGACCGGCGGGCAGGTCTCCTGGCTCTGCAGTCATTGCCCGGATCCAAAGCCTTCCCAGTACTTTCCACCAGTGGCTTTCCAAAAAAGGCCGGGCTCTTCGCATTACAGTGGCGGGACCGCTCAGGACTTGCACCTGATTCCCTATTCTCCCTTTGGCGGGCACCCGCCGGCCGTGCGATATTTAGTTTATGGTTTAAAAATTGCACAGCTTTGTGCTTTTACTTACAACTATTCTGCATTAATTAAAAATTTCCTGCCAAGCCTCTCATTTTTTTGGCTGGCGGTCAAAGAAAATATTTTTGCCGGTTGCCGATAGGGGGACACCGGCCACCAGTTCCCCTTCTATCAAACCCATCCGCCGGGCCACCACGCCCACCCGGTACATGATGCGGTTATCCACGTTGAGAATGGAAGCTGTCTTGACTGCCGAACCCAGGGCAATACCCAAGTCAATGTAACGCCAGGAACACAGAGGGCCCTTAAATTCCGGCCCCTCAACAGATTTTAAATCAGCACAGCGCTCACGGCCGCAGGCGCCGCAGTTCAAGCCGAGCGGCGCCGGACTATCTACAGAAATTAGAAAAAGGGCATCTGAGCGCCTTACCCCGTCGGCATCCCTGTCAAAGTTAGGGTCGCCTTTCTCCCGGCCGTACTTCTCCATTTCTCCGGCCAGGACTCTTAAATCTTCACCGGTCAGCACCTTTGTCCTAATAAAATTTTGCCCTAGAGACTTTGGTGCAGTGCAAGCAGACAACTCCATGAGCGACGCTACCAGTGATACGGCATCCTTTAATTCCACGTTCGATCCAAACCTCCTCAGCCTGTGTAAATTCTCTTAAGACCGGCTTTTTCGGCCGCTTTTACTGCTTCCCTGTACTCGGGCGCTGTGATCCGCCTTTTTAACAGCGGGTGAGCAAAGGCCCGGTAGGCGGGGTAATACTGGTCCATAATATTGACAAAAGTAAGGGGGGAAATTTCTTCTGCCAAAAACTTCATAACTTTTTCTGTGCCGGCCAGCCCGCCGGGCAGTACCAGGTGCCGCACGAGCAGCCCCCTCACCGCTATGCCATTATCGTCCAGCACCAGGTCCCCTACCTGATCATGCATTATTTTAACCGCCGCGCCTGCCACCGTAAAGTAGCGCGGTGCACCGGACAGTTTCCAGCCCACCTCGTCGTCGCCGTACTTTAAGTCCGGCATGTAAATATCCACTACTCCATCTAAAAGCCCGATGGTAGCGGGTGCGTCGTAACCGCCGGTATTGTAAACAATAGGCAGCCGCAAGCCCCCCTCCAGCGCCAGTACCATAGCCTCCAATATCTGGGGGACAAAGTGGCTCGGCGATACCAAATTTATGTTATGGCAGCCTCTCTCTTGCAGGCGGAGCATCATTTTGGCCAGTTCAGCAGCAGTTACTTCACGCCCTTGGCCCTCCTGGCTTATATCGAAATTCTGGCAGAAAATGCATCTTAAATTACAACGGGCAAAGAAGATAGTCCCCGAGCCGCCCCACCCTACTAAGGGAGCCTCTTCGCCAAAGTGCGGCCCGTAACTGCTCACCGCTGCCTGCCGCCCGCTGCGGCATATGCCCGCCTCTCCCTTAAAGCGGTTAACCCGGCATTCGTGCGGGCAGACCGTGCACTCTTCCAAAAGGGAAAGGGCTTTTTCTGCCCGCTCCTTTAAGCCCGCCGCTCCCAGTTTGGCGTAAGTTGGATTTAACACACCTTCCACCGCCCGTCCAGGCTTAAAATCTAAGATAACTTTTAAAACATCATACCCTTCTTTATTTAACATTAAACCGGAAGTTTATAATGTCCCCGTCCTCAACGATGTATTCCTTCCCTTCCAGCCGGAAAAGCCCCTTTTCCCGCACGCGAGCCATACTGCCCCACTCTTTTAGGTCACGGAATTTGACCACTTCTGCCCTGATAAAGCCCCTCTCCATGTCGGAGTGTACTTTGCCGGCTGCCTTCTTGGCTTGTGTACCCCTGTGGATTGTCCATGCTTTCACTTCGTCCTCGCCGACTGTAAAAAAAGAAATAAGCCCCAAATGCTCGTAAGCGGACCTCGCCAGCCTCTCTATGCCCGGCTGCTCAATTCCCAAGTCAGACAAAAAAATTTCCCGGTCGGCCTCGGGCAGCTGGCTGATTTCCATTTCTAACCGGCCGCAAACTTCCAAAACAGGAAATCCTCTTTTTGCAGCATAAGAAAGGAGCTCCTCCCGAAAAGGGTATGTCCCAGACTTAAGCTGCTCCTCGTCAGTGTTTACCACCAGGATCATGGGCTTGCTGGTAAAAAAACTGTAGTTTTTCAAAAAGCGCCTTTCTTCGTCCGTTAACGCCAGCGAGCCAACCGTCATTTCACCTTCCAGAGCCGAAAGACACTTTTCTAAGACAGAAAGCTCCTCCTCTTGTTCTTTCTTTACTTTTTTACCGCTTTTTATCCGTTCAATCCTCTTTTCTACCAGTTCCATATCGGCTAAAAGGAGCTCTGTATTAACTGTTTCCACGTCCTTTCGGGGGTTTATCTCGCCGTCCACGTGAGGGACTTCCGCGTTTTGAAAAGCGCGCACAACGTGCACTAAAAGATCGGCATCGCGCGCTGCCTCCAAAAACTGGTTTAAAGAGCCCGCGCTTTGGCCTGTACCCCTTGTTAGCCCTGGGATATCACTAAAAATCATTTGAGCATAAGTGGTTTTGCGGGGCTTAAAGAGGTCGCTCAAAAAATCAAGCCGGCGGTCGGGAATTTTGGCTGCACCCGTATTGGCGCCAGTTCTTCCCGAGAGGTAACCCGAAGTCTTGGCCGCTGCACCGGTAAGGAGGTTGAAAATAGTAGTTTTGCCCACCAGGGGCAGGCCGATTATGCCGCAGTTAAGATTCATTGCCGTCACCTGCAATCAAAAATTAAAGTTTTGATAAAAAAAATTAAAGGGGCCGTTTTTGTTTACGTTAAATAATATTGTATAATAATCGCCAGGGGGTATGGTTTGTGGAAACATTTACTCTTATTACACTAACTGCACTGGGTATTTTAGTGGGTATTATTGCCAGCTTTACCGGCTTGGGGGGCGGGTTCATCATGGTTCCCCTGCTGAGCTTTCTCGGCTTCGCCTCTCAAAGGGCAGTAGGAACTTCTTTTATGGCCATCCTCATAATTAGTTTATCTGCCCTTTTTGCCCACGGCAAGCTAGCCCACGTGGACTACCGCATGGGGCTCTTGTTGGGGATAGGCGGTATCATCGGTGCCCAGCTGGGCTCCAGGCTGGTAGATTACGTTTCCACAGCGGCGTTTAATAAAATTTTTGCCCTTTTACTATTAGTCATGGCGGCGCGCATGTTTTATCAGAAATAACAATTATCCGCACATCGGCGAATATGCGGCAAATATGCTATCCTATTTTGCTATCCTAATTGCTGCACGCGGATTTGCTTTTTCACCGGGTTCGATAAAACGGTTAGGTAAAGCCAGCCGCCCTCTCTTACTGCTCTTATTTCGCTTCCTAAAACAACCGGGGCAGATTCTTCACCTACATAGAGGGCTACAGTAATGTCCTTCAGTCCCTGGGGGTTTTCTAATTCCACCTCGTAGCTGTACCCTTCCCTCTTTACCTGCCAGTTTGTCCGGGAAAGCCGGCACAAAAAGTCCGCAAACTGGCTCATAGGGGCGACCGCCAAGCGGCCTTTTCTCTGTTCTTCCAGCGCTTTTTCTTCTAGAGCACGTATGGCTTCTGTGCAGTAGCGCCTGTCTGAAGGGTGCGTGTAAAAGGTCCTGATAACCCTCTCCTCGGCGGCATATTCTACCAAGTCTTCCAACCACTGTTTGACTTCTTCAAAAGGCACTTTCCCCCTTTCCATTTCTTCAAGACAGGCAAACTGGCGGTACGGCGAAATGGGGAAAGCCCACATATCATCCCCCGCGTAATCCGCGTCCAGGCGCGGGCGGCTGGGGCTGGAACCGGTATCACCGGCATAATAGTAAGCCTTTACCCCCAACTGTTCTAAGTGTTTATTGAGCCAAAAAGGGTGTGTGCCGCCGGGAGCGCTGTACTCCAACACCTGCCGGCCGGTAACTTCTTCTAAGGAATTAAAATTTAAATCTACTAGGTCAAAAACCTTCTCTTTAGGAAGGTACTTTATATTGAAGGCAAAAAAATTGTGAGCCCATCCGCCGTGGGCGCCTATCTCCCCGTAGTTCTGGAGAACTTCCAAAAGAGGCCTGCCGCGGTACTTGTTCCCAGCGTCAAAGCCCATCCCATCCCCAAACTTGTAAGTATCGGGCCCAGCCGTAACGTGAATAGAAAAAGGCATTTCACTTTGAAACAGGCCCTGCATAAGCATTACCGCCAGGGGCCGGAAGTAGGCGCCGCTGCAAATGTGCAAATTTACCACCAGCCCTCCGCTGCCGCCGGGGCTGTTCACCAGACGCGGCACCTTGGCATAACGTATGAGAAAAGTGCGCAATACCGAGCGGGGAGCCAGGTCGTCAGACTTAAGTTTGTACTTGCCGCAAGGCATATTGGCGTAGAGCGCTGTTCCCCCGGAAGGGTACACTTTTTCCGTAATAACAGGTACCTGTGTGTTTTGCTGGCGGTCAAAGGCCACTACCAGGGCATCTGTGTTAATTGCGCGCGTGTGCTCGTACACCAGCTTTCCGTAAGAATAACTGCAGACCGCTCCTTCCCGGTCAATCTTACCGGGAGTAATACCCCACTCCCGGCCTTTTGCTGCAGAAGAAAAATACCAAAAGCCGTTGTAAGTTAATTTTTCCCCTGCCGGCGGCGCAAGGCAGTACCTCACGCCGACAAGACCGGCCAGTAGCGGCGAGAGCAAGAGGCTGCCGGACTCATCTTTTGATGCAGCATCTAAGACTACTAAAACACAGCCCCCTTCTTCCCGGACGTAATCTTCTATAACTTTAGCTGCCCCGGCCGGCATAAAAGCGTTAACGAATTCTGGCACAATAAGCGCCTCAAAGCGCTCTTTTAAACCCCGGGCGCCGTAAACTTCTAGGTCATCCAGGAAGAGGCGGCGGTGCGGAAAACCCTCTTCCTTTAATATTTGCTCGTAGGCCGCCAAAATTAAACCCTCCTGCTCGTAAAACTCGCCGTTCCCCGCTAAAAGCCCGACCTGAACAGTTCTATCCGGCTGGGCCCAGGAAAAGTGCAGGACGGCGCTTGCAGCCGCCACAAGAAAGAGAGCAATAACACCAGCTGTCATTGTAAATAATCTGAGTTTGCCGTTGTCCATTGTCTTTTCCCGCAATCACCTTCGTTTATTTATTGATATTATATATAAAGTTGTTGGTCATAATTTTCTGTGTTATCATAAATAAAAAGCGGCTTTTCCCGCTGGGGGTGCCGCTTGTTTTTCACCCCTTAGACCCGGCAAAAGCCACAGCCCAATTCTTCTCCCCATTCACTGTAACGCCCTTTGGGAACAAACAATTCACAAGTCTCATCATAAGGCTCTACTGCTTTTGAGCCGGCTTCACACATGGCCGCGCCAAACGCCTTCCAGCTGCGGAAGTAAACACAGTCTTTACAGTACAAAAGCACCACCCCGCCTTCGGAAGTTTTTTTAGCGCAAGATTTATTTTATGCTCACGTGAGATAATTTTCAATATGCCGCAAAATAAATTTCACCTGTTATTTTTTTATAAAATGCCAATATTCAAACTTAAGAGTTGCTTTGGAGGAAATACCTTTGACGAGAAGAAAATATGCCATTGGGGACCGGGTTTCTGTTTGCCTGCCCGACGGGAAAGTCATTGTGGGAAGAATAATTGAAATTATTGAGGTAGCCAAGTCAACGTGTTACCTAATACAATTTAACGGCGCTTTTGCCCTGGTTGCCGAAAAAGACATCACGGGAAAGGATTAGAAAAGAAATTTCGGGAGGCTGTAAAATGGACTTTTACGGCTGGCATGGGAAAGTTCTCCGGGTCAACTTGTCTGCAGGTGAATTTACCGAAGAACCCGTTAGGAGTGCAGATTTAATGGAGTGGATCGGCGGCCGGGGTCTTGCTGTACGCATTGCTGCCAGCGAAATACCTGCCACACCCCAACTGCCGGGGCCGGATAACAAACTTATTTTTGCTGTGGGCCCCCTTACCGGCACCGGCACCCCTGGAGCGGGGCGCTTCTGCGCCTGCGCGAGATCTCCTCTAACCGGAACTATTTTTGATTCCAACGCCGGTGGTAGGTGGGGAGTCCAGTTTAAGAAGTGCGGCTGGGATGCTTTGATTGTAGAGGGAGAGTCACCGTCACCCGTCTGGATAGAGCTTACACAAGGCAGAGTTTTGTTCCACGACGCCGGCGAAATCTGGGGGTGCGATACACACACTACAACCCGCCGCCTCACAGCGATAGCGGGCAGCAACGCCGGTGTGCTGGCTATTGGACCGGCTGGAGAAAACTTAGTAAAATATGCCTCAATTACCGTTGACGGCTACCGTGCTCTCGGGCGGGGAGGTTTAGGAGCGGTAATGGGAGCAAAAAAACTAAAGGCCATTACCGCCTCGGGGACACTGAAGACAAAAATAGCTAATAAAGAAAAATTTAAGCTCGCCGTTTACGAAGCAGGCAAGTGGCTCAAAGCCAACCCCGTTACTTCCAAGGCCCTGCCGGAATTCGGCACACCCGTGCTGGTCAACCTTTTCAACGAAATGGGTGTTCTGCCAGCTTGCAATTTCCGCCAGTCTTTCTTTGCAGGCGCCCCCAATGTATCAGGTGAAACCCTGGCTGAAACTATGTACGCCGGGCGCCAGGGCTGCAGCAGCTGCCCGGTGCGCTGTGCCCACCTAATCAGAACGGCTGCCGGTACCAGCGAAGGACCCGAGTACGAATCCGTATGGGCTCTGGGACCCGCATGCGGTATCGGCGACTTGAATATAATAGTGGAAGCTAACCGCCTCTGCAACCGGCTAGGTTTAGACACCATCTCCACCGGCGTTACTGTCAGCTGCGCCATGGAGCTGGAAGAAGAAGGCCTAGGGCGCTTCGGCCTCAAATTTGGCGACGGGGCGTCTTTATTGCGCACCATTGAAGACATAGCCTGCCGCCGCGGCACGGGCAACCTCTTGGCAAACGGCTCCAAATATCTGGCCGCAGAATGCGGAGCACCCCACCTGGCTATGCAGGTAAAGGGATTGGAGCTGCCGGCCTACGACCCGCGCGGGCTTGTGGGCATGGGGCTGGCCTTTGCTACCTCTAATAGAGGCGGCTGTCATATGAGGGCTTACATAGCTGCTCTAGAAGCCCTGGGCATTCCTAAAAAGGTCGACCGTCTAGCCCCCGAGGGCAAAGCCGGGCTAGTCATCAACTACCAAAACATAAGCGCCGCCATGGACTGCCTGGTAGTTTGCCGCTTTATCAACCTTGCTGCCGCCGAAGAATATTTTTCCCGTATTTTATCGGCCGTAACGGGAGTGGGCTACCAGCCCCAAGATCTGTACAGAATTGGCGAGAAAATTTGGAACGCAGAGAGGCTTTTCAACACCCGCTGCGGTTTTAGCCGCCGTGACGATAACCTGCCGCCCCGCCTCCTAAAAGAGCCTCCACCGGCTGCTTCTTTGGAAAAAACAACTGACGAAAATCTAAATAACATGCTCAATGAATACTACCGCTTTAGGGGATGGGACATAACGGGTGTACCCGCGCAAAAAAAGGTACGGGAGCTGGGATTGGAGGAAATTTTGTGTTAAAAGAATTTCAAAAGATCGGGCGCGATCTCTTTTTGACCGGTTTAAACAGCTCGCACAGCGGAAACATGAGTGTAAGAAGCGGCGACCGGATTTTTATTACCAGGCGCGGCGCCATGCTGGGTCAGCTGGGTGCAGAGGATATTATCGAGACGGGACTTTGGAAAAACGACAGTAAGGTTGTTCTGGCATCTACTGAAATCGGCATTCACCGGGCTATTTACCAGTCTACATCAGCTCTGGCCGTTGTGCACGCTCACCCGCCGCATGCCGTGGCCCTGTCCCTCTTAACAGATGATATCATTCCCATTGATTCAGAAGGGGCATACCTCTTACACAGGGTACCGGTCTTAAGTGCTGTGCATACCATAGGGTCAAAAGAACTCGAAAAAAGCCTGCCGGAAGCACTCAAAGAGTATAAAGTGGCAGTTGTACGCGGCCACGGCAGCTTCGCCATAGGCCAGTTGCTGGAAGAAGCCTACCAGTGGACTTCCAGTCTGGAAAGCTCCTGCCGTATTATTTGCCTCTACCGGGCTTTAGGCGGTGCCGGTCTGGCAGAATACAACCTGAGAGGAAAATACTGGTAGAAAGGACATTGATTACTATGGTAATTCTCGACTACCTTTTCCACGGGAACCTAACTATTCACCAGGACCTCATTAACCGCTCCCTAAAAGAAGCACTGTCTGAAAGTGAAATCGTAAAGGATATGTCTTTATCTATTGCCGGCGGCAAAATTAAATTTACGGCCCTTTTTGCCGCCGGCAAAGAACACAAATCCTTCATCCGCCTTACAGTTAATGCTGTCCCCGGTAATTTTGAATTCAACCGTCACAACCGTTATTTAGAACTTTTACTGGCAGAGCCGGTTTTAATTGAGTTTGGCGGAGCAGAAATAAAAGCCCGCTTTACGGCCAAAACACTGAACAGCGGGCGCGATATAAATGACGGCGAAAACACTTTAGCAGGCGTCCTGCGCTACCTGGAAATCAAAGAAGACCGGATCACCATTAATTTCAACCGGCTGCCGGGGTTTAAGGAAGCTCTGCAGAAAAAGCTCGGTTTCCTGCTTAAGTACCTGGAAATCGCCGGTTTAGAACTAGAAGACGAAAAGCTCATAATCCGCCCGGCAGTAAAGTTGTTTTAATTTTAAATGCGGCTCAATAATTTTCGCATTTCAACTCAAAGAAAGCCTGCGGGTGGGCACACGTTGGACACACCTTGGGCGCTTCCTTGCCTAGGTGTACGTGGCCGCAGTTGCGGCACCTCCACTCCACTTCCTCCTCTTTCTTAAAGACCGTCCCCTTCTCCAGGTTCTCTAAGAGGTCAAGAAAGCGTTTTTCGTGTTCTTTTTCCACGGAAGCCACCGATGCAAAGAAAGCGGCGATCTCCAAAAAACCCTCTTCCCGAGCCACAGCTTCGAATTCTTTGTACATAGAAGTCCATTCGTGATTCTCACCGCTGGCCGCCTCGCGCAAATTTTCCGCTGTGCTGCCAATGCCGCCCAAAAACTTTAAAATCCTCTTGGCGTGTTCCTTTTCGTTATCAGCCGTCTCTAAAAAAACAGCCGCAATCTGCTCGTACCCTTCCTTTCTGGCCGCGCTGGCAAAATAAGTGTACTTGTTGCGCGCCATTGACTCCCCGGCAAAAGCCGCCTTTAAATTGGCTTCGGTCCTGCTGCCCTTTAGTTCCATAATAAAGCCCTCCTTGTTTATTTTGTATTTTTTTAAGGTAATGTTTTTATTTCCTGGGTTAAAGATTATTTATTGGTTTTTAAAAATCCTTTAAAGTATAAAAATTTAACCGTTTATTAAACAAAAATTAACAATTATAAAAGCAATGCTCAAATAAAAAAATAAAAAAGAAAAACTAATTTTTTGATTGGGGGAATGCCGGTTGCCAAGGGAAGGTCTGATTCCGGCAGTTCTTGGAACAGTCGTCACAGCTACCGGGCTTGCCCTGCGGGGGGCAAACCCGGTGCTCGGGTGGGGCATTGCTGGCTTTGGACTTGCACACATTTTGCTGGGAACCATTGACCTCATCGAACACAAACCAAAAGAGAAGGACTTTTGATTAAGAGACAGATGCAGTTGTGCGCCTGCGCTGTTTTCAGGCAGGCGCCTTTAAATTTTGCTTCACGTTATTTCACCGTTTAAGACCTTTTCTTTAAGCCGCAAGTATCCTGCCGTGAAATGAACCTTGTTTTGTGCTTCGCGGTGATCAAAACCGTAAGCCCGCCTGCTGACAGCCAGAACGGGTGGCGCCTGAATGCGCTTGGCCACTCCCCATCCGGTATACATCTTCCACCAGCGTTCCAGGTCTTCTATAAACTGGCGTGGGGTAGGAAATATTTCCTTAACCAATCCGGGCTTACAGCCGATCTTTTCTTCCAGCACGCCCTTAACGTACCAGTTCAGTATATCCTCCGGTGCAGCCCTTTCCCAATTCTCCATAAAAGCGCGGAAGAGGTAATCGTGATAGGGGTAAATGAGGGGGTCCCCCTTGCCCTTGTCCACGGCCTGCTCTAAAGACAGCTCTGCACTGGGCACTAAGTCAATTATCCCCTTGGGGATTACTTCGTGGCCGTAAATTTCCTCATTGAAGTAACCGGCCAGTTCGTATACCTGGTGCTTCCAGAGATCCCCCAAAGCGGCAAAAAAGCCCGCTAGATCCCCGTAGAAGGTAGCATAACCCACCGTCATCTCGCTTTTATTGGCATTGCAGGTAAATGCCCCGCCGAAGGCCGCGGCCAGCGCTGCTAAGAGCCTTGCCCCCCGGTCTCTGGCCTGGACATTCTCCAGCATAAAGGGCGTGAGCTTTAAGTTAAAGGCGCTGTTATCGGCAAGATTGGTAATGGGTGCGTTATTGACCTGTTTTTCTGTATAATCAACAGAATCCTGAATGGGCATGACGGTGTACAGGCAGCCCAAATTTCTGGCCAGGCGCTCTGCTAAGTTTTTAGTAGTGGGCGAATTGAATTTACTCGGCATATTTACCAGGAGTACGTTCTGCGGGCCGAGCACTTGCGTGTACAGGCAGGCACTGACGGCAGAATCTATACCGCCCGACAGACCTATCACCACCCTGTCAATGCCGGCAGCCTCTGTAAATTTGGCCGTTCCGTAAGATACCACGCGGTAAAGGGCGCTCGTGCCTTTGTCGTCTTCGGGAGGTTCAAATTCCTCAGCGCCGTTGCTGCCGTTCAAGTCGAGGTCAAAAAATAAAAGTTCTGGTTCAAACTGCCGGCACCTTCCCCAAAGCCCTCCTTTGGGACCGTAAACTGAGCTTGACCCGTCGAAAGCGTAAACAGTCTTTCCGTTGTTTTGTATGCCGACGTTATTCACGTAAACAAGGGGGACACCTGCTTCACGGGCGACTTTTGAGTACACACGGTAGCGCTTAGAATTTTTCCCCAGTGTAAACGGCGAGGCCGCTATGGTTACTAGCAAATCTACAGGACCCTTTTTCAACAGGGAAACCAGCGGCTTAAACGTGTAATCGTCGCTCCAGGCGTCCTCACATATAAGACACCCCAGGCTCAGCTGGCGCCCGCCTGCCTCCACCCGCACTGGAGTTATGAGTTCTTCCGGCCTCATATCCAGCTCGCCGGCCAGCTGGCGCAGGCTGTAGAAGTGGCGGGAGTCGTCAAACTGGCGGTAATTGGGCATCAAACTTTTAATTCTAAAAGGGTAGGGAAAATTTTCTCCTCCCCAAAGCCTTCCGTCCCCGGCCACAAAAAGGGCGTTGTACTTGCGTACCCTGCCGTCTTCTCCTTTTTTTTGCCAGTCAACGGCCACGTTACCGAAAACAATGCACAGCCCGCTCGAAGCCCCAATAATTTCCCGGCCGCACTCCTCACAGTCCCTTAAAAAAGCGTTTTGCTCCCACGTATCCCCTAAAAGGTAGCCCGGGACAGCCATTTCGGGAAATACCACCAACTGGGCACCCCCCTGGCGCGCCCTGGCGACCATGTCCAGTACGGTGCGGGTATTTATGTCAGGCCTGCCGGGAACTACTTCCATCTGACCAAGTGCTATCCTGAGCAAAAATCTCACTCCCCGCCGCGCTTTTTGTCAGAAAGCCCTTTTAAAACATCTTCCACAATCTGTCTGTGGTACGGCCCTATCATTTTAAGCGATGACAGTTCGCCCGCTCCTGCCCAGAGAAAAGCCGTATGTTCGTGGCTTAAAGTAACTTTTGGCTTTGCCGCCGTTCCCAAATCGCACAAGTAAAAGACACCAAACCTCTCATAACCGTCGGGAAAGGGGACGGCGTAAACTTTTAAAAGGCTCAATTTCGAGCCGGACAGAATAATGCCGGTTTCCTCACGCACTTCCCGTAAAAGATCACTGACGGGATCACCGCTCTGGTAGTGGCCGCCGGGGAGGCCCC
Source organism: uncultured Pelotomaculum sp. (assembly GCA_964557545.1). Lineage (GTDB taxonomy): Bacteria > Bacillota > Desulfotomaculia > Desulfotomaculales > Pelotomaculaceae > CAZLAK01. Next base: position 13,349 of record CAZLAK010000003.1, read on the forward strand.
AAAGCCCTTCTACCTCCTCGCCCCAGTAATCCGAGTAGCGCAAGAGGAGAACCTCACTATGGTTTAAAATAACCACGTGCTGCATGACGGCCAAAAGCTTGTATTTAAAGCCCGTCAATTGAAATCACCGCTTTTTAGGGGCATTATACCACTTGCCGCAAGAAAAAGGCAACGCCTGCAACTTTACACTAAGGTGAGATTGTGCAGAGCGGCTCGACCCCTTGTCCGTCCCCGGCATGGGGGGCGCGGTCTCCCGCGTCCTCCGCGCTCCGTCGGGGATTTCGACCTGCTCGGCGCGCTGGACGAGTTCCGCCGGTGGAAAAGGATATTCGCTAAACTGGGGCTGCAGAAAGACAGCCTGAACGGTCCTGTAAACCTGCTGAAAAGCGGGACGTTCAGGCTGTTCGGCCTGCTGTCTGTGGGTTTTAGAGGTTGAGATACGTAATATTTTAGTGTATAATTTACGTATAATATATGCACAATATTTACGGAAAGGAGATGCGTGAGAGAATGGCCGCAATACACACGGACGACCTGAATGATCCTGTCCTGCTCAGTCCCTCGCAATTGGTTTCTTCATCAAAACTGAGCAAGAACTTAGGGGCATACCTTGACAAAGTCAAAAAACGTCCGGTTTTTGTCACAAGGGATCAAGAAGTTGAAGCTGTGCTGATAAATATTGATGATTACAGGGAACTCCTCCTGGAAGAACAAAGAGTCGAAGAACTTTACTTGGCCGTACTGGCAGTCCGCCGCCTGGTAGAGCATTCTAAATCCCCCCAGGAGTTACTGGATACGGATGATGTCTTAAGGCGCTTCGGAATAACCCGCGAAGAACTGGAGAGGATACCTGACGATGCGGTGGACGGCTAAATGGCTCAAGGAAGCTGTAGACGATCTCGAAAGTCTTGATAACAGCATCAGGAAAAAGGTGCTCAAGGTAGCGTTAAAACTCGAAATTGAACCTCTGCATTATGGCGAACCCTTGGGCGAAAAACTTGGCATCGGCCTGGCCGGGTTGAGAAAAATTAACGTGGGCGGCTACAGGCTGGTCTACTTACCGGAACCGGAAAAAGAAATTGTGTTTGTGGCAGTCATAGCCGTGGGTAAACGGGAAGATTTGGATGTATACAAAACGGCAGCTAGACGTATTGCTGAGTATAGAAAATTGACTGGAGGCGAACTGGAACGGCTGGCCGAGTTGCTAAAATAATACAAGCTGTCCGGCCGAAAGCAATTAGAAAGTTATGGCGTGCTTGGCCTTATGGACGCTGTAGAGAAGCACAACCCCTGCCAGAAAGCAGCTTGCCGGAAAACGGGTCTGGCTGGAGTTCGACGTCCAGGAGCGCGATAACTACGGCCGCCTGCTGGCTTACGTCTGGCTGGAAGTGCCGTCCCCTGTTTCCGAAGAAGAAGTGCGGAAGGCGGGGAAGGGGCTGGGGTCTGTCGGGCCGGCCACGTCATCAGAAGTCAACTACGCCGCATCGCACTGCGCGGCATCGGTCCAGTGCATACGCGATGTCGGCGAGCGCAAAAAGCTGGAAGAAAAGCTGAGGCACTGGAGCACTCACTGCACCCTCACCGGCCTTTACAGATATCAAGAAACTTCGGCCAGCTGAAGACTACCAGCCACCACTACGCTGCGGTTTTCACGTTTTGCCCTGGTAGAGGCCAAGCTGGCCATATTAATTAAGTCGCTTACTGTATAGCGAGTGTTACTTTGGGGGCGAACAGAACTGCAGCGCCGCCCTCCGGCCACTCCAGCCGAAGCGCTCAAGCGAATATCCTGGTTGTAGGTATGTCCATTTATTTTTTGTACGAGCCGCACTGCTACTTCCCTCGCCTCAATCTGGCTTGCGGTTAGTACAAGGGCAAACTCGTCGCCAGCGTAGCGGCAAAGGAAGCTTGCCGGAGGTACGGCCTCTCTCAATAACTTAGCTACTTCCCTTAGTACCTGGTCTCCGGTTACATGGCCGTAATTTTTATCGATGTAACCAAAGTCGTCCAGGTCAATAAAGATAATGGCGATCTCCTGCCCGTTTTTCAGCAGGTCGCAGGCTTTCTGGAAAAGGTACTCTGCCCGGGGCAGGTTGGTCATCGGGTCTATGTACTTCCCCACTTCGACAAGGACCTGCAAAGCTGTTACTAACCCAACCAACTGGCCTTCCTCTACCACCAGCAGGCACTTTACCCTGTGTTGCTCAAATTTCTCCTTGGCTTCCCAGAGGCTGGTTTTTGGTGATACAGTGATAGGATTTTTGGTCATGGCATCGGCCACCAGGCGGTTGGGGTGGGCATGGCGGATGTCGCGGGAAGTGATGACCCCAACCAGCTGGTTGCCATCTACAACTGGCAGGGTGCTGTACGGGGAATTTTCCATAATTTCAATGGCCGTTTTTATGCTTGACCACGGAGAAATTGTTGTAAATTCTTTGACCATAATGTCCGCCATTGTCAAGATTTTCATTATCATTCCCACCAGATGTTAGCGTAATTAACATTGTACTTAGAGTTCAATGGCTTTACTAACTGTAATTACTACGTTTACTTGCGCCCTGATTACCGTATGTTCGGTGATGATTTTAAGCCCTTCTTCGAGAATGAAGGGGATGATCTTTTCTTTAGGAATTAATTTTAGAAGCGACCTGCGTACTACTACGGCCTCAATAGGTCCTTCTTCTACAGGTAGTACCTCGTACTGTTCGGGTGAAAGGGCATCCACCATTCTTCTGGCCGCCTCCGGACCAATGGGGGCACGCCTTCCCACCAAGAGTATATCCTGCATGGGGGGTATTTCAAATTCGGAGAGGCGGACGGTAACATGTGCCATCCTGTTGTTTTCGTTTCTTTCAACCTTGTTAGCGGACATTTTTTCACCCCGAATTATTTCCGAATTATTTTTGAAAAAGCAACACAAAAATACTCCTTCGGCAGCAGGCTGCCACGGGTGACTTCCTGCCACCTCTAAAGGGGTGGGCTTCTTCTTTCACCAACGGAAGCTTACGCGGATGTAGGGGTTGCTCCCCAGTATCCGCGAAGCGGCCTCCCTCTCCGTAGGCTTGAGTTCGGTCCAGTCCAGACCTACGGCCTGTTCAGGGCCCAGGCCAAGCCCCTTCCGATATGTGCCCTGCCGACTCACAGTAGTATGAGCGCGTCCACAGCGATGGAAGCCGGCTTTTCAGAGAAGGAAACTCTTTTATAAACACTCTGGAGATATAGCCTTTCAACTGCTGGACGATAAAATGAGGGCTGTGAGTGGGATTGGTTTTCGCAAACAGATACACGTGGTCCGGCATGACCTCCATCTGAACGGTTTCTGCTCCAATTTCCTGGGCTTTTTGGAACAGCAGTTCTTTTAGTCGCTCAGCTACTTCACCTACCAGGACTTTGCGCCGGTACTTAGGACACCAGATGAGGTGATAGCCGATGTTATATACTGTCATAGCCGATCGTTTCCATCGCTTGCTGTTCATGGTTTTATTATACTGCAAATATTAGTTCTCTGCACCATATCTAACAACCTACGCCAGGATGCCCGCCTTTCATCCCTCCCTTAAAAGGGTAGGCTTTCCCGGCGGGAGATCGTAAACTTTAGGAAACTTTACTGAGAAGGTAGTTCCCGAGGGCCCTGTTTCAACGTCTATCTTGGCATTGTGGCGGGCAGCTATGCTGTGGCATACTGCCAGGCCGAGCCCGGTGCCCGTTTCCTTAGTGGTAAAAAAAGGGGTCCCCAGTTTTTCTAAAATTTCCGGTTCAATACCCTTGCCTTCGTCGGCAACGCTTAGGATAACTTCATTATCACTGGCAGATGTGCTTATGGTAATAGTGCCTCCTGGCTCCATAGCTTCTATTCCGTTGCGCACTAAGTTGAAGATAATTTGGCGCATTTCCTTTTCGTCTAGCTGTAACAGGGGGATATTACCGAGCTTTATTTGCAGGTTCATGTTGTGTTTAAGAATATCAGCATTCAACAGCGGTTCAACGGTTTTGATTACCTCGTTAAGATTAACCGCCTTCTTTTCTACCGGTTTGTTTTTGGCAAGGTTGAGGAATTCCGTGATTATGGCGTTTGCCCTGTCCAATTCACTGACCATTAACTGCAGGTACTTTGTGTCTTCTGATTGTATTTTCGTCGACATTAGCTGCAAAAAACCGCGCACAGTAGTCATGGGGTTTCTTATCTCGTGCCCGATAGCTGCGGCCATCTCACCTACCAGGTTGAGCCTGTCAAGTTTTGCGACTTCCTTTTCCATTTTTTCCCGCATCATCATTTCTCTTTTAAGGCTTTCCAGACCTTTTTTTAATTCTTCGCAATATTCTGATTCATTTTTTATAAGGGTGCCGATTAACCAGCCCAGTAAAAACATAACAGATGAAGTTAAAAATACGTTCTCAATTGTCTCTACAATACTTAATTTTTGGGTGTACACGTAGTAGAAAATCAATATTCCGGTACAGTATGCTGCAGTAAGAGCACCTCCCCTGGACCCTTTTATGCTGGCAGAAACAATTACAGGCAACAAAAACATTATTTGCATATTACTGGCTGCGCTCTTTGTTGAGTAAAGGGCTAAGATAGATACAACTATTGGCAATAATATGTAATATGAGTCTCTTAGAACTGGATACTCGCTAATAAAGGTATTTGCCCTGCGCAAAAAAACGATACAAATGGCGGCAGTCCCAAAATAAATAGAAGCACGTATGGAGGTTGCCGGGTAAACTTGTGTATCTTTGCCGTTGTTGAGAATTAAAATGATGACCAGTATAACTACACAGATCATGTGCACAAAGGCAATCCATTCTTCAAACCTTCTTTTCCTATAATCAATTTTTTCTGGATTCACAAAACGTACGGCACCAAAATCTCCCGCCTTTGGATGCGGAAAAGAGGCGCCGTCCCCTCCTTTTTCAGTGCTATTTTTAGAGTGCCCTTTTTTATACTCCGCAGGAGTTCAATACAGGCAGGTCACAGCGCGGGATGGATATGCAGGGATTATATTTTCCAGCCTTTTTCACACTTTTTTCTAAACTTAGAAATTAGTGCGGCAAGGGCTATTAAAATAACTGCCTGCGGTATCCCCAAAAGCATCCAGAGGAGGTTGTTTGATAGAACGTAATCCAGCGGCAGCTTGGTCAGTGAGAAAAACAGTTCGTGGACGGCGAACTCTAAAGAAATTAAGACTGCAACGCTGCAGAAAGAGATGAGCAGGCATGTGCTGGGCGTTAAGTAGGTTGCGTAAGCGTAAAAAAGGGTCAAAAGGATTATTAACAGAACAGTGTGCAGGCCAAAGGTGAGATTTAAGGACCTGATAAACAGAATTATTATCGTAAAAATAGAACCAGCCAGTGCTATGATGTTCCAGCGCAAGGGTATACCTGCCAAAGCAAGTCCGAATGCTATTTCACCCACTATTTCTAAGACCCCCTGCACAAAAGAAAGAATCACCTTTATTAGCATGATTTACCCGCCTTTCCTTAAGATACATCATTAAAAGTTCTTCCCTTCACCCCAGAAAACCTTCTTACAAAAGGATTTTATGAAAAATTTTCGACATATTCTGACATTACATTTATTTTAAGGTAAACGAACATGTCATCATAACTAAAAAACATTGAGTACTTCTTTAAGAAGAAATATGGATGTTTTTATTTTTAATTTAAATTTTTATTTTGAATTTTTATAGAATTTTAATCATATTTTTTTGCACAGTAAGTGAATATTTGTCTAGTTTTGACGATTTTTTTCCATCGAAAATACATTAATCGAAGAAGGAATTTTTATAATGTTGTAGAAAAAGCCCGCTTAATACGGAACAATGCGGTGCTGTGAACATCGTGGCCAAATAATTTCCGGCAGCTATATTGAGTTTTAAATTATATGCAAGTTATATGCAGACATTAAATCATAGTGGTAAATGCCATCATGGGCTAGCTTTAATTGTCATGGGAGAATGAGTATAAATTTATGAATTATTCAGAGGCGTGTAGGTACCTAACAAAAAAATTATTAATACTTACCGGCCAGGATTTTGACAAAGAAGATATTTTAGCATACTCCCTGGAAATTTTAATTATTAATACATTTAATATTTTTTTAACAATTTTGCTGGGGTTTTTTCTCGGAGTTTTAAAGAGCACCATGGCTTGTCTTGCGGTTGCTTTTTTATTCAGGCACACTGCCGGCGGGGCGCATTCTGCATCGGCATTTCGCTGCGCAATTATAACAATTTTAATGTTTCCATCAATATCTTTACTTGCTGAATTTTTATCCCCACTAATAAGCGATTATTACCTGAGTAGCATTAATACTATAATTGTTATAGTTTTTGGTTTACTGTTTATTTATTTGACACCGGCTGTCACAGAAAATGCACCGGTAATTTCCCATAGTAGGAAGAAAAAATTGAAATTAATTTCCATAGTTATGTACATTACGGTGTCCGTGCTTACCTCATATTTATACAAGTCCAGATATATAGACGAAAGCATATACATAAGTGTTGTGCTGTGTATTGTATGGTGCGTTTTTCTTATGACGCGGTATGGAAAAGCATTTTTTAAATATCTAGATAAAATAAAAATAAATAGAGGAGGTGAATTTAGTTGAGGTATAAAATTTTTGGGTTTTTTATAACGTTACTTTTGATTTTCGCTAACATAGCTTCAGCTTCTGCATGCACTCTTTCGCATTACCAGCCTCCGGTGCCAGATTCTCTAAGAAAATAATATTCTAAAAAAGGGGCGGCTATGCTGCCTCTTTTTTAGGAATGCCTAAATGATTATGATATTAACTTTGTTGTTGGGATATTTTTAAACTGCAGATAATGCCCCAAATTTGGATATTTGTGAACACTGCAGGGGCTAAACAAAATTTTTCAGCTTCTGATCTTATTCCGAAGTTAGAGTGAGAAATGCTGGGTAGGGTGGCGTAATTATTATGTCACTGATAACTTTTCATTAATATTAGCCCTGTTCACAGGGTTTTTCTTTTTCATAACTAGAAAATTTCAATTTTAAGTAAAAAGTTATTATTAGTTTAATTTCGGTTGAATATCTTTTACTACTAAGCTCCACCATGCTAAATAATCATTGTATCTTTTTATGGGCCTGGATATATTGACAGATGTTTCCACATGAATGATTTTAACATTAAAAAGGGAAGCAACTGAAGCAACAGCTTCATTAATTTTTTTGCCCATCCCTTTATAAGCTGGATTAGGGCTTGTGACTCCCATTAACGGAAAAACATATAAAACATTAAAACCGGTTAATGGCAGTTCGATCAGCGGCTTTGGCTTTTCCATTAATAAAACATAAGTGTGAATTTTTATGTTCGGTTTGGCAACATAAATATCCAAAAGTCCTTCTAGCCGGTGGGAATTTGCGCGTATTATTTCAAGAAACTCCGGCAGCAATGAAACCCGATCAAAAATTACAGGGTGATACTGATCAAGTTTAAAAATAAGTTTCACCCCATTTACTTTAAATTTGTGTGGAGGTGCGAGTGTTTTTGTTCCCTATTTTTCTTAAAGTTAACGGATTTTCTGTTCAGGAACTTGCTTGCAGGATACTGGAGAAAGCCCTCGATAAAAACGCCAGTATTGCGATATGCGGCCCTGTCGGAACGGGAAAGACGGTTTTGCTGGAACACCTAGCCTTGCATCTTAAGTTAAAGGGGTGCCGTTTAGTACGGTTCGACTTCGGTGAGCTTGCGGCATATGAAGGCGGAAAACCGGATTATATTGTCGCCGATCACCTTGCTTCTCTGCAGAGCTTAGAAACAATAAAAAAAGATTATGCCGGCATACCGTTAATAGCTGTCCTCTATGAGTATCCTGACAGCGGGTTTGACGTAATTGTTAAAGTGTTGCCCCAGCTATAGACGCAAAATGAGTTAATTCTTTGAAAAGTTTCTTTGCCTTCTGGAACAAGTCCCCTATGCAGACAGAATGTTAATTTTTTAGTTGATATTACTGTTCTCCGTTATGGAGCACGGCCATGATTTATTGGCTATTTGTAAGGAAATACCGTTCGCTTTCACCGCGCGTAGACGGGTCATCTGATCTACCCCGCGCGCACTCCAGGCTATTGGCGTTCTGAGGATGGTCCTCCAAAAATTCAAAAATTCCTACAGTAACTTTTACACTAAGGTTTTTCCCAGTACAGCATCCTGCCGCAATGGGCGCAGAAAACCACTTCCTCTCCCTCTTTTAAAAGCCGCAGGTCACAAAACGGAATGCTTACGTGGCAGCCCGTGCAGATTCCCTTGGTTACGCGCGCCACAGGGTCAAAGTACTTTTTCTTCATATCCAGGTACTTTTTGTAAAGTTCCGGCTGTACTTTGTCCAAGATTTTTTGGCGGGCGGCCGGCATCTGGAACAGCAGCTGCTTTAACTTGTGCTGGGCAGCAAGGTAAGAGCCTTCTACCTGCCTCAATAAGTCGCTGTCCTCTTTTAATGCTGCCTCCAACTCACTTACACTCTTTTCTAAGTCGTCCTGGCGTTCCATCAAAAGTAAAATTTCCTCTTCCAGCCGGTCGACAACTGTTTCCACGTTTTTCACCTTTCTTTCGGCCGCTTCCAGCTCCCTGGAACTGGTAATGGAGCCTGAATAGAGAACTTCCTTCATTTTTTTAAGCTGTCCGGCCAGCGACCTGCTCTCCATCTCCTTGACTTTGATGTCTTTACCCAACTGACGGTGCTCCTCTTTTATATTTTCCAGTGCCTGCCTCTTCGCTAAAACTTTTTCTTTTAAGCCGGCCACTTTCCCAGCTAAATCCCCGCTTTTTAACCTCCTTTCTAATGACCTGCACTGCTCTTCCAGTTGCTGCAGCTCCCAAAGAGGCTTTAAATCTAACACCGCCTGCCACCTCCTCGCCGCTTAACAAAAAAAGACAGGTAAAAACCTGCCGCCGTGACTAATAGTACACAAAAGGGTCGCTCTCCTTTTGAAAAACTAAAAACTCTACCTCCATACCCAGTTCGGCACACCGCGCGGTTAAAAAATTTTTCAGCTTTTCGAGTACAACTGCCTCTGTCCCAAAATGGCCGGCATCGATAAACTTAAGGCCGGCTTGGAGCATTTCCCGGGCAGTGTGGTACTTTATATCGCCCGTTAGCAGAGTGTCGGCACCAGACCGCGCCGCCGCCGGCCAAAGCTCTGCACCGGCCCCGCCGCATACGGCTACCCTCTTTACTGCTGCCCCTGCCGGACCCCCGGCGCGCAATGCCCTTATACCCAGTCTTTCTTTGACCAGCCCGATAAACTCACCGAAAGTAATCTCTCCCGCCACATCACCCAGCCGGCCGGAGCCAACCGGCGGTCCGCTGTTTTCCAGCCTGTAAACGTCGTAGGCAACTTCCTCGTAGGGGTGAGCTTTTTGCATGGCTTCGATTACCCCTGCCAATTTGGACTGCGGTACGACCGTTTCTAAGCGCAGTTCTTCCACCTGCTCCAGACGCCCGCACTGGCCTATATAAGGTTTTGCTCCTTCCCTAGGCAAAAATGTACCTGTGCCGGTGACGGCAAAGGTACAGTGGCTGTATTTGCCTATCCAGCCCGCCCCGGCCTCACATATAGAAGAGCGGACCTTATCGGCATGTGCAGCCGGCACGTAAACCGCCAGCTTAAACAGCCGCTCCCGCTGGCCCGATGGTAATACGGACACGTTCAAAAGGCCTAGTTTTTCAGCCAAAGCATCGCCGACACCGCCGGCGGCTGCGTCTAAGTTGGTGTGGGCACTGTACACCACAAGGCCCTTTTGCATTAAGTAAGCGATCAGCTTCCCTTTAGGTGTAGAGAGGTCCAAAGACCTAAAGGGCTGAAATATAAGGGGGTGGTGGCTGACAATAAGGCCCGCCTCTGCGCCGGCAGCTTCTTTGGCCACGGCCATGTCAACGTCCAGGGCCAGCAAAACCTTGCTCACAGGGCGGGAAGGATCCCCCACCTGTAGCCCGCAGTTGTCCCAGCTTTCAGCGCGGTAAAGCGGTGCCAGTTCTTCCACCAGTTTAAAAATTTCACTGCACGCTACCGGCACGAAGTCATCTCCTTTAGCCTGGTTATCATCTTCTCCAAAAAAAGCTTCTTTTCCTCTAGTGCCGCATTTTTGGCTAAAGAAAGGCCCTTTAAAATGCGGCCGTATTTATCTAATAGGCCTTCTATGTAAGTAAAGAAGAGAGGTTCACTCTTGCCCCTTTCCCAAAGGCGCGGCCCAAACTCTAAGACCAGCGGGTCAGACAATTCTTCACGGCCGGGAACGGCTGCAATAATGGCGTAAATCCGGCCGCCTTCCTCCACCAGCTTCTCCTCTTTTATACGCCAGCCGTTTTTAGAAAGCCAAGCCCTTAATTCGCCTGCGCCCCCCATGGGCTGCAGCACGAGCATTTGAGCACTGGCCGTCACTTCCGGAGAGGAGGCCAAAATGCGGCGGATAGTTCCGCCGCCCATTCCTGCCAGCACCAGAACACTGGCTTCACCGGGTTTAAGAACACCGAGCCCGTCCCCCAGCCGCAAATCCACTCTGCCCAAAAGGCCTTTTTCGCTTAAGTTGCGCCGGGCATTTTCCAGCGGGCCGGGGCGGCAATCGGTAGCAATTACCCGCGGGCATGTGCCGTTTTGCACAAGCACGGCGGGCAGGCGGGCGTGGTCAGTGCCTATGTCGGCCGCCACACTCCCTTCTGGAATAAACTCTGCCAGCGCTAGGATACGCTTGGGCACAGCCATACTTATCTTGCCCAGCCCCCCCTTTATAAAACAGTATAACCCCAATAATTGCACCTGGCAACAAACTGCAAAAAATAAAAGGCTTTTTCGGTTTTTAAGTCCCGAAAAGCCTTTCACCTTGGTGGGTGCAAACGGATTTGAACCGCTGACCTCCTGCTTGTAAGGCAGGCGCTCTCCCGGCTGAGCTATGCACCCTAAGTGGTGACCCCACCGGGATTCGAACCCGGGTTACCGCCGTGAAAGGGCGGTGTCTTAGGCCGCTTGACCATGGGGCCACTTTTGACGTCTGACGACAGACGACTGACGTCTTACTTGGTGGGCCCACCAGGATTCGAACCTGGAACCAGCCGGTTATGAGCCGGATGCTCTACCGTTGAGCTATAGGCCCAAGATTTTGGCTCCTCGAGCAGGATTCGAACCTGCAACCTACCGGTTAACAGCCGGTTGCTCTACCGTTGAGCTATCGAGGAACACCAGCAAAATTAATTATACGATAAACTCTCACCGCCGTCAATGATGCCCGGGTTGTAATTTAGTCCAGGTAGTCTTTGAGCTTCTTGCTGCGGCTCGGGTGGCGCAGCTTGCGCAAGGTCTTGGCCTCAATCTGGCGGATGCGCTCCCTGGTAACGCCAAATTTCTGGCCTACTTCTTCTAAGGTGCGGGCCCTCCCGTCGTCCAAACCAAAACGCAACCGCAGTACCCTCTGCTCGCGCTCGGTAAGAGTTTTTAAAACCTCGTCGAGCTGCTCCCGCAGCAGGGTAAAAGAAGCTTCCTCCGCCGGTGCCCTGGCCTCCTGGTCTTCAATGAAGTCGCCCAGGTGGGAGTCTTCTTCTTCACCAATCGGCGTCTCCAGTGAAACCGGCTCCTGGGCTATTTTCATAATTTCCCGCACCTTATCTTCGGAAATATTCATTTCCTTGGCAATTTCTTCGGGAGTGGGTTCCCTGCCTAATTCCTGTAAAAGTGTCCTGGAGACCCGTACCAGTTTATTAATGGTTTCCACCATGTGCACCGGTATTCTAATGGTTCTGGCCTGGTCGGCTATAGCCCGCGTTATGGCCTGCCGTATCCACCAGGTAGCGTAAGTGCTGAATTTATAACCCTTGCGCCAGTCAAATTTCTCCACCGCTTTGATTAGCCCCAAATTCCCCTCTTGGATGAGGTCGAGAAAGAGCATGCCCCTGCCGACGTAACGCTTGGCAATGCTGACAACCAGCCTCAAGTTGGCTTCGCACAGCCTCCTCTTGGCCTCTTCATCGCCCTGTTCCATGCGTTTGGCCAGCTCAATTTCTTCTTCCGGGGTAAGCAGCGGCACCCGGCCGATTTCTTTTAAGTACATGCGCACAGGATCGTCTATGCCAACGCCCTCGGGGACAGTAAGGTCTACTTCTACTTCTTCGGGCGGAGCTTCTTCCATGCCTGTACCTTCTATGGCACCTTCTATAGCGTCTAAAGGTTCGATGTCGGTGACTTCCGGCACAACCTCAATACCCATACCGGCTAATTTTTCGTAAATATCGTCGATTTGTTCCGGTGTGAGATCGGCACCCTGCAAGCTGTCCATAATCTCGTTGTAAGTGAGAACCCCGCGCTTCTTCCCTTTTTCTATTAACTCTCTTACACTCTCGTATTTGATGTCGTCATCTTTTTCTTTCATTCACTCTCACTCCCTTCCTTGGGGTATTCCCGGTTACCCCCCTGGCAATACGAGCGGTACTCTTCCAGCAAGGTTTCCAGCCGTTTTACATCCCCCATTTTCTCTGCTTCTGCAATACTTCTCAATATAATGTATTCACGGCAGAGCATATCATACAGCGCTTTATCGCCCTTCTCTTCAGCTTCTCTGATCGCTTTTATGAGTTCTTGGCGGCGGGTTTGCCGGTCGCACCTTTTCATTAACTGGATATACTGCTCCATTATATCGCCGGGGTTGCCGCCGGGTAACTCGGCAGTGAGGAGCTTGCTTAAGGCGGACTGTCCATCTTCTGGCAGGTATTTTAAGAGTTCTGACGGCCCGTTCAACTGATTACTCCTTTCCGTATAAAGGCTAAAAATTTTTCCATAAACAGGATTTTTAAACGGCTGCCCCCCAAACTCCTTTAGCAAACGTCCGGCCAGGGAAGAGTCCTCCAGCACCGCGCGCAGGGCGCCGGCTTCAGCTCTCGACCTGGCATCTCCTGCATCAATTTTTTCTTTTACAGTAGTATTATGCTTATTTTTAACAATATTATCCGGATTTAGCCATTTTTTTCCCTGTGCTGACCTATATCTTTTTAATTCACCTGTAACCGCTTCCCAGCTCAAGCCCAAAAAGCGGGCTACCATTTTTAAAGCCTCTTCCCTTTCCACACCGCTGTCCATATGAGATAAGTTGGGGAGAACCCACTGCAGGACCTTGACTTTTGCTTCCACTGAAGCCAGCGGCAGTTCACCGGCCGCCTTTTTGAGCTTGTACTCAATTAGATCTGGCGCCCTTTCTAAAAGTTCTCTCATTCCCACGGCACCCTTTTTTCTCAAGAACTCATCGGGGTCTTTGCCGTCCGGCACAGTCACCACCCGCACCCGGCAGCCCATTTCCTGCAGGAGATCCATACCTCTGAGCGAAGCCGCTACCCCTGCTGCATCGGCGTCGTAGGCCACAAAAACATTCCTCGTGTAATTCTTTAAGAGTTTTACCTGTTCATGTGTAAGTGAGGTGCCCATAGAAGCAACAGCATGGTCTAAACCGTACTGGTGGGCAGCTATGACATCCATATAACCTTCAACTACCATCGCGCACCCTTTTTCTCTGATAGCCGGCCGTGCCAAGTGAAGGCCGTAAAGCAAACCGCCCTTGTTAAAAAAAGGCGTCTCCGGCGTATTGATGTACTTTGGCTGGGAGTTGTCCAGCACCCTGCCGCTAAAGCCCACCACCCGGCCGGAGGGATCCCATATGGGAAAGATAATACGCTGGCGGAAGCGGTCGTAATACTTACCCCCCTCGCCCACAACGACAAGCCCGGCGCGCACGGCATCCTCTGCCCGAAAGCCTTTGCTGGCTAGGTGGCTCAAAAGGGAACTCCAGCCGGGCAGGGCATAGCCTAACTGAAAGCGCTCTACTATTTCTGCCGGCAAACCCCGCTCTTTTAAGTATTTTCTGGCCGGTTCGGCCGCACGGTGAGAAAGCAGCGTTTCGTGGAAAAAATCCCTCGCCAGAGCAATTATTTTGTACAGTTCTGCATTTTTTTTCTCCCCGGCCTGCCGCCATTGATCTGGAGCCGAAGGAATAGCTACCCCTACCTGCTGCGCTAAAAAGCGCACGGCACCGTCAAAAGCCAGCTTTTCCTTCAGCATCAAAAACTTAAATACATCACCCCCGACGTGGCAACCAAAGCAGTAGAATATCTGCTTGTCCGGCGTAACGGTAAAAGAAGGTGTTCTCTCCTGATGGAAAGGACAGGGCCCAATGTAATACTTTCCCTTTTTCCTTAAGTTAACATAATGGGAAATAACATCCACAATATCTGACCGCAGGCGAACTTCTTCTATAACTTCATCCGGTATATAAGTCACTTCTGAAAACCACCTTCTAAAAACGCCTGCTGTTAATATCTGTAAATTCTATCTAAGTAATTTATTTATATCTAAGTAATTTATTTATTATTTGCCGAAATTTATTTGTGCACACACATTTAATAAAATATTCGCTATAACTTAAAATCCTCCTCCCCTAAAAAAAGCACTAAATTTTGTTCAGCGTTCACTCAACCCAGCCGCGGGGGAGGAAATACTTCTCGTATACCCTGATAGCAAAGCGGTCAGTCATACCGGCAATGTAGTCGCAGGCGGCCCTTGCCACACCGCCGGCGAGCGCCCTCTGGCAGTACTCAGCCGGCAATTCCTCAGGGTTTTCCATAAAGTGAAAGTAAAGCTTTTGCACTACGTGCCTGGCCTTAGCCTCCTCCTTCTTGGCCTCTGAACCAATGTATACCCTTTCAAATAAAAAGTCCCTCAATTTATCGGTAGCAGCCTGTACCTCCGGGCTCATCCTGATGACGGAAGGTTCATCCCAATTTGTTTGAATGAGGTCTAAAACCATCCTGTTTATCCTTTCCCGGTGAGTCCTGCCCAGCACTTCCAGGCACTCGCGGGGAAGGTCGCTATCTTTTAAAATTCCTCCTCTAATGGCATCGTCAATATCGTGGTTGATGTAAGCTATCCTATCGGCAATTTTAACAATTTGTCCCTCCAGGGTAGCCGGTCTGGTAGGGCCCGTATGATTGAGTATGCCGTCGCGCACTTCCCATGTAAGGTTTAAGCCGCGGCCGCCCTCCAAAAAGTCAACCACACGCAAACTGTGCTCATTATGTTTAAAGCCCCCTTCAAAAACTTCATTGAGGGCCTCTTCTCCGGTGTGGCCAAAAGGAGTATGCCCAAGGTCATGACCTAAAGCAACGGCTTCAGTGAGGTCTTCGTTGAGCCTCAAAGCCCTGGCTACTGTACGGGCTATTTGGGCTACCTCCAGCGTATGGGTGAGCCGAGTCCGGTAGTGGTCACCTTCTGGAATAGTAAAAACTTGTGTTTTGTGCTTAAGCCGGCGAAAACTCTTGGAATGGATAATACGGTCGCGGTCCCGCTGAAAGGCCGTCCGGACACCGCACTCTTCTTCCGGGTGAATTCTGCCCCTGCTCTTACTGCTCGTACAGGCGTAGGGAGATAAAATGCGCCGCTCTAGTTCCTCTGTGCGCTGGCGGATATTCACCAGTCACCACCTCTGGCGTAACTGACAACCTTCCTGCCGGGGAAATTCTAAGTTCTTATATTCTACAGCAAGCCACGCATTCCTTCTTAAAGTAAGTCAGCTTTTACACGTGCGCTGGTGTGTCAATATATTATACACGCAAAACAAAGAGAGCCTTGCTCTGCTGGGCTCTCACTTAAGGACCGGTTACTAAAGCAAGGCCGTTAAGTATCTTTGGTAGTTAACTCTGGCGCTGCGCACGCAAATCCGCCGTAGCCCGCGCCACTTCTACTACTCTTTTAGCCAGTATATGGCAGCGCTTAAGTCCGACTACATCACTGGCCGAAGGCCTTTGGGCACAGGCTCCCTGGTGGCCTGCGTCTTCTTCGGTGTGTCCATCTCCAACTACAATCATACCCTGGCATAGCATCATGTCCTGTACAGCGCGCACTGTTGTTTCCTGCCCCCCAAAGCGGGAAGCTCCTACTGCCAGCACCCCGCCAACCACGTTTAAAAGAGCCTTTTCACTCCGCAATAACCTCGTTTTGTCCCAAAATGATTTGAGCTGGGCAGAAACCGTACCGAAGTAAACAGGGCTACCCACCAAGATGCCGTCTGCCTCTCTTAAAACCTCCAGTGCCTTTTCCAAAGGAGTCCCCTTATAACACCTGGCATCACAAGGCGTACTGCAGTGAACGCAAAAAGGCTGGCTTATGCCCGTCAGTGCATCGGCAATGTGAATGACAGCCGTTCTCGCCCTAAGAGCGCCGGCTGCCTCAAGGGCTGTCTTCAACATAAACGCAGTATTGCCTTTTTTATTCGGGCTGCCGTTTATTCCTACTATAAACATAAACATTACCTCTCTCCCGTACGCACGTACAATAAAATTTATGAATTAATAACGCGTATTTAGAATCCCTTTTCCAGCAAGCATTACCGGCGCTCCTGGCAAAGCGGCACCGAAGCCAAAACTGAGTACACAGCACCGCGGGGAGTAAGATCGCTTTGCATAAGCTCTACTGAATTTACAGGACAAGACAGGTCCCCAGCCCCGCCCACTAAAAAAGCCGCCTTTTCCGCCAGAGCGGGAAAGCCAGTGCCCGACTTAAGCCTGGCTAGGGTTAAGTGCGGCACAAAGCGCCTTTCCTCCGGCCTAAAACCCAGATCAGCAAGTCCGGCTTGCACACAGTTATACAGGGCAGCAAGCCTGCCGGTTTTTTCCTCTACACCCACCCACAAAACGCGCGGTTTAGACAGGGAAGGGAAAACGCCGGTTCCGCTCAGTCTTACATAAAAGGGCTGCACTTCACAGCAGCACTTCTCTAGGGCAGTCACTATTTTGGGTACCTGCTCACTGCAGATATTGCCTAAAAATTGCAAGGTCAGGTGAATACCGCCGGCTTCCACCCACTTGGCTTGGGCCGGGTACTTTTTTAGTTCGTTTATTACTTGCCCCAAAGCTGCCTTGACGCGGGGCGGAAAATTAACGGCCACAAAAGCTCTTATGCACGGCAAAACCGTACTGCCCCCCAAAAATATGTACTTATTTTTAACCGGTTGTATTCTTCTCCATGGATAAGAAGTTATCCTCTAAAAAAATTAAAATTTGTCAGAGATCTTGATTTATAAGCTCAATGTGTCGATAATTAAAAAAGATAAAAAGAGCAAGGCGTGAAAGTTCCGTGTTTGAATACGCTGTCCTGCTTTTTGTTTTAAGCATTCTTCTCTTACTTATATACCTGCGCTTTAAGGATAAATTGCCTTTAAGTCCACGTGTAGTTTACTGCACTTTAGCCATTTCATTCACTCTGGGCCTTTTCTTTCCTTTAGCCGTAGCGCGTACCAGCACCGGGGGTATTCTAATTGTCTATGCGTCCCTCGTTCTGTTATCGAGTGCGGCTTTGAGTTTTTTAGAAAACAGGACTTCGACCAATGTTTCACCCGAACCCTTAAAGGTTTCCGAACTGGAAAGGATGCAAAACGTACAGGGGGAAGGTGTTTTGCCCGCTGACCAAAGTACTGCCCAAGACCTTGGTGAGGCTCAAGACATTGGGGAGGAAAAAAGCAAGCTCTGGGGAGAGGAAACTGACCGGACTGAAAGTTTTGCCGAACTTTTATCCGCAGAGTTGGCTACCCGTGAAGAACATGAGGAAGAAATCTCCTTTGAGCTGCCGGCAGCCGGCGAGCCCGCCCAGACGCAAGAAATTGAAGGCGGGAACGCCGGAGAAATAGAAAGGGCAGGAACAGAAACAGAAGAGCAGGCAGAAGGAGGGAAAGAAGTACTGGCAGAAAAAGAAGCGGCAGGGGATGAAATTGAAAGCGGATTAGCGAAAAAGGAAGCGGACGCTTTGCTTTACGAAAATGGAAGTAAAGAACTGTTTTGCGGCGAACCCAAGATACTAGAGGATGTTGCACACGAGCAAATAATGGCTCCGCCTGCCGCTGAAACAAAAACCCCAAAGGATTCTGCCAGCGCCAGCGACTGGATAACAGCCGGCTTTACAGCTAAAGGCCAGGGTGATTTTGCCGGAGCACTCACTTGCTTCTTTAAAGCGCTCAGCAACTCACCCAGCGCGCCAACTGCGGCACTGATAGCCTTAGAAATTAGCTCCATTTATCAGGAACTCGGCCAGTACACTCAAGCCGCCCTGGCTTTAAAAGCCATAACCCAGGACTTGTCTTTGGAAGGGGTAATCAACGAAAGGATTTCCTATCAGATAGCTTACTTAGAACGCTTAGAAGCCCTCTTAGAAGCGGCCAAAATTAAAGGGGCGCCTTACTCCAAAGTCCCCAGCTTAATAAAAATTAAAGCTAACTTGGAAACAGCTGAAAAGTTAAAAATGCATTAAAGGAGGCAAGAACGGCGGTGAAAACGAGCCAGCAGGTTTTGGGCCTGCCCGTCATGAGCGTCGAGGAGGGCAGGCAGATTGGCGTGGTGCGGGATTTGGTATTAAACCCGCGCCGGGGTACGTTAGACTTTCTACTGGTGGAAGACAGCACCTGGTATTTAGGGGCTAAAGTGCTGCCCTTTGCCAAGGTGCTGGGAATTGGCGCTTTTGCCCTAACAGTAGAAGGAAGTCAGTCTTTAATGGAGGCAGCCAGCTGCGCTGATGCACTGGAACTGCTAAAAGGCGGCTTTAGACTGCCGGGGGTAAAAATAATAACGAAAAAGGGCCGTTTGCTCGGAACTGCCGGCGAGTATTACGTGAGCGAAGCAAGCGGGGAAATTTTGGGCTGTGACCTCTTGCCAGAAGGGAGCAAGGAAAGGGCAGGCATCATACCGAGGTCACTTATCCTCACTTTCGGCAGCGACTACCTGGTGGTAGAGGACAGTGCGGACAAGGCCACAGTCGAAGAGGTAACTGAAGAAACTGCCGGTAACGTCAATATACCTCCAACAACACCCAGCACCCCGCAGCCGCCTGCTGCCGCACCCGCACCCGGCACACGGGCAAGCGGGGAAAAAGACGCCTTAAAACATTTTGAAGAACAGCAGCGCCAATACCTTTTGGGCAAGAAGGCAGCCATGAAAATCACCGGAACAGGCGGTGAAATCATTGTTGAGGAGGGCGAAGTAATTACCGAGGAAGTAATCGAACGGGCAAAAGCCCACGATAAATACATCCAGCTCACCCTCAACGTGCGCGACTGATAAAGGGCGGAAAACGAAATGCATCTGTTTAGAAAAGGAGCGGTCATCGCTTCTCTTCTTGCTTTCCAGTTATTAGCTGTAGTCTTCGGCGCCGCCGCCGCCTTAGATGCCCTGTACAGCGGGCACATACAGCAGGGCGTAGTTATTGGCAGTGTAGACGTGGGCGGGCTTTTGGCAAGTGAGGCTGCCGAAAAATTAAAAAATTCCCTGCCGTCCTTGGAGGGAGCACGCGTTGTCATCGAAGGAGAGGACCGGTCTTTCTACATAGAATTTGCTGCCATTGACGGCGGCTACGACATTGAGGGCATGACAGCAGCAGCCTTAAACTACAGCAGAGAGTTCCGGGGGCCAGGGCGCTTGCTCCACATCTTGAGCTTGAGGGCAGAAAAAAAAGAGCTGCCGGCTGTATTTTCCTGTAATAAAGAAAAACTGGCCCAAAAAATTTCAGAATTAAAAGCCGAGTGGGACACGCCGGCTAAAGACGCTGCTGTGCTCTGGAACAACGAAAGAAAGGTATTCATTGAAGACGAAAAAATTGGCTGCGAAATTGATGGCCCTGCTACTTTGGAAAGAGTCCTCGGCGACCTTAAGTCTGGCCAGTTCAGTGTCAGGGCAGTTGAGCGCACGCTGATGCCGGAAGTAACGTCAGAACATCTTGCCGGGATAGATTCCCTGCTGGCTGCCTACACCACTGCTTTCGACCCGCAGGCGGCCAACCGGGTGCACAACATCACCTTGGCCTCCGGCAGGCTTAACGGTTCAGTAGTAGCACCGGGAGAAACCTTCTCCCTCAACCAGCGCTTAGGTCCCCGCGGCGAGGAAGACGGCTACAAGCCAGCACCGGTGTTTTTTGAAGGGGGTCTGGGCCTGGATGCAGGTGGCGGGGTATGCCAAGTAGCAACCACTCTCTACAACGCCGTGTTGCTGGCGGGACTGCCGGTGGTTGAACGCCATACTCACCCCCAGCCGGTTGCTTACGCGCCCGAGGGCAATGACGCCACTATTGCCGGCGATTACCTCGATCTCAAGTTTTTTAACAATACAGCTGCTCCCGTATATATAGCCAGCAGGGTAAGGGGCAACAGCATAACCGTAAGCCTTTTCGGAGCGGGCAGCAAAGCTCCGGCCATTGACGGCTATCCCTGGGCAGAACCGCACTTCGTTTTAGAAAAATAATTAATACGGCCCCAAATATTACGGCCCGGATTAACAGGTACCGCCGGGCCGCATTCTATACTTTTAACTTTTTAAGCAGTAGAGTAAAAGCTTGCCTTCCCCTCTTTTCTTCTCATTTCCTTTACCTTGGCCTGAGCGGCCGCCAGTCTGGCAATGGGAACCCTAAAGGGAGAACAGCTTACGTAGTCCAGGCCGATCTCGTGACAGAATTCAATGGAAGAAGGCTCACCGCCGTGCTCACCGCAGATGCCCACTACCAGGGCCGGGTTGGAACGGCGACCCAGTTCTACAGTCATGGTCATTAACTTGCCCACACCGCGCCGGTCAAGCACCATAAAGGGATTGTCGCTTAAAATTTTCTTATCCAGGTAGGACTGCAAGAACTTGCCTTCGGCGTCGTCCCGGGAAAAACCTAGTGTGGTTTGAGTCAGGTCGTTGGTCCCAAAGGAGAAAAAGTCGGCCTCATTAGCTATCTCATCTGCTAAAAGCGCAGCTCTGGGCACCTCGATCATGGTGCCAACTGTATACTCAAATTCAATACCCGTTTCCTCCATCACCTCGCGGGCTATCCCCTCAATCATTTCCCGCAGGTAGGCCAGTTCCCTAGCCTCAATAACCAGCGGAATCTCCACTTCAGGAATAGGGTTTTTACCTTCACTAACTAATTTGGCAGTAGCTCTAAAAATGGCCCGCGCCTGCATAGCGTACACTTCGGGAAAAGTTATGCCCAAACGGCAGCCGCGGTGACCGAGCATAGGATTGTGCTCGGAAAGAGCCTTTACTTTGCGCAAAAGGTCTTCCATGGCGGCGACTTCGCCTTCACTCTTGCCGGTATGCTTTAGGTGAGCTATTTCTACCGCTAAATCTTCAGTTCGAGGCAAGAACTCGTGCAGGGGCGGGTCGAGAAGGCGTATGGTCACCGGCAGGCCGTCCATGGCTTTTAATATTTCGTAAAAATCACCCTCTTGCACCGGCAAGAGCTTATCTAAAGCCGCCTTTCTCTCCTCTGGGCTCTTGGCCAGGATCATTTCCTGTACAATGGGCAGCCGCTCCGGCCCCATAAACATGTGCTCCGTGCGGGCAAGCCCGATACCCTCTGCCCCAAATTCTCTGGCTTTGGCGGCATCCTTGGGAGTATCGGCGTTGGCCCTCACCCCTAAAGTGCGGATACCGTCCGCCCACGTGAGCAGCTTTTTAAACTCGGGTGAAAGCTCGGGGTCTAAAAGGGGGACAGTGCCTAGAATTACGTTACCCGTAGAGCCGTCTAGAGATATGGTGTCACCTTCTTTTATAACTAAATCACCGCAGGTAAATTCCTTTCTGTTGTAGTCGATTTGAATAGCCTCGCAGCCGCAGACACAGGGCTTGCCCATACCCCTGGCCACAACAGCAGCGTGGCTAGTCATGCCTCCGCGCGAGGTGAGCACCCCTTGCGCCGCCACAATGCCGTGGATATCGTCGGGTGTGGTCTCCGTCCGCACCAGAATGACTTTTTGGCCCTCCTGGCCCAGCTTCTCCGCCTTGTTGGCGTCAAAAACCACCGCGCCAGAGGC
Organism: uncultured Pelotomaculum sp.; assembly: GCA_964557545.1. Taxonomy (GTDB): domain Bacteria; phylum Bacillota; class Desulfotomaculia; order Desulfotomaculales; family Pelotomaculaceae; genus CAZLAK01. The sequence continues at coordinate 35,175 of CAZLAK010000003.1, forward strand.
CGCGCCCGGCGAAGCGGGCAGGCCGCGGGCTATGATGTGCAGGCGGGCCTTGGGATCAATGCGCTTGTGCAACAACTGGTCGAGTTGACCGGCCTCCACCCGCAAAATAGCTTCATCTTTAGTTATCAGCCCCTCTTCAACCATGTCTACCGCTACTTTAATAGCCGCCTGGGCTGTGCGCTTGCCGCTCCTGGTCTGCAGGATCCACAGCCGGCCCCTTTCTATAGTAAACTCGATATCCTGCATGTCGCGGTAATGTTTTTCTAACAGCTGGCAGGTAGCCTCAAACTGACGGTAAACCTCCGGCATCTCATCTTTCAGCGTTTCTATTGGCTGGGGCGTACGAATCCCGGCCACCACATCCTCGCCTTGAGCGTTAATTAAGTACTCGCCGTAAAGCTTCTTTTCTCCTGTTGCCGGGTTGCGCGTGAAAGCAACACCGGTGCCGCAGTCGCCCCCCATGTTGCCAAAGACCATGGCCTGGATGTTTACAGCTGTGCCCAAATCGTCCGGTATTTTATTGATCCGCCGGTAAACAATAGCGCGGTCGTTGTTCCAGGATTTAAAAACCGCCTCTACGGCCATAAAGAGCTGCTCAAAAGGTTCCTCGGGGAAAGGCCGGCCAGTCTCCATTTCCACCATGTACTTGTAATCTGCCACCACTCCAAGCAGCTCTTCTTCGCCGAGCTGGGAGTCGTAGCTCACGCCTGCCTTTTCTTTCCAGCGCTCCAGGATCCTTTCAAACTTGGCGTGTTCAATACCCATCACTACATCGCCAAACATGGTAAGAAAACGGCGGTAGCAGTCCAGGGCAAAGCGGCGGTTATTAGTTATTCTTGCCAGGCCTTCTACCGTCACGTCGTTTAAACCCAGGTTAAGCACGGTGTCCATCATTCCCGGCATAGAAACAGGCGCGCCGGAACGCACAGACAGTAATAACGGACAGCTGCCGTCACCGAATTTACGGCCCAGCTTTTTTTCTAAAACAGTCAGTTTGTCTTTGACCTCGTCTACAAGCCCAGCGGGCAGCTTACCCCCACTCTTTGCAAATTCCTTACAAGCCTCAGTAGTGATAATAAGACCGGGCGGCACGGGCAGCCCGATGTTAGTCATTTCGGCCAGGTTTGCCCCCTTCCCGCCCAGGAGGCTTTTCATTCCTGCGTTTCCTTCCTCAAATAAGTAAACGTATCTTACATTACCTGCCAAGTCTCTCACCTCTGTGGTATATTTCTAAAACCCTGGTAGCCGTTTCTTCCACCGCCTTATTGGTTACGTCAATGACTGAACAGCCGGCCTTTTTCATAATGCTTTCTGCGTACTCCAGTTCTTTTAAGATACGTTCCATGCTGGCATAGTCTGCAGCCGGCGCAAGGCCCAGGGTCTTTAAGCGTTCTCTCCTGATTTCGTTGAGCTGCGCGGGCTGGATGACCAGCCCGATCAATTTGTGAGAGGGCAACATAAAAATTTCCTCCGGCGGTGCTACTTCGGGAACCAGCGGCACGTTGGCCGCTTTAATGCCCTTGTGGGCCAGGTACATGCAGAGCGGCGTTTTAGAAGTGCGAGAAACCCCAATAACCACTACATCGGCCCGCAAAATACCCCGCGGGTCCTTGCCGTCGTCGTATTTGACGGCAAACTCTATGGCGTCAACTTTTTTGAAGTACTCCTCGTCCATTTTGCGCACCAGACCGGGCTCTAACTTGGGACGGCGGTGCACCACCGAAGAGAGCGCTTCCAGCATAGGGGTCATAATATCTACAGCCGGAATGCCGCGCTTTTCTGCCTCGTACACCAGCACTTCACGCAAGCCGGGTAAAACGAGGGTGTAAGCTATAACACTGGTGCAATTACTGGCCTCTTCCACCACTTCCACAATCTCTGCCGGACTGCTCACATAGGGGACGCGGCGTATTTCTACACCGCCGTGGTTGAACTGGCTGGCAGCTGCCCGTGCCACCAATTCAGCTGTCTCACCGATGGAGTCAGAAATAATGTAGATAACCGGTTTATTTTCACTATTGGAAGTAATGGCCCATCCCCCCTTACTTTCCTTCCCCTAGCTCAACAAAAAGCCTGGTGATGTTGGTCTTGCTAAAACGGCCGACAACCTCCAGCCCTTCCCCGCCGGCAGACTGTACCGCCTTTTGCACCACCGGCAGGGCATCTACTTCGTGTTCAATAATCCTCTTGGCAGCTGCCCATACGGATTCATCTGGAGTGGTATAGATAACGTTGGGCATGCGGGTCATGATTACACCTACCGGCAGCTTCTGGATGTCTTGCCCCCCCAGCGTGGCTTTTAGGAGGTCCTTGCGTGACACTACTCCCTCCAGCAAGCCCCCCTCTTTCACGACAAAAAGGGTTCCCACGTCCTCGATGAACATGGTAACTGCTGCGTCGTAAACCGAACATTTGTCTAAAACCACTACCGGCACAGATTTAACATCGCCTACTTTTATATTGTGCAGTTTTTCGGCAATAACTAAGTTGGGAGACTTCCCGCTGTAAAAATAACCTACCCTGGGCCGGGCTTCTAACAGCCCGGCCATAGTCAGGATAGCTAGATCCGGCCTCAAGGTAGCCCTGGTCAGGGAGAGTTTTTCTGCAATTTGTTCCCCCGTAATCGGCCCCTCATTCTTAACTATCTCCAGGATAGTCTCCTGCCGCCTGGTTAATTGCAAATCAATCTCCCCTTAGAGAGCATATATGCCATACTAATACACTTTTTCACCTATTTAATTATATACTATATAAAAAATATTTTTCCTTTTTAACGGGTAGAAATTTATTCTCCCACAATTTTACTTAAATCGGCAACCCGGCGCACGGCCGAAGCCAGCTGCAAAAGCAAAGCCAGCCGGTTTTCCCTTATCTTTTTGTCCTCCACCATAACCATTACCGAATTAAAAAACCTGTCCAGCGGTTCGCAAAGGCCGGCAACTGAAGACAAGAAAGAGCTGTAGTCCCGCTTCTCCAGATAATCACCGGCCGTTTTCAGCACGGAGCACAGGCAGGCGTAAAGCTCTTTTTCCGCCGGCTCTTCCAGCAAGGATTCGTCCACGTTTTGGGAAACGGCGTTTTTGGCGAGGTTATTGGCGCGCGTGAAAGCCGTCAGCAGGGCCCCAAAAACCGGCTGGCGGCGCAAATCAAAAAGGGCTTTTACTCTTGATCGCGTGTCCGTAAAGTCGTCGCATCCGCTGGCCAGGACGGCGTCTACCACGTCGTAGGAGAACCCTTCCTCCATGAATATGCCTCTTAACCGCTGGGCAAAGAACTCCACAATTGCCCCTTTTGTCTCCTCTAAAGAATGCTTAAGCGGATACCTGGCTTCGTAACCCCGGTAGGCGGTTTCCATTAAAGCATTAAATGACAGCGTTAACTGTTGGTTGATAATAATGTTAATCATACCTGAAGCCTGGCGCCGCAGGGCGTACGGGTCCTGCGAGCCCGTAGGCTGAATGCCCATAGCAAAACAGCCCACAATATTGTCCATTTTGTCGGCCAGGCTCAAAATGCTCCCCGGCAGGGTCGAAGGCAGCATATCGCCGGCAAAGCGGGGAAGGTAATGTTCAAAAATAGCCTGGGCCACTCCACCCCTCTCCCCGCTGCGGACAGCGTATTCTCTGCCCATCACGCCCTGTAGCTCCGGGAACTCGTAAACCATATTGGTCACCAGATCAGCTTTGGCCAGGTGGGCGGCCCGCAGCACATCCTCCTTTTCCTGTTCAGCCACACCCAAAACCCCGGCCAGCCATTCCGCCAATGCAACGAGCCGCTCCGTTTTATCGTAGAGGGTGCCCAAACCTTCCTGGAAGACGATATTCCTAAGAGCCGGTACTTTGCTGGCCAGGGGCGTCTTGGTGTCTTCGTTGAAGAAAAAGCTGGCGTCAGATAACCTGGCCTTGAGCACTTTTTCATTGCCGGCCCGTATTATGTCGTGATTTTTGTCCGTACCGTTCACGACAGCAACAAACACGGGCAAAAGGCGGCCGTCGTTGCCGACCACCGGGAAGTAACGCTGGTGCTCGCGCATGGGGGTGACCAGAACTTCCCGCGGTAGCTTTAAGTAAGCCGGGTCAAAGCTGCCCAGCAGGGCCGTGGGGTACTCGACCAGATTATTTACTTCTTCCAGCAATTCTTCGTCTTCCTCCACTTTGCCGCCGGCAGCGGCAGCTGTTTGCACCACCTGCCGCCATATGGACTCCTTTCTCTCTTGCGGGTCAACCATAACATAATTACTTTTCATCTTCTCAAAGTATTCCGCCGGGTTGGCAACTATCAGCGGCTCCTTGCACAAAAAGCGGTGGCCGTAAGTAGTGCGCCCGGCTGTCAGCCCCGCGTACTCAAACTCCACTACCTCGTCGCCCCACAAAGAGACCAGCCAGCGGATGGGGCGGGCAAAGCGCACTTCCAGGCTCCCCCAGCGCATGGGTTTGGGGAAGTGCAGGCCGCTAATAACCGAGGGGGCAATTTTGGCCAGGACTTCCTTGGCCGGGCGCCCTTCTTCCCGCTTCACGGCAAAAACGTAATCCACGTGACCAACCGGCTTAACGACCAGGTCCTCGACAGTCACCCCCTGGCTTTTAGCAAAGCCCTCTGCCGCCCGCGTGGGCGTGCCGTCCGGCTTATAGGCCACTTTAGCCGCCGGCCCTTTTACTTCTACCTCCAGGGGATCCTGCTGACCGGCCACTCCTTTGACGAAGAGCACGAGCCGCCGGGGCGTGCCGTAAGCGGCCGCCTCAACAAAGGAAAGCCTTTTTTCGGAAAGCTGTGTTACGGCCAGTTCTTTGAGCTGCGAGAGAGCGGGGTTCATAAACCTGGCGGGCATCTCTTCCACACCTATTTCTAATAAGTAATCGCGGCGCTCAATTGTCATTAAGCATTAACCCCCTTCTTCAGCAGCGGAAACCCCATCTGCTGGCGCTGCTCTATATAGGCCTGAGCACAAATGCGGGCCAGATTCCTCACCCGGGCAATAAAACCGGTGCGCTCTGTAACGCTGATGGCCCCGCGGGCGTCCAGCAGGTTAAAAGTGTGCGAACACTTCAACACGTAATCATAAGCCGGCAGCACAAAGCCTTTTTCAATTACCCGCAGAGCTTCTTTTTCGTACATATCAAAAAGGGTAAAGAGCATGTCTGTATCGGCCAGTTCAAAATTGTAGTGGGAGTATTCTACTTCCCCGCGGTGGTGTACGTCGCCGTACGTAATGTCGTCCACCCAAACAATGTCAAAAACATTGTCCACACCCTGAATGAACATGGCCAGGCGTTCCAGCCCGTAAGTTATTTCGGCACTCACCGGGTGACAGTCGATACCGCCGCACTGCTGGAAGTAGGTGAACTGGGTGATCTCCATGCCGTCCAGCCAGACCTCCCAGCCCAGCCCCCAGGCCCCCAGCGTAGGCGACTCCCAGTTATCTTCGACAAAACGGATGTCGTGCTTATCCGGGTCAATACCGATAGCCTTCAAACTGTCTAGGTAAACTTCCAGAACGTCATCGGGCGAAGGCTTTAAAATTACCTGGTACTGGTAGTAGTGCTGCAGCCGGTTGGGGTTTTCTCCGTAACGGCCGTCGGTCGGGCGCCTGGAAGGCTCCACATAAGCTACCCTCCAGGGTTCCGGGCCGAGTGCCCTGAGGAAAGTAGCAGGGTTCATCGTTCCGGCCCCTTTTTCTAAGTCGTAGGGCTGCTGGATTATACAGTTCCGTTTCGACCAGAAATCGTTGAGGGTGTGAATCAGTTCCTGAAAGTTCATAGCACGCCTCCTCTTTGTGGAATAATTGACAATTTTGTAAAATTAAAAACTCCCTATCCCCGGCAGCTTCCACCAGGGACGGGAGTGCATTCCCGCGGTTCCACCCTGTTTGACCGAATAGCACCGGGTTTAAGAACTAAAAAACCCCGCTACCCGTACTTTTCGGCCCCCTTTATACGTGCAGGCTTTACTTGCCGCCAGGCAAGCCCGCTGTCATTGCTAGCCCCTTAGCGGCTTTCCTCCTGCGGCTCGGAAACCCCTTTCACTGTCCGGACTTTACCCGCTTTTCAGCTGCCGCGGGCTCTCTGTTAAAGTCCAAAAGACAGCTACTCTTTTCCTCATGGCCCCGTTATTTTTGCTTAAAATTTATCAAATTCAGGGATTAAAGTCAATGCCCCGTTCTATTTCCAGTGTATATTTTCCCGCCATAGCCGCTGCCGTGCCCAGGGCGCTTAAAAAGGCAATTTCACTGCTGGCCAGGGCCCCTAAAATACCTAAAACGCCTAATGCCGCCGGCAGCTCTGCAACTGTCTCGCCGTCCTTTTTAACCTTTATCTTGTACTGCCGCCCTTTTTGCATTAAGGTTTTAAGACGCCCCAGCACTTCTTTGGCCTCCTCTTCCACCCTGCCGCAAAGGCCCCGTCCCCTTTCTTCGAGCAGGATTAAAGCGCGGACCACATCTCCGCCCGCTTCATCCAAAACCGCCTTGGCCTCCTTATAGCTCACCCCCAGCCTGGCCCGCAAAATATCTATTTTTTCCAGCTCGCCTATCACCCGCATGCCCTCCTCTTTGCAGCGTCTTATTTTTCTTTCGTTTCAAATTTAATTACTGCCCCGCTAAAGTTAAATTTATACACTGGGAAGTTTTTGTATAAAGGAGGCGGACTTCAAATCCCGGCCTAGGTGATGGGCGGTGTACGAACTGATAATTTCTGCAACCTCCGCTTTTACGCGCGGATCAAGGCGCAAGCGGCGCAAGCGGGAAACAGGCCAGCACAAAAGAACCCCCAGCACCCTCAAAGCCGCCTTGCTGCACGGCAATGAAACGGCGGCCGGAGCACAATTACTGCACACAGCGCCGCCCGCTCCGGGGCTAAAGCGGGGGCTTTCTAACTCCACACTGCCGCAGACAGCGCACTCACTTAAGACCGGGCGGTAGCCGGCCAGCGCCAGGCACTTTACAGCAAAAGCAAGCGAAAAAACTTGCGGGTCGCCCTCACCCATGTGATTCAAAACTTCTACCGCCAGGTCGTACAGCTCGCTGCAGGGCTCACCTTCTAAACCGACTGTATCGATCAACTCGGCCACCAGGCTGGCGCAGGCCAGTTTTTTTACGTCGCTCCAAAGAAACGGAAACATATCCAGCCCTTCACACTGGCTCACCGTGTCCAATTCCCTGCCGCGGCGCAATAGAAAGCTGGCACGCGTAAAGGGCTGGACAGCACCGCGCTTTTTGCTCGCCGGCTTGGCAGAACCGTGGGCAACCGCTTTAATTTTACCGCGCTGGCGGCTGTAAAGCACTAAAAGCTTGCTGCCGTCACCTAGATCCAAAGCGCGCAAAACAATTGCCTCTACCCTGTATAGCTTCACGTGCCGCATCTCCTTTTAAAATAAGTTAATAAGTTAAGTGCCTGGCACCATTTTGGGGTTGACAGGGAAGCCGGCCGGGCATTAAAAAGATAAGGGGGGTTTGGAAGATGAGGCTAGTAGTAGGTATTACCGGCGCTTCAGGAGCCGTCTACGGCGTTACTCTGCTCGTGCACCTAAAAAAACTGGGTGTAGAAACCCACTTGGTGATCAGCAGGTGGGCCGAACAGACCTTAAAGGTCGAAACCGGATTGAATGTTTCGGAAGTGAAGGCCCTGGCCCCTTACTCCTACAGTCCAGATGACCTGGCAGCACCTATAGCCAGCGGGTCTTTTCCCCACAACGGCATGATTATCGCTCCCTGCAGCATGAAAACCTTAGCTTCCATAGCTTGCGGTTTTGCCGACAACCTCATCAGCCGGGCGGCAGACGTAACTATTAAAGAAGGCCGGCGTCTGGTGCTTTTGCCCCGGGAAACGCCGCTCAACGCCATACACTTAGAAAACATGCTCAGGCTGGCCAGGTGCGGTGTAATAATCATGCCCCCGGTGCCGGCTTTTTACGGACAGCCCAAGACAGTCGGCGACATTGTGGATCAATCGGTCGGGCGCGCTCTGTCCCTTGTGGGAATAGAAAATGATTTATACCTCCAGTGGGGGAGCCCGGATTAAAAAAGACCTCTTCCGCCAGGGCCCTTCACTTTAACCGCCAAACGCCTAGCATCCCGATCTATTGTCTAAAACCGCCAACTCCCCGCGCGCCTTTTCTAGCAGCTGCACCAGCCGGAAAACGGGCAAAGGCCGGTACTCCAGCACCAGATCCGGTGTGCCGGGGGCCAGCTGCAGGGCTTTCCAAATAGGGGGCCAGTCGGTCACACCCTCGCCCACCGGCAGGTGCCCGTCCTCACGCCCGTCGTTATCGTGCAGGTGCAGGGCCACCAGTTTTTCCCCCAGCATCCCCACTACTTTGGGGATATCCCAGCCGTTAATAATGGCATGCCCCACATCGAGAAGGGCCAAAAGACCTTCTACTTCCCAAAAGAGGGCTGTATACTCGCCCTGGTCGAAGAGTGCTGTCTTTCCCAGGCCGACGTTTTCCACGGCCAGCCCCACACCTAGCTCGCCCGCCCGTGCCGCCAGTTCAGCCAGAGCTTCTTTGGCCAGGCAGGCAGCACCCTCCCGGTCAAAGAACGGTCCCCGGCCAGAGCTGGGGTGAACGACCATATACTTGCCGCCCAAAGCAGCTGTCACCTCCAGACAGCGGCGGTAGGCGTCGAGTGTTTCCCGCCGTACCCCCGGGTACCTCTCACAGGCCAAGTTTAAATCGTAAATAGGGGCGTGTACGCCGGCAAAGCGCACACCCCGCGCCAGTGCCCCTTTGCCCCAGATAAGGATTTCCTGCTGTTCCTTCCAAAGACTACCGTCGGCAAACAGCTCTAAGTTAATTCCCATCTCTGCTATTTTTTCCATGTCCTCACGCGAAGACATGGAGAGGGTGCTCACACAGAGCCTGTCAGCCGCTAAAACCAAAGCCCCCACCTCCGGCTGGGCAGTTCACTTTTTCTTTTCCTTATAGCCAAAACTGACGAGGTAACTTTCCCGGTTGCGCCAGTCTTCCCGCACCTTTACCCACAGCTCCAAGTAAACTTTTGTGCCCAAGAGGGCCTCGATTTCTTCTCTGGCCAACTGGCCGATTCTCTTCAACATCTGGCCCCCCTTTCCTATAAGGATGCCTTTTTGCGACTCCCTCTCCGTATAAATTACAGCCCGTACGGCCAGCACGCCGTTCGGCCTCTCCTCCATTTCCTCCACGATTACGGCCACGGCATGGGGGACTTCCTGGCTGGTGAGCAGCAAAACTTTCTCCCGGACCAGTTCGGCTATAATAAAGCTCTCCGGCCGGTCGGTAACCACATCTTCGGGGTAATATTTCGGTCCCGAGGGCAGGTAGGAAACCAGCACTTCCACCAATCGCTCAAGGTTTTCACCTTTTAAGGCAGAAACGGGCACTATTTCGGCAAATATACCCCGCTGGCTGTAAATCTCTACGAGAGGGAGAAGCTCTTCTTTTCTGACCAGGTCAATCTTATTGATTACCAGCAGTACAGGTGTTTTCAGTTGTTTGAGCTCTCTGATAATAAACTCATCCCCGGGCCCCGGCGGTCCGTCCGCTTCCACCAAAAAGAGGACGACGTCTACTTCTCTTAAGGTTTTCAGCGCCACCTGCACCAGGTGTTCGCCCAAACGGTGTTTTGGTTTGTGAAAGCCCGGTGTGTCCAAAAAAATTACCTGGGCACCGGGGCGGTTTAAAACGCCCAGGATTTTATTTCTGGTTGTCTGCGGTTTTTCGGACATAATGGCCACTTTTCTGCCCAAAAGGGCATTTAAGAGGGTAGACTTGCCCACATTGGTCCTGCCCACTATAGCCACAAAGCCGGACTTAAAATTTTCACCCTGCACTAAAACGCACCACCCTAACAGCTACTGCCCTCTTTACCGCCGGACCAGCTCTCTGGCCCAAAACACAAAGGCAAGAGCTCAGCCAAAGATTTTACTGTGTATCTTTCGCGCCCAAAAGCCATATAAACCGGAAAATTTTTGCCAAATTCGGCCATCACCTGCAAGCACGCCCCGCAGGGCGGACAGAAATTTTCTGTTTCCGCAAAAACGGCCAAAGCTAAAATTTCTCTTGCCCCGCAAGAAACGGCTTTAAAGACAGCTACCCTCTCAGCGCAGCAGGTAAGCCCTAAGGAAGCGTTCTCCACATTGCACCCCGTGTAAATACAGCCGTTACCGGCAAGCACTGCCGCCCCCACTTTAAATTGTGAATACGGGGCATAAGCGTGTTTGCGGGCTTCCTCCGCCGCTTTAATTATTTTTTCCACAGGAATTTCCATCCAAACCACCCACCCCTCACCAACCGGCCAGCCGGAAAGCGGCTAATGCAGCCAGCACACCCAAAGCCGCCCCGACAGCCACTTCTGCCAGAGTATGCCGGCCTTCGCCCAGCCGCCCTCCCGCCGCCAAAAGAGCCACCAGACAAGCAACTGTGCCCACCAAAAAGCTGCCGGTCATAAGAAAGATAACCGTAGCCCCGGCAAAAGCCAAAGAAGCACAAATGCTGGGCATACCGCGGCCGCCCTCTTTCCCTTTCCCCGGCCGCAATACCAGCCCTGCCGCCGCCAGCACGGCTAAAAAAAGGGCAGCAGCTACTACCGGCAGGGGAGAACTCTTGATTTTGGGCAAGTAGTAAAACGTAAATCCTTCCAGGCGCTGGTAGATAACTGCGTAGCCCACCACCACAGCATTGGCAGCGGCCACCAGCACGGCTCCGGCAGCCACATCTTTAGCTGTACGGGCCAAGGGGTGTTCACCGCTCACGGCCAGGTCAACGGCTGCCTCTATGGCCGTGTTTAAGAGTTCTGCCATAAAAACTAGAGCTATAGAAAATAATACCAGAAGAAAATCGCGAGGTCCCAGCCGCAGGTAAAGGCTAATGAACAGAACAAGCACAGCGGCAACAAGGTGAATGCGCATGTTGCGCTGGGTCTTTAAGGCCTGAGCAATGCCGCCAAGAGCAAAGGCAAAGCTTTTTAAAAGCCTGTGCACGCAAAAACACCTTCCAGTACCAGCTTATACCCCGCTTATTTAGGACAGGTCCAGGCGGGCTAAGATTTCTTCTTCCTTATCCCGCATAATCCTCCTGTCTTCCTCATCGCTGTGATCATAACCTAAGAGGTGGAGTACACCGTGTACTGCCAAGTAAGCTACTTCCCGGGCAAAGCTGTGGCCGTATTCACTGGCTTGGCGCTGGGCAGTCTCTAGAGAAATCACTACGTCCCCCAAGATCATTTCCCCTTCTTCCGGGAAGGGTTCGCCCTCCTGCATGGCAAAAGATAAGACATCTGTAGGGGCATCAATGCCGCGGTACTGCTGGTTTAAGCCTTGGATATAGGCGTCGTCAACAAATACCAGGCTCACCTCTGCCTCTTCCCCGTACCCTTCCGTCTTTAAAGCGCAATTCACCGCCTCAACGAGAAGATGGCAAAGCTCCTCCTCCAGTTCTACTTCCGCCTGTAAGTTGCTAACGAGAACCGGCATGTCCTTTCTCCTTTCCCCCAAAAAGCTAACATTATTTACTGCCCGTATTCACAATTAGCCCCCAAAAATCCTCTTTTTTTCCCTGTTTTTTCCTTTTTTGGTAGCATTTGAGCCATATCCGGGTATTCAATGCGCGAGTGGAAAATGCCCGAAAGAACCTTAACAAACGCACTGGCAATTTTATCTAAATCCTTAAAGGTTAAGTCGCATTCTTCCAACTGGCCGTCGTGCAGCTTCTCCTTGATTATCTTGCGCACTAACCCTTCTACCTTGCCCGGTGTGCGGTTGGTCATAGAACGTACCGCTGCCTCCACAGAATCGGCCAGCATGACGATGGCCGCTTCTTTAGTCTGGGGTTTGGGTCCTTCGTACCTGTACTCATCCTCACTAATTGTTTCACTGCGGCCGTTTTCCAAAGCTTTCTGGTAGAAAAAACTCACCAGGGCACTGCCGTGGTGCTGCTCAATAATATCTATTATTCCCTGCGGGAGCTTGTGTTCTCTCGCCAGTTCCACCCCGTCTTTAACGTGGGAAGTCAAAATCAGTGTGCTCAAAGAAGGGGATATTTTGTCGTGCGGGTTTTCGCCAGACAGCTGATTTTCAATGAAGAAGTAAGGCCTTTTCAGCTTGCCGACATCGTGGTAATAGGCGCCTACCCTCACTAAAAGTGAATCCCCCCCTACGGCATCTGCTGCCGCTTCCGCTAAATTTCCCACCAGAATACTGTGGTGGTAAGTGCCGGGAGCTTCAGTGAGCAGCCTTTTTAAAAGGGGGTTGTTTTGGTGAGATAGTTCTAAAAGCCTGACCGGTGAGGTAAGGTGAAAGGTATGCTCAAAAAACGGCAGTGTACCGTTAGTTAAAATAGACGAAAGTATCCCGTTGGCCAAACCCAGGGCTATACTGGAAGAAACTGTGAGCGCCGCGGGTGTGCCGCTAGCCAGCCCCACCACAAATATCCCGAGCATATTAGCGGCACTGGTATACAGGCCAGCCCGCATCAAGTCGCTGCGCTGGCTTAATTTCGTGACACTGTACGCGCCCGCTGCCCCGCCGATCAAGCCCGCCAGCCCAAAGCGCAGCTGGTTGCCGGTCATCACACCGAGCAAAAGGCTTACTACTGCCACCACCAGCACTGCCAGACGGGCATCTAAGAGGATGGCGATGAGCATGCCGCAGGCCGCCACGGGCACAGTGTACCCCAGTTGCGTGTTAAACTCCGGCCACTGGTTGACGTTAATGGCAATGATGGCCTTGCCAACAGCCAGCACCAAAAACACAATTATCCCCAGCATGTACAACAGGCCGGAATGCTCGTAAATCTCCCTGTTTTGCCGGTAAATGTAGAAGAGCACTACGGCCATTAGGAGGGCTACCAGCATAAGCACTCCCAAAAAAGAAGTAAACGGCAGTTTCGGCCTGGCAAGGCCCAGCGCCTGCAGCTTGGCCAGGTGCTCTTCTGTAACGATTTCCCCTTCACCTATTATTTTTTCTCCTTCCTTAATAGCAACCATAGCCGGCGGCACAGAAGCCATGGCTTCTTCCTGCTTTTGCCTGGTTTTTTCATAGTTGACAAAAGCATTAGCGCGTAAATAGCGGTCAATAACTCCCCTGGCCAATTCTTCGTAAGGCCTAGCCAGCCTCATGGCCGCCACTTTAGTATAAAGAGAGCGCTTGGCCTCCTCCAAACGGTCGGGGGTAATTCCTTCACCTGCCTCCATCGCTTCCGCCACCAGGCCGTTTAATTTGTTTTCTAGATCCGATGTATCTGACGGAAGTCCCTGCGCTAAGAGCAAAAGTTCATCTTCCGCTAAAACAAAGGGGATTATTTCTTTGATTTTTGCTGCTTTAGCCGGGGCATCGAGACCGGCTTCAGACTGCACTCCCCGCACTTTCCCCATTAACTCGGAAATATCCTTTTGGACGGCAATGCCCACCTGAGGGTCTTTAGTATAAACTTTTTCTACTCTTTCAGCAGCCAAGCGGCGCTGCTCATTAGTTTTATTTTTATCTTCAAAGACAATACTTTTTTCTGACTTGTAAGTCCTGGGAGAAACCTGGCCTGCCACCAAATTGGTCTTGGCCGGGAAAAACTCAAAAGCCGTAATAATAGAAAAAAGAAACAAAAACAGGACCGCTGCACACCCCCGCCGCACCCGGCGCTTTCCCGCCACCAGGCAAAAGGCGTGTTTTAACTTTTCTTTAGCCTCCCCAACTTTGAGCACGGGTCTCACTCTCCTAACGATCCTACCCTTCTTTACCCGCCTCGTAAGCCTTGATGATCTCTTCCACTAGGGGGTGGCGGACTATATCCTCGCCTGTCAGGTAGTGGATAGCCAGCCCCTTAACATTTTTGAGCACCTTCAGTGCGTGCACCAGCCCGGAAACCTGTCCGCGCGGCAGGTCTATTTGGGTTATATCGCCGGTGATCACGGCTTTAGAACCAAAGCCTAGCCTGGTAAGAAACATCTTCATCTGTTCGGGAGTGGTATTCTGAGCTTCGTCAAGGATTATAAAAGAATCCTCAAGTGTCCTGCCGCGCATGTAAGCCAAAGGCGCAATTTCAATGATATGCTTTTCTAAGTACTTCTGCGTGCTCTCTACTCCCAGCACATCGTAAAGGCTGTCGTACAGCGGCCGCAAGTAAGGGTCAATCTTTTCCTGCAGGTCACCGGGCAAAAAGCCTAGCTTTTCCCCGGCTTCTACGGCAGGACGGGTAAGCACCAGCCGGCCGACTTCTTTACTGCGCAGGGCCTTAATGGCCATTACTACAGCCAAGTACGTTTTCCCCGTGCCGGCAGGCCCAATGGCAAAAACTACATCGTGATTTTTTATGGCTTCCACGTACCTTTTTTGGCCGATGGTTTTTGGTTTTATATGCTTGCCGCGGGGTGTAATTAAAGCCACTTCTTGGGCTAAGTTTTCTAAAGCGTTTTTTACGCCGGTCTGTGCAGCCTTAATGGCATAACCCACCTCGTGGTGGGTGAGCCGGTTGCCGGCACGGTAAAATTTCTGAAGCTGGTTTATCACTTCGAAAGCCTGTTCCACCCTCTCCCTTTCCCCGCTGATAACCAGCTCTTGCCCTCTGACCACAAAGCGTACTGCCAGTGCCTTTTCTATTTGCACCAGGTGTTCGTCGTGCCTGCCAAAAATCTCGGCGCTGGAGCCCGTATCTTCCAGCTCTACTCTTGCTTCAAATTCTCCAGACAATAAACTGTATACCTCCTTAAAGCGCGCTGGCAACTCGCCGGCTAATCAATGTACTTCAAACGGCTCCACCCTGCCAATATTTTCTACTGCCTCCACTACCGCCTTCACCCGCACTGTATTTTCCTGCCGGGGTCCCATTTCTTTTGTCCACTGCCCAACCACAACGGCATCCGGGTTAATACTTTTTAAGGCCCCTTCTAATGCTTTTGCCCGGGCCTCTTCCAGTGCTTCCCCGCGCTCACGGCAGCGGGTGTATTCCTCTATTTCATCAAATTTCAGTGTTACTAGTTCGACGGGCACCGTAATATTCCTCCATGCCGGCAGCCTTTTCACATAAGTCTCACACTGGCAGTGAGCAAAAGGAATATTTTTGCCGTTGTGTAAAATTATTTCCTTACCTGCTATATTAATACGGCGGCTGACAAATACCCTGCCTGTCGGGCGTATGCCGCTCTCTACCAGCGGCACTTCGGCGTAATTCTCGTACCAAACTCTGGCCCGTACAATACCCCTGGCACTGACGTAACGAGGCGGCCTCACAGTTTTTTTACTGTCCTCTTTTTCACCGTTTGCCTTTGGCCCCTCTTCTTCCGGCGGCGGGATAATTCCCGAGATCAGCACCTGTCCGGCCGAAACCGTTTCACCCTCTTTCACAGCGGCATGTCCTCTTAAAACGAGTATCTCTTTGACCAGACCGTCTTTGGCAGCAACCACGTGAGCCGGGCGAATGTCATCTGCCTCTGGAAGCACGCGTTCAGAAACCTCTATCACCGCCCGGGAACCTTTAATATAAACTCCCGACCAGCCTAAAAGGGGCAGCTCTTCTTTAAGTCTTGCCTCCACGGCCGCCGGGTCCAGCTTCCACTTCGGCGCTCCCTGCTTTAATCCCGCCGCTCTTGCTGCCGCCAGTATATCGCCCTCACTCAACTGGTCGTTACCCCTTACTTCTATAAACCAAATAAAAGACGTAAGGAAATAGAGGGCGGCTATAAAAAAGACAGCGCCTAACACAAGGACTTTACGCCGGTAAAGCCGCCTAAAATAAAAGGGCAATCCCGCCCTCTCCACAATCTTAAACCGGCAGCGGCTGCGCCTGGCAATGTGACGCAATGGCCGCACACAAGAAAGCCGGGTTTTGGCCCAAAGGTTGCCGCCTTCAGCGGTAATGTCCCAGAGGTAAATGCCTCTGCTGGCCGCCATGTTAACAAATTTTTCCGGAGCCTCGCCCGATATAAAAATAGACACATAACCCCCTAAATAAGAAGAGAGCCTGGACAACAGCATAATATTCACCTGCCGTACAAAAAAATTTCTTAAAGCGCTACTCTGCAAAGCTTATAGACCGGATTCTCCCCTCAATACAGAGCTCGTCTGACAGCATGTTGCGCAAAAAAAGCCCTTCGCCCGCAATAATAATCTCGCCTTCAGATGTGCTCACCCGCACCGTTTGCTGCGTGTATTCAATTATCCCCCGGTGGTTTTCTATATAGAGCTGTACCCCGCCCAACAAGGTGATCTTGGGCAGGTCGAGCACAATATCACCGGGCATTTCTAAAAAATCGGCAAACTGTCTTTTAACAGCCTTTTTAAAGTCACGCCAGGACACAAAAAACCCCTCCTGCCAAAAAATTATGCAGGAAGGGAGCTGCCAATTACTATTTATTGTAATTGCATCCATTATATTCTTTATTACTTCATATATTCATTATTACTTCCACGGATCAAATTTTTTCAGGCGAAGAGCGTTAGCCACCACACAAACAGAACTTAAAGCCATGGCCGACCCGGCTATTAAAGGACTCAAAAGACCGGCGGCGGCCAGCGGCAAGGCCAGGATATTGTAAATTAACGCCCAAAAAAGGTTTTGGCGGATATTTTTCATGGCTGCCCTGCTCAAAGAGATGGCCTGGGCCACACCGCGCAGGTCACCGCGCACCAGGATAACACCCGCCGTCTCCGCCGCAATATCTGTACCCCCGCCAACAGCAAACCCCACATCTGCTGCGGCCAGGGCCGGAGCATCGTTTATCCCGTCCCCCACCATACCCACCACCAGACCCTTTTCCATAAGTTCCCTTACCTTTTGGGCCTTCTCGCCCGGCAGAACGCCAGCCAGCACTTTTTCCGGCGCTATCCCCACCGACGCCGCCACCGCCCGGGCAGCCGGGGCGGCATCGCCGGTTATCATCCAAACCTCCACCCCAAGTTCCTGCAACATCTCTACAGCCTCCCGGGAAGTATCTTTTGGCGTGTCGGCCACCGCCAGGGCCGCCGCCAGGCTGTTATCTAAAGCCAGCAAAAGCACTGTCTTCCCCTGCCGCTCCAAACGCAGTACTTCTACTTCAAAATCGCGCGGTACTTTCACACCGTTTTCGGCCATCAGGCGGCGCGTGCCAGCCAGCACTCTCACACCATCCACTACCGCCACCACACCCCGTCCAGGCAGAGCTTCAAAAGAAGTGGCCTCTCCAACAGCGGCCAGCTTTCCGGCAGCATCACGCAAAATGGCCCGTGCGACCGGGTGCTCAGAGCGCGCTTCCGCCGCCCCTGCTATTTTAATCAGGTAATCCTCTCTTCCTTTGAAATCTGGTACCGTTACCACGTCGGTCAGCACCGGCTCACCGCGCGTTAAAGTGCCGGTCTTGTCCAAGACGACGGCATTCAAGCGCCCGCTCACCTCTAGATGTTCACCCCCTTTAAAGAGGATGCCGCAGCCGGCGCCGACCCCCGCGGCCACCATTACCGAGACGGGGGTAGCCAGCCCCAGGGCACAGGGGCAAGCAGCCACCAATACGGCAGTAAAGCTGAAAACTGCCTTGTTGAGGTTGCCCGGATCACCGGCCAGGTACCACCAAACAAAGGCCAACAAAGCCACGCCGATTACGAAGGGCACAAAACCACCAGCTATCCGGTCGGCCAGCCTCTGAACGGGCGCCTTGGAACCCTGCGCTTTTTCCACAAGGCGGATCACCTGGGCGAAAAAAGTATCCCTGCCTACACGTAAAGCCTCTACCTTAATGGCACCGGATAGATTGATGGTCGCCCCTATTACCTGGCTGCCGGCCTCTTTCTCCACCGGCATGCTTTCCCCGGTCACCGCCGACTCATCTACGGTAGAGCTACCCTCGACCACCACCCCGTCCACCGGCATAATCTCGCCCGGCCGCACTACCACCAGGTCGCCTACTGCCACTTCTTCTGAGGGGACTTCCACTTCTCTGCCGCCCCGGATCACCCGGGCTGTACCTGCCTGGAGGGTAGCAAGCTTTCTAATAGCCTCCGAAGCTTTAACTCGGGCACGCCCTTCTAAGTGCCTGCCGAGCAAAACGACGGTCAAAAGGACGGCACTGCTTTCAAAATATACCCCTTTTAATCCTAAGCGCTCGCCCCAAAAAGTAGCGGCGGTACTGTAGAGGTAGGCGGCAGTAGTACCAAGGGCTATCAGCACTGCCATGTTTGCCCCGCCACCTCTAAGAGCCAAAAAGGCTTCCCGGTAAAACTTAAAGCCCGCTACTAACTGGACAGGCGTAGCCAAGAAAAATTGCCAAAGGGGACTGTGCAAAAAGTGGGGCAGGTGCCCGGCCAGGAAAGGAAGCATGCCGGCCATGGCAAGAAGGAGGGGGAGGGAAAAAGCGGCAGAAAAGATAAGCAAAAATATTTCCCGCCCCTGATCGCCGCTGGGGGTAGACACGGTGCCCAACCGGCCGGCTTCAGACACACTGTATCCGAGCGACTCAATAACGCCGGCCAAGGTGCCGGTGTTTGTAGCAGTGGGGTCATATGTGACGCTGGCCAAACCGGCGGCAAAATTCACATGAGCAGCAAAAACTCCTTCTACCTCGCCCAGCTTCTTTTCAATCTTGGCCGCACAGGAAGCACAGCCCATGCCGCTAATTTTAAATTCGGCCTGCGCTTGGTTTATGCCAGTCTTTTTTTCTGCCAACAAAAGCCACTCCCAAAATTTTAAGTCCAGTGCTAATTGTAAAAAATGCCTGACCAGACGGCCAAGCATTTTGTAGGCTCTTTAGGCGAAACCTCTAGCGGTACCGACGCCTTCTCGCCGCTTCCGACTTCTTCTTCCTGCGTACGCTGGGCTTTTCGTAGTGCTCGTGTCTTCTGGCTTCCGCTAAAACACCAGCCTTCTGGCAGGACCTTTTGAAACGCCGGAGGGCACTGTCCAGTGTTTCATTCTTACCCACTCTCACTTCTGCCACTGCCTTTTCCCTCCCTCCGCTTGGGCTAACAAAAAACTTTACCTAAGACATCATCCCGGAGGCCACTGCATGGACCTTCCCGCCAGCAGGTGGTAGTGGATGTGCCAAACCACCTGGCCCGCATCCCGGCCGCAGTTGCATACCAAGCGAAAGCCGCCCTCTTCCAAGCCCATTTGGCGGGCCACCCTGCTGGCAACTAGCTGAATATGGCCTGCCAGCGGAGCATCTTCTTCCTGCAAGGCTAAGAGGCTTTCTATGTGCTTTTTAGGTATGATCAGAAGGTGGACCGGCGCTACCGGCTTGATATCTTTAAATACAATTACCTGCTCGTCTTCATAAACAACGCCGGCCGGCAGCTCACCGCTTACTATCCTGCAAAATATGCAGTCCTGCATCTTTCCACCTCCTCACCGAAAAATTAAGCCCCAATGCTTGATATTTTATTCAACACAGGACAATAAAATCCTTCACGGCACCCAAAAACAAATGCATAAAAAATCAAAATACTACCTTTCCTCTCACGCACTCACCCATTGTTTCCTCAACGTGTACCTTTACTATTTCGCCTCGCAGGTCAACACGGCAGGGAAAGACAGCGCGCAAGTAGCTGCCGGTAAGACCCGCGCAGTAGTCATCGTCCAATTTTTCTTCTACCAGCACCTCGACTTCCCGTCCCAGGTGGACGGCAGCAAAAGCGGCGGCCAGTTTTTCCCCCAGCGCCAAAAGCGCCCTGCTGCGCTCTTCTTTTACAGTTCCTGCTACCTGTTCGGGGAAAGCGGCCGCCGGAGTGCCGGGCCGAGGAGAAAATTTAAAGACGTGCAGCCGGCTAAAGGCCATCTCTTCTACAAAACGGCAAGTGTTGGCAAATTCTCTCTCCCCTTCCCCGGGAAAGCCGACCATCACGTCGGTGGTAAGACCCAGACCCGGCAGCCCCTCCCGCAGCATGCTGACCGTGCGGGCATAATCAGCAGCAGTATAGGAGCGCCCCATGCGCTGTAATATTCTGTCGTCACCGCTCTGCAGGGGCACGTGCAGGTGACGGCAAAAGACGGGTGAACTGGCGAGCACTTCCACCAGGCGCGGGGTGATTTCGTGGGGCTCGAGAGAACTCATGCGAATACGCAGCGGGCCGGAAACGCGGGCAACGCGTTCCAAAAGTCCGGCCAGGTCTATACCGCTGTCCAGATCCCGGCCGTAAGCGCTGGTGTGAATGCCGGTCAGCACAATTTCTTTGTAGCCGGCATCGGCCAGGAGCTGCACTTCCTCCAGCACCTTCCCGGGCTGCCTTGAGCGCATAGGGCCGCGGGCGTACGGCACCAGGCAGTAAGTGCAAAAAGATTCGCACCCGTCCTGGATTTTGACGTAAGCGCGCGTCCTGCCCGTTTTGGGCGGGCAGGGCAATTCTTCGAAAATTTCCCCTGCCGCAAAGGTTTTTACGGCATTTACAGGCCTTGTGCCGTCTTCGGCCCTTTCCACCAAATCAACGAGTTCGGCCCTGCCTAAAGTGCCGGCCACTACCCTCACACCCGGTATTTTTAGCACCTCACCGGGAAATACCTGGGCATAACAGCCGGTTACCGCCACTACCGCCTTGGGATTAGATCTCACCGCCCGCCGGATAGCCTGTCGCGATTTACGCTCCCCTGTACGGGTGACCGCACAGGTATTGATAACGTACACGTCTGCCCCGCGGTCAAATTCTACTATCTCGTAGCCGCGCTCGGCAAACAGCCCGGCCAGCACCGCCGTCTCGTACTGGTTAACCTTGCAGCCTAAAGTATAAAAGGCCACCTTTTTTTTGGCCAAAACCTCAACCCCCCAGATCTCCCCACGCGTAAAAAATCATGGCCAGCACCGCCAGGCCCGCCGTTTCTGTGCGCAAAATCCGCGGACCCAAAGAAACCGTCATCACTCCCGCCTCCCGGGCGCGCTCTGCCTCTTGAGGGGCAAAGCCGCCCTCCGGCCCAATGAAGACCAATATTTCCCCGCCCGGACACCCGCTGACCAGAAGGCGGCGCAAGGGCATATTTTTTTCGTTTTCCCAGGGCATAATAGCCAGTGCACCGGGCGTCACCAGTGAAAGTGCTTCTTCAAATTTCACCGGCACAGCAACTTCTGGAACGTCTGGGCGCCTGGACTGCAAAGCCGCCTGCAGGGCGATTTTCTGCCAGCGGGCGCGCCGGGCTTTCGCCTTCTCGGCGTCCAGCTTAACCTGCGTCCGGCTGCACATAAGGGGAACAAGCCTGCTCAAGCCCAGCTCCGTGCCCTTTTGGATAACGAGATCCATTTTGTCCCCTTTCGGCACACCCTGCAAAAGAGTAACCTTAACAGGCGGGCTGCCTTCGGCCGGCAGCTCTTTTAACAGCCTTAAGACCGCCCTGCCGCTGCCGGCTGACTCAATGACGGCTTCGAAAACCCCGCCCTGACCGTCGAGCAGCGTGACCACGTCCCCAGCACTCTTGCGAAGGACATTTATCAGGTAGTGGTAACTGGAGCCGGCAATACTGACCCGCCCACCCGCTATCTCTTCCGGGGACACAAAAATGCGGGACATAAACCGACTTTTCCTTTCTTTATTTCATTTCTTTGCAGCGTAAAAAGCTACCCAGCCGTCCTCTTCTACGCGTTTTAGGATATTAAACCCGGCCCTGTTGAGCGCCTCTTCCACTTCATCTGCCCGCCCGGCAATGATCCCGGAGGCAATAAAACCGCCTCCCGGCAGCAGGAGCCGGGCGGCGGCCGGCGCCATGTCCACAATTACCCCGGCAATGATATTGGCCACAATTAAACCGGCCTTTTCGCTTACAGGCCCCAAGAGACTTCCCGCAACTACTTCCACCCTGTCGCCAAGGCCGTTTATGGCCACGTTATCACGGGCCACACGTACGGCTACCGGATCGATGTCCACAGCTACCACCCGGCCAGCTCCTAACAGGGCTGCAGCAATAGCCAGCACCCCCGAGCCGGTCCCCACATCGTAAACCAGCTGGCCGGGAGAAAGGTGCTCCTCTAAAAGCCTAAGGCACATTAGCGTGGTGGCATGGGCGCCGTTGCCAAAAGCCATCCCCGGGTCAAGCCGCACAACCACTTCACCGTCACGGGGCTGGTAGCTTTCCCACGCCGGCACTACGGTAAGGCGCGGACTTACCCGTGCCGGCCGGTAGTAGGCCCGCCAGCATTCCGACCAGTCTTCCTCGGCCACAACCCGCACGGCAATTTGGGGAGCAGGGTGCATACCCAGCTTCTCCACTTTGCTTTTAAGTTCTTCTAAGGGGCTGTCAGGCCCGTCTAACACCGGGAGGTAAGCCACCACCACCGGCAGGCCCGACGGCACGCACTCTTCGGGCACACCCCACTCTTCCGGCAGCGTTTTAGCCTGCCAGCGGCGGACAACAGCTTCATCCTCTATTACTACCCCGCCGGCACCCAACTCACTGAAAATATCGGCCACTAACTCCACGCCGTGTGAAGGCACGCGCACGGAAACTTCCAGCCAGTTCACACCTAACACCCGCCTGCCTTATATTCTAGCCCATAAACGCGTCTCTCATCTTCTCAAAAAAACTTTTTTCACTGCCAGAACCGGCCGACGGCGGCCGCTCACCTAAAGTGCGCGCAAACTCCCGCAAAAGTTCTTTTTGTTTTTCGTTAAGCTTGGTAGGAGTAACCACCTTCACCCGGACGTGCTGGTCGCCGCGGCCAAAACCATCCACGCGCGGCATGCCCTTACCCTTCATCCTAAAGACAGTACCCGGCTGGGTACCCTCCGGTATTTTCAACTTGGCCACTGTCCCGTCGATGGTCGGCACATCGATTTCGTCACCTAAGGCAGCCTGCACAAAGGATACTTGCACCTCGCACACTAAATCGTCTCCCTCCCGCACAAACACGCGGTGAGGCTTTACGTGGACGTAAACGTAAAGGTCGCCGGGCGGGCCGCCCCGCACTCCTGCTTCGCCTTCTCCGGCTACCCGCAGGCGGCTGCCTTCGTCCACTCCGGGCGGCACTTTGATTTTGATGCTGCGCGTCCTGCGCACCTGCCCTGTGCCCCGGCAGGTAGGGCAGGGTTTCTCTATGATCCTGCCGCTGCCGCGGCAGCGCTCACAGGTGCGGGACTGCACGATACGGCCGAAAAGTGTGCTCTGGGCGTACTGCACCTGTCCTGTGCCGTTGCAGACAGGGCATACAACAGGCCGGGTACCCGCAGCCGCCCCGCTGCCGCCGCAGGTGCTGCATTCCTCCGTGCGCGGCACCTTAAGCTCACGCTCAACCCCAAAGGCAGCCTCCTTTAAGGTTATTTCCAGGTCCAACCTGATATCCGCACCGCGCTCCGGACCGCTACGCCGGCGGGGGCCGTTGCCAAAGAACATTTCAAAAATGTCACCCAAGCCGCCGAAATCCCCAAAACCGCCAAACCCGCTAAAGCCGTTAAAGCCCTGGTCACCAACCCCGGCATGCCCAAAGCGGTCGTAACTGGCCCGCTTCTCGGGATCGGAAAGAACCTCGTAAGCCTCGTTTATCTCCTTAAACTTGGCTTCCGCCTCTGGATCGTTGGGGTTGGCATCCGGGTGGTACTGGCGCGCCAGCTTGCGGTAGGCCTTCTTTATTTCTTCTGCCGAGGCGTTTGGGGACACCCCTAACACCTCGTAATAGTCACGTTTCGCCATCAGCCCACCACCTTAGCTAAACTAAAACAAAGCAAAGGGGACAGTTATCCCCTTCGCCCGTCAAAGGCTCAATCAATAATATTTTAAACACTTTGCCGCCCAATTTCCACGCAAAAAATCCTTGCCCGCTTACTTACCGTCCTTGACCTCAAAGTCGGCATCCACAACGTTGTCTTTGCCGCCAGGTCCGCCGGTCCCGCCGGGGCTGTCCGCGCCTTGAGAGCTCTGGCCGGCCTTTTGGTACATGGAAGCTGTCAGTTCGTAAAGCGGCCCCGTCACGGCCTCGATTTTGGCTTTGATGGCGCCTATGTCGCTTCCTTTCATGGCCTCCTTCAAATCGTCGACAGCTCTTTGAAGTTTTTCAATGGCCGCCGCGTCAGCTTTGTCTTTGAACTCTTTAATGGTCTTCTCTGCCTGGTAGACAGTACTGTCGGCCTGATTGCGGACCTCGGCCTCCTCCTTGCGTTTAGCGTCCTCAGCGGCGTACTTCTCGGCTTCCTTGACCATGCGCTGGATCTCTTCTTCAGTCAAGTTGGTGGAGGCCGTGATGGTCATGCTCTGCGCCTTACCCGTTCCCAGGTCTTTAGCCGAAACGTGAACAATCCCGTTGACGTCAATATCGAACTTGACCTCAATTTGCGGCACACCCCGCGGCGCCGGAGGGATACCGGTCAGAGTAAACCTGCCCAGAGTCTTGTTGTCGGCAGCCATCGGCCGCTCTCCCTGCAGGACGTGGATTTCCACCGTCGTCTGGCCGTCAGCCGCCGTGGAAAAGATCTGGCTTTTAGAGGTTGGAATGGTAGTGTTGCGCTCGATGATCTTGGTAAACACCCCGCCCAGGGTCTCAATGCCCAGGGAGAGGGGGGTTACGTCTAAGAGCAGCACGTCTTTTACCTCACCGGCCAGCACGGCAGCCTGAATGGCCGCGCCAATGGCCACGCACTCGTCGGGGTTGATCCCCTTGTGCGGCTCCTTGCCCAAAAACTTGCGGATGGCCTCCTGCACCGCCGGCATCCTGGTAGCCCCACCTACCAAGAGAATCTTGTCGATGTCCTTGGGCTGCAGGCCGGCGTCGGCGAGCGCTTGGCGGGTCGGCCCCATGGTCATTTCTACCAGGTCGGCCGTCATTTCTTCAAATTTAGCGCGCGTTAAAGTAATGTCCAGGTGCTTGGGACCGCTGGCATCAGCCGAAATAAAGGGCAGGTTGATGTTCGTTGTAGTCACGCTGGAAAGCTCGATTTTGGCCTTCTCTGCCGCTTCTTTCAGCCGCTGCATGGCCATGCGGTCGCCGCGCAGGTCAATACCGGTGTCCTTTTTAAATTCATTCACCAGGTAGTCGATGATCCGCTGGTCGAAGTCGTCGCCGCCCAAGCGGTTGTTGCCGCTGGTGGCCTTAACCTCAAACACGCCGTCGCCCAATTCGAGGATGGAGACATCAAAAGTGCCGCCGCCCAAGTCGTATACCAGAATAGTCTGGTCTTCTTCTTTGTCCAGCCCGTAAGCTAAAGCCGCCGCCGTGGGCTCATTGATAATGCGCACCACTTCCAGGCCGGCAATCCGGCCGGCGTCTTTGGTGGCCTGCCTCTGGGAATCGGTAAAGTAAGCCGGGACAGTAATGACGGCCTTTTCAATTTTTTCGCCCAGGTAGGCTTCGGCGTCGGCTTTCAATTTTTGGAGGATCATGGCCGAGATTTCCTGCGGCGTGTAGCTCTTGCCGTCTATGGTCACCCGATAATCAGATCCCATATGGCGCTTGATAGAAAGAATAGTGCGTTCGGGATTGCTGATGGCCTGCCTTTTGGCCACCTGGCCGACCAGCCTCTCTCCTGTCTTAGAAAAACCAACGACCGAAGGAGTAGTCCTGGAACCTTCGGCGTTGGGAATAACCACTACCTCGCCACCTTCCATGACGGCCACACAGGAGTTGGTAGTTCCTAAATCTATGCCGATGATTTTGGGCATTGTTTTCAACCTCCCTGTAAAGTTTTTATGGTGATGGTAAAAAATATATCTGTACACCGCGTCACTCTGTTTGTGGAGACTTGTCTTGCGGTGATCTCGCCACTTTTACCATGGCCGGTCTTATTACCTTGTCTTTTAAGTAATAGCCGCGCCTTAATTCCTCTATTACTGTATTATCCTCGTGCTCGACAGTTTCTTCCTGTAAAACGGCCTCGTGCCGCGCCGGGTCAAAAGGCTCACCGACCGCTTCTACGGGCGCAAGCCCCTCACCCGCCAGCACGTCCATTAACTGCCGGTAAATCATTTCCATACCCGATTTGTAGCTCTCCAGCGAGCCTCCTTCAGCTGCCAGGGCCCGCTCAAAGTTATCCAGCACTGGCAAAAGGGCCCGGACAATCTGCTCGGACGAGTACTTGTAGAAGTTTTCCATTTCCTGCCTGGTACGCCGCTTGTAGTTTTCAAAGTCGGCCTGCAGGCGCAGGAGGCGGTTGTAGTATTCCTGGACCTTTTTGTTTTCTTCTTCTAAAAGAGCCCGCAGGACAGCCGGGTCGTCTTTGCCCCCCTCTTCCTGTGCACTCTCCGCTTCCCCGGCCGGCGGCGCTGTTTCTTCTGCTTTGTCCCCTTGCCCCAGCTCCTGGCCGCTGGCCGGCACCTGGTCGTCTGCACCTAAAGACGCTCCCCTCTCGCAACTTTCGTCATCACATATCTCTCTGCCGCTGTCAACAGCGCCTTCCCGGCCTTCAACTTTTTCTTCGGCCACTGTCAATCACCTCTTTTTGGGCCTTGCGGCCGTTAATCGCTTTTTTCTGCCTCTTTTTCTTCTCTTTTTTTGATGATAGTGTCTATGCGCAAGATGGCCTCCGCCACTTCACCGGCAGCCCGCAGGGCGTATATTTTGACATCGGCAGGGTCTACCACTCCCAATTCGTACATATCGGCCACCTGTCCTGTATCACAGTCCACGGCCAGCGAGTTCTTGCCCGTCTCCACCTGGGCGGCAATGACGTCTCCCAGCTTCTCCAGCGGGTTAAAGCCGGCATTGGCTACAATTTGAGCCATCGGCCGCTTTAAGGCTTCCACCACACAGTCCACGCCGTAGGCGGCCATGCCCCGGATCCCTTCCCGAACTTTCTCCACTTCGCGCGCCACAAAAAGCTCCAGGGAGCCCCCTCCCGGGACTACGCCGCCTTTGACAGCCGCCTGTACGGAAGAAGCGGCGTCTTTGGCAATCCGCTCCCTCTCGCCTACCACCTCGGAAGTGGCCGCCCCTACCAGCACAGTGGCCATGGGCCGGCCGCCTCCGCCCATGATCCAGACCTGCTCGAGCTTTTCGTCGTTAAAAACCCGCGAGGCGGTACCCAAAAATTTGGCGATTTCCTCCGGGGGTTTTTTTAGGCCGGTCCTCTTGATCATCCTGGCTCCCGTGTGTTCAGCCGCTTTGCGCAGCTCCTTGTTGGCCACCCGCTGAACGGCCATGATGCCGGCATCCGTCAGGATCTCTTCGGCAGCATCGTCGATGCCGCGGTCCGCCAAGACCAAACCCACCCCTAAGGATACGATCTTGGCCACATTTTCTTTGAATTCTTCCCGTAGGGCCAGGTAGCGGTTAAAACCAGCCTCTGTACTAAGAGCTTCTTCGTCTATCTCCTCGGGCTCTAAGGCATCGTCCACTACCAGAACTTTCACGTTTTGGATCTCTTTGGGCATCTGGCGGTTCATGCGCTCTTTGTTGACGATGACACCCATAAAGACCCGGTTTTCTGCCCCCTCTTCGGCGACAATGGTTTCGGAAAGCTTAAAGGCCGGGTCTTTTAGCTTTTCTTCGCCGATCAGGCGGGCCGCCTGCACAACCAGGTCGGCTATGTCCTCCTGATAACGGCCGGCCACTAAAGCTACCTGGCGGACGAGGGGATCATCAATCCCCTTTACCGGCCTGGCCTGCAAGCGCATTACTTCCAGGGCCTTCTTAAGGCCCGCTTTGAGCCCCTCAATGACGCGGGCCACCGGCACCCCTTTTAAGACTTTCTCCACACCCGCACCCACCAGGGCGCCGGCCATAACCGTTGCCGTGGTAGTGCCGTCGCCTATTTCTTCCTCCTGGGCTTTAGCCGTGTTGATGAGCATCCTGGCAGCCGGGTGGGTGGCTTCCATCATGCTCAGGATAGTCACACCGTCGTTGGTGATCACCACTTCCCCGAACCTGTCTACCAGCATGGTGTCAAGCCCTTTGGGGCCGAGGGTCCCCTCTACTGCACTGGCGATGGCCCGGATGGCGTTAGCATTAGTCATAAGTGCGCCTAATCTTTCATCGATATCGGAACCGGCGCTTGCTTCTTTTTTCAGACTCAACGTTTTGTTCCTCCCCTAACTCCCTTGGCGGAAAAGCCGCTCTAAAACTTCCGACAGGTTCTTGGTCATGTACTCGACAATGCCGATCACCTTGGCGTACTCCATGCGCGTCGGCCCCAGCACCCCTATAGAGCCGATCCGGCGGCCGCAAACGACGTAAGGGGCAGTGACCATACTGCACTCAGCAATAGCACGGTGCCTGTTTTCCCCGCCGATGCGCACCGTCACACCGCCGTCATCCTGGCCGCCATAAAGGAGGTCGCGCAGAAGCTCCTCCTGCTCTAACAGACTTAAAAGGGTCTTTACCTTTTCCACATTGTGAAACTC
Source organism: uncultured Pelotomaculum sp. (assembly GCA_964557545.1). Taxonomy (GTDB): domain Bacteria; phylum Bacillota; class Desulfotomaculia; order Desulfotomaculales; family Pelotomaculaceae; genus CAZLAK01. The sequence goes on from CAZLAK010000003.1 coordinate 63,345, forward strand.
CGGCTGGCTTAACATATTGAAAACGCCGCCCAAGTATACTCTGTCTTCCCCGCAGGCGGTAAGACCCTGTTCAATTAACTCCATGGCCAGGTCCAAGATGTGCTTGTGCCGGGCAAGCTCAAAGTAAATCTCTTTCACCAGAGTAAGCCTGATATTTTCCATGGTGTGACCCTGCAGCTTGGCGTTGAGCACCCGTGAGATGGTGTCCATATCGGATGAGCCGATACTCTCAGGCACCTCTATCATCCGGTGGTGGACAGCGCCGTTGTCCATCACCACAATAACCACGGCCTGTGAAGGGTGCGTTAAGACAATCTGGACGTGCCGGATGCTGCTGGGCACGTACTGCGGGGTTAGCACCATGGCTGTATAGTGGGTGAGCTGCGACAGCAACTGGCCGGTCTTTTGCAGTACCTGCCCGACATCTTTTACTTTTCTTTCCAGCTCGCGGCGGATCAGCTCTTCTTCATCCCTGGAGAGTTCGTACTTCTTCATTAAGTAATCCACATAATAGCGGTAGCCGCGCTCGGACGGGATGCGGCCAGCTGAGGTGTGGGGCTGCTCGATATAGCCCATCTCCTCTAAATCGGCCATCTCGTTGCGGATGGTGGCCGGACTCACGCCCAGCTTATACTTTTTGGCAATTGTGCGGGAACCCACCGGTTCGGCAGTGGCAATGTAGTCGTGAACGATGGCTAAAAGGACCTTTTGCTTGCGGTCGTCCAGCTTCACGCCGGACCCCCCTTTTGTTAGCACTCTAACTTGTTGAGTGCTAAATTAATGGCTAAATAAAAAGTAGCACTACTACATGTATTTGTCAAGATCCACCTTTAACAAATGTAAATAAGTTAAAAAAACGGTGACAGGCACCTTTTTAACTTTTTTAAACAAACTCACGGAATACCGCATTGGATAGCAAAAGCCCCTCCTCACTTAAAAAAAGGCGTTCCCCTTTTATTTTTAAAAGGCCGGCCGCCAGCAGGCGGTCTATAATTTGGCCGTAAACTTCCTCGGCCTTTTGGCCAAAACGCCGCTCAAAACCAGACAGATCAACCCCTTTTAAAAGGCGCAAGCCCAAAAATAAGGTTTCGGCCATTTCTTTTTCGGGAGTTATTTCCTCGCTCTTTTCAACGGGCAATACACCTTTGGCAACCGCCGCCGCGTATTCTTCAACTGCTGAATAATTGGAAAAGCGGCGCCCCCGCAAGTAAGAGTGGGCTGCAGGCCCCAGGCCGAGGTAAGGGAGGTTTAGCCAGCAGTTTACGTTATGGCGCGTCTTTTTTTGGGGCCGGGCAAAATTAGATATTTCGTAGTGTTCGTAACCGGCTTCTTTGAGAATAACGGCTGCCGTGCGGTACATTAAAACCCAGCCGTCCTCGCCGCAGGCTTCAACCTCGCCTGACTCTATTCTTTTGGCCAGTTTTGTTCCCTCTTCCAGTTCCAGACCGTAAACTGACAAGTGCTCGGGCTTGTGCAAAACGGCTTCTTCAAGTGTTTTGCACCAAACAGAAAGTGTTTGTTCAGGGATACCGTAAATCAAGTCCATGTTCACGTTATCAAAGCCCGCTTCCCTGGCCCAGTACAAGGCTTCCCGTGCTTGCCGCGCGCTGTGGGCGCGCCCCAAAACGCGCAAAAGCCGGTCGTCAAATGACTGCACACCCAAACTCAAGCGGTTAACGCCACAGCGCCGCAGCACCTTCAAGTAAGCGGCGTCAACTGTACCCGGGTTGGCCTCGACTGTTACTTCCCACCCGGGCAAGGGCATAAAACAGCTGGCTACTCCCTCGATAATGGCGGCCAGTTCTTCCGCTTTAAGACAGGTGGGCGTGCCCCCGCCGATGTAAAGGGTGCTGACCTCCCTCTCTTCCTTTGACAGCTCCTCCCGCCACAAAGACATTTCGGTTAAAAGCGCCCTTATATAGCCGGCAGCAGCATCAGGGTGGTAGGGGTAAGAAACAAAATTGCAGTAGTGACACTTTTTAAGACAAAACGGGACGTGTATATAAAGAGAGATGGACATAGCTTGTGCCTACTTCTCCCCCACTTTGAGCACGGCCATAAAGGCTTCCTGCGGGATTTCCACGCTGCCCACCTGTTTCATCCTCTTTTTGCCCTCTTTTTGCTTTTCTAAAAGCTTTCTCTTGCGGGTAACGTCGCCGCCGTAACACTTGGCGAGCACGTCCTTGCGCAGCGCCTTCACCGTTTCTCTGGCAATCACCCGGTTGCCGATGGCGGCCTGAATAGGTATTTCAAACAAGTGCCGGGGGATCAGCTCTTTTAGTTTTTCTACTAGCTGGCGGCCGCGCGTGTAAGCTTTATCCCGGTGGACAATTACCGAAAGGGCGTCTACCGGCTCACCGCCGACAAGCACGTCCAATTTCACCAGGTCTGATTCTCTGTAACCGGCCAGTTCGTAATCCAGTGACGCGTAACCGCGGGTACGTGACTTGAGATGGTCAAAAAAATCGTAAATTATCTCGCTTAAAGGCAGGTCGTAATTTAGCATAACCCGGTTGGGGCCCATGTACTCCATATGGACAAAGGTACCGCGCCGTTCCTGGCAGAGTTCCATCACAGCACCGGTATAATCCTTGGGCACCATAACCGTCGCCCGCACGTAGGGCTCTTCAATACATTCTATCCTGCCGGCCGGCGGCATTTTGCTGGGATTCTCTATCTCCTTTACTTCGCCATCTGTCGTTTTTACCCGGTAGACCACGTTGGGAGCGGTGGTAATAAGGGAAAGCCTGTACTCCCTCTCTAGACGTTCTTGGATTATCTCCATGTGCAAAAGCCCTAAAAAGCCGCAGCGAAAGCCAAAACCTAAAGCATCGGAGGTCTCCGGCTCGTAGACCAGCGAGGCATCGTTAAGTTTAAGTTTTGCCAGGGCATCTCGCAGGTCTTCGTAGCCGGCCGTTTCCACCGGGTAAAGCCCGCAGTAAACCACGGGCTTCACCTGCCGGTAACCGGGCAAGGGCTCCAGAGCCGGATTTTTGGCGTCCGTTACCGTATCGCCCACCCGGCAGTCCTTGACGTTTTTTATGCCGGCGGCTAAAAAGCCCACCTCACCGGCGGACAGTACTTCTACCGGCGTCAGCGCAGGCTTGAAGATGCCCACTTCGCTGACCTCGTACTCCCCACCGGCGGCCATCATCTTGATTTTCATGCCCGTCCTCACCGTGCCGTCTACCACACGGACGTAAGCAATTACACCCTTGTAGGGGTCGTAGTGAGAATCAAAAATAAGCGCTCTCAAAGGTGCACTGGCGTCGCCGCGGGGCGGGGGGATCCTGGCCACAATTTTTTCTAAAATTTCCCATACCCCCGCCCCGCTCTTAGCCGAGGCCAGCACGGCATACGAGGTATCCAGGCCGATAACGTCTTCAATTTCTCTCTTTACCCTTTCCGGCTCGGCATTGGGCAGGTCAATCTTGTTGATAACAGGTATGATTTCTAAATTGTGGTCAATGGCCATGTAAACGTTGGCCAGGGTCTGGGCCTCAATACCCTGGGCAGCGTCGACGACCAGGAGGGCCCCCTCACAGGCAGCCAGACTGCGCGATACTTCATAAGAAAAGTCCACGTGACCGGGAGTATCAATGAGGTTTAACTGGTACTCTTTGCCATCAGAAGCGCGGTAGATAAGACGCACGGCCTGCATTTTAATGGTAATGCCGCGCTCCCTCTCCAGTTCCATTTGGTCGAGCACCTGATCGGTCATCTCCCGGCCGCTTAAGGTGCCGGTATACTCGAGGAGCCGGTCGGCAAGGGTGGACTTACCGTGGTCGATGTGGGCAATAATACAGAAATTGCGTATCCTCTCTTTTTCCCAACCCATAGGGCTGCCCGCCTCCCCCACTTTTATCACCCTGTAATTATACCACCGGCTAAAACCTCCTTCAATTATCTACCGTGCTTGGTGCGCTGCTCTGCCAACACGGATCTTGCCCTCAGCCAAGCCACGCTCCCAAAAAGTAAGGTCTGCTTCCACCTCCTGATTTAAAAACACCAGTTTCCAGACACAGGGCCGCACTTCCTTAAAAGAGCAGATACAAAGCGGTTCTTTTGGTTCTACCGTGCGGTTAAAATTACCGGCTACCGCGGCAGCGGCAACGGCCACCGCGGCTGCCGCTAAAATCAAAACCAGTGCGTACTTAAAGCGCAAAACCCGTAACTCCCTAAAAATGTGTTTATATTTATATTTTATCCGCCCCCAATTAAAATTTGCGCCAGCGCACAGGCCAGCATTTCTGCTGCGGCTACTGCTTCTTCTACGCTGTTTTGGGTAGTACCGATCTCCACTAGCAGGGCACGGGTGTGCAGGTGCTGGTTGTAGCGACCGTCTTTTAACCTCACACCGGCACAGAGCCCGGGGTAAAGCTGGTCCATTTTTTGCGCCAGCTTACGGGCAAATTCGTAGTTGGAGCGCCATGAGCCGGGCGGACGCCCGCCGCCGGTGCCCACAACTAACAAAATAGGGGCTGCCTTTTTACCGTCAACCGTTATCACGCTTTGCTCCCTCGTTTTGCCGGAATCCCGGTGAACGTCGAGGACAGCGCGTGCATCCGGGTGGGCGGCCAGCATTTCTGCCGCCGTTTTTTCTGACTCCAGGTAAGCCGCGCCGTAGTCTTTGTCGTGCACCCGGTCGGAACGAAACGCAGCAATTCCGTGTTTCAAAAGAGCTTCCTGGAGAGCAGCAGCTGCCGTCACCACGCCGCCCGGCCTTCCCTCCAGCCTCTCCACCCCGTCGGTGAGGGTATAAGTCTCTCCGGTGTGCGTACAGTAAATGAGAACACAGGTTTCGCTGGGAGCCGCAGAAACCGCTTTTGAAGTAGAAATTTTTCCTGAAGAAAAGCCAATACCGGCCATATTACTGCTTACCTCTGCCCCACCGGCCATCTGGGGAAAGAGCTGCGATTTTAAGGCCGCGTCCGGGCGTGCCAGCTCCACCCCCGCCACACTTTCCAAAGCCAGTTCCAAGTTGTAAAACAACGAGTGACAGAAAGGATAGAGTGCGGCTACCCCTTCCTCTTCCGGGCTAACCCATTTTAAGACCGGCAGCTCCTCTTTGAGCAATTCCAAAGGTTCTCCTAAAATACGGCCGGCAGCGGCGGCGCAGGCAGCCAGCCGGGTTATGTTACCCCATCGCCCGTTTTGCAATTTTCCTGCCAGTGCGTAAAATAATACCGCCAGCAAAAACAGCGCAAAAGCGGTTTTTGTCCAAAAACCCCGTGTTACCTTTTTTTTATAGCGGCAGGCGGCCGCCGCAAACATAATAAACCCCTCCTATTTCCGGCCTGTACATAGTTATGCCGGCAAGGAAGGGTTTATGAGGCTGGCCGTTAACGGAGAACGGTAGGCACAAAAGCATCGATAAGTCCAATTATAAAGGCCGAAACCAGGGCTCCTACCAAGCTCACACTGAGCAAGTTGGGGATAATAAACTGCGCCACGTAAATTACTACCGCCGCCGTTAAAAAGCCAACTAACCCCCTGCTCTGAGGTGAAATGCGCTCACCCAAGAGAGCCTCGGCAGCATAGCCCAAGACGGCTATCACTACTGCCGCTATTAAGGCTCCAACAAATCCTCCCCGCACCACGAAGCCCGGTGAAAGCCAGCTGGCGACGATGAGGACCAGAGCAGATACCACGAACCTGATAATGATACCGAGCCACTGCATATACGTTTCACCTCCCCATTGAAGTGCTAAAAGTATCTTTGACCAAAAAACATACGGCTATACCTTTGGCTTGCAATTTTTTTTAACCCGTGTTACAATTTAGGCCGTTGGGAGGTGAAAATGTGGCGAACACCAAGTCTGCTGCCAAGCGCGCCGAGTCGATCCGCAAGCGCACCCTGCGCAATAAGAGCATTAAATCGGCTGTCAAAACCGCAATTAAGAAGTTCGAGCAGGTCGTGGGATCTGGCGATATAGAAGAAGCCAGGTTAAAGCTCAAGAGCGCCATTGTCGCCCTCGATAAGGCTGTCACCAAAGGCGTTTTACATAAAAATACGGCTTCTCGCAAAAAGTCCCGCCTGGCGAGAAAATTCAACAAGCTGACGGGTTAAGGCACTGGGCACCAAAATTCAATTTAACGGGCAAAAGGCCGCTTTTAAGGGCAAAGGGCGGTCTTTTTTAGTTTTTGCGGGCAAATAATTTTTCCGGCAGGAAAACGTGCTCGAGGAGAAGGCACAGGAGCATGCCGCACAAAAAGCCGTTTCCCAATATGTAGCGCACCAGAGAAGGCAGTCCGGCCAGCACACCCGGGGGGAGAAACATAGCCCCTGTGCCAAAGAGGAGAGTAATCCCGATCACAAAAGAGTCGCGCTCATTTAAGGCAAGCCTGGCGTAATCTCTTAGGCCAAATACCACCATCTGGCAAAAGGAGGCCAAAAGCACAGAATAACCGGCCGGCTCCGGAATAGAAGCTAAAAAGGCGGCTACCGGCGGCAGAAGGCCTAAAACGGCAAGGGCCAAGGCAAAGAGGGCAAAGGGCAGGCGGGAAGCCACCCCAGTCATGCTCACCATGGCAGCCCCAGCCGAATAAGGAACAAAACCCACCGTAGCCCCTGTGCCGGCCAGAATGTCGGCCAACCCCGTGAGGGCCACGCCGCGGTTGTACGTAATCGCCGGAAGCTCAACCCCTAAAGCCTTCTCCATAGCCATAATGCTGGCCACCAGGTTGGAGAGAACGAGCAGGCCGGTTAGCACGCAAGCCAGCACCACTCCCCCATCAAAAGTAGGCGGGCCCCAAGCAAATATTTCCGGCGTGCTGATAAAACTCCCTGCGCCCCACTCCAAACCGCCAGCCAGACCCGCTGGAAAAGCCGCCAGCCAACCTGCCGCGATACCGGCCAGAACCGCCAGGCTTTTTATAAAACCCCTAGCTTTTAAATTGACCAGCACCACAACGGTTACCACGGACAGTGAAACAAGACAGGCCCGCCAGTCAACAACCCCGCTGCCGGCACCCAGACCCAGCATGCCCCTTACAAAAGTCCCACTTAACTGGATACCTAAAAGGACCAGCACCGAACCGGTTACCGGCGGCGTAAAAAGCTGCCGCGCTTTTCCTACAAGACCGCTCACACCTGTTAAGAGCACGATTGTACCCGCCGCCATTACCCCCAGTTCTAAATCCGTGCGCAGCACTGAAAGCGGCTTTCCGAGCCCGGGCGCAATAGCAGCCAGGGTAATAAAAATACCCCACCACATACCAGACGGCCCCTCGATGATGGGCAGCCGGTGACCGAGGCCAACCTGCAAAAAGGAAGCCACCCCTTGAAAAAAGAAAGTGCGCTGGACTAGTCCGGCCACACCCGCCTGGTCTAAGCCCAAAGCATTTCCTACCACTACAGGCACAACAGCAGAATTGGCCAGGGTAAAAAACAGCCACTGGGCCGCGTAGAGGACAGTTCTCCCGGCCGGCGGTCTATCTTCTAAGCCGTACAAAAGGTTCGTCAGCCCAGCGCCGCCCGATACCCCGTTCACATTCATCTCCCCTGTGCAAACAGGCTGGTAAAGAAAGATTCTACCGCAGGGTAAAACTCCCGCCGCCCCGTTTTAACGTCCAGGTCAATACTGGCCAGGTCCTTTAAAGCGCGGACTAGCACTCCTGTATCGAAGTTTTTGGCCTGCATAACCAGCTTTTTAGCCATAAAGGGCTGGACGCCCAGTTTTTCTGCCACACTTTGGGCACCGCCTCCGCTCAAAATAATTTCCCCGGTTATAAGCAAAAGCCTGAACTGGCGGGCTAGCATAGCCAGAACCTTCAAAGGCGGCTCTTTAGCCGCCAATAGATTTTTTATGCCGGCCAGTGCTTTTACTACATCACGGCTGCCGGCAGCATCTACAACCCGGAAAATGTCATCTTCCAGCACAGGCGGGCAGACCGCTTGCACGTCCAAAACCTGGATCACCGCGCGGTCACCCGTATAGCAGGCGAGTTTTTCCAGTTCGTTAACCAGCCGGTACATAGAAAGCCCGGCCGCACCGAGCAAGGCATCTACTGCCCCCGGAGCAAAACTCTTGCCCAGTGCTGCCGCTTTTTGGCCAAGCCATTTTTTAAGCACACCCTGGCCGGGGGTTTTAAACTCATAGGCGCGTCCCTTTTGTTCAATCAACTTGTACAGCGCACGGCGCTTATCAACCGCCCCCGTTACCACAAATACCAGGCACGTATTGGGCGAGGGTTCTTCCAGGTAAGCGGCCAGCGGCGCCTCTTGGTGAGAAAGCACGCCGGCTTCGCCTTTTATTTTAGACTCCCCGTCACCTTTGCCCGCAGCTGCTGCCTTAAGATACGGAGGGTTTTTAACTATCAAAAGGCGTTTACCGCCAAAGAGGGGTGGAGTCTCTGCCCGGGCGGCCACTTCTGCCGGTGCAATTTCCTCCCCGTCCAGCAAATCACACCCTGCACCGGCACTGGCAGCAAAAAACTCCCGCACTCTGTCTACTGCCTTATCGCTAAGGTAAGTTTCTTCCCCGTAGAAAAGGTAAACCGGGGAAATTACCCCCCGCTTGAGGCTGCCGACCAGTTCAAGGTAATTTTCCACGGCACGCCTCCCCGCCCAGCCGGGCCTCAACCGCGGCTACTTTTCCCTCCATGGTCAGTTCTTTGTCCCGCCGGTCATCAATGCGGATAGAAGTAACCACCCTGGCCGCCCCTTTTAAAAAGGGCTGCTCGTGCATGCGGCGCACTGCCGCCAGCACATCGTCGAGCTCACCTTCAATAATTGTAGCCATGGGTGTTACCTGGTAAGAAATGCCTTTTGTGCCCTTCAACACCTCCACACAGCCAGCTACGTACTCGCTTATGCTGGGTGAAGGCGTGCCGACAGGAATAATAGAAACCGACACTACTGCCAACTCGCACCACCGCCACAAATATTTTCTTTGGATATAAAAAATTTTATTATATAACTATAAAAACTAAAAGGAGCAAAGAGCCATGATTTTTAAAAAAATATCAAAAGTTAAACCTTCCGGCCGTGAGGACGAGCGGCGCCTGATGGTCAGAAACCAGCTAATGGCCAGAGGCATTGAAAACCGTGCCGTTCTGGAAAGCATGCTGGAAGTGCCCCGCCACTTTTTTGTCCCCCCGCACCTGCAGGAATTCGCTTATCTCGACGGCCCTCTCGACATCGGTGAAGGGCAGACGATCAGCCAGCCGTTCATTGTCGCCTACATGATCGAACTGGCCAACCCCACGCCCGAGGGCAAATTCTTAGAAATCGGCACGGGGTCGGGGTATGCGGCGGCCGTTCTCTCCCGTATTGTCAAGGAAGTGTACACAATTGAGCGGATTTCTTCCCTGGCCAGGCAGGCTGTTGACCGCTTTAAAAAGCTAGGTTACAACAACATCCGCGTGCGGGTCGGCGACGGCACTCTGGGCTGGCCCGAAGAAGCCCCTTTTCACGGCATCATTGTCTCTGCCGGGGCACCAGGAGTGCCGCAGACCTTGTGCGAGCAGCTCTGCCCGGGCGGGCGGCTGGTCGTGCCCGCAGGCGGCAAGTGCCAGCAAGACCTTTTAGTAGTGCACCGCCTGGCCGACGGGAGCTTTCTTAAGGAAAACATGGGCCCGGTCTGTTTTGTGCCCCTGATCGGCAAAGAAGGCTGGGCTGGAGACTGCGAGGACTAAACTTTAAAAAACTATTTTCTTAGTACCCAAATGCCCAGCACTATGAGCAAAAACCCCGCCAGCGCCCTCGTTACCGGCAGCTTGTCACCCACCAAAACCGCCGAGAAAAGGAATAAAAACAGGTAATAAAAAAACGCCTGCGCCGCCGACAAGAAGGGCAAATTTTTTACCGCAGCGTGGGCGCGCACAAAAGCATTCCCCAGGGCCAGGTTGGCGAGGTATAAAAACGGCAGGACGATTAAATTGTAGCGGGCCACTGACCAAAAGTCGGGGCGGATAAATTTGACCTGCCAGGAAACGAGAAAAGAAAGGACCAGCGAACCAAAAGTCAACAGGAAAAAAACCAACAGCAGCTGGGATAAAGGCAAGCCGCTCACCTCGTGTTTACTAGCTGTTCTAACTGGCACATCCTATTTTAACAAAGATTTAACATGAATTTAATAAAGGGATATGTTAAGATAACTTGTGGCAGTAAAGTTAAGCGGGTGTTTTTAAGGGGGACAAACGGTTTTGTTCCAGAAAAAAAAAGATATTTTTTTTGAGTATTTTATACTGGTAGTCAAAAACATCCAGCTTGCTTCCAGGGTCTTCAGCCAGGAGCTGCACAACTTAAAAAACGCCGAGGAATTTGCCTTACAGATTAAGACCGTGGAAAACATGGGCGACCAGTACACTCACGAGATCATCCGCGCCCTCAATAAGACCTTTATTACCCCTTTGGAGAGAGAAGATATTTTAGACCTCACCATAAAGCTCGACGATGTACTGGACCTGATCGATGCCTGCGCGTGGGGCTTTGACCTTTTTGGCATAAAGGAACCGGACGATTACATGAAGCTCTTTGCCAAAAATATTGAAATGTGCACCCAGGAGATTGCTCACGCCATCAACTGCCTGGTAGAAAAAAAGCTGACGGAAATACCCAAGCATACCCACAAAATTAATGATTTAGAAAATGTGGCCGACGACCTGTTAAGGGACAGCTTAAAGACTCTCTTCTCCACCTGCCGTGACCCGATTGAGCTCATCAAGAGAAAAGAAATTTACACTATGATGGAGTCGGTAACGGATGCGTGCGAAGACGTAGCCAATATCTTAGAAGGAATCATTATGCGCAACTCTTAAATCCTAAGGAGAGCAACAGATGCCCGGCGAGTCTTTGGTGCTCATGGTTATTGTGGTGCTGCTGGCTTTAACCTTTGACTTTATAAACGGCTTTCACGATACGGCCAACTCCATCGCCACGTCCATATCTACCAAAGCCATGCCGCCCCGGGTAGCCATCATCCTCGCTTCGTTTATGAACTTCGTTGGCGCCCTTACTTTTACCGGTGTGGCTAAGACCATAGGCGGCAAAATAGCCGATCCCTTAAACTTGGAGGGCGGGATGTACATCGTGGCCACCGCCCTGGTCGCCGGCATAGCCTGGAACCTCTTTACCTGGTACTACGGCATACCCAGCAGTTCTTCCCACGCCCTTATCGGCTCGCTTGCCGGGGCAGTAATTGCCGCTGCCGGACTGAAAGCCGTCAATTTCAAGGGCTTTCTCAGCATTATTGAGGCACTGATCGTATCACCCGTTGTGGCTTTCACCACGGGCTACGCCGTTATGAGCTTTTTTAAATTTATCCTCAAAAACTGCCACCCGGCGAAAGTAAACCGGCGCTTCCGTATCCTCCAGGTATTTACAGCCGCTTGGCAGGCCTTCAGCCACGGCACTAACGATGCCCAAAAGTCCATGGGTATCATCACTTTTGCCCTCGTCGCCGGCGGCTTCCAGACCAGCCTGGACGTTCCCCTGTGGGTCAAGATATCTTGCGCTCTGGCTATGGCCCTGGGAACATCTATGGGCGGGTGGAAGATTATTAAAACCGTCGGCTCCCAGATCATCCGCCTTGAGCCGGCCAACGGCTTTGCTGCCGACTTCAGCTCTGCCCTCGTGATCATAACAGCTACCTTAATCAAGCTGCCCGTAAGCACTACCCACGTCATTTCTTCGTCTATCATGGGCGTAGGAGCGGCCAAACGCGTCTCAGCGGTTAAATGGACAACCGCCGAGCGCATCATTACCGCCTGGATGGTAACTTTGCCGGCTACAGCCGTAACGGCCGCTTTAACCTACCTGCTGCTTTCACTGGTTATGTAATTATTACTCTTCTGGCCCAAATGTTACTTCCCGCAAGTTCTTGTGCATTTCTGCCATTTTTAAGTATCTGTCCACAGCCCCGTAAAACCTGTTTGTCTCACTTTGCGCCACAGGCCGCAGCACCCTGGCCGGCGAACCTACAGCCACCATCCCGGGCGGTATTTCCTGACCTTGGAGGACCAGTGAACCGGCCCCCACCACCGCGCCGGCGCCAATGCGCGCCCCATTGAGCACTACCGCACCCATCCCTATGTACGCCCCGTCTTCTACCGTGCAGCCGTGCAAGAGAACGCGGTGCCCGACCGTTACCCGGCTACCGACAATCAGGGGGTAGCCGGCGTGTTCGTGCAGCACCGAACCGTCCTGAATGTTAGTCCAGGCACCAATCTTCACTTGGTCTACATCTCCCCGCACCACAACATTATACCAGATACTGGTATAAGGCCCCACTTCTACCCTGCCCACCACTACTGCACCGGGGGCTATAAAGGCTGTAGGATCGATCAGCGGACTTCCAGCCGGTATAGCGTAAATCACTTGCTTCACTCCCGCCAAAGCATAATTTTTGCCGGTATACCCCAAATCCACGGGATACCGCTTCATTTTCAAAACTTATTATTGACCAATAACCGCCAAAGGGTCAACCAAAAATAAAAAAAGAACAAAAACTTGTCTTTAGCCTCCTACAAGAAAAAAGCAGTTGATGATATAATTTTTAATACACAGAAGAGATATAAACAGGAAATGAAGAGCACTAATGAGAGGGGGGAGTGTATGACAGTCACCAGGACCAAAAGCAGGGGTGATCTAAAAAAAGACCTCTCATTAGACGAGCTAGAAATTCTCTTGGAGATCAGCTCCATTGTTAATTCGGGTTTAGATTTAGATGAAATACTGCACTCCGTCCACTCCTGCCTTCCCAGACTTATACCGCACAACAAAAGCGGCATCTTTTTCTACCACGATAAAAACGGCAAAGTAACCATTCAATCCAACATCGGCCTCAACGAAAGACTTATTAAGCTGTTCACCGAAAACATAACCAGCGACTCTCTCTTTCTCAAACTGTTAAAAACCAAAAAAGGCTGGCGGTCTTCTGATTTAACCGTTATAGAAGAAATCAGCAATAACGAGTACTTCCACTCAGCCCTGCGCCGGGAAGGGGTTTACTACACCATAGCCGCTCCTATAATCCTCGATGGCAATTTTATTGGCACTGTTCACCTCACCCGGCCGGAGAGCCGGCGTGATTTCACCATCAGGGACCTGCGCATGCTGGAACTGGTGGCCCAGCAGATAGGTACTGCTGTTAAAAATGCCCTCACTTACGAAAAAGATATTAAAGAAAAAGAACACATTATCAGTGCCTTAGAACAAAAAGTCAAGCAGGCCGAGCGGCTGGCCGCCCTGGGCCGGGCTGCAGCCATCATTGCCCACGAGATCAAGAACCCGCTTACATCCATCCGGCTCTCACTTTACGCGCTGGAAAAAAAGTCTTCCTGGAAAATGGACTACCACGAAGACTTAGAAATCATTAAGCAGGCCGTAGAGCGCGTGAGCAGGACCACAGAAGACCTTCTGCATTTTTCCAGCAACACTTTTCTCAGATTAGAAGAAATAGATTTAAACGAACTGCTCAAAAACCTGGTAGATGAATTCAAAGAACAGTACAGGAAAGGAGTAATTATCGAAACTTCTTTAAAAAAGCCGCTTCCCACGGTCATGGCCGACTGTGAAAAAATAAAAGAAATATTCCGCAACCTGATCAATAACGCCATTTCGGCTACCGACAGCGGCGGCACTATCCGCGTATCAACCAACCATTCCTTTGACCAGGTGTCAGTAACAGTGGAAGACTGGGGTACGGGTATTTCTCCCGAGATACAACAAAAAATTTTTGAACCGTTTTTTACTACCAAACAGAGCGGTACAGGTCTTGGGCTGGCCATTGCTAAAAAGAATGTAGAAGCTCATGGCGGTACAATTAAAGTGGAGAGCGAGCCCGGCTGGGGTACCAAGTTTGTCATCACTCTGCCAGCGTACGGCAATAACCGGCGAGGTGGCCACGATGAATGAGTTTTTGACCAGCGAAATTAGGCTTCTCATTGTGGACGACGATCCCCTTGTGCGGCGCAGCTTAAAGATGCTCTTTGACTTGCACGATATACAGGTTATTGGGGAGGCATCCAACGGCGAAGAAGCCGTGGAAGCCACCTCCCGCTTAAAACCGACCATGGTGCTCATGGACGTAAACATGCCGAAGATGGACGGCATTAAAGCGGCCAAGCTGATCAAAGCCAGGGAACCGGGTGTTCAGATCATCATCCTTACTGTCAATAACCAGCACGAAAAAGTCGTGCAGGCTCTGCGCGAGGGTTGCTCGGCTTACGTTTTAAAAGACAGCCCGCCTGAAAAAGTCATCGAAGTAGTAGAAAGCGTGGCGGAAGGCCGCTATTTTGTAGACACATCTATAGCCAACGAACTCTTAGTGAACCTGGTGCAGGGAAGTGCCTTGCACCAGAGGCCAAAGGAATCAACCGATCTCCTCACCAGCCGCGAGAAAGAAGTTCTAAAGCTCATTGTCAACGGTTACAGCAACAAGGAGATCGCCAGCAAACTAAACATCACCACCCGCACGGCCAAAGCGCACGTAAGCAGCATTTTAATGAAATTAAACGTCAACGACCGCACCCAGGCAGCCGTGCTGGCCGTTCAGGAAAAACTTGTAGAACCGGATGCCGTCTAAAATATGAGCTCAATTTTAAAGCTTTAAACATATCTATATAAATAAAAAAGGGCGCCCTTTGCCTGGGCGCCAAGTGAGTAGGGGGTAAGTTGTTGAACAGTCCCGTTTAATTTTTAGAGAAGGTTTTATGCCCCTTTGCCCAAGGAGCGGTCATTTTTCGATCAAACCACCTCCCCAAAAGGCTTAAGCCTTCTTACTATAGATAAAGCCTGTTCCTTACTGCTTAATTACCCTCTTCAAGAAGTAACCCTCGGGGTCGATGACCTCCCGCAAGAGCCTCAAGTCCTCTTTAGTCGGCTCGGCCATCTCTTTTACGTCGGGCGGAATAATGAGCTCAAAGTCCACCAGTTCCTGGATGTCCTTGGGCTCCAGTCCCGGCCTCACTTCTAAGAGCTTCATCCGCCTAGTCTCCTCGTCAAAGCCGAAGAGTGCCTGGTTGGTGATTACCCGGTACGGGCCGGAACCCATCACACCGGCTTTTTCCCGGTAGTCGGGTGAGCCGTCACCGAAGCCAATACTGGTCAGGAAGTCCAGTTTTTTCACAAAGCGCCTCTTTTCCAGCGCCATAATCACGATGGTCTTCTCACAGTTGGCGGCCATGGCTCCGGCACCGCCGCTGCCGGGGAAGCGCACCCGCGGCTTATTGTAGTTGTTGCCCTCAATGGTGGAGCAGACATTGCCGTACATATCAATCTGCGCCCCGCCGATAAAAGCGTAGTCGGCATAACCGCGCTGGGTGAGCTCAAATACGGCGCACAGACCCTTTAAGAAGCAGGCCTTGCGGGCTGCCCTGGTGTCGCCTACCGAGAGCGGCATCCCCATCTCCAGAATGGGGGCCAAAGAGCCGGCTTCGTAAATCATGTACAGGTTGGGGGCGTGGGTAAGCTGGGCGTGCATAGCGGCAATAATCGGCAGGCCGGTGCCCACAAAGACGATCTTTTCGTCTTCTAACACTCTTGAACCCGTGTAAGCAATCATTTCAAAAGGGGTGTATTCAGACATTCATTATACCTCCTTGAATTTATAGTGGCCTAATGTTTTAACACAATTGTTTGCCGCTAGACGATGATTGGTTGGCCACCGTCGAGGTCTCTGAGCTTCTTAAGCGTCTTGTAGCCAACTTTCTCGAGGAAGTCGTCGAAAGTTTCGCAGCCGAAGATGTACTCGTCGTAGTACTTCTTGAGGGCGTCCTTATTGCCGGTCTTGCGGAACTCGTCGCAGATGCTGCGGAACATCCTCAAGTGATCCATATCAAACCAGTAATTGCCGTAGCAGGCGCCCGGATAGCCGCCAAAAGGCTGTTCGATGAGGGCGTCGACTGCCGGGTAGGGAATTTCAGTTAAGTTCGGGTAAGCCCTAATGGTTTCGGTGGGGATAATTTTCTCGGTGGTCATAATGGTATAAGTTGATGCCATAGCGATCTCCGGGCAGGTGCAAAGAGCTCCGAAGATGCGGGCGTTGCCGTACATGTCGGCAGCCGTCACGTGCACGATCCCCACATCGGGGTGGCAGGCCGGCAGCAGGTATACATTCTTACCGGTAAACGGGCACTGGATCATCATGCCGCGGTTGACCAGCTCCATATCCGTGCCGCCGTGGTCGCGCACCGGGATAAAGGGAATGCCCATAGCCGCAGCCTTAAACCTTACCGACATACCGTAATTGGTGTAGTCGTCCATCTCAATCATTCCGTTGGTGGCCAGGTAACGCAGCAACGGGGCTATTCCGATAATTTCGTAACCCCACCAGGCCAGCTCAACGCGCTTTATAGATACCCTGTCCGGGTCCAAAATCATAGCCCCGGCCAAAAGCTCCGGGCAGATGGAGTTTGACTGGAAAGAAAGGGTCAGGTCTCTTACGCCCTTGCGGATGATCTCATGAATAATAGCTACCGGCACTCTGGTATTTACAAAACCCCCGATGCCCAAGTTGATGCCGTCTTTGATGTGCTTGGCTACCGCTTCTTTGAGGGTGGTCCTTTTGTCTTTTAAGGCGTGTGACTTGTTGACCATTATTTTTCTTGCTTCATCGGGAGTAGGACCCCAGAACTCAAATTTCTTTTCTTCGTACTGCAAGTTGGAAACATTTTTGATTTTCGAGCTCACAGAGCTTAACATTTTTAAACCTCCTTAAAAAACAGAGATATTTGGTTAATCATTCACCGTGTCGGCTAAAAAAAATCTTTGCTATACCGCAGGAGCTTAACTACCACCTCCTCGCCAACGGTCTTGAGCACCAATTTCGGGCATGCATTGTTAATTAGAATTTGGGAAAATCACCCGTAACAACATGTACATAATAATGATATGCAGTAAAACTGTGGTTATATTATGTCAGGCGCCTGTTAACACAAACACAAAGGCCGTGAATTAATGCTTGGGAAGTGGTTTGAGAAAATTTAAAATTTTCTAAAGTTCATCACTACCTAATTTACTAATATCAAAAATTCTTTTCAATGTACGTTTGCTCTAGTACCAACTAACCATTGATCCCTGATCCAAAAGACAATGCCTAAGTTTTTATTAATATGATAATTATTATTTATAACAGAACAAGTTAAGAAAACCGTTGCAAAACAATCAAATTTTTTATTAAATTCTTAAAATTAATAATTTTTAGCAATTTTAAATATTGGGACTTGAGATCTAGATCTTTAGTACAATTAACAATGTACTCTTAGGCAATAGAAGGTATTTTATTTAGAACAATAAAATTTTTTTGTAAGGGGGTAATGTTTTAAAAAGACAAAATTTTTAAAAAGAAAGAGAAAGAAAAAGAAAGAAAGAGAAAGAAAGAGAAAAAAATCAAAAACCCCCCGGCAGCAACCGGGGCAGGGCGAAAAATTGCATCTCAAAGCAGCTAAAAGGAGAGGTTGTACAATGTTCTGGACAGGTCTGTCACCCGATGAAGCCAGGCAATTCCTGGCCAACAAGGACAAGTCCAAACGGGATAAGCGGATGACCCTCAAAGAGGCAGTGCAGAAGTTTGTCAAAGACGGCGATAACGTGGGAATTGGAGGTTTTGTCAACGGCCGCCAGCCCATCGCCATCGTACACGAAATCATCAGGCAAGGAAGAAAGGATCTCACTCTTTCTTTCCAGTCTGCGGGACTGGCCGTCGAGTACCTGGCCGGGGCCATGGTTCTGGACGAAAGCAAGAACAGTATCAAGCGCTTGGAGTTGGCCTATTGGGCACACGAAGCATTCGGCATTTCCCCGCTCTTCCGTTACCTGGCTGAAAACGGTAAGATAGAAATTGAGGACTGGAGCAACTACAACATGTCTGCACGCTTTAAGGCCGGCTCTATGGGGCTGCCCTTCATACCCTGCAGAAGCCCCCTCGGCAGTGACATGTTGAAGAAAAACAGGGCCAAAGTCATCGAGTGCCCGTTTACCGGCCGGCCAATAATGCTGTTACCTGCTTCTCATCCCAACGTAGCCCTGATCCACGTGCAGGAAGCCGACATTTACGGCAACTGCCGCATCCAGGGCCCGACCTACACCTGCCCTGAAATAGCCATGGCTTCCGCCTACACCATTGTTACCTGCGACCGCCTGATCGAGCACGACGATATGACCAGGTACCCGAACCGGGTTACTATCCCGTTCTTTGCCGTAGACGCCGTCATTGAAGTGCCTTTCGGCTCTTACCCCGGCAACTGCAACGGGGTGCACTATTTCGACGAAAAGCACATCGCTTTATTCCGGGATGCGTGCGAGAAATTCCGCAAAGGGGACCCCGCCGCCCTGACCAATTACTACGAAAAGTACATTTTCGGCGTCAGCGATTTCTCCGAGTTCATTGACCAGATCCCGCTCGCCGACCTGTATTACATCCAGAAGAATGAGCCCAGCACCAAGCTGGATGCCGCCTTTACGGTGCTGGGATAACAGGGGGTGTTTTCAGTGACCAAATACGCAAGTGATTTTACTCCGCAAGAAATGATTGTCGTAGCGGGGTCGAGAACCCTAGAGGACAATAAGGTGGTCTTTGCCGGCACAGGCCTGCCCATGGTAGCCATTACGCTGGCCCAGCTCACCCACGGGCCGGGCATTGTGCCCGTTTTTGAAGCCGGTTCTGTTGGACCCACCCTTTCCCGCGGTCTGCCCCTTTCGGTGGGCGACTCCAGAACCACTTACCGCTCCAATTACCTGCAAGGTTTAAACTCTGCCTTTGAACTCACCCAGCGGGGCTTCTGCGACATTGGCTTTATCGGCGGAGCAGAAATTGACCCTTACGGCAACCTGAACTCCACCATGATGGGCGACTTCCCCGACGGGTACCAAAGGCCCAAGGTACGCCTGCCTGGTAGCGGCGGCGCCAGCGACATGGCCTGCTCCTGCGAGCGCACCATCATCATTATGGTTCACGAACCCAGGCGCTTTAGAGAAAAACTCAGCTACATTACCAGCCCCGGTTACTTAGACGGTTCACCCAATGCCCGCTGGCGGGCCGGTCTGGTGGGCCAGGGACCCTACAGGGTGATTACCACCAAGGCTATTTTAGGTTTCGACGACGAAACCAAGCGCATGAAGCTGATTGCCACCCTGCCCGGAGAAACGGTGCAGAGCGTGCAAGACGCGACCGGTTTTGAGCTCATTATTCCCGACGATGTTTACGAGTTTGAGCCGCCCACGGTAGAGGAAATCCGCTTGATCAGGGAGGTTATTGACCCCAAAGGTTACTTTATGAAAAAGAAGATCAAGGAATAGTTAAACAGTTGTAAAGCTGCTGCTCACCTTTTTCCTACCCCCTTTACAAAGAAAAGCGCCTTTACAAAAAAGGCGCCTTTTTTATTATAAATGCCTACGCTGGCAGGAAGAGTTTAGACTGGGCACGAAAATACTTTTCTAAGGTAAGGACGCAGGAGGTGTTTTGTTTGAAATTACCTTTTATTTGTCCCCAGTGCCGCTCAACTTCCCTTTCCTTCCAAGCGGAGGGAGCAACCTGCTCCCAGTGCGGTTTTTGGACTGCGGGCAGCGCTGGAGCCCGTCTCTGGGCAGAAGTTTTTTCCCAACCTCCGGGAAAGACCCATATCTGCCCGGCCTGCGGTAACGAGGCACTAGTTGACGCCGGAAAGATTGACGGCTTAAAAAATCCCGGTCTCCGCTTTGCCTGCTTTAGCTGCGGGCGCACCTGGCGAGAAGGTGAAATAACCTACTGCCCGGAATGCGACCAGCCCGCTCCTTCAGATGAACTTGAGGAGCTAATTATCTGCCGCAGCGCGGTAGGTTTTTACGTCTGCAAGAACTGTTATGAAAAAATCCGCTAGCGCTCCTGCCTAAATTCTCAAAAAAAGTGCCCCGGGTTAACCCGGAGCGCTTTCGATCTCTTTTTTGATCTTTTAAGCCGGTTTCTTTTCAGGCGGCTTGGCAATGGCCAACAGGATTAAACCGATGGCTTCCACTACCGCAGCTACCAGGAAGGGCGCAAGATAAGTCTTGGTGGCGTCCAGCAGAACACCGGCCACGTACGGACCAGCAAAGCCGGCCAGACCCCAGGAAGTGAACAGGAGACCGTAGTTAGAACCCTGAGCCGTCGGCCCGTAGTACTGCAGGCAGGTGGCCGGGAAAAGGGTGAACATGGAGCCGTAGTTCCAGCCGATGAGAATGGCCACAAGGCAGAGGAGGATATAGGACTTGCCGGCCGGGAAGAGAACCAACAGAGCCAGCGTTTGCAGCGTAAAGGTTATCAGGAAGCATACCCTCGTTCCCACCTTGTCGGCCAAGGCGCCGATTAA
Source organism: uncultured Pelotomaculum sp. (assembly GCA_964557545.1). Lineage (GTDB taxonomy): Bacteria > Bacillota > Desulfotomaculia > Desulfotomaculales > Pelotomaculaceae > CAZLAK01. The sequence goes on from CAZLAK010000003.1 coordinate 83,616, forward strand.
CACCCGGGCCAAAGCGTTAAAGGCCGCCAGTGAGCTCACGGCGTAACTGGCCTGCATGGCTATAGTCTTGAGTTCGGGTGCATCCTTAGGAATGGCTTCCGGCAACACGCCTTTGGCCGCCGCCAGCACTTTGGTCATCTCCAGTTGTCCGTGGAAAGCAATGTGGCCGATGACCATAAGCCCGGCAAACGAACCGGCAAAGTAAGCCAGATAGAGGAGCCAGAACTGGACAGTCTTAATGGTTTCGTTAAAGGTGTAGTCCCGGTAGGCCTTCGGAGCCCCGCCTTCCTTGGGGGCAGGCGGCGTCCAGCCGGCGGGCTTCCAGCCGGCCGGCGGGTTGGCAAGGCACAGGGAGGCGATAACCGCCATAATGCCCATGGCCGCGCCCACGTACTTAAAGACGGGCAGAGCGCTGCCGAAGTAGTTGATCATCGAAGTGGCCAGCGGGCCCATGATGAAAGAACCTAAGCCTAAGCCGACAACCGAAAGACCGGTAGCCAGGGCCCTCCTGTCCGGCCACCACTTGGGAGCGGTAGCAATAGGCGGGAGGTAAATCAAGCCGCCGCCAAAGCCGGCGATTAAACCGTAGTAAAGGTAGAGCTGGTACTTGGTTTTAATGGTGGAAGTCAGCATGAAACCTATGCACAGGATAATAGCACCGATAAATACCACAACGCGCGGGCCGAACTTGTCGCTCAAGCGCCCGGCCGGGAAGGTCATAAGACCGAAGACCAAGCACACAATAGCGTAAGCCAGGGCCACTTCTGCTGTCGTCCAGCCGAACTGGGTACGCAGGGGCTTAATAAAAACGCTGAACGCATAAAGCAAGAGGCCGCAAGTCGTGCTGCCCAGAACGCCGCCCACAAGCGGTATCCATCTGGGCATGGCTTTAACTTCAGACGACATATTTACACCTCCTGATTAATAAAAATTGGTAAAAGCTTACTGGTAATACCTCCAAAACTCCTAAAAATAACTCACTACTTAGCGCTCACCCCCTTTCACGCAATTTTTACAAAACAAAAATGGCTTTTAAGTGGTAAAAACGGCACAACTACAAACAGGCGGCTTTGCCCTGCCTTGCTTTCCAGCAAGGTTGCTTTAGCACACCGCGGGGCCGTTCACCTTACCCCCTAAAAACCACTTCACGTGACGGCCGGCACTCAACTGGCAGCCCGGCAAATAAGCTGCCCGCCGTCCTCACTACACAATATATTCAATTAACAAGAAAATAATTAAAATAATAACTTGCTCAACAATTATTATATAATATCCTTTTTTGACGGGCAAGCAGTTTTTAAAAAAGTTTTTTCTCTGCCAAAACTAATTTTCCATTAACCGCTGCCTCCTGGCCCTTATCTTCTCGTTTATTCTCTCCATAAGCCAGATGGTGTTAAGCTCGTGAAAGGCTTGTATAATAGCGCTCTCAACTGTTCCCGGCACCTTCAACAGGCGCGCGTTAACTTCGTAGACAATACACGAGCGCTCAGAAAGCCTCTTTCTAACGGACTCAAGCAATGCCTCTCTTACCGTTTCTTCTAAGCCTTCTGCCCAATCGGTGTGAGCAGCTTCTTTTGCCGGCTTTCCCGAAAGCCGCACAAACTCTTCCAAAAAAATTTCCCGGAACTCAAAAAATGTCGGTTTTTTCATTTCCCAACACCAGCCTGCCCTTAGCCTCCGTCCCGCAGGGTATCCAAGATTTTCTGCCAGTTGCAGTATTTCTCTACATTTTCTCTGGCCACCTCAATGCCCCTGGCATCACCGGGGCGCAAGTGCCGGGTCACCTCACCCAGCTTCTCAATGGTATTGTAAGTATCCATGTGCACCAGGATAACGGGCACACCCTTTTCCGAAGCCCTGGCCAGCACCTTGACATCGGGGTAAAGACCGCCGGTAAGGATGAGCGCCGAAGTGTTTGTCTCCAAGGCGGCCAGAGCTAAATCTGCCCGGTCGCCGCCCAGCACCACGGCCTTGTTAGCAGCCCGCCGCAGGTACTTAAGGGCGCTTTCCATGGTCATGGCCCCGACTACCACATCCTCCACCAGGAGGTCCATCCTGTCATCGCCTGCCAGCACTTCGCCCCCCAGGGCATCCCTGAACTCGGCCACCGTAGGAGCGGCAATCTCCAGGCGGGCAGGGAGTATTCCCAAAGTGGCAAAGCCCTTTTCCTCCATAATGGGTTTGTACACCCCTTCTGTTTTGGCCAAAAGAGGCCGCTGGACGTGACTGAAAATACTGCCCGCCGGGGGCACGCCCTTGCTGGCAAAATAACAGTTGGTGTAAATAGCGGCATCCAGATCGTAATCGTTTTTCACCCTCACCAAAGTAACCACTGCACAGCCCAGTTCTGCGGCCAGTGACGCCGCGTCCAGCCCGCAGGAAGCCATCACATAAGGAAAAGTAGCCCCCTCCACTATTACGATGTCGTATCCCTTTTGCACTTCCCGGTAAGCGGCGGCTACCTCTTTCTTGTACTCTAGTTTTTTGCCGCGGGAGAGGTACGAGGGACCGGCTTCGCAGGGAACAATAACCTCCAGCGGCAGGTCGAGAGAGAGCATTTCCCGCATCAGGACGGCATCAGCATCTACACTGGCCGGTCCGCTGGTTCCGACTGGCTTAAAGTAGGAGACTTTGTACCCCTCCCGGCAAAACACCAGGGCTAGGCCTACGGCGACAGCTGTTTTTCCGCTCCCGGCCGGACCCGCCAGGTACAGGCTTTTCATTGCACGCCCACCTCACGATATAGTAATTTTTACATCTAAGGCAACTGCCCCCTGCCGGTAGGCCAGCAAGGGGTTTATATCCAGTTCGGTAATCTCGGGGAAATCCCTTACCAGTGCAGCCACCCGGCTAATAACGCGCACTACCTCGGCTATGTCGGCCGGTTCGCTCCCGCGGTAGCCTCGCAGCAGCGTATAAGCTCTAGTTTCGGCAATCATCTCTTCAATCTGTTCCATAGACAGCCTGTCAGCCAAGCGAAAGGAGACATCCTTTAAGAGATTTACGTAAACACCACCCAGGCCAAAGGCTATGAGCGGGCCAAACTGGACGTCCTTGGTCACTCCCACGATGAGTTCTACCCCTTTGGGCATCATTTTCTGAACTTCTACGCCGTGGGGAACCACTTTGGGCAGGTAGCGGTGGACGCTTTCCAAAATCTTTACGTAAGCCTCCCTGACCTCCTCCGCTCTGTTTAAGCCCACCATTACACCGCCTACGTCTGTTTTGTGTAAAATCTTGGGAGAAGCGACTTTCAGCACTACCGGGTAGCCAAATTCCTCTGCCAGGGCTGCGGCTTCTTCCGGCGATCTAGCCAAAGCCGTGGGAGCCACTTCGATCCCGTAAGCCGCCACCACTTCCGCCGCTTCGCTCCCCAAGAGCACAAGGCGGTTGTCTCTTTTGACGTCGTAAAAAACGGCCTTAACACTCTTCAAGTCCGGCTTCTCCGGCAAAAAGCGCTCTTTGGGCACGGCCGCTTCTTTTACCTGCCGGTAACGGGCCAGGCATTCCATAGCCAGCACTGCGCTCTCCGGGAAATCGTAGCAAGGTATACCGGCTTTATTCAGCTCGCGTGCGCTTTCGACCAGCCGCTGACCTCCCATAAAGACGGCCAGAACCGGCTTTTCGGGGAAAGAGCGGCTTACCTCCACAACCGCCTTGGCCGTTTCTTCGGGCTGGGTCAGGGCTACCGGGCAGAGCAGCACTAAAAGGCCGTCCACGTTCTGGTCGGCGAGAACTTTTTCTAAAGCAAACCGGTAACGGTCTGCCCCGGCATCGCCCAGAACATCCACCGGGTTGTAAATGCTCGCCTCTGCCGGCAAGCGCGCCCTTAAAGCCTCGATAGTATCCTTCCCGAACCTGGCCAGCTTAAGCCCCGCTTTTTCCACACAGTCCGTGGCCAGAATGCCCGGACCACCGGAGTTGGTAACAATGGCTACCCGGTTGCCCTGGGGCACCGGCTGGCGGGCAAAGGCCACAGCTATATCAAAGAGCTCCTTCATGCCGCGGGCCCTTATCACCCCGCACTGGCTAAAGGCAGTTTCGTAAGCCAAGTCGCTGCCGGCCAGCGCGCCTGTATGGGAAGAAGCAGCCTGGGCCCCGGCCTGGCTGGTTCCCGACTTCAATACAATCAGCGGCTTTTGCGCCACAGCCGCCGCCGCTGCCTCCAAAAAGCGCTGCCCGTCGGCCACATCTTCGATATAACAGAGAATTACTTTCGTGTGGGGATCGGCTGCAGCCTCTTCAATGAAGTCCACCTCGTTCAGGTCGGCCTTATTCCCCAGGCTGACCAGCTGGCTGAAACCGATGCCCGCCGCAAGACTCCAGTCCAGCACGGCTGCCAAAATAGCACCGCTCTGGGATATAAAGGCTATACCTCCTTTGGCCGGGAAAGAAGACATAAAAGAAACGTTTACGGCTGCGTGGGTATTTATAAAACCAAGACAGTTAGGCCCCAAAAGGCGCATGTTGGACTGGCGGCAAATCTCTACCAGCTGCTTTTCCCGCTCCATGCCCTCATAGCCCGTTTCCTTAAAGCCCGCCGTAATGACTACCAGGTTTTTAACCCCTTTTTGCGCGCACTCCCCGGCAGCCCGCAATACCTCGCCGGCGGGAACGGCAAAAACAGCAGTTTCTACCGGCCCGGGGATGTCGAGCACCGACCGGTAGCACACCAGCCCTTCGATCTGTTTTTGGCGCGGGTTGACCGGGTAAACCTTGCCGGGAAAGCCGCAAGCGAGCAGGTTTTTGACAATAGAATTCCCTACTTTGCCGGCAGATGCCGAAGCTCCCACCACAGCTACAGATGCCGGACGGGTAAAACTTTTAAGGCCGCCGCTCACTTTACCACCTTCTCTTTGCTCACACCAGCAAGATCAAGCCCGTCCACGACACTTTTTCGCGTACCGGAAAACTTATCTCCCAGCCTATTTGCTCGCAGGTAGCCACCACGTCAACTCCGTTGGCCTCCAGTGAGGAACGCGCTGCGCGCGGGTGCCGGCAGCTTCCGCCCGGCCCTGCGCACTCCTCACAAAGACAGCAGCGCCCGCCGGCAAAGCCCCTGGCCTGCTTAAAACCCGCTTCTTTTATGCGCTCCTCAACTTCCCAAATTAGGATCTGAAATCTTCTGGCCCATTCAAAAGTCTTTCTCTGCAGCACGTCTTGGGGCAAGCCCGTATCCACGGGAGTAAAAAGCTGTACTAAAAGACCCGAAGAATAAGCGGCGAGCAGTTTTTTAAATTCAGCGGGGGGCGGCACGTTGGGGGGGCACATCAAGTTTTTCCCGTACCAGGGGCAGGCAGCACAGCCGCTTTTCACCACTTCTTCTTTTACCACCACCAGCGAGGCGGCTATCTCTTTGACCCTGGAAAGCCCCGCCTGCAGGGCCAGGCCCGCCGGCCCGGCCGCCCTGCGCTCATGCCTGCCAGGCCGGTACCCGTTATGCACCATCTGCACTGACAAGCCCTTTACAGGTTAGGTATTCTGCCAGCAACATGGCAGTTGTGCCGGTAATTTTAAGGCAGTTCCGCAAGTGCTCGGGTGTATCATAAGTGTAAGGGTTGAGGACGCGGCAGCAGGTCCCGCCAAAGCGCTTTTCAAAGAGTTCACAAAACTCTTTTACCGCCCCGTAAGCACGGTAGCGGTCCTCATCAGCCTTGGTCCTTCCCGCCAAAAAACTTATGGCCAAGCACGATGCGTTGAGAGCGCCGCAGGCACAGCCAGCGTGCCCAAAGCCCCCTCCCAGCCCCGTAAACATCTTCACCAGTCCGGCATCCAGTTCTTTGGCAAAGAGTTCCCGGAAGGTAAGAAAGACCGACTCCGCGCAGTTGTAACCGCTGCGAAAGTGTTCCCCCGCTAAACTTCTGGCCTTGGCCGCCACTTCACTGCTCATATAAAACACACCGCCTTATCTAAATATTTTCTGTTCTATAATTATTCTACGGCCGGCCCCGCAATCCTCCAGACCAAAAACGACAAAAACTACCCCTTCCACAAAAGCAACCCCCCGTTGTATAAATTTAACAGAGGGGGTGCTAAAATATGGCAGAAAGCCAGCTAAAGGGCAGGTTTGTACCCGACAAAGACGGCAAGCTAAAAACCGTCTACACGCTCACCCATTCCAAAGCGGGCCCGCCTTCCCCCGCCTGCCGGCTGCCCCGCTTCCCGGCCCCAAGACAGATCGCCTGGTGCGGGCGGCTGTGGCTGTGGGTTAAAAAAAGGGTTTTTTAAATTTTTTAAGCCGCATACCGTTGTATATGCGGCTTTATTATTGTCTTTTATAAAATTTCTTTTTCGTAACTCACAACCTCTAAAGCTCTCTCCGCTTCCACAAAATTAACCACCGCTTCCAGCACGCCGTGGACGCGGGCGCGCTCACCGCTGACAAAGGAAACACCCAGCGTCGCCCGCTGCCAGCAGTCCTGCCTCCCGATTTCCGCCACTGAAATATTGTAGCGGTTGCGCAACCTGGCAATAAGACTTTTAATTACCCGACGCTTCTCTTTTAATGAAGTAATCCCCGCCAAGTACAGCTCAATGGTCAGCAGCCCGACAACCAAAACGGTTTTCACCTGTCCAGTATAAGTTTAGGCTCAAAGCGCAAAAAATCAGCGCTCACTAGATAAAAGTTTATATTAAATTTTTTTGATGGCAGCCTTTTTTGGGCAGCCTTGCCGTGCAAGTGACCGTACACAGCGGTTTTAACTCCGTACCGGTTAAAAAGTTCGATAAAACCGCTCATTTCGTGCTGCTCGTTGGCCGGCATAAAGTGAGTGAGCGCCACCAGTTCGCCGCCGCACTGGCTGGCTGCCTTTAAGGAAAGCTCAGTGCGGATGAGTTCCCTCCGGTAAGTTTTGGCGTCCTGTTCGCTAAAACCCTCGGCCCCGGGGCAAAGCCAGCCGCGCGAGCCGCAAAAAACCAGCCCGTCTTTGGGCAGGCAGTCGTTTTGGATAACCTTCACATTAGGCGGCAGCGCTGACCTCACTTTGGACAGGCTCTGCCACCAGTAGTCGTGGTTCCCGGCGACCGCCACTATAGTTCCCGGCAAAAGGCCTAGAAATTCTAAATCGTATTTTGCTTCCTCCAGACGCATGGCCCAGGAAATGTCGCCCGGCACTAAGACCACGTCGCCCGGTCTAACTGTCTTTACCCAGTTTTCGTAAAGGCAGCGGTAGTGTTCCCTCCACTCCCCGCCAAAGATGTCCATCGGCTTACTGACAGTAACTTTTTCCCAATTGGCCGGGTCCACTCTGCTGGCAAAAGAGAGGTGCAAATCCCCTATAGCAAATACCCGCAAAAAAGCATCCCACCTGCGCAGGTTACTTTTTAAGCCTTTTAAGCCTTTCCTCGGGGCTTAAAATCCTGGTGATGCGCACACCGAAGTTTTCGTTTACCACCACCACTTCGCCAACGGCCACCAGCGTGCCGTTGACCAGCACTTCCACCGGCTCATCGACCAGGTTTTGCAGTTCCACCACTGAACCCGGTCCAAGCTCCAAAATATCCTTAATGGGCCACTGCGTGCGCCCTAAAATAACGCTCACTTTTAAGGGAATGTCCAGGATGAGGTCCAGCCGCCCCTGGTCGATACCAAAAGCTGCCTGCTGCTGCGCATAATGGGGCGCGCCTGGCTGCGCCCCGTCAAGCGGACGTGCCGCGGGCGGCTGAACAGCGGGTGTATCCTGCCAGCTCACACCCGCAGCCGGAGGAGGAGCGCTCACTTTTGGCGGCGGTTCAAATGGAGGCACACTCTCTGCCTCCGCTATTGCCGGCTCAGCCCCCGCAGCGGCAGCCGGGGCACCCTTCTCATCTCCGGCGGCATCCGCCAGCTGCCGCAATAGAAGCGCTGCCTCCTCCTTGGCGGTTTGCACGTCCATGACCTGCATGATCTGGGTGTCCAAGATATCTCCCACCGTCATCTTAAACCACACGACCACCACCCGGCCCTCAACGCCGAACTCTTCCGGCACCCTGTCTGATGCGTTGCGGTAGATTTTGGTCTCCGGCGGGGAGATATTAACCATTTCCCCGAACATGGTGGCCATGGCCGTAGCAGCTGAACCGATCATCTGGTTCATAGCCTCCGAGGCGGCGCTGATACCGATTTCATCCAAGTCTTCGCCGGCAGAGCTTCCGTCACCGCCCATCATGAGGTCGGCCATGACAGCCGCGTCCTTCAGCTTGGCAATTAAAAGGTTAAAGCCGGAAAGACCCTTGATAAAGCGCACAAAGATGGCCATGTGGGGGATAGAAAAAGTGTTAAAGAGTTCATCTACGGTAGTAATTTCCACCCGGGGGCTGGTGATAGACACCTTTTGGTTTAAGAGCATGGAAAGAGTGGTCGCCGCCTGGCCCATGCAGATATTGCCCACTTCACCCAGGGCGTCCTTTTCTTCCTCGCTCAAGGTGTCCTCACCGGCACCTGCGCCCTGTGCCGGCGCCGGCACTTCTTGCAAAGGCAGCTCTTCTCCCTTTTGCTCCTCAGACGGCGGCACCAAAGACGCCTGCGCCTGCAGGAGGGCGTCTATCTCTTCCTGTTTTAAAAGCCTGTCAGGCACTAAGCCTTCCCTCCCCGGCCAGGGCAGTGACCTGCACCGCCAGCTGGCTGCCCAGCGTTCCCGGCTGCACCTTAAACTTCAAGACCTCGCCGATGTACAGATCCAAGTCTTGTTCTACTTTCCTGTCCAGCACCAGCACGTCGCCTTCCTGCAACTGCAAAAAATCGCCCAGGGTTATTTGCGCTTGACCGGCCAGCACCGTCAGTTCCACCAGGGGCAGCCCCAGCCAGTGCTCCAGCCTCTTCTTCTCAGCCTCGCCCAAGGCGGCGGCCTGCAGGCCAAAGCGCCGCTGGGCGGCTAGGTGAGAGACTACCGGCTCTAAGAGGGTGTAGGGCAGGCAGAGGTTCAAAAACCCTCTGGCCGACTCTCCTACCTGGGCAGTAAAGGTTATAAGCGCCACAATTTCGCTAAAAGAAAAGATCTGCTGCAGGTAGGGGTTTGTTTCCAGCGACACCACGGCCGGCTCTACCTGCACGATGTCCTTCCAGGCCAGCGCCAGGTTGTCCAAGACGATGCCGGAAAGTTTTTTGGTCACGGAAAGCTCGATATCAGTAAGCTCCCTGGTTGCGGCCGGCGCCTCTCCGCTTCCTCCGAAAAAGAGATCAATTAAAGGGAAGAGAAAAGCGAGGTCGTACTGGAGGACGGCCGTGCCCTTTAAGGGGCTTAAAGAAAAAATAACCAGAGCGGTGGGGGTCGGTATGGAGCGGATAAAGTCCTCATAGGTCAGTTGGTCCACCGAGGCCACTTCCATCTGGATCTCGTTCCGCAGGTAACCGGTAAAAAAGCTGGCCAAAAGCCGGGCAAAAACCCCGTGCAGCACCTGCAGGGTGCGCAGCTGCTCCTTGGAGAATTTATTGGGCCGCCTGAAGTCGTAACGCTTGGCCTCAACTTTCTTTTCCGTCTCTCTAAGCTCTTCGATTTTTACTTCGCCGGTGGAAAGAGCTTCTAGTAGAGCGTCTATTTCGCTTTGCGACAGGACATCCATGCCATCTATCCCTTTCTCATCCTCATTGTCCGGCTCTGGCCAGCACCCGCTCAATGGCCTGCAGGATGCGCTCCTGTTGGAACGGCTTGACGATAAAGTCCTTGGCGCCGGCCTGAATGGCCTCCATTACCATCGCCTGCTGGCCCATGGCACTGCACATGATGATGTTGGCATTAGGGTCGATCTGGCGGATGGCCTTCACGCCCTCAATACCGTTCATTTCGGGCATGGTGATGTCCATGGTCACGAGGTCAGGCTTTAACTGTTTGTAAAGCTCTACCGCCACCTGGCCGTTTTCTGCCTCCCCCACCACCTCGTAACCGTGCTTGGTGACGATATTTTTGATCATCATGCGCATGAAGGCGGCATCGTCGACAATTAAAATCCGCTTGCCCAAAAAACTCAACCTCCCGCAATCTTCGTGTGCTATCGCCAGTCCAAAACCTATTGCCCGCCGGACGGTATGCCTAAAGCTGTAAACAGCCTTCCCAGAGCCCCGGTTTCGGGCAGCAGGAAGAAGAGGCCGCTTATTTTTTCCTGCTGCTGGTGAAACAGCGTTTCAATCACCAGCACGCGGTCCTCCCAGTGGCCGCTGGCCACCAGGGATGTGCTCAAGATAGCGCCCATCATGTCGAAGGCAAACATGGGAACAGTGGTCTGCAAGACAAGACCGGTCATATTGCCGATGGCGTTGACAAAAGAACCGGTAAGCACGTTGCCGATCTCCATCACGGCTGACATGGAAAGCTCATCGAGCTCCCTTGCCGTACCGGCCTCCTGCTCAAAGAGCATATCCAACAGACGGTAGACGCTGTACTCGTTAAAAATGAAGAGCACCGTCCCCGGCACATCGCCCTCCAAGTCCAGGCTGACGCAGGCCACCACTTCCTCCAATCCGCCCACCATATTAAAAACTTCTTCGAAATCCACAAAGCAGGCTTTGGGCACGGCAATCTCAATTTTTTTATGCAAAATATCGGCCAGGGCTGTTGCCGCGTTGCCCAGCCCGATATTGCAGACCTCCTGCAAGACGTCTAACTGAAAATCGGATATCGCCTCTGCCGGCATTTTACACCCCTTCTGACAGAAAAAATTTTAATTTTTTTTGCGGTAAAAGCAAGAATGGAGCTTTTCCAAGCCTATTTCCTGGTAGCCGAAGATCATCTCGCTGGCCCCGATGAAGAGCACACCCCCGGGTGATAAGGCTTTTACCAGCCTGGCGTTGAGCTTTTCCTGGGCCTCGCGGGTAAAATAAATAGTCACATTGCGGCAGGCTATCAGGTCGTAACCCTGGCCAAAGGGGTCCAGGAGCAGGTCGTGGCGCTTAAATGTTACCATTTTTCTTATATGGGAGCACAAAACGTACTGGTTCCCCTCCTGGACAAAGTATTTTTTGAGCCGGTTTGCGCTTACGTTCCTCACCTGATCTGCCGTGTAGCGCGCTTGCAAAGCCGCCTGCAAAATGTTTTGGTCGATGTCCGTGGCTTCGATGTGGTGGCGGCGGCCGGGAGTGAGCTCGTCCAAAATAATGGCTATAGAGTACGGCTCGGCCCCGCTGGAGCAGGCCGCACTCCAAATTTTGAGTGTTTTCTTTTTCTCCAAGAGCGCGGGCAGCACCTTCTCTTCCAAGTACCCAAAAAGGTGTTTGTCGCGGAAAAATTCGGACACGTTTATAGTAATGGTGTCCAAAAAGTTAATCCGCGCTTTTTCGTCGGTAGTGATTAACTCGTAAAATTTGGCGTAGTCGCCGGCTGCCACTTTGTACCTGGCTAAAAGCCCGTCCAAGCGCCTTTTGAGCTGGTTTTCTTTGTAGGCGTTTAAGTCGATCCTAAAAGTGGCCCGCACCTTTTCTTTAAAACCTTCAAAGTCCATCAAATCACCTTGGGCTGTGAGCCGACCGTCCTTATCAGCACCTGGCCGGTAGCGGTGTCCAGGATCATGGTCCGCCCCCTGGTGCCTCCCACGTCTTCCGCTAAAATCCTAATGCCCAGTTCACTTAAGACCTGTCTCGTCATGGCGACGTTTCGCTCCCCGATGTTGAGCATGAACTTGCCGCTCATGCCGGTAAACATCTGAGCACCGCCGGCTATCTTGGCCTGCAGGTTGGCAAGCCTCCCTCCCCAGCGCAAGATTTCCTGCACTAAAAGCGGTATGCCCAAATCGGCAAATTTGGACGGCTTGGAAGCGTTGCTGAACTGCTTGCTGTCAGGTAGCATGACGTGCAAAAGTCCGCCTATTCTGGTGACCGGGTCGTAAAGGGCAATGCCCACGCAGGATCCCAGCCCGAGGGTAATAAGGCGGTCGGGCTGCCGCGCTACCTTGTATTCGGCTATACCCACCTGAATTTCCGCCGGAGCCGCAAGCTGACCTGCTGCGGCCTTGGGCAACGGAGAAAAACTCATAAAAATCACCTTATTTCCGCAGATTGTTGGCCGTGCCCCACATTTCATAGGCGGCTTTCACTGCCCTGGCGTTTAAAGAAAAGAGGCGCTGCCACTCTATGAGCTCCAAAAACCCGTCCACCGTGTTAATCTCCGGCATCTCCAGCTTTCCCTGGGAAATCGTCCCAAAACCGTCTTCCCCGGGCACACCCTCTATAACGTCTGTCCCGTCGGCAGGAGCGTAAAGGTTATCCCCCAGGGCCACCAAACCGCCCGCACTGCTGAATTTGTAGAGCATCACCTGCCCGGCTTCACGCACTTCGCCGCCCGCCTCACAGGTCACCCTACCGTCTGCTGCCACTTTTACTTTTGTTACTTGCGGCGGTATTTCTACACCGTCTAAGCGGGCGCCGCCGGCCGTCACCAGCGCGCCACGGCCGTCCTGGCTAAAGCAGCCGCTGCGCGTATAGCGCTCTTCCCCGCCGGGAAGCACGACCTTAAAAAACCCCTCGCCCAAAACGGCCAGGTCGAGCTCGCGGCCCGTTTCAACTGACTGGCCCGCGGCCGGTTGGCGGCTGACGGCGGCTAGCGCCACACCGGTTCCCAAAGTGCGGCTTTCTGCCCCGCTGCCCGCAGGCACACCGCGGCTGGTCATGTCCTGCTGGACGAGTTCGCAAAAAGCGGAGCGGCCCTTTACGTAGCCGGGTGTTTCGGCATTGGCCAGGTTGTCGGCTGCTACATCAACTGCCGACTGGAAGGCCGCAAGAGCTGAAAAACCCCTTAAAAGCGATATGTTCACGTAAAAATCACTCCTTGTTTATCCGGCACAAGACGAATAGACTAAAGCACTAATATTACATTTATTACATTAACTTTTATCATTGCCGTTATAAGTAAAAATTTTAACAAAACGGGTGCAGGCGGTAAAGACAAAAATTTAATTACTTTGATTTACTTAAATCAGTTTATTGATTTAAATTACTTTGTACTGCCCAGCTGGTTGACGGCTTTTTCTAACAGTTCGTCGTGAGCCTGGATCAGCCGCTGGCCGGCCTCGTAAGCCCGCACGGCGGCTAAAAGGTCTTTAATTTCTTCCACCGGGTCAACGTTGGCCATTTCCAAAAAACCCTGCTTTACTCTAGTAGCCGCTGCTTCCCGGGCTTCACCGTTAACGTCGATGTACAGCCCGCCTTCTTCCCTGATGAGGTCCTCCGGACGGTCAAACTCCGCCAGCAAGAGCCTTCCCACTGCCTGCCCCCCGGCTTCCACATAACCCTCCGGGCTGACTTTAAAGTCAAAGCTGTCCACTAGAATGGGCCCGTCTTCCCCCAAGAGGCGGCGGCCGCCGGCAGTGACCAGGTAACCCTGGGCGTCTACCCAAAGGGAGCCGTTTTTCGTGTAGGCCACTCTGGCCGGATCTTCATCAGTGGGGGCCTCTACCACCAAAAACCCCGGCCCTTCCAGGTATAAATCGTAAGCGCGGCCAGTCTCCCGCACGTAACCCGGCTCAAAACCCGTCACCACCGACGCTACCCGGCTGCCGGGGCCGTAAGTTCCGATCACCGCGGGCGGCGCGCCGCCCGTGCACAGCATAAGGAACTGGGTGAAACTTTCTGTAACCACTTTTTGCTTTTTATAACCAGGTGTGGCGGCGTTGGCCAGGTTGGCACTCACTTTATCCAGTACAGCCTGCTGGACGTCCATCCCGCAGGCAGCAGTATAAATCCCGCGCAACAAAGTGCAAAACCTCCTCTCTTAGGATCGGCTCTAAGTATCCTATCGTCTCTTATGCCAGGTGTGCTTCCAGCTTGTCCCTTAGCCTTTTTAAGGCCCGGGCGTGCAGCTGGCACACTCTTGATTCGGTCACTTCCAGCACGTGACCAATTTCTTTTTGGGTTAGACCTTCCTGGTAGTAAAGGGCCAGCACCAGCTTATCCCTTTCCGGCAGCCCCTCAATAGCCCGCACCAAGAGTTCCCTGGCCTCTTCTCTCTCCACTTCCTCCAGAGGGTCGGGGCTCTGGGGGTCAGGGATTAAGTCACCCCAGCGCAAGACTTCCCCCCCGTCTGTAGCCACATTCTCGTCTAGGGAAGAAACCGCAAGGCTGCTGGCCTGAGCAGCCAGTTTTTTGAACTCTTCCACTTCCAGCCCCAGGGCAGACGCCAGTTCAGCATCACCGGCCCGGCCGCCGGTTTCTGCGTCCAGCTTGTCCCGAGCGGCATTTAGCTGCTGGATTTTTTGGTAGAGCGTGCGCGGCAACCAGTTCATCTTTCTCAACTCATCTAGCATTGCCCCCCTGATGCGGGCAGCAGCGTAAGCGCTAAAGCTCACCCCCTGATCGGGGTCGTACTTTTCCACGGCTTCCATGAGACCAAAAACACCGCAGCTCTCCAGGTCTTCCTGGTCCACGTGAGGGGGGAGCTTTACAGCTAAGCGGCCGGCAATATATTTGACGAGCGGCAGGTGGGCCACAATTAATTCATGTTTTAAATTTTCGTCCTTTGTTAGACGGTACTCCCGCCAAATATTTTCAGCAACGGCCATGCCTTCTCAGCCGTCCTTTTAAATAAGTTAACGCCAGGTGCCTGGCACCTTTTAACTTTTTAGGTGAGGCGCCTCTGTTCGGATAACTTAAATAGCACGTAGCGCACGATGAGGTCCTGCTGGCGGCGGCTTATCCCCTCGAACTGGATACCGCACTGCCAATTTTTTGTCTCGGGGTCCGACCAGCTGCGCACCACCTTGCCTTTTAGCACCATTACCTCGAAGCCCGTCTTTAAGGGCAGGGTAAAGCGCAGAATAAGCCTGGTGCCGGCAGGTATTTCCTTTTTGGTGAGGAGCCTTATGCCGCCGCCGCTCAAATCCAAAGCAGTGCACTTTTTATATTGGGGCCGCTCCTCTTCACCGGCGTCCACGGCGTAATCCACGTCCATCATCACCGGTACGCGCACAAACTCCCGGAGCTGAATGCGGCGCGCTTCACTGGGGATGAGCAGTTCGTACAAGGGGATGTTGTCGTGCCGCCAGCCGACTACCGAGGTAATAAACTCGTAGCGCGACATTTCGTTCACAAAAGTGACCCGCACCTTCTCTCCCCTGCCCAAAACCAAGGGATTGGGCCCCTGCGTGGGCACAGCAATAAAAAAGGTTCCCGTGCCCAAATCCTGCACGCTGGACGAGTACCAGTCTTCCTCGCCGGATGCCCTGGTAACCTTTATGTTTAAGTTGATGCGCAAAAGTTCTCTTATATCCAAATAAAAGACACTCCTAGCCAAACAAGCGGATGAGCCTGCCCCAAAAATTCCCGGAGGCGGGCGGTGTTTCCCCGTGCAAAAGCACACTTGCCACACTGGCTATGCTGCGGGAAGCAGCCGATGAGGGGTTAGCCAGGGCAAAGGGCTGCTGGTTTTTCACCGCCTGGGCAACGGCCTTGTCTTCGGGTATCCACCCCAGGTTGTTTAGCTTTATCTTTAAGAAGCGCTCCACCACGGCCAAAAGCCTCCCGTACACGCGGCTTGCCTCGCGCTGGTCGGCAGCCCGGTTGACAACCACCCCCACTTCCCGGTGGACGTCAAACCTGTCCAGCACTTTGATTAAAGCGTAGGCATCGGTCAGCGAGGTGGGCTCGGGTGTAATCACCACTATCACTTCTTTAGCCGCGGCCACAAAACCCAAGACGTTTTTGCCAATGCCGGCCCCCGTGTCGACGATCAAAAAATCGTCGTCACGGCCGGCCCGGCTTAACATGTCCAAAAGGTACCGGCGGCGCTCGCGGTCCAAGTTAGCCATTTCTACCAGGCCCGAACCGCCCGAAATGACATTTATGCCCAAGGGCCCGCGCACCGCTACTTCTTCAATGGTTTTACCGCCATAAAGCACGTCGTAAAGGCTGTAAGGGGGAACCAGCCCCATCAGCACTTCTGCGTTGGCCATTCCCAGGTCGGCGTCGAAAAGGGTGACCCGCTGCCCCATCTGGGCCAAGGAAATGGCCAGGTTCACGGAGATGCTGGTCTTGCCCACGCCGCCCTTGCCGCTCGTCACGGCCAGCGCCCGCGGACCCCATTCCGCCGGCTCTTTCCCTTCCACATGCGGCGAGTGCAGGATCCGTCCCGTTCTAGGGGGCCACAGCCTCATCGGGATCCACCCCTTTAAGCAAGAGCCTGGCAATTTTTTTTGGGCTGGCCTCGTCAATGTCGTCCGGCACTTCCTGTCCGTCGCTTAAATAAGCGGCCGGCGTGCCAAAAGCGCATATCAGGTTTAAAATCGAGCCGTAGGTATCGGTTTCGTCCAGCCTGGTGAAGATCAGGCCGTTAAACCCTATGCGCTGAAAGCCGCGGGCGATGTTCATTAGATCTCTATTTTTGGTGGCCGAATTTAAGACCAGGAAAACGTCGCACGGCTCGCCTACGGCGTCCAAAAAACCTTTTAGTTCCAGCACCGCGCCGGCATTCCTCGCCGGCCGGCCGTCGGTATCGACGTACACGCAGTCTTTATCGGCGTTGTGCTGCAGCACCTGCGCCAGTTCGGCGGGAGTCATGACCACGTCTACCGGCACGCCCAAAAAGTCCCCGTAAGCCTTGAGCTGGTCGTATGCACCGATCCGGTAGCTGGACACGGCCACCAGGCCGATTTTCTTTTGTTCGTACAGGACAGAGCGGGTGGCCAGCTTGGCCAGGGTGGTCGTCTTGCCGGCGCCCGGCGGGCCTATAAACGCCAGCACCCGGGCACCTGAGCGCGGCCGGTAAAGCGGGTCTAAGAGTTTTATGACCTCCCGGTAAAGCCCGGTGTAACCTTCCCGGGCAAAGCCTCTGCACCCGGCGGCGTACCCGTTGCCCAAGGAGGCCAGCAGGCGGTCAACCAGGTTTTCTTGAATTTCCATGTCCAGCAACAGGCGCCGCCAGTTCACCGGGCCGCTGCCCTGACCGGCAGCGGCTGCCTTAGCCGGCGGCGCCAGCCGCCAGCTGCCGGTGCGCAGTTCCCGCGCCGGCAATGCCGGCCAGGCGCTCCCGGCAGGGCTTGCCGCACTGCCGGGGGCAAGGATGCCTGCCGGCGGCTTTTGGGCATCCACCGCCATCTGCGCCGGCGGGCAATCCACGTCCAATCTCACGTTAGGTTTATCGTCCACTGCGGCCGTTACCTCTAAAAGGCGCGGGGCAAAAAGCCCCCAAAAGCCTTTAGCCGGCACCCGGTAGCTGCTGACAATAACCGCATCAGGGCCCAGGTCTTCTTTGATGAGGCGGATGGCCTCCTGCATTTCCCTGACTAGATAGCGCTTGATCTTCAATCCACCGTCACCGTCCCCACGGCCTCTACCTCCACGCCCGGTGCTATTTCGTTTAAGGAGAGCACTGCCAGCTGCGGCAGGTACCTCTCGGTGAGCCGCTTAAAGGGTAGCCTTACCCGCCCCGAGGTGAGGACCACCGGGGGAAGGCTCCTGACAGTGAGCTTTTCCAGATTTTCTTTAAGTGAACTGAAGAGCTTTTTGGTGAGCTGGGGCTCCAGCAGCGGGTAGGCCCCCAGCTGAGTTTTTTCCACGGCATCGGCCAAGACCTGCTCCAATTTGGGGTGCAGGGTCAGCACCGAAAGCTTTCCCCCCTCGCCCGTGTACTGGCGGCAGATAGTGCGGCACAGCGCCCGGCGCACCGACTCGGTTATGAAGTCGAGGTCCCTGTTCACCCTGGCCGCGTCAGCCATGGCCTCAAGGATGCCGGCCAAATCCTTGATGGGCACCCTTTCCCACAGCAGGTTCTGGAGCACTTTCTGCACTTCACCCAGGCTCAAGAGGTCCGGCACCAGTTCTTCGACCACCACCGGGGTTTTTTCCTTAACCACGTCCAACAGCTCCTTAGTTTCCTGCCGGCCTAAGAGCTCGTGGGCGTGGCGCTTGATGATCTCCGTCAAATGGGTGACCATGACGGTCGAAGCGTCCACGACCGTAAAACCGGCCGCCTCCGCGCTGTCGCGCCCGGCCGGCGTCACCCACCAGGCCGGCAGGCCAAAGGCCGGCTCCACCGTCGGCACACCCGCCACTTCCCGGCCGCTACCCAGCGGGTCCATGGCCAGATAGTGGCCGGGCATTAGCTCGCCCGACGCTATTTCTTCGCCGCGCAGCTTAAAGACATAAGTATTGGGGCTTAACTGCAGGTTGTCGCGAATGCGGATGGGCCGCACGTAGATACCCAGTTCGGCCGCGCACTGGCGGCGCACCGCCGCCAGCCGGTAGAGGAGGTCGCCGCCCGCCTTTTCGTCGGTGAGCGGTATCAAGTTATAGCCTATCTCGATCTCCAGAGTATCGACCTGGAAGTAGCCGAAGACGTTCTCCGGCTCCCGCCGCTCTTCTTTCACTTTAGCGGCTGCCGCCTTTTCCTGCTCGGCGGCCGCCCGCCGGCTCTCCTCTTTGAGCATGGAATAAGAAAAGTAACCGGTAATGCCGGCTAGGGAGAGGAAAAGGACGTTGGGCATGGCCGGTATCAGCCCCAAAACAAAGAGGATGCCGGCCGCCAGCATGAGCACCTTGGGAAAACCCAAAAACTGGCGGGAGAGGTCCCGCCCAAAGCTGGCGTCGGAAGTGGCCCTGGTGACCAGGATGCCGGTGGCCGTGGAAACCAGGAGCGCCGGCACCTGCGTTACCAGGCCGTCGCCAATGGTGAGAATGGTGTAAGTCTGCGCCGCATCGGCCAGGGACATATGCTTTTGGACGACACCGATAATTAGGCCGCCTATTATATTGACCAAAATGATGACAATACCGGCAATGGCGTCACCCCGCACAAACTTGCTGGCGCCGTCCATGGCCCCGAAAAAATCGGCCTCCCGCTGCAGGCGCTTTCTCTTCTCCCGCGCTTCATCCTCCGTGATGAGGCCGGCGTTGAACTCGGCGTCAATGCTCATCTGCTTGCCGGGCATGGCGTCCAAGGTGAACCTGGCTGCTACTTCCGCCACCCGGCCGGCGCCGTTGGTGATGACCACGAACTGGATGACGGTGATGATGATGAAGACCACCATCCCTACCACGTAGCTGCCGCCCACCACGAACTCGCCAAAAGCGGCAATGACCTTGCCGGCAGCCGCCTGGGAGAGGATGAGCCTGGTAGATGAGATGTTCAGCGCCAGCCGGTAAAGGGTGGCGACCAGCAATAGGGACGGGAAGACCGAAAACTGCAGCGGCTCCAAGGTGAACATGGTGATCAGCAGGATGACCAGGCTGAAAGTAATGCTCAAGGTGAGGAGCACATCCAAGAGGGCCGGGCTCAAAGGTATAATGATGAGCAGGACAATGCCGATGATCAGCCCGGCAATGATGAAGTCGCTGTTCTTTTTAATTTGTGCTTTGACCGCCGTCATCCTCGCGGGTTCGGCCACCTAAACATCACCCCGCCCGCATCGTATACACAAAACGCCCGATTTTAATCTAAAGTAATCTAAAGACCGTTACACCGCTATTTAAGCCGGGCGGTAATTCTCTTTGGCTTTTAACTGGTAGACGAAAGCCAGAATTTTAGCCACCGCCCGGTAGAGGTGGTAGGGTATTTGCATGCCTACTTCCACGTGGTAGTACAAAAAGCGGGCCACTTCCACGTCCTCCACCACCGGCACCCCGTTTTCTTCGGCGATCTTACGTATTTGACCGGCCAGGTAGCCCGCTCCCTTGGCCACCACCACCGGCGCCGCCGTCTCACCCTGCACGTAGCGCAGGGCAACCGCCAGCTGCGTCGGGTTGGTCACCACTACGGTGGCTTTGGGCACCTCGCTGATGATCTGGTTTAGAGAAATAGCCCGGCGCATTTCGCGCTGGCGGGCGCGCACAATGGGATCGCCCTCTGTTTCTTTGAGCTCTTCTTTAACCTCCTGCCTGCTCATCATGAGGCCCTTTTTGTAGGCGTAGCGCTGGTAGAAATAGTCCAAAAGGGCCAGCGCCAGGTAGGCCAGCGCCCCCCACCAGGCCACCTTTAAAATAAACCCCATTACGGCCGCGTAAATGCCTGCCGGCGGCCGGTAGAAGACCAAGAGGAGGTCGTCCAGGCTGCCCTTGATCAACAAGACGACAATTGTGCCTATCGCGGCAAACTTGAGCACCGATTTGACCAGTTCCACTAAACTCCTGGCGGAGAAGATGCGTCCAAGGCCGGCAGCCGGGTTGATGTGCTGGAGCTTGGGTTTAACGGTTTCAGTGGTAAACAAAAACCCCACCTGAGCTATATTGGCCGCCAGCGCCACCAGCACGGCCAGCAGTAAAAAGGGGGCCAGGACACTCACCAGCACCTGCAATGCCTGGTAAAGGGCTGCCGGACAGTTTGCGCCGCCGGCAGCCAGGCGGCCGGCCTGGCCAAAATACCACGCCAGGCACTGCTGTAAGTCAGAAAAGAGCTTGTCTTTTACGGCGTAGAGAAACGCCACCATCCCCAAAAGACAGATTGCCCCAGTCAAGTCAGCGCTCCTGGCCACCTGCCCTTTGCGCCGCGCCTCAGAAAGCCGCCGCGGCGTTGCCTGTTCAGTGCGCTCTTGAGCCCCGCCTGCCATCTACACCAGCGCCTTCATAATGGTCATTAAATCCCTTTCAATAATACCTGCCAGCGAACGCAAAAGCCCTCCCAACAGAGGCAAAAGAAAGCTCAGCATCAAAAGACCGGCCGCAATTTTGATGGGAAAGCCGGTTAAAAAAACGTTGATCTGGGGGGCGGTGCGGGCCAAAAACCCCAGGGTCAGGTCCGCCACCACCAAAACGGCCAGCACGGGAGCGCTTACCTGCAAAGCCCGCAGAAAAGAACTCGCAAACACCTTCACCAGTACTTGGGTGGCATTGCCGCTCAAGGACGCCGCGCCTAACGGCACCAGGCGGTAGCTCTCCACCAAGGCGGCAATTAAGGTGTGGTGGCCGTCCACCGCAAAAAAGGTGACCAGCCCCAATAGGTACAGGTACTGGGCTAAAAGCGTGCTGCCCGCCCCGTAAAGGGGGTCAACCACAGACGACATGGCAAAGCCGATCTGGAAATCTACCAGTTGGCCGGCCACCTGCAAAAAGCTGAGTATAAGACTTACGGCAAAGCCCATGATCAGGCCCGCGCCCGCCTCGCTTAAGAGGAGAAGGCCGTAGCCCAGCGCACCGGCCGGCACCTCCCTTTCCTGCACCAGGGGAAAGGCGAGCACAGCCAAAAAGAACGGCAGGCCCGCTTTAACGAACGCCGGCACTCCCCGTATGACTAAAAGCGGGCCGGAGTTCAAAAAGGCGGCAGCCCGCACGTAAACCGGCAAAAAGACGGCCAAAACGGTCAGATCCGGCAACGGCCGGCACCCCCTTTTCAGCGGACGATGTCGGGTATTCGGGCGTAAAGACGAGCGGTAAAGCTGACGGCCGTGTTCAAAAGCCAGGCGCCCAGGATCATGAGGGTTACAAAGACACCGGCAATTTTGGGCACCAGGTTGAGCATCTGGTCCTGGATCTGGGTTGTAGCCTGCAGCACGCTGATCACCAGCCCTATGAGCAGGGCCACCGCCATGGCCGGGCCGGCCAAAAGGAGCACGGTAAGCAGGGCTTCGCGGCTTATCTGTACGGCGAGGGTCTGGGTCAAGTGAGCACACCCCCTCACTTTAAAAAGCTACCTGAAACTCTCCACCAGTGATTTTATCACCAAGTGCCAGCCGTCGACCATGACAAAGAGCAGGATCTTAAACGGTAGCGAGATCATCACTGGAGGCAGCATGAACATACCCATGGACATCAGAATGCTGGCCACCACCATGTCGATTACCAGAAAAGGAACGAACAACAAAAAGCCTATTTCAAAGGCCGTCTTCAGCTCACTGGTCACAAAGGCCGGCACCGCCACATAAAGCGGCACGTCCTCCGGGCTCTGCGGCCTTTCTATGCCCGACAGATCTACAAAGAGGGCTAAATCCTTTTCCCTGGTCTGGCGGAGCATAAACTCTTTTAACGGCCTGGCCCCCAGTTCCTGAGCCTGTTCGGTAGTGATCTGGTTCTGCAGGTAGGGCTGGATGGCCTGCTCGTTAACCTGCCGGTAAGTAGGGGCCATGATAAAGAAGGTCAAAAAGAGGGACAGCCCCACGATGATCTGGTTGGCCGGCGCCTGGTGCACGCCCAGGGCAGTGCGCAAAAGCGAGAGCACGATGACCAGCCGGGTAAAGGAGGTCATCATCACCAGCACCGCCGGGGCCAATGAGAGCAGGGTGAGCAGCACCAGGAGCTTAACGCTGTCCACCACCTGCACCGGCCCTTCTGCCGGGCGGATGCTCAAATCTAGCGAGGGCAGCGGCTGCGCCAGACCCCGGCCGGCAAAAACTAAAAGCAGGATTGCAGATGCGGCCAGCGGCCAGAATCTGCGCCGCCGCGCCTTGCCCGCGCTCACTTCTTTACTCCGGTTTTGGGCGCTTTCCTGCCCCAGCCGGCCGCCGGCCAGCGCCCGCCGGCCGCCTTCTTGGCCGCTTCCCTCAGCCACTGCCCCCACCCCCCGGCCGGAGCAGCAATCAGTCCCGGCCGCCCGGGTGCCCCTCTTCCCGGCCGCTGCCAGCGGTCCAGCTCCTCCACCGTGCGCGGGGTGATCTCGACTACTCCGGCAGCCCCGCCGGCCTTGGCGTCTTCTGCCTCCGGCAGTTCGTCCATCTCCTTTATAAGAGTCACTCCGCCATCGTGGCAGGCCAAAAAGTAGTAGCGGCCGCCTAAACTGACCAGGCTTAAATAGGTCTTGGGACCAATATAAACCTGCTCCAAAACTTTTATCCTCCGGCCGGCCGGCCCTGCCAGGGGGCGCCTGGCCAGACCGAATTTTATGACCAGGTAAGCTAAACCCAAAACAGCGGGCAGGGCCACAACGAGCCGGACAAGAGCCCACACCAGTTCGCTGCTCATAAAAGACCCTCAGAAAGCCTGACGTGTTGGGGTTCATTGATGGCCGTTAAGCGCACGCCAAAGGCATCGTTGATAATGACTACCTCCCCTTTGGCAAAGCGCTGGTCGTTTAAAATCACTTCCACCGCATCGCCCACCGGCTTGTCCAGGCGGATAACCGATCCTTCCTCTAAGGCCAGAACCTCTTTCACTTTTAGGGTTGTCTGGCCTAGTTCCACGCTTATCTCCAGCTGGACGTCGTCTAAGTGGGACATGCTCGCCCTCACCCCGGGACCGGCTGCCGGCTGAGCCAAGGGTGGAAAACTCACCCGCCGGACCTCATTCCCGCCGCGTCCGGCACCCGCCAAAAACGCCCTGATTTCTTCTTCCGTCATCACGGCGCATCTCCCCTTACTGCACCAGGTAATCGGTAAAATAAACGGCAGTTACCCGGCCGCTCTCCAGTTGGCCGTTTATCCTGTCCAAAAGCTCGCGCTTTAAGGTGTCCACCGAGCCGGCAGAGCTCACTTCGGCTATAGTTTTTGAGCGCAAAAAGGTGATGGTGGTGTCCGTAATTTGGTGCTTTTTCTTCTTTATTTCTTCAGACAGTTTTTTATCTTGAGGGTACTCCAGTACAATCTTAACCCTCATGTAGC
>CAZLAK010000004.1:0-12761 GCA_964557545.1 uncultured Pelotomaculum sp.
GCATATTGTCGACCCTAAAAATCCCGGGGCGGTTGACGAGATCATTCACTTAGGGGACCACTGGGACGAGCGGGGCATACGCGGCAAAAAGAGCGAAATTTTAGCAATTAACAGGGAAATCGGTCGGTTGTTCCGCCACGCCTACGCTTACTTAAGAGGCGCCAAGCTCTTTTTGGACGAGGTGGAGTCTTACTACACAGAGAGCGGGGCTTTCAACGAAGGCGCTTTTAACCGGTTGGCGCTGGACTTAATTCACGAAATATTTGCAGAAAAGCGGGGTTTTGCGGAAAAACCAAAAGCACGCCACCTCTTTGCCACGGCTATTACTCCTGACGGTCCTGTGAGCCATTTAGAAAGCGTTGTCGGTCACTTGAGCGTGCGCTACGTGGTGAACGGCGACGACGGCACGGGCAAGACCGTGCTGGTGCGCCGTATAATGGAGGCCGCTTTGGCCCGCGGCTATAACGTGACTGCCTTTCACTGTGCGCTGAACCCGCATGCCGTTGACCACCTGGTGATCCACGGCTTAAACCTTGCGGTCATCAACAATGTGGAGCCCCACTTCTACCGGCCCAAGGAAGGCGACGTGGTGGTCGACACCATGACCTGTGTAGACCCGGTGATCAGCGAGGCGGGCCTGGCCGAGAGGGGGGCGGCCCGCGGTCTGTACCGGCAGTGCCTGGAGCAGGCGGTGGCCTTTTTGGCCAGGGCCAAAAAGATGCACGACGAGATGGAGGGCTACTACGTGCCTTACATGGACTTTGACGCCATCAACGCCAGGCGGGAGAAAACGCTGCAGCGCATACTCCAGCTGGCGGAGGAACTGTAATTTTACTTGTATGCCGAAAAGTCGAGGTAGGGGTTGTCAAAATTAACCATAGCGTTGACAATAAGCTCTGCCAGCCCCCCGTAACGGATGTTGAACCTGTCGGCGGCCTTGTAATAATCGAAAATGCCCCTGAAAGCCCCTTTGCAGTTTGAGCAGGGGGCGCAGGCATATTTCAGGACAGCAGGATCCTCCGCAGTGTCCTGAAACGCCTCCAGAACCTGCTTGAACTTCATCCTGCCGGCAACTTTGTTTACCTATTCCTGGAAGTTTAAACTTTTCATAACTGCAAAGCCGCTGCCACCGCCGCAACAGTAATTCTTTATGCCGTTTGGCTGCATTTCCCTGAACTGGGGGCAAATAGCTTTTATTATCTTGCGCTGGGGCTGGACCACACCCATCATCCTGGTGATATTGCAAGGGTCGTGCAGGGTAACTGGAAAGTTGTTCCTTGCCGGGTCCAGCTTGAGAACATTTTTTTTAACCAAATCCCAGAGCAGGGGAAAAGAGCTCTCACGCGGGATGTTATCCTCACCTGCCACAAACCGGTCCGCAGTTACTGCGGCCGCCCTGTGGGCGTGACCGCACTCGCCGATGACAATCCTCCTCACGCCCAGGCTTTTAGCTGCCTTTAACTGGGCCAGGGCAATTTTACGGGCCTGGACATCGTCGTAAAAGAGGCCGTAGTTGACAGCATCGTAACCGTTCAGGTCGCTGCTCAGCGTCCAGTTAAGGCCGGCTTCTTCAAAAATGACCGCGTAGGCTGCCGGTCCGTCAGGCCAGGAAATGTAATCCCCGGCATTGTGCACCAAAAGTATGTCGGCGCCCTTTTTGTCTACCGGAATTTTATACTGCCTGCCGGTCCTCTCGGCAATATCTTCTTCCATAAACTCGATTATGTCCAAAAAAGCGGCTTTACTGATGCCTGTGCTCGAACCGGTTTTCAGCTGCAGAACGGTGCCTTTTTCGTGCAGCATTGAATGTGCCATATTCATTTCCTGGCTGAAAAGCTTCCTGATTTCCCTGGCCAAAAGCCCGTTGTCCAGACCCAGGGGGCAGGCTTGGGCGCAGCGGCGGCATAAGTTGCAGCGGTATGCAAGCTCTCCCAGGCGCATAACAGCTTCAATGTTTATCTCAATATCCCCGCTCTTGAACCGGCCCAAGAGGCTGCCCCCCTGCCTGTATTTCCTGTAAAGCCGCCTAAAAGCCTCCGAGCGGAAAATAGGCCTGTAGGCTTCCTCCCCGCCGCTAGCTTTAAAAATGTGGCAGGACTCTGAACAGGTATCACACCTGGCGCAATATTCAAATGATATACCCAGCGGCTGCAGGTAGCTCCTGTTGGCTTCTTTAGAAAAAAGCTTGTCCAGGCCGCCTAAGAATTTTTTGACAATTTCCTCTTCCTCTTCTTTGGTCTTAGGCCTGACCAGCCTGTCGTTTGCTATAATCCCGTCCAGGCTCGCACAGTATTTCTCTTTCCATGCTTCCTTTGTTTCAGTCAATTCTGGCTCCATGCCCGGCTGATTGTAAGGGGCCGGCAGAGGCATCAAATGGTCAAGCTTTACCAGCTTTTCACAGGGCCTGGCCAGGTCTTTAAGTTTTATGTCTTTCAATCCTGACCGGGGAAAAAGTTATTAGCGCCTTTGCAATTTCCCGCGCATAATTGAAGCCGGCGTCGCCGCTCCAGGCTAGCAGCCCGGCGGCACCTGACAAGATGGTGCTGCAGTAAACCAGGGCGGCCCAAGGGTTTTTGCCAGCTGCTCCACATTTGCTTTTAACGGCAGCCCGGAAAGTTCCATCAAAACGCCTGTCAGCAATAAAACAGCCCACAAAAAAGACAGGTAAATCCCCAGGTGCATCGTATAGCTGAGCCACCACTGGCGCCGCTGGTTAACAAACAGTTTCCTGATGAAAAGTATTTCCTTTAAAGCTTCCATGATCTTCCCGGCACGGCTGACCCGCCTTGGCTTATTCCACCATTCCACTTCCTCATAATAAGAGCCCCCGTACCGGCCCCTTTCCCCCGGTTCTCCGGGTACCGGATAGATTTCCCAGCGGCCGTGCAGGGGCATCTTAACCAAGCAGTATACCCTGTAGACAGAAAGTCCGGTAAAAGCAGCAATGGAGAAATAAATAAAAACCAGGAGGAACAACAAGCATACCCCCTGGAATAACGCTGTGGAAATTATGCTGTGATTATACCTTGTCTAAAGACTGGCCCGTTACACTTTCATTAACCGGGTCCAGAAATAATGTTAGCACCTTTGCAGAACCAGGGCAAGCTTCTCAAAATTTTTTCAGCAGTAAAGCGCTCTGAAAAGGCACCTGCTGCGCCGGCGCCGTTGCCGGCATTGTTCTCAGGCAGGCCTTAGTTACTTGATTGTTACGTTGTAATTTCTCAGCCACGCATCCACCTGAATTAGGTAGGCGAAAAACTGAGCGTCCCCCATTAACTGGCTGAACCAGGGGCGGTCAAAGAGCGCACCACTGGAAAGGGCTGCAGCACGAACGGCGTCCACGTTGATCAGTGGAAGCAGGGGCGATTCCGGATCGTCAAGGATGCGCAGTATCCAACTGCGTACTGCCGCAAGGTAGGCCGGATTGTGAGTCTTTGGATACGGACTTTTTCGCCGCCCCAGCACGTCTTCGGGAAGAGTGTCCGCCAGCGCCCGGCGCAAAATACCTTTTGCCATATCGTCACAATTTTTCATTGCCCACGGGATGTTCCAGACGTACTCTACCAGGCGGTGGTCGCAGAACGGCACCCGCACCTCCAGGCCCACGGCCATGCTCATCCTGTCCTTGCGGTCTAAAAGCATCTGCATGAACCGCGTGATATTCAGGTAAAACATTTCCCGAATGCGGGCCTCAAACTGATTCTCGCCCGCCAGCCGCGGCACCTCAGCTAGGGCCTCCAGGTACCGCTCGGCCACATACTCCTCCGGCTTTATACGCCCGGCCAGTTCCGGCGAGAGAAACCGTGTCCGGTCCCGTATCTTCCTTATCCAGGGAAAAGTGCCTGCGGCTAAAGCCTCCGCGTTGTGAAACCAGGGATAGCCGCCAAACACTTCATCGGCTGACTCGCCAGAAAGGGCGACTGTGGCGTCTTTCTTTATCTCGCGGCAGAAAAGGTAGAGAGAAGAGTCAACATCTGCCATGCCGGGCAGGTCGTTAGCCAGCGCCGCCGGCACCAGCGCTTCTACCAGCTCCGGTGTGTCAATTTTAACCACATGGTGGCAAGTGCCGAGGTAATCCGAGACACGCCTCGTCCACTGGGCGTCGGAGTCAGGCTGAAAATAATCAGGCCGGAAATAGCGGTCGTTCCCGGCATAGTCGACGGAGTAAGTATGGAGCGTTCCCAGGCCGTCCCGCCGGAAAATGCCTGCAGCAACTGCAGTAATAGCGCTGGAGTCCAGCCCGCCGGACAGGAAGGTGCACACGGGCACGTCGGATACGAGCTGGCGCTCGACCGCATCCTTAAAAAGCTCCCGCACCGTGGCGACGGTAGTTTCAAAGTCGTCGGTATGAGGGCGGCTTTCCAGGGCCCAGTACCGGCGCTGGTGCAGGCCGTTCCGGTCGTACACCAGGCAGTAGCCCGACCTCAACTCCGCAATTCCACAGTAAACCCCATGCCCCGGCGTGCGGGAAGGACCCATGGCGAAGACCTCGGCTAGCCCCTCTTCGTCCACCTCCGGCTTTACCGCCGGGTGAGCGAGGAGCGCTTTCAGTTCAGAGCCGAACAAGAAGGAACTGCCTCGCTGCGTGTAAAAAAGGGGCTTGACGCCCAGGCGGTCGCGGGCGAGAAACAGGCTCTGGTTGGCCTCATCCCAGATGGCAAAGGCAAAAATGCCGTTGAAGCGTTCGACGCAGGCAGCCCCCCATTCCATGTAGGCAACCAGGAGCGCTTCAGTGTCCGAATTGCGGGTGAAGAATTTGTGCCCGCGCGATTCCAGTTCCCGTCTTAAGTCTAATGTATTATACAGCTCGCCGTTGTAGGTTATTGTATAAGTGCGCTCCCCCAGCCGGCGGGTCATGGGCTGGCTCCCGCCCTCGGGGTCTACGACAATTAGCCGGCGGTGCCCAATGGCAGCGCGGGGCGACACCCATACCCCGGCGGCGTCCGGCCCGCGGCGGGACAGCGTTTCAACCATCTCGTCCAGGATGTGGCGCTTTTGGGTCAGGTCCTCCTCCCAGTCTATCCAGCCGGTAATTCCACACACAAGATAGCCCTCCTTAAAAAGCAGTTTTATTGAAAAAAAGTCCCGAAAGAAGCGAAAGCTCCTTTCAGGACCTCATTGTCCCCGGCAGCACCTTGCTACACTTTATGAAGTATTACAAAAAAGTAGGCATGGACACCTGCTTATAAAATTTATTGACGCCTTCGTGTGGCAAAAGACTTTCTGCCGGCCGCTCACCCTGGAGCTGGTGCAGACAAAAATATGATGCCTGGGTTTGTTCACTTCCATCACTCCTCCGAACTTCAGCAATTTTATACGGCTTCCTTTTTATTGAGCTTTTCAACCGCGTACCTCAAGCCGTTTTCGATGGTGTCGCAGCACTCGATGTTGAAGAACTCCAGGGACCGGTCTTCACCCAGCAGGCCGACGGCGTCCGCCCTGCACTGACGGCAGTGGTACATCTGCTGCAAATCGGCCTGGCAAATATTTCTCATTTTGTTGATTTCCCTCATGGGGGTCCGGGGCAGGTTTTCAAAGGCGCTCCCCCCCGGCCGGGATCATGGGCATGATGTTGGTTATAAACGCCCCCAGTTCCTTGACCTTTTTCACGATTTCCGGGATGTTGCCGTCATTGATGCCCTTAACCATTACGATGTTTATCTTGACGACCACTCCCAGCCTGGCGTGGATGGGGAAACCGTGCCACACCAAGGGGGATGCCCTCCCTTTCGGTGAGGTACCTGACGTCAGAATGACCGATGGCAATATTGGCACCCATTTCCCTGCTCTTTTCCCGGATCTGCCTACCAGCGCAAGAAAGGCGACACCGTCATCGACACCATGACCTGCGTTGATCCGGTCATCAATGAGGCTTACCTGGTGGAGAAGGGCGCGGCGCACGGCATGTACCGGCAGTGCCTGGAGCAGGCGGTGGCCTTTTTGGCCAGGGCCAAAAAGATGCACGACGAGATGGAGGGCTACTACGTGCCGTACATGGACTTTGCAGCGGTCAACGCCCGGCGGGAGCGCGTGTTAGAAAAGATACTGGAATTTGCCGCAGAATTGCGGGATTACACTGCTATATCTATTCAATAAAGCTATATCTATACAATAATTACGATACGACCTGATAATATGACCTGCTATGTAGAATTAAATAATGCCCCCAGGAGGAAATGGGGTAAATGTGTCGAATTGCATGTGAAAGTTTTGTTTGTATAATTACTGCTGGGGGAAGTGTCAGTCTTATGAAATTTAAGCTCAAGAGAGCGGGCCGCCTCTTTGTTCTTTTCCTTGTTGCTTTGCTCCCCGTTGTGGGGGCCGTTTTTTACCTGGTAATTGACCAGAGCCGCCGGTCAGAAAAAGAAACACAGGAAGAGGCGCTGGCTCTCTTGCGCTCGGTTTGTACTGTGCACAAAGAGGCCATGGAAAATGCGGGAAGGCTTTTGGAGGTGCTCGCTTGCCTGCCCGCCGTCCGCCAACTGGATGTTAGTAATTGCGCGCCGGTTTTAGAAGGTGTTTTTCGGGGGAATAATTACCTGGCCAATTTGGGCTTGGCCAGTGCCAGCGGTGACCTTCTATACAGCGCTGTTGCCGTGCATGAGCCGGTCAATGTGGCCGACCGCCTCTACTTTCAAAGGGCAGTTTCCACGGGCAGGCTTTCTATAGGGGAGTACGCCTTAGGAAAAGTGACGGGAAAGCCTTCCCTGCATCTCGGCTTTCCGGTTACCGGCGAAAATGGCAATGTAAAAGCAGTAATATACGCGGCTCTTGACCTTTCTCGCCTGGCGGCGGTAGCCTCGGAGTTTCCCCTGCCCCCGGGTACCGTTTTTACTGTGCTGGACAGCGCCGGCAATGTGCTGGTGCGCTTTCCCGACGGGCTGGATTGGCTGGGAAAAAAGGCGGACCTCCCCACGAGTATTTTTTTTGAACGCCCGGAAGGGGCGGCTTTGTGGGAAGAGAGAGATGATAAGCGATTTTTCTTGGTTTCTCTTCCCCTTTGGAAAGAGGAAAGCACTCAAGACTGTAGCGGGGTGGTGGCTTGCCTGTCCATCCCGGCGGAGAGTATATATGCGATGGCCGTGAAAACGGGGGCCAGCAGTTTTTGGGCCTTGTCTTTGTCGGTGCTGCTGGTGCTGACTTTTTTAATGGCAGGGGGAGGCAGCCTTTTCCTGGTCAGGGGGGCGGAGCGGGAGGCCACCTTAGCCGAAGAGAAGTACCGTGCCCTCTTTGAAAATACGGGTACGGCCACCGTTCTCGCCGGAGAAGATGGCATTATTACCCTGGCCAACGGAGAATTTGCCAGGCTTGTTGGCTGCAGCGTGGAAGAAATTATTGGCAAAAAGGGGTGGCAAGATTTCTTCTTCTGGGATGAAGGGTCAAATGTGGCAGAAGGTGGTCGTTGTTCTGACATTCCTTCTCTCGCCCCCGCACCGTACTACCTGGAGGCCAGGGTGCGCGCTGGTGGGGGTAGAGTGAAAGACGCCTGCTTAACAATTGCTCCCCTGCCGGGTACCAGCCAATATATTATTTCTGCGCTGGATATAACCGCCCAAAAAGAAGCCGAACGCGCCTTGCTAAGAAGGCTGGACTTTGAAAAAATTGCGGCGCAGGTTTCTTCGCGCTTTGTTAAGGAAACATTTGACGAGGCCGTAGAGTTTGCCTTGGAAGAAATAGGCGGCTTTGCCCGCGCTGGCAGGGCTTACCTTTTCTTGCTGCGGGACGGCGGCTGCATTATGGACAACACCCACGAGTGGTGCGCGGCCGGCGTTTCCCCACAAAAAGAAAACCTGCAGGGCCTAACTACGGCCGCATTTCCCTGGTGGATGGACAAGCTAGAGCGAGGAGAGATCATCCATGTAACCGACGTAAGCCAGATGCCGGCCGAAGCAGGGGCGGAAAAAGAGATCCTGGAAAGCCAGGATATAAAGTCCCTCCTCGTCCTGCCCGTCTTTAGCGGGAAAACCCTGGCCGGCTTTATCGGGCTGGACAACGTGGAGGCGGCGGGCAGCTGGCGGGAGGAGGACATTTTGCTTCTCAATCTCTGTGCTGAAGTTATCGGCGGTGCCCTGGAGCGCCGGCGGCTTTTCGAGCGGCAGGCGGCGTTGGCCAGGGAAAACGAGCAGCTCTACCAGAAGGCGCAGGAGCGTCTGGCTCAATTGGAGACGCTGCGCCGCATTGACGCCGTCATCCTGGCCAGTATGGACCTGCACTTGACCCTGGAAGTGGTTTTAAGCAGTGTAGTGGAGCAGTTGGCGGCCAGCGGGGCGGCGGCCCTGCTGTTTGACACCCGTTCGGGCCGCCTGGAGCCAGTGGCTGCTAAAGGAACTGTTCCTTTGCCGGACGAAAAAAGAGGCCTGCGCTGGGGGGAGGGCTGCCTGACCTGGTGGCCGGGCGAGGATCTGCCGGTCAACGTTTTTGCCCTGGAAGAAGTGGGCTGCCCGCGGGCACCGCATTTAGCGGCGGCGGGCCTTGCGGCTTGCGCTGGTGTCCCGCTGGTGGCCCGCGGGGAAGTAAAGGGGCTCTTGGAGGTGTTTTTCCGCTCGTCCGATGTTTTAACCGCA
This sequence comes from uncultured Pelotomaculum sp., assembly GCA_964557545.1. Taxonomy (GTDB): domain Bacteria; phylum Bacillota; class Desulfotomaculia; order Desulfotomaculales; family Pelotomaculaceae; genus CAZLAK01. The sequence goes on from CAZLAK010000004.1 coordinate 8,565, forward strand.
GAGCAGCGGGATTACCTTAAGTCTTTGGCCCGGCAGGCGGCCGTTGCCGTGGACAACGCCCAACTCGTGGAAAACTTGCGCAGTTCCCACCGGGAGCTGGAGCGGGCCTACGACGGTACAATCGAGGCCCTGGCGCGCGCTTTGGACCTTAGGGACCAAGAAACGGAAGGGCACAGCCGGCGGGTAGCGGATCTGGCGGTGAGGGTGGCCCGGGCGATGGGCCTGCCGGACGAAATGATCTTGCACTTGCGCCGCGGAGCGCTCTTGCACGACATCGGCAAACTGGGTGTGCCGGACAGCATTTTGCACAAGCCCGGGCACTTTACAGAAGAAGAGTGGGAGATTATGCGGCGCCACCCGGTTTACGCCTGGGAAATGCTCTCGGGCATTGAACACCTGCGCCCGGCGCTGGATGTTCCGTATTACCACCACGAAAAGTGGGACGGAACCGGCTACCCGAGCGGATTGCGGGGCAGCCAGATACCTCTTTTGGCCCGCATATTTGCGGTGGTGGATGTCTGGGACGCCCTGCTTTCGCCGCGACCTTACCGCCCACCCTGGACACCCGAAGCGGCCCTGGCCTACATCAAAAACCAGGCTGGTAAGCATTTTGATCCGGCAGTAGTAGAAGCCTTTTTGGGCCTTTTTAAAGCAAGTGATCTAGAAAGTTAAAAGAGACTTAAAAAATTAAAAAAATTTAGAATTTCAAAGTTCGCTTTTTACTCAGTCAAAGCTGTTCTGGGTGCAGACGATACAGTCTTTCCCTGAAGCTTTAGCCCTGTACAGCGCTTTATCGGCAGCGGCCAGCAACTTGTTGGCCGTAACCTCTTTAATGGTGCTTTCCGCCGCTCCACCGCTGAAGGTTATCCGTAATGGTTTGTTGGCTCCCGGTACAACCAGGCGGTGGTTCAGCCAGGCCTCGCGTACCCTTTTTACTACTTTAACGGCGGTGGACACTTCCGTTTCCGGCAAAAGCACGGCAAATTCCTCCCCGCCGTAGCGGGCGACAACATCATTTTTTCTAAAGTTTGCTCTTAAAGTTCTTCCAAACTCGCTTAAGACGTGATCGCCGGCCAGGTGGCCGTAAGTGTCGTTGACCTTTTTAAAGTCGTCCAAATCAATAATTAATAAACTAAAAACTGTCCTTTGTCTTATAACGCGAAAAACTTCCTCTTCCAGCCTGGCTTGAAAATAACCGCGGGTATGACAACCCGTTAAAGAATCGAGCATGGACTCGTATTGCCACGCCTTGGCGCGCCGGATGCGGCTTTTTACCCGCAGGATAAATTCTTCCGGAGAAAATGGCTTTATTATGTAGTCGTCCGCCCCGCGATCGTAGCCTTCTTTCATTATCTCCAGGTTGTTGAGAGCAGTTAATAAAATAACAGGTATCCACTTTAAGCGCTCGCTTTCCCTGATTTCGCGGCAAAAGTCAGTTCCTAGACCGTCGGGCAACACTACGTTGAGTACAATTAAATCCGGGCTGATAATTTTTAGCAGTTCCCTGGCACTAGCCAAAGTTTCACACTCAACAACATCAATTTCTGCCGCCAGACAGTGCTTCCTAATAATGCCCCGGACGAGGGTGCTGTCTTCTACCACCAGGATACGGTACCTGTCTTTTGGTGAAGGAATTGCGCCTGCCTTTACCATTATTAAACCGGCCCCCTAAAAGCACATAACGGCTAAGTAATAAGTAAAACTTCCAGCCAACAAGAACTTTTTGTTTTTAATTTATTTTAAATGAATGATATAATGTTAAAGCAGGGTTCTAGTGCGTGTGCTTATTATCAGTTAATTGCATTGTTATCTCTTATTCTTTCCTTGTTTTTTATTTCCTTCCCCAAATTAAAAGAGAATTATTAATTAAATTATTAATATTGAGAAGGGTGGAAGGATTGGTGCGGGCCGGTGCAGGATGGAGCTGCCTTAAGGTCTCCCGCGAGGCGGGGAGGGAAGCTACCCGCCGGGCTTTGAGAGGTTTGGGGCGGCCGGCTATCTTATTTGTTTTCACTACCAGTAATTACCAGCAAGAAGAAATTTTGGCGGGTGTCCTGCAGGAAGCGGGAGAGGTGCCGTTGGTAGGCGCCTGTGGGGCAGGCGTTATTACGCCGGCCGGCATATGGAAAGAAGGCGTAGCTGTGTTGGCTCTGGCGGGGGAAGAAATCCGGGGGGTAACGGCCGTTGCCGAATTTGCCGGTAGTGAGCCTTGGGAGACTGGCCGCCAGCTGGGTAAAGAATTACTGGCCGGCAGTGGGGCTTCGGCCGGCACAGTGTTCGTCTTTCCGGACGGGCTGGCCGACGGCATTACAGAGATGCTCTGCGGGCTGTACGATGTGCTGGGGCCAGGGTTTACCTACACCGGCGGGGGAACAGGCGATAACCTGCGCTTTATGCAAACTTACCAGATAACTGAAAAACGTGTGGCCAGTGGGGCAGTGGCCGCCGCCTTGATTACCGGCCTTCCCTGCCATTCTCTGGCGGATCACGGGTGGAAGCCGGTTGGTCCTCCCCTGGTGATCACCAAAGCGCGGGGCAAGGTGGTCTATGAACTGGATGCCAGGCCGGCGTTTTTGGTTTATGCGGAGCGGCTGGGGGGAATAGAGCCGGAAAAATTGCCGGAAAAGGGACTTGAATACCCTTTGGGAATGCCCAATGCGGCGGGGAGGTTTATCATGCGCGATCCCTTGCGTTTTTTACCCGGCGGGGCGATTGAGCTGGCCACTGAGGCACCCTCCAAAGCCGTAGCTTACCTGATGCACGCCCAGCCTCTTACCATCCTGGAAACCGCCCGCAAGGTAACCGCCCAGGCGCTGAGCAGGGTAAGTTCGCCGGTATTTGCTCTATTATTTAACTGTGTTTCCCGCACGCTTTTAGTAAATAATGAAGAGTTGGAACACAATACGTACAGGGAAATATTAGGAACTGTGCCGTATGCCGGTTTTTTGACTTTTGGCGAGGTGGCAGCTTACCACTCGGCACCCCTTTTCCACAATAAAACATTGGTGGTCACGGTGGGGGGCCGGTAGAAATGATGGAACACCGTTTTGCCGAACTGGCCGTTTTGTACGAAGTTTCGGCCTGGGAGTTTCCCGGGTCGGAGAAAAAGCTGTTTGTAGAATTAGTAGAAAAGGTTAACCGCCTTTTTGGCTGCCAGCGAGTTATTTTGTTGACAAAATATAACAACAAAGGACAGATGTGCCAAACGTGGGGTTTAGAAGATTGCTTGTCCACTGATCGCTTAGAATGCGTACTGGGATTTGTAGAACAACGGCGTACTCACCCTCACGTGTACGTGCGCGAGTTGGGAGAAACGCGTTCAATGGGTTTTTTATACCTGGAAAGGGAAGAACCTTTCCAGCCCTGTGAGCGCCGCCTGCTAGATATTCTTTCCAAAAGGATTGGTGAGTTGCTGGGCTTCTTCTACCAGGAACAGCAGCTTAAGTACATCAGCTCCCACGATGTACTTACCGGTCTTTACAACCGCGCTTACTTTGAGAAGGAATTGCGCCGGCTGGAAAGTGGCGAATTCTACCCGGTGAGCATTATTTTGTGCGACCTGGACAACCTCAAGTTGGTAAACGATGCTTTTGGTCACGAGTTGGGGGATGAACTTTTACGCCGGGCAGCGGCGGCTATAACCGGGGCCGTAAGAGAAAAGGGCACGGTAGCACGCATTGGGGGAGACGAATTTGTTATTCTGTTGCCAAACACGGGCAAGACGGAGGCAGAAGCAATCGCCCAGAGGGTGATAGAGGCCGTAGAAGAAACCAACAACAAAAACCCCGACCTTCTCTTTCGCCTTTCCTTGGGGACGGCGACGGCGGAAGGGCCTGCCTCAAACTTGCGGGACCTCTGCCGGGAGGCCGATGACAAAATGTACAGGGACAAGCTGGCGCGGGGCAGCCAGTACCGGGGGGCAGTAATTCACGTTCTTAAGGCGGCTTTGGCAGCCAAGGATTTTGTAGCCAAAGGCCATACGGAGAGAGTAAAACAGTACGCCTGCTTGTTGGGTGAGGCTGTGGGCTTGTCGCGTGCAGAGATGGACGATCTCCAGCTTTTAGCCGAAATACACGACATTGGAAAATTAGGGATACCGGAGCACATATTGATGAAAAAGGAGCCGCTGACGCCAAAGGAATGGGAGGAGATTGTGCGCCACCCGGAGGTGGGTTACCGCATTGCCCTTTCTTCTCC
>CAZLAK010000004.1:12861-74298 GCA_964557545.1 uncultured Pelotomaculum sp.
GGGCCGGGGGAGCCGGGGAGAAGTTCGGTAGCTGGGCCGGCCGGTTTGGGAGTGGCCGCAGGGCTAGCAGTACCCCCCACTTGACGGGCAAAAGGAGGGTGGAGATGCAGCCGCCAGACGGGATACCGGACGAAGTACTCATTCAAAGGAGCAAGAACGGCGACTTAGATGCTTTTGAACAGCTGGTACGCCGCTACGAAAGCAAGGTTTACACCATTGCCTACCGTTTTTTGGGAAACCACGCCGACGCGCTGGATCTCGCCCAGGAGACTTTCCTGCGCTTGTACCAGGCTCTGCCCGGCTTCCGTGGCGAATCCAGCTTCATGACTTGGTTGTACCGCATTATTGCTAATGCCTGCCGCGACGAAATTCGCCGCCAGCAAAAGCACGGGTCCCTCTCCTTAAACGACAACAGCGGTGAGGCGGCGGCCGGTGATTACCAGGGCGCCGGGCAGAAGATGGGCATATTTATCCCTTCCCCCGAAGAAGCCGTTGAGCGGAAGGAGTTAAACGAAACTATCCAGGAGTGCCTCAACTCCCTTTCCGAGGAGCACCGGCTGGTGCTGGTAATGAGGGAGATCCAGGGGATGAGCTACGAGGAAATTGCCGGTGTAATGAACTGCTCGCTGGGAACAGTAAAGTCGCGGCTAAATCGAGCAAGGCAATCTTTTAAAGAAAAATTCAGCGAAAAGTGGGAACTTTTAGGCCGGGATTCTCGTCTAGCAAGGTAAGGAGGGATGAAAAATGCAGTGCCTCAAAGTAAAGGAACTGCTCTCCCCCTACCTTGACGGGATGCTCGACCCGGGGGAGGAGGCGGCGCTGTCTTCCCACCTGGCTTCCTGCCCGGAATGCCGGGCGGAGCAGCGCGCCCTTTTAGAGGCACTGGCACACCTCAAAGCCCTCCCCGACCTTGTGCCGCCTGCAAATTTTAGTGCTGGTGTGATGGAGAAAGTGAGGTCCCTGCCCAAAAGGGCCTCAAAGCCGGCCGGCCGCCTGGGGAAAGCAGTGGTCTGTTTGCGTGAGCTGGCCCGCGGCCGCTGGTCGCCGCTGGTGGCGGCAGCCGCTGCCTTTGTGCTGGTGGCGGGTATAACGTTTTACACCTACGGCCCGCCCGTTAATTGGGGCAAGCCCGGTATGGTAAGTACGCAGCCGGGCACGGCAGCGGTGGCCTCAAAAGAGCTGCCCCCAGCCGGCGGAGAAGTATCTCTAAACCCTTATGCTGGGGGTAGCGGTTACGCGGCCGAAAGCACAGGCAGTGAAGAGGCCAGCACGGCATTGCCGCCGGCAGAGGAAGAGGCCGGCGCGGCTCTGCCCGGTGAAGAGGCAAAAGAAACCAGCTGGCTAACACCCAAAGAAGAGCGTTTGTTGAGCCTTTTGGCAGAGCAGGCTTATGGATCCGCAAGCGGCGGTGCCTCCAAAACGGCAGCAGCCCCGCGTACAGTGGCAGTTAAAGAAGGAGTGATCTCCCAGCAGGTAGCTTACGGTTACCTGCCCGTGGCCAGCAAAGAGGGCAGCCGGCTGGTGCGCAGCGCCCGGCTTACCTTAAAGCCGGCAGTTGATTGGCCAAAAGCCTGTAACGACATTGCCAGTGCAGCTGCTTCATGCGGCGGTTCCATTCTGAGTAAAAGTGAAAGCTCCATAACCGTTAAAGTGCCGGCGGAAAAATTTAAGGAAACCATTGACTTAATCCAGGCAATGGGTAGTTCTATCCTGCGCCAGATCAGCGCAGTAGACGCTACTGACAAGTACCTGGCCTGCGAGGAGAAGATTAAAGAACTGTCTTCTGAAGAGCAGGCGCTTAAAGCATTAGCCGACGGCCCGGAGGCAAGTACCGGTGTGCTTGAGCGCCTGGCAGCAGTGCAGGTGGAACTCGAACGGCAGAAAAAACTGCTCGCTTCCCTGGTTGAGAACGTTGAGACGGCCACTATCAGGGTTGACCTGGAATAAATAATAAATTAAAATAAAGAGGACTAAAAACCTTTCGCCCCCGCCCGGCGAAAGCGGAGGGCGAAAGGTTTTTTCTTGTAATAAGGCAGAACAAAGGGTAAAATGTGGGTAAGGCGGCTGGCTCTTGTTTTGCATATTAATAGAGAAGCCACGTTATAATAAGCAGTAACGAAGGGGGGTCAAAAGGCATGAAGGAAAGAGTCCAGGAAGTACTAAACAAAGTTCGCCCGTTTTTGCAGCGCGACGGCGGTGACGTTGAGCTGGTCGATGTAAGTGCCGATGGACTGGTGAAGGTGCGCTTAAAAGGAGCCTGCGGCGGCTGACCCGGTGCTACCATCACCCTAAAGCAGGGGATTGAGCGGGTGCTCAAGCAGGAAATTCCGGAAGTAAAAAAAGTGGTGCAGGTATAAAGCCTGTATGACAAGCAAAACCCCCCTTGTTTATGGGGGGCTTAATTTTTTTAATGCTTATAATTTTTTTAGAGAGGAAAACCCTGCACGTAAATTCTGTAACCCTTGTTAATGTCCCTGTACTTGTCGTAGTCCAAGAAGATGATTTCAAAAGTGCCCGTTTCGCCGGGCTGCAGCTCAGAAGGGTTTAACCGGTAAATATAAGTTCTGGTCAGCTCTGCGCCAGAAGCGTCGAGCAAGCTTCCGTGAACAGTGAGTGAGTGCAGTTTTGAACTGCTGATATTGGTTACTTCTCCGGCCACGGCAAGTATACTCAAACCTTCCGTGATGCGGGTTACATTAATGATGCAGCTGTCGTCTAAATTATTTCCCTGGGGGCTCTGGTGCACGGGGAGGTTAATAACAGCCGTTTCCCCCTCCGCATCCCACACAAATGTGCCTCCCAAAAGGCCAACCACTTCCTCCAGCGGCACCATCACCTGTCCGTCAACAGTATAACTGCTGATGCTGTGCCTGGAGCCGTTGATGATCAGGCTGATGGTTTTGGCCGCCCTCACACTGCCCGCAAGGGCCATAACCAGGGCCAAGCTGAGAGATAAAATTACCAGGGCGCGCTTTGCCATAAAAATTCCTCCCGCGCCTTTTTACTACTACTGACGCAGGAGGCGGCTCAAAAGTTCCAGCTTAAAAAGTTAAAAATTAGGTGCCTGGCACCGCGGGATTAACTTATTGGGTGACGGTGCGGCATTCTTTTATGAGGCTTTCTACCACGGCCGGGTCGGCCAAGGTGGTTACGTCGCCCAGCTGGTCGGCTTCGCCGGCAGCCAGTTTTCTTAGTATTCTGCGCAAAATCTTGCCGCTTCTGGTTTTGGGCAGGGCCTTTGTAAAGATGATGACGTCGGGAGAAGCGATGGGCCCTATTTCTTTGCGGACGTGCTTGATGAGCTCCTGCCGCAGCTCCTCGGAGGGTTCCACCCCGTCCTTTAAGGTGACGTAAGCAAAGATGCCCTCTCCTTTTATGTCGTGCGGGTAGCCGACAACGGCTGCCTCGGCCACTTTGGGGTGGGCTACCAGGGAGCTTTCTATTTCTGCTGTGCCCAGGCGGTGCCCGGAGACATTGATCACATCGTCCACCCGGCCCATGAGCCAATAGTAGCCGTCTTCGTCTTTGCGCGCTCCGTCGCCGGTGAAGTAGTAGCCGGGGTACTGAACAAAATAGGTGTTTTTAAACCTGTTCGGTTCGCCGTAAACTCCGCGCATAATGCCCGGCCAGGGCCTGTCGATAACCAGGTAGCCGCCCTCGTTGACGCCGGCTTCGCTGCCGTCCTGGCGTATGATTTTTGGGGTGATGCCGAAAAAGGGCAGGGTGGCCGACCCCGGTTTGGTAGGCGTGCTGCCGGGAAGCGGCGTTATCAGTATGCCGCCCGTTTCTGTCTGCCACCAGGTATCGACAATGGGGCACCTCCCGCCACCGATTACCCGGTAGTACCACATCCAGGCTTCGGGGTTGATGGGCTCACCCACCGTGCCCAAAAGGCGCAGGCTGCTCAAGTCCCTGCTCAGCGGCCACCTCTCGCCCTCCCTCATCATGGCTCTGATGGCCGTAGGAGCGGTGTAGAAGATATTTACCCGGTGTTTTTCCACTACCTGCCAGAAACGGTCCGGCTGCGGGTAGTTGGGAACGCCCTCAAACATGAGGACAGTGGCGCCGGCTGACAGCGGCCCGTAGACGATGTAGCTGTGGCCGGTCACCCAGCCGATGTCCGCCGTGCACCAGAAGACATCGTCGTCCTGGTAGTCGAAGACGTACTTAAAAGTAACGGTGGCGAAGAGCAGGTAGCCGCCGGTAGTGTGCAATACGCCTTTGGGCTTGCCGGTGCTGCCGCTGGTGTAGAGGATAAAGAGCGGGTCTTCGGCGTCCATTTCTTCCGGTTCGCAGGTGTCAGGCGCGGCCTGCATGAGCTCGTGCCACCAGTGGTCGCGGCCCGGCTCCATGTAACAGGGCTTATCATTTAACCGCCTGACGACAATGCAGTTTTTCACCCCGGGGCATTCTTTTAAGGCCTGGTCGACGGTTTCCTTGCAGGAGAGAACCTTGCCGCCGCGCAGGCCGCCGTTAACCGTAATCACTGTTTCAGCGCCGCAGTCCAGGATGCGGTCGCGCAAAGACTCGGCGCTAAAGCCGCCGAAGACGACGCTGTGTATGGCGCCGATACGGGCACAGGCCAGCATGGCTATGGGAAGCTCCGGGATCATGGGCATGTAAAGAGTTACCCGGTCACCCCTCTTTACGCCCAGCCTTTTTAGGGCGTTGGCAAACTTGCAGACATCCCGGTGCAGCTGCAAGTAGGTGTAGGTCTTAACTTCTTCGTCCGGTTCGCCCTGCCAGATGATGGCGGCCTTGTTTTTCCGCCAGCCCTTAAGGTGGCGGTCAAGGCAGTTGTAAGCGGCGTTGAGCTTGGCGCCGCGGAAGTAGCGCACAAAAACGTCCCCCTGGAAGCTGTACTCTTCCACTGCCTCCCACTTCTTAAACCAGTCGATGTGCTCTTCGGCCATTTCGGCCCAGAAACCGGCAGGGTCTTCTATAGAGCGACGGTACATCTCTTCTCTTTCCTGCCTGCTCTTTAAGCGGGATTTCTCTACTGTGCTAGGCGGAGGGTTAAATACTCTCATTTCCGTTAAAAGACTTTCCATGGATTTTTTTGCGGCGGTCATGGTTTACCTCCTGGCTTTTAGGTCTTCAAGTAAAAAAAGGCGGCAGTTAACCGTCTTTTGACTTATCTTTATTTTACAATAACATTATAACTAACTTAATAGTTTATCATTTAGTTACCGTATTGAGAGGTTAAAAAGACAAAAAACCGATTTAAACGGTTTTTTAGGATAAAAAAACCACCCCCAAACCGCAGTTTTGGGGGTGAATGAACGGGGGTCCAGGTTATGATACCGGGTTTTGCGGCGGGCGGTAAGGGCTCTGCTGCACCTGGTGGGCGATTTCACCGGTCATCTGGTGCACGCCTGCTCCCGCCCCAAATCCGTACTGGGGAATTCCCGGCGAAATTCCCGGCTGGTAGGGCTGGTGTATGCCGGGCTGGCGGAACACAGTGCTTTGCAAGCGCTGGTAGTCCTGGTTCCACCTGGTCAGGTTCTGGTTTACATCATTAGCGCTGGCCATTTTGACCTGATACCAGCCCCGGCTGTGCATTTCGTGGAACATTTCGTGTTGGATTTGGTGTTCGTCCCTTAAAAGGCTCATAAATGTTTCCATAAGGTGACTGTTGGCCGCCTCCGAAGCAGCGGCGTTGTACCCGTGGGCAATATACTTTTGTGTAATCAGCGAGTCTGTCAAGCGCTCCCTTTCATCAATCACGTTTTCACCTCCTAAAACTGTCTTGGCGGAGTTGCGCTTTGCACGTGCCGCAGCAGGGTTTCGTAGTGGCTGCGGTGCCTTTCGGCTGCTCTGGTGTACAGCTGCTGGAGGCGGGGATCGTTGGACTGCTGGGCGTAAGACATGCATTTGGCAATAGCCAGTGCCTCCACTTTGAGCTGGTCACCGATGTAGGAGAGTTCTTTATCGGTTATTTGCAAAGAAAACCACCTCCCTTGTAATGTTATTTTGACCCAAAAAACACATTTAAATGCGGTATAAATTAACCCGGCGCCGAAAAAAAATAACCCGGTTTTAAAAACCGGGTGCTTTAAGAAGCTTTTTTCGCCGCGGCCAGCGGCCGCTTTTAAATTTTAAGCGGGTTTAACGAAAGTGACTTCGAAGCCGGCTTCTTTTAAAGCGGCAATGAGATCGTCTGTACTGGCGGCTTCTAGACGGACCATGACGTTTACTGTTTTATCTTCTTTTATATCACAGAGGATGCTTAGAACAGCAGCGCCGAAGTCTTTTATTACCCTGGTTATATCGTAAAGAAGGCCGGCCCTGTCCCGGGAGGTGATGACCAGCCTGGTGCCCGGCTTGCCGTAGCCGAAGAATTTGATCAGGGCGTCGAAAATATCGGTTACCGTGATGATCCCTACCAGCCTGTCACCGTCGAGGACAGGCACGCTGTTGATTTTGTGCTCCCTCATGAGTACGGCGGCCTCTTCCAGGGTTGTCTTGGGGGTGACGGTGATGGGGTTTTTGACCATGACTTCGGCCACAGTCATTTTGGCCAGGAGGTAGTTTAATTCGTGGACGCTTAAAGAAGTAGCTGGGGAAGGGGAAACCGTGAGCAGATCTTTTTCCGTGACTATGCCTGCCAGCTTGCCCTCCGACACAACCGGCAACTGGCGGATTTTGTAATTTTTCATTATCTGCAGAGCTTCGTAAATGCCCGTTTTTTTGCTTATGGTAATGGGGTTTGGCGTCATATAATCGCGCACGTACACCCGCGTTTCCTCCCCAATTTTAAAAATTTGCTTATATTGCCATTACTATTGTAAACTTTGGTTGCCGGCAACTGCAAGGGCAAAAGACAGCGGGGCAGAAATTTGTAAGCACCTATAAAAAATTTCAAAAAAATTTAATCAAAGAACTAAAAAGGTATTGACAAAGCCAAAAAAACCAGTTTATACTAAAGTCAAGAATAGTCAAAATCAAGAGGGACTGCCGGGCAGTTAACCGGTAATAAAAAATTTATGAAATTCACGAGGAGGTGCAGAATTATGGCGCTGGTAAAGTGGGATCCGTTCCGTGAGCTGGCTTCTCTGCAGCAGTCCATTAACAAACTCTTTGATGAAAACTTGCGCTTGTGGAAGTTCCCCGATGCGGGAACGGTCGCGGGCTGGTCCTTCCCGGTCGATATCAAGGACACGCCCGACGCCGTCGTGGTGAGGGCAGAGCTCCCCGGTTTAAAGAAAGACGACATTAAAGTGACCTACCGCGACAATATCCTGACCATCAGCGGGGAGCGCAAGAAGGAAGAAAAAGAGGAAGGAGTAAATTACCTGCGCGTGGAGCGCAGTTACGGCGCCTTCTCCCGTTCCTTCTCCGTGGACGTGCCGGTTAAGGAGGACGGGATTAAAGCCCGCTACCAGGACGGCGTTTTGGAAGTGACCCTCCCCAAGGAAGAAAAGGCCAAAAAGAGAGAATTCTGTATTACCATTGAAGAATAAGCACGGATTTAAAAATTAAAAATACATGTGCACACTACATGCCCGGCAGGCCCGGCTTTTTTTGTATATGCATTACCTATAGAGCAAAGGGGGTGAAACTGCGTGCAGTTCAAGGACTACTACAAGATACTGGGCGTAGATAAGGATGCCGATATTAAGACTATCAAAAAGGCTTACCGGGAGCTCGCCCGCCGCTACCACCCGGACGCCAACCCGGGCAACAGGGAAGCCGAAGAGAAGTTTAAAGAGATCAGCGAGGCATACGAAGTTTTGAGCGACCCGGAAAAGCGCAAGAGGTACGATGAACTGGGCAGCAACTGGGAAAACTACGATTTCAGCCGCTTTGCCGGCGGTTTTGGCCGCTGGCAGGAAGCCGGCCCAGGCGGTTTTCGCGTGAGCTTTGAAAGCCCGCACTACGGCGGTTTTAGCGACTTCTTTAAGATGTTTTTCGGCGACCTTGACCCCTTCACTGACGCCGGCTTTTTCTGGGGAAAGAGATGGTCTTCTGGGACCGGTTTTGAGACGGAGCGGGGTGCAAGCGCAAGGGCATGGCCGGTGAGCGGCGTTGAAGCGCCGCTGGAGCTCACTTTAGAAGAAGCCTACGCTGGCGTGGAAAAAGAGATTCTGGCGGACGGCCGCCGCTTGAAGGTGAAAATCCCGCCCGGGGTAAGGGACGGTTACAAAGTGCGGCTGCGCCGCGGCAGCGGTCCGGCGGGGGGCGATATTTACCTGGTGGTCAAACTGAAAGAGCACCCCCTTTTTAAGGTTTTGGACGGCGGCGACTTAGAGTGCGAAGTGCCGCTTTTCCCCCACGAGGCCGTGCTGGGAGCCAGTGTAGAAATACCGTCGTTAAAAGGGCCGGTAACCCTGAAAATACCGCCGGCCACTCAGTCCGGCAAGGTCTTTCGCCTGCGCGGCTTGGGCTTGCCCAGTCCCGGCGGCGGCAGCCCGGGAAACCTTCTGGTGAAAGTGAAAGTGGTAATTCCGGAATCGCCCACGCCGGAAGAAAAAGAGCTTTACCGCAAACTGGCCGCCCAAAGCCGGGTAGACCCGCGCCAGAACCTCTTTAAACTGGTAAAAAATAGATAAATAATAATTACAGGTAAGAATTACAGGTAAGGGAAAGGGGTGAACACTTTTGCGTTTGGATAAACTCACTTTAAAGGCCCAGGAAGCCTTTGAAACGGCCCAGCGGCTGATGGCCCAGCACAGCCACCAGCAGATGGAGGACCTGCACCTCTTGGCCGGGCTTTTGGCCCAGGAAGAGGGCGTTGCCGTGCAAGTGCTGCGCCGGCTGGAAGTGGACGTAGAGCGGTTAAAGAAAGAGGTGGAAAGCGGAATTAAGCGGCTGCCGGCCGTGCACGGCGCAGGCGTGTATATCTCCCGCCAGCTGGCGGAGATTATAGAGTTGGCGTGGAGTGAAGCCGGGCGCTTAAAGGACGAGTACCTGAGCACGGAGCACCTCCTTTTAGGCATGGCCCAAAAGCCGCAGGAGGGGGCGGGGCGGCTTTTGCGCGCCCGCGGCGTTACTCCCGATAAAATTTACCAAGCGCTGGTAGACATCCGCGGCAGCCAGCGTGTTACCGACCAGAACCCCGAGGACAAGTACCAGGCCCTTGCCCGCTTTACTAAAGACCTCACTGACCTGGCCCGCCGCGGCAAGCTCGACCCGGTGATCGGGCGCGATTCGGAGATCCGGCGGGTCATCCAGGTCTTATCCCGCCGCACCAAAAACAACCCCGTGTTAATCGGCGAGCCTGGGGTGGGCAAGACGGCCATCGTGGAGGGGCTGGCCCAGCGCATTGTGGCCGGCGATGTACCTGAAGGGCTTAAAAACAAGCGGCTTTTGGCCCTGGACATCGGCTCGCTGGTGGCCGGCTCAAAGTACAGGGGAGAATTTGAAGACCGCTTAAAAGCCGTCCTCAAAGAGATCAACGAGGCGGAGGGCGAAATAATCCTCTTCATCGACGAGCTGCACACCCTGGTGGGGGCCGGTGCGGCAGAAGGCGCTATGGACGCCGCCAACATGCTAAAACCTGCCCTGGCCAGGGGCGAGCTGCGTTGCATTGGCGCCACCACCTTAGACGAATACAGGGAGCACGTGGAAAAAGACGCCGCTTTAGAGCGCCGCTTTCAGCCCGTTTACGTCGGCGAGCCGGGGGTGGAAGAGACTATCGCCATCCTGCGCGGGTTAAAAGAGAAGTACGAGGTGCACCACGGCGTGCGCATTAAAGACTCGGCCCTGGTGGCCGCGGCCGTGCTCTCCCACCGCTACATCAGCGGCCGTTACCTGCCCGACAAGGCCATCGACTTGGTGGACGAGGCGGCTTCCCGCCTGCGCATCGAGATAGACAGCATGCCGGCGGAGATCGACGAGGTGGACCGCCGGGTGCGCCAGCTGGAAATTGAAAAGCAGGCTTTGGCGCGCGAGCAGGACCGGCCCAGCCAGGAGCGGCTGGCCAAGATCGAGGCAGAACTTAGCCAGCTCAAAGAGCGCATGGAGAAGCTCAAAGAGCAGTGGCGCAGGGAAAAAGAGCTCATTTCCGCCATCCGCGAGGTCAAAGAGAAGATCGAGGAGACCAAGCTCAAAGAGCAGGCGGCCGAGCGGGAGGCCGACTTGGGCAAAGTGGCCGAACTGCGCTACGGCGTCCTGCCAGAACTCAACAAGAAGCTGCAGGAGTACAACCAAAAGCTGGCCGAAATCCAAAAAGAGCACAAGATGCTCAAAGAAGAAGTAGACGAAGAAGACATCGCCGAAGTGGTAGCCGGCTGGACCGGCATACCCGTGGCCCGCATGCTGGAGGGCGAGGTGCAAAAGCTTTTGCGCATGGAGGAGCACTTGCGCAGCCGGGTAGTAGGCCAGGATCACGCCATAGCGGCGCTGGCCAGCGCCATCCGCCGGTCGCGGGCCGGCATTTCCGACCCCAACAGACCTTTAGGTTCCTTTATCTTCCTCGGGCCTACAGGCGTGGGCAAAACCGAACTGGCTAAAGCCCTGGCCGCTTTCCTCTTCGACGACGAGCGTGCGCTTTTGCGTTTTGACATGAGTGAGTACATGGAAAAGCACGCCGTTTCCCGCCTGATCGGAGCCCCGCCCGGCTACGTAGGCTATGAAGAGGGCGGGCAGCTCACGGAAGCCGTGCGCCGCCGGCCGTACTCCGTCATCCTCTTTGACGAGATCGAGAAGGCCCACCCGGACGTTTTCAACATCCTGCTCCAGCTCCTCGACGACGGCCGGCTGACCGACAGCCACGGCCGTACCGTGGACTTCCGCAACACGGTGGTGATCATGACCTCCAACCTGGGCAGCCAGTACTTTGCCTCTTTTGGCGGTGAAAGAAAGGTCATTGAACAAAAAGTCTGGGAAGAGCTGCGCTCGGCTTTCCGGCCGGAGTTCTTAAACCGCATCGACGAAGTGGTCATTTTCAACGGTTTGGGCCGCGGCGAGATCGTCAAGATCGTGGACATCCAGTTGGGCCTTTTGTGCGAGCGCCTGGCCGCCAGAGGCGTGGAGCTGGAAGTGACGCCGCAGGTCAAAGAGTTGCTGGCCGCCGAAGGCTTTGACCCCGTTTACGGGGCCCGCCCCTTGAAACGGGTCATCCAGCGCCGCTTAGAAAACCCGCTGTCCCTCTACCTCTTGGAGAGGGGCCGGGAGGCCGGCAATGTGAAGGTGATCGCCGGCTTGTCCGAAACCGGCGGAGAAATAACCTTTGAAAGCAGGCCCCTGGAAAAGGAAAACGGCGAGCAGCTGAAGAATTAAAGCAAAAAAATTAAAGCAAGAAAGTAAAAGGGGTGGCCGCGTTGTCCGCCAAAGTTTACTTTACCGATATGCGGGCCCAGCACAAAAAAGGCCTTTTGGAAAAAGTAGAGATGCTCTGGGAAAAGGCGGGTTTTTCTTCTCTGGTAGAAAAAGGCGACTTAGTGGCTTTAAAACTCCACTTCGGCGAGCGGGGCAACACCGGTTATGTGCGGCCGCAGTTTTTGCGCCGCCTAGTCAACCTCGTGAAGAGAGAAGGGGGAAAGCCGTTTTTGACCGACGCCAACACTCTTTATGTGGGCAGCCGTTCCAATGCCGTAGAACACCTGGTAACGGCCATTGAAAACGGCTTTGCCTACGCCGTGGTGGACGCGCCGCTGATCATTGCCGACGGTCTTACCGGCAAGGACTACATCCCGGTGGAGGTCGGCGGCAAACACTTTGCAGAAGTAAAAATAGCCTCAGCCGTCTACCACGCCGACGCGATGGTCGCCGTGACGCACTTTAAAGGGCACGAGATGACGGGGTTTGGCGGGGTTTTAAAGAACCTGGGCATGGGCTGCGGCTGCCGGAGCGGCAAGCAGATGATGCACTCGGACGTCCTTCCCAAAGTGAACCCCGCCAAGTGCCGCGGGTGCGGAAAGTGCCTGGCCTGGTGCCCGGCCGGCGCCATGGCGGTGGCGGGCAAAACCTGCGTCATCGACGAGAGCAAGTGCATAGGGTGCGGTGAGTGCACGGTGACGTGCCCGGCGCACGCCATAGCTGTAAACTGGAAAACGGAGCCGGACGCCATCCAGGAGAAGATCGTCGAGTACGCGGCCGGCGCCGTAAAAAACAAAAAAGGCAAGTGCGGCTATATAACCTTTGTGACCGACGTCTCCCCCGAGTGCGACTGCTACGGCTTCAGCGATGCCCCGCTGGTAAGGGACATAGGCATCCTGGCCTCTAAAGACCCGGTAGCCTTGGACCAGGCCTGTATAGACCTGGTAAACGCCGAAGAGGTGCTGCCGGGCAGCCGGCTGGAAGGCAAAAGGGGGACTTTGGACGTGTTCGGCACCCTCTACCCGGGGGTTGACTGGAGGCGGCAGTTGTCTTACGCCGAGGAAATGGGACTGGGCACCAGGAATTACGAACTTATAAAAATATAATACTATTAAAAGTATAAATACTATAAAAAAAGAGCGCACAAAAAATCAAAAATTTTTGCTTGACTTTTGTGTGCTGCGCGCTTATCATAAGAGCTAATTAAAAATAAATAATGAACAAAACCCTGTAAAATCGGTGAAGGAGAGGAGTAGGCCGGGGAGGGTCCCCAGGGAGGGGGTGTCGGCGACTGAAAGCACCCCCGGGCACAGAACCGGCTGAAGTTCGCTCTGGAGATGCACGCTGAAACCGCGCATAACTCCGCAGCGCGGCGCGTAGGCGCAGCCGTAGCCCCCACGTTACCGGGGGAGGGTATCGGAGGATGCCAAATGCGGCGGCATGTTTTTGGCTGGTTCCTCCCGTACCTGGAAAAAAGAGAGGGCCCGGCGTTTAGGGCCAATGAGGGTGGTACCGCGGAAGCCGCTTTGCTTTCGTCCCTTGGCGTTTAAGCAAAGCGGCTTTTTAGTTTCATTAGACGATTTTAAAGAAAAGGCGGTGGTGTGCTTTGTTGGCGAAAGAACACTTGTCTGTTTGCAGGATCGGCTATTTGGGGCCTAAAGGCACGTTTTCCCAGGAAGCGGCCGTCGCTTACGCCCGCGGCGCAAATTCTTCCGGTTCCCGCGCATATAAGCTGGTTTCCTGCCGTTCCTTAAAGGAGCTATTTTTCAAGTTGTGCAGTTTCTGCCTGGAAGAAGCGGTGGTGCCGGTCGAAAACACGGTAGCCGGCCCGGTCAAAGAGGCGCTTTTGATGTTTGCCCGCTGCCCGCAGGTGGAAGTGAGCGGTGAAATCGTTTTGCCGGTGCAGCACAGCCTGCTGGCCCCGCCGGGTATAACTCTTGACGAAATCGAGCTGGTGGTTTCCCATCCCCAGGCACTGGCCCAGTGTGCCGGCTTTTTGCGCCAGCAGCTGCCCGCAGCGGCGACAAAAAGCGCACCCAGCACAGCGGCCGCTGCCCGGCTGGTGGGAAGGGCGGGCAGGCCGTGGGCGGCACTGGGGCCGGCGAGGCTTTCTGAAATATACGGCCTGGAAGTCCTGGCGGCGGATGCCAGCGGCACACCCGCCAGCGCCACCCGGTTTTTGGTCTTAAGGCAGGCCCGCCCGGGGCGGCTTTTGGACGGCAGCAGTACGGTGAGCAGTGATTTATAACCGGCGTGCGGGCTTTTACCTGTAACGTTTTCTTGGTTAAACCGGAAGGCTTGTGCGCTGAAGGCACTTGTTGTATAATTTACGCACGGGAAGTTCAAAAAATTTCAAGGTAGGACGGTAGGACGGCGGGGAGCGCTCAAAGCGGGCAGTGAGCGTCTGGTTGCCTTGTTCACCGGGCGCTTTTGTTTTTCCCCGCCACCGGCCAGCTGCTAATTCAAAAATTTTAAGGGGGTTTAGTGTTATGGTGGTCGTCATGGAAAAAAATGCCACCCAGGAACAAATCGAAGAGGTCATAAGGCACCTGAAAAAAGAAGGACTGGGTGTGCACATCTCCCGCGGGCAGGAGCGCACGGTTATCGGCGCTATCGGGGACTGCAGGAAGGTTAGCACGGAAGGCTTTTTAGCACTGCCCGGTGTAGAAAAAGTTTGCCGGATAAATAAACCCTACAAGCTGGCCGCCCGCGAGTTTAAATGGGAAGATACGGAAGTATCTGTGGGCGGAACGCAGGTGGGCGGCGGCGCCCTTGCGGTAATTGCCGGCCCGTGTGCCGTGGAGAGCCGGGAAGACTACATGAAGGTGGCCCTGGCCGTGAAAGAAATGGGGGCCACCATGTTAAGGGGCGGTGCCTACAAACCCCGCACATCGCCGTACTCCTTCCAGGGATTAGGGGTAGAGGGTCTGGAAGTGCTGGCCGAGGCCCGCCAGCTCACGGGTTTGCCCGTGGTGACAGAAGTAATGGATGTCCGCAGTGTGGAAGTAGTGGCCCGCTACGCCGACGTGCTCCAGGTAGGAGCGCGCAACATGCAGAATTTTTCCCTGCTCAAGGAGATCGGCTCCTGCGGCAAGCCCGTCCTTTTAAAGCGCTCGCCTTCGGCCACCATTGAGGAGTGGATCATGGCCGCCGAGTACATCCTGGCCGGCGGCAACAGCCAGGTGATCTTGTGCGAGCGGGGCATCCGCACGTTTGAAAATTACACGCGCAACACCCTGGACATAAGCGCGGTTCCGGTCGTAAAGCGCCTTACCCACCTGCCCGTTATCGTTGATCCCAGCCACGGCACCGGTCACTCCTGGATGGTAAAGCCAATGTGCTTGGCGGCGGCAGCCGCCGGCTGCGACGGGCTCATGGTGGAAGTCCACCACAACCCGCCGCAGGCCCTGTGCGACGGGCCGCAGAGCCTGACCCTGGAAGCCTTCAAAGACCTCATGAAGGCGCTCAAAGCGTTTTGCGCTGCCGGCACGGCATGCGGCACGGCGGAGGGCGGAACGGTTCCTGAGCAGCGGGCGTCCGGCTCCCCCGATATGTTGTTAGCCCAGCTCCGGCGGGAGATCGATGACGTCGACCGCCGCATTATCGAACTGGTGGCCGCCAGAGCAAACCTGGTGAAAAAAGTCTTTGCCCTAAAGAAAGGGCCCATCAGGGACAGGGAAAGAGAGACGCAGGTTTTG
Organism: uncultured Pelotomaculum sp.; assembly: GCA_964557545.1. Classification (GTDB taxonomy): domain Bacteria; phylum Bacillota; class Desulfotomaculia; order Desulfotomaculales; family Pelotomaculaceae; genus CAZLAK01. The sequence goes on from CAZLAK010000004.1 coordinate 27,822, forward strand.
GAGAATGCAAAACAGCTGGCCCGCGCACGCGGCCTGCCGGCTAAAGTTGCGGAGGGGATTTTCCGCCTTTTGATCAACTACTCGGTGCGGCTGCAGGAAGATGCCAAAAAAATGGGTAAAAATGTTTCCTGCCTGTGATACTAATTGGGCGGGTTTGCATAAAACCGCCGGGAAGGGGGCTGGATGATGCCTGCCCAGTTGTTTTCTCGTGCGGCTATAATCGGCGTGGGACTGATCGGCGGTTCGCTGGGGCTGGCCGTGCGGGCGCGCCGGCTCGTGGGTGAGGTGGTGGGCATTGACGAAAGCCAAGACCGGCTCGAGCAGGCCCGGCGCCTGGGGGCGGTCGACGCCGCCGCCGGCCTGGCCGAAGGGGTGCGCTCTGCCGATCTGATCGTTTTGGCCGTGCCGGTAGGCCGGGTAATAGAGGTTTTGCGGGCTGCCGCCCCGCACTTAAAGCAGGGGGCGGTAGTGACCGACGTGGCCAGTGTAAAAGAAGAAATCGTGCGGCGGGCAGAAGAAATACTGCCCGCCGCCAACCCCTTTGTGGGCGGCCACCCCATGACCGGCTCAGAACAAAAAGGGGTGGAGAACGCCGACCCTTACCTGTTCGAAAACGCCTGCTACGTGCTGACCAGCACGCCGCGCACCGACCGGCAGGCGCTTTTGACCACAGAGAAGCTGGTGCTGGCCTTGGGGGCGCGCTGCGTTATTTTAACGCCCGAAGAGCACGACCGCGCCGTGGCCGGTGTAAGCCACCTGCCGCACCTGGCGGCCGCCGCCTTGGCAAACACGGTGGCGGGGGCGGTGGAGAGCCGGCTGGCAGCCGCTTTAGCCGGGGGCGGTTTTAGGGACAGCACCCGCATTGCCGCCGGAGATCCAGCCCTTTGGTGCGACATCTTGCTTGCCAACCGGGAAAAAGTTGCCGGGTTCTTGCGGGCTTTGCGGGATGAGCTGATCTTTGCCGAGAAGGCAATTTCTGCCGGTGACCGCCCCTCCCTGGAGGCCTGGCTGGAGCGGGCAGCCGGTTTTAGGCGCCGCCTGCCGGTGAAAGTCAAGGGGCACCGCAGCCAGCTGTACTACCTCGTCCTAGACATTCCCGACCAGCCTGGTAGTATTGCTAAGGTGGCTTCCCTTTTGGCCGGTGCCGGCATCAACATTGCCGACATCGAAATAATGCGGGTGCGCGAGGGTGAGGGGGGCACGGTGAACGTGGGTTTTGCCTCTTACGGCGACTGCAAAGAGGCTTTAGAGGCGCTGCGCGCCGGCGGGGTGAAATGCCGCTGGAAGTGATCCGGGGGCTGCCTTGTGCCGCCGAGCCATGAAATTTTGCCCGTTTTTAAGTTGATTTTGTTGACTTTCTCTTTTTACGGGCATATAATTTAATTGAAAAATTGCCAAAAGAATTGCCAAAGCGCAAAGACAGACAACTGAATACCTGGTTGCTGGGGGTGCCGCAAGGCTGAGAGAAGCTATAGGCGAAAAATTCGCCCGGGCTTCAACCCTTTGAACCTGATGTGGGTAATGCCACCGTAGGGAAGCTGGAGCTTTTGCTGTAAAGCTGTGCTGCCGCTTAAAAGGTGGGCACGGCTTTAGTTTTCTTATAAAGATGACCCGCACTTAAGGTGGCGGGTCATCTTTTGTGAAGAGCAAAATTTCTGACGGCTGGGGGTGGCGGTTTTTGAAGCTTTTAGTCAACGGCCGGGAAGAAGAATTCCCCAAAGAAGTGGGTACTGTTTTGGATTTGCTCCAGCACAAAAGAATCGTGCCGGAGACGGTAGTGGTGGAGCTGAACGGTTCGGTTTTAAAGAGGGACAGCTGGGGGACAGCGCTCTTAAAAGACGGCGACCGGTTGGAGATTTTACGGTTTGTTGGAGGGGGATGAAAAATGGCGGACGTTGAGCAGGATTTTTTGGAAATAGGAGGCCGTAAGCTAAAGAGCAGGCTCTTTTTGGGAACGGGCAAATTTTCTTCTAACCGGCTGATACCCGAGGCGGTTAAAGCCAGCGGGGCACAGGTGGTGACGGTGGCGCTGCGCCGCGTCGACCCGGGATTTGAAGAGGAGAACATCGCCTCTTACGTTCCCCAGGACTGCATTTTAATGCCCAACACTTCTGGCGCCAGGAATGCCGCGGAAGCCGTGAGGATTGCCCGTCTGGCCAGGGAGGCAGGCTGCGGCAACTGGGTGAAAATTGAGGTTATTACGGATAACCGCTACCTCCTGCCGGATAACTACGAAACCATCAAAGCTACCGAGATCCTGGCGGCCGAGGGCTTTGTGGTGCTGCCCTATATGAGCCCCGACCTCACCGTGGCCAGAAAGCTGGTGGAAGCCGGGGCAGCGGCGGTCATGCCGCTGGGCGCGCCCATCGGCTCCAACCGGGGGCTTAGGACTAAGGAACTGGTGAGGATTTTGGTTGAGGAAATACCGGTTCCGGTGATCGTGGACGCGGGTCTGGGCCGGCCGTCGGAGGCGGCCGAGGCCATGGAGATGGGGGTGGCCGCCGTGCTGGTCAACACGGCCATTGCTACGGCCGGCGATCCGGTAGCCATGGCCCGCGCCTTTGGTTTGGCGGTAGAGGCGGGGAGGCTGGCTTACCTGGCGGGGCCCGGCGAGGTGGTGGAGTACGCCCGCGCCTCCTCACCGCTCACCGGCTTTCTGCGGGACGATTAAAAGAAATTGAAAGAACGGGAAAAACTGGGCGTATTTTAGTTGGCAGGAGATGAGCTGGCTGTGAGTTTTTACGAGGTTTTAAAGGTTTACAAAGACTTTGACTTTGAGGAATTTTTCAGGCGCGTAAGACCCGTCGATGTAAAAAGGGTGCTGGCCAAAGACCGCCTGAACGAGCGGGATTACCTTGTGCTGCTTTCACCGGAGGCCGAAGCCTTTTTAGAAGAAATGGCCCAAAAGGCCCACCGCCTGACGGTGCAGCACTTCGGCCGGACTATCCTCCTCTACACGCCGCTTTACATCTCTGACTACTGCGTGAACAGCTGTCTCTACTGTGGTTTTAGGGCTGAAAACCCGGTAAATAGGAAAAAGCTTTCGCCGGACGAGGTGGAGGAAGAGGCGCGCCTTATAGCTTCTACCGGTTTAAAGCACATCCTCGTCTTGACCGGCGAGTCGCGCCGCCACTCACCCGTTTCTTACATTAAAGAGTGCGTGGAGGTGCTAAAGAAATACTTCACTTCTATCAGTATTGAAATTTACCCGCTTTACGAGGAGGAGTACGCCGAACTCATTGCCGCCGGTGTAGACGGCATCACCGTATACCAGGAAGTGTACGACGAGGAGGTTTACGCCCAGCTGCACCCGTCAGGACCTAAGCGCAACTTCCGCTTTCGCCTGGATGCCCCGGAGCGGGCCTGCCGGGCAGGGATGCGCACCGCCAACGTGGGGGCTCTATTGGGCCTGCATTACTGGCGCAGCGAGGCCTTTTTCACCGGCCTGCACGCCTGTTACTTACAGGACGTTTTTCCAGCCGTGGAGGTAAGCATATCGCCGCCGCGCCTTCGCCCCCACTTGGGAAATTTTGTCCCGCGCGAACGCGTGACGGACAAAAACCTCGTCCAGTACATCCTGGCATTTAGACTGTTCATGCCGCGCGGCGGCATTACCATTTCCACCCGCGAGCGGCCGGAACTGCGCGACCGCCTGGTCAAACTGGGGGCCACGCGCATGTCGGCCGGCTCGTGCACTGCTGTCGGGGGGCGCGTGCAAAAAGATCGCACCGGCCAGTTCGACATATTCGATTGTCGCAGTGTGGCCGAAATGGCGGCCATGCTCTACTCCCAGGGCTACCAGCCGGTTTATAAGGACTGGCAGCTGTTATAGAGGGATGTTACCAGGCATATCTTGCCGGAAAAGAGGGGGTGTTGTAAAGTGAATAAAAGGACAGCTTTGGATATTTTTTTAGCGGCAGACCTCTACGGGATTACGGCCGAAGAGTACTCGCTGGGGAGGAAAAACCCGGAGGTCGTCAAAATGATGGTAGACGCCGGGATTAAAGTAATACAGTACCGGGAAAAAGACAAAAAGATGCGCGCCAAGTACGAGGAGTGCCTGGAGATCCGGAAAATTACGGAAAGCGCTGGCGCCGTTTTCATCGTCAACGACCACCCGGACCTGGCCCTCCTGGCAGGGGCAGACGGCGTGCATTTGGGCCAGGAGGACCTGCCGCCGGAAAAGGTGAGGGAGCTGGTGGGGGGAGAAATGCTCATCGGCCTTTCCACCCACTCCCCGGAGCAGGCCAGGGCGGCCGAAGAGTGCGGTGCCGTGGACTACATCGGCGTAGGCCCGATTTTCCCCACCAGCACCAAAAAGGACGTCTGTGCTCCCGTCGGGTTTTCTTACCTGGATTATGTGGTCAAAAATATCCGCCTTCCCTTTGTGGCCATCGGCGGCATCAAAGAGCACAATGCCGGCGAGGTTTGGCGCAGGGGGGCGCGCTGCCTGGCCATGGTGACCGAAATCGTAGGGGCCGAAGATATTGCCGGCAAGGTGAAAAGTTTGCGCGCCGTGCGCCGGCAGGCACTAGGTTATTGAGGAGGGTTAATTAACGTGGAGTACGCAACGCAAATGGAAGCGGCCCGCCTGGGTATAGTTACAAAGCAGATGGAAGCGGTGGCCCGCGAAGAAGGGGTAGATGTCCAAAAGCTCCGCCGGCTTATTGCCGGGGGCAAAGTGGTCATTCCGGCCAACAAAAACCATGCCTCTTTAAAGCCCTGCGGTATAGGGGAGGGGTTGCGCACCAAGATTAACGTCAACCTGGGCATATCCGGCGACCGCCGCGATGTGGAGCTGGAGCTGGCCAAGGCGCGGCTGGCTGTAGAACTTAAAGCGGACGCCGTCATGGACTTGAGCTGCTACGGCCGGACGGAAGAATTCCGCCGCCGCTTGGTAGAGACCGTGCCCTGTGCCGTAGGCACAGTGCCGGTCTACGATGTCACGGGCTTTTGCGGTAAAGAGCTAAAAGACGTTGATCCGGACGATTTTCTGCGGGTAGTGGAAAAGCACGCCCAGGACGGGGTGGACTTTATGACCATCCACGCCGGTATAAACCGCGAGACGGCGGCCAGGTTTAAAAAGAACCCCCGCCTCACCAATATCGTCTCCCGGGGCGGCTCAATTATCTTTGTGTGGATGGAGCTGACCGGCCGGGAAAACCCGTTTTACGAGTACTACGACGATCTTCTCGCCATCTGCCGGTGCTACGACGTGACCATCAGTTTAGGCGACGCCTGCCGGCCCGGCTCTTTAAAAGACGCCACCGACGCCTCCCAGGTGCAGGAGCTCATCGTCTTAGGAGAACTCACCAAAAGGGCGTGGGAGAAGGACGTCCAGGTGATGATTGAGGGGCCGGGTCACATGCCGCTAAATGAGATTGCCGCTAATATGCTTTTGGAAAAGAAGCTGTGCCACGGCGCGCCGTTTTACGTCTTAGGGCCCCTGGTGACGGACGTGGCGCCCGGCTACGACCACATCACCAGTGCTATCGGCGGGGCCATTGCCGCCGCCAGCGGGGCTGACTTCCTCTGCTACGTCACCCCGGCCGAACACTTGCGGCTGCCCACCTTGGAAGACATGAAAGAGGGTATTATCGCTGCCCGCATCGCCGCCCACGCCGCCGACATCGCCAAGGGGATACCCGGGGCAAGGGACTGGGACGACGCCATGAGCGAGGCCAGGCGCAACCTCGACTGGGAGAAAATGTTTGAGCTGGCCCTGGACCCGGAAAAGGCCAGGCGCTACCGCCGGGAGTCGCAGCCCGCGGAAGAGGACACCTGCACCATGTGCGGCGACAAGTGCGCCGTGCGCAATATGAACAGGGTGCTGGCGGGCGCTGTTGTTTAAGGTTGTTTAAAAGGAGCATTTTTAAAGAATTTGCCCTTCAAGAAGTATTAACCCCTCCCGACGGTGTGGTAAAATTTTAACAGCAAGTAAATGACGGGAGGGGTTTTTTATGGAAGCGAGAGTAGGTACGGCGGTATTAAAAATTGTGCAGGGAGATATTACCAAGGCAGACACGGAGGCCATTGTAAACGCGGCCAACCCCAGCCTGATGGGCGGCGGCGGGGTGGACGGGGCCATTCACCGCGCCGGCGGGCCGCAGATCCTGGAGGAGTGCAAGGCCATCCGCGCCCAGCGGGGCCCGCTGCCGACAGGTCAAGCGGTTATCACCACCGGCGGCAAGCTAAAGGCCCGCTACGTTATCCACACCGTGGGGCCGGTTTGGTACGGCGGCAGCCACAACGAGGACAACCTCTTGTGTGACGCTTACCGAAACAGCTTAGCGCTGGCCAAAGAAAAGGGCATCCGTTCGGTGTCTTTCCCTTCCATCAGCACCGGCGCCTACGGTTTTCCCATCGAGCGGGCGGCGCGCCTTGCTCTGCGCACGGTGGTCGATTTTCTGCTGACTAACCCAGGCTTGGAAGAGGTGCGCTTTGTGCTCTTCGGCGAGGAGGCGGAAAAAGTATTTCTGGCGGCCTGGGAGGAAGTGAGCAAAGAACTGGGCTGATAATACGTGCAGTATTGTTGGGTTTTTAGATCCAAGGGGCGCCCGGCGGGCGCCCTTTAGTATTTGTGCGGCAAAGGCAAAATCCGCTTGTTTTAAATAAGTAAAATATAATATAATAAAAAACAAATATTATTATATGATTAATAGGATATTTTTAAGGGGGCTGGTCAACGTGCGTTGAACTGGGTAAGGGCTGGCACATTGTGGCTTATAAGGAAAATAAGGTTCACCGTACTGAGTAGGGGGGTAGAAACACATGACTGATTCGGTAACGGGAAAACTCAATTTTCTGGACCGGTACTTAACCCTGTGGATTTTTTTGGCGATGGCGCTGGGTGTGGGAGGCGGTTATATTTACCCGCAGATAGCTAACTTTTGGGGTAAGTTCCAGGTGGGTACTACCAATATCCCCATTGCCATCGGTCTAATTATCATGATGTACCCGCCCCTGGCGAGGGTGAAGTACGAAGAAATAGGCAAAGTGTTTACCAACGGCAAAGTCATGGTCTTAAGCCTGGTGCAGAACTGGTTTATCGGCCCGCTTATAATGTTTTTTCTGGCGATTGCCTTCCTGCGGGGCTACCCGGAATACATGGCCGGCCTCATCCTCATCGGCCTGGCCCGCTGCATCGCCATGGTTATAGTCTGGAACGGGCTGGCCAAGGGCGACTCTGAATACGCTGCCGCCCTGGTAGCGCTGAACTCTATTTTTCAAGTGCTGTTTTTTTCGGTGTACGCTTATTTTTTCATCACTCTGATGCCTCAGTGGTTTGGCCTTAAATCTTCGGAAGTGCACATTTCGATGGGAGAAGTGGCCAAAAGCGTTTTCATTTACCTCGGCATACCTTTTTTGGCCGGTGTTATCACCCGTTTTTCTCTCATGCCGGTAAAGGGCAAAGAATGGTATGACAAGCAGTTCATGCCCAAAATCGGCCCTTTAACCTTAATTGCTCTGCTGTTTACCATCCTGGTGATGTTCTCTTTGAAGGGCAATTACATTGTTACCCTGCCGATAGATGTGGTCAGGGTGGCCGTTCCGCTGACTTTGTACTTTTTAATTATGTTTTTAATTTCTTTCTTTATAAGCAAAAAATTGGGTATAAATTACGAGCAGGCCACGACCCTGTCCTTTACTGCTGCCAGCAACAACTTTGAACTGGCCATTGCGGTAGCCGTGGCGGTTTTCGGCATCAATTCAGGACAGGCTTTTGCCGCGGTAATCGGTCCGCTGATCGAAGTGCCGGTGATGATCTGGCTGGTTAACGTGGCCCTTTATTTTAAGAGGAAGTACTTTGCCCAAAAAACTCAGGGAGGTGAGCCTGTTTAGTGCAAATAAAAGTTTTGGGCACCGGCTGTCCCAAGTGCCGCGCCCTTTACAGCGCTGTCGGTGAAACGGTAAAAGAGATGGGTTTACAGGCCGAAGTCGTGAAGGTGGAAGATATAAAAGAGATCTTAGAAGCCGGTGTAATGCTGACTCCCGGCCTCATAGTCAACGGCAAGCTCAAAGCGAGCGGGAAAGTTCCGTCCAAAGCAGAACTGAAGCGCTATATTGAAGAGGAGCTAAAATAATTTTAAGGATAAATGTGATGAAAAAAGACACGGCCAGCCCGTGTCTTTTTTGCCTGTGGTGTGCTTTTGGGGTGTTGCGTTGGCAAGAACTATATGTTAATATTCTAATACAATTAATACTTTTAAAAAGAGGAGATATGTGATTGTTGAAGGAAAGAAATAAGCTTATTCTTATGGTTGCCGTTTACCTGGCGGTATTTTTCCTGCCGCTCTCCCACCCCCGGGTGCAGTCGGCTATTTTGGAGTCTTTCTACATGCTGCAGGACTACGCCCAAAAGCACGTCCTGACCTGCCTTGTGCCGGCCTTCTTTATTGCCGGCGCCATTGCCGTCTTTGTTTCGCAGGCTTCGGTGCTGAAATACTTTGGGGCGGGGGCTAATAAAATTCTGTCCTACGGCGTGGCTTCGGTTTCAGGCAGTGTGCTGGCGGTGTGCTCCTGCACAGTGCTGCCGCTCTTTGCCGGTATTTACACCCGGGGAGCAGGGATTGGTCCGGCGACGGCTTTTCTCTATTCGGGTCCGGCCATAAATGTGCTGGCCATTATTCTCACAGCCAGGGTTTTGGGCTTTGAACTCGGGCTGGCACGGGCGGTGGGGGCAGTTCTTTTTTCCCTGCTCATCGGCCTGGCGATGAATCTTATATCTGTAAAAGAAGAAAGGGAAAAAGAAAAAGCGGCTTTAACCTTACCCCCGCCGCCGCCCGACAGGCGCTCCCTTTGGCAGTACGCGGTGTACTTTGGCTCAATGGTGCTGGCGCTCATCTTCTTGGCCTGGGGTAAGCCCGCCCAGCCGGTTGGTTTTTTCAGCGCCGTTTACGAGGTGCACTGGTACCTGGCCGCCGCTTGCCTGGCTGTTCTGGCGGTGATTTTAAAATTTTGGTTTACTAAAGAAGAGCTTGCCGGGTGGGTGGGAGCTACCTGGGGCTTTGCTAAACAGATTTTCCCCTTGCTCTTGGCGGGCGTGATGGCGGCCGGCTTCTTAATGGGCCGGCCCGGAGAGGATACAGGTATCATTCCGGCTAAATACATTGCCCATCTGGTTGGCGGCAACTCTTTAGCGGCCAATTTTCTGGCCTCGCTGGTAGGTGCCCTGATATACTTTGCCACACTGACGGAAATTCCTATTCTGCAGGGTCTGCTCGGCAGCGGCATGGGTAAAGGTCCCGCACTGGCCCTTTTGCTATCCGGCCCGGCCTTGAGCCTGCCCAACATGATCGTCATCGGCCGGGTAATGGGCGCCAAAAAAGCTGCTGTTTTTATTGCCCTGGTAGTGGTAATGTCTACGCTGGCGGGTATGCTCTACGGTGCTATTTTTTAGAAGGCGTGCAGTTGACACTTGCAATCAATAGAACTTAAAATAAGGAAAGAATATCATAATATTATAATAAGCATTGCAGCGTAGTGTTTGGGAACTGTTTTGTGTTTTTTTAAATTTGCTGTCAGGAGAGGAAAGGGGAAGGTGTACCGGTGTACAATAAAAATCACAGCAATTACAGCACGCTGGCCAGAACCAAAGCGGAGGTATTAAAAGCGCTGGCCCATCCCACCCGGGTTAGCATCCTGGAGTATTTAAAAGGCGGGGAGCGGTGCGTTTGTGAAATAATTGAGCACCTGAATATCGAGCAGTCCAACGTTTCCCAGCATTTGGCCATTTTAAAGAGGCTGGGCATTCTCTCTTTCAGAAGAGAAGGGCTTAAAATGATTTACCGGGTAAAGCACAGGGAAGTATTTGCTATTTTGCGCCTGTTGGAGGATATGGTGTCTGCTCAGGCGAGGGAGACGGCGGCCATGCTGGAAAGCCTGGGTGAAAAAAAGGAGGCGGGCCAGCAATGACGGGAAAAAGAGTGCTGGTTACTGTTTTCGGTTACGATGCTTCGCACGCACCCGGCGGTTGCACGTGTGCAGGGGGCCTGCCGGGCCCCATCAGCATGAGCAGCGATACAGAAGACCTGAAAAAAATTTCTTGCCCGTGAGTTTGGGGATGCGGTAGAAGTCAGCTTTGTAGACGTGCGCAGTGTGGAAATGGCCGTTTACCCGGAGGTGCTGGCAGCGCTGGAAAAAGAGCGCCTGCCGGCGGTGGCCATAAATAAAAAACCCCGCTTTTTTGGGGGGCTTTCCTTCATTGCCATTGCCGACGAAGTAAAAAAGGTACTAGCGGAAAAGAATTAGGGCGGCACAACCAGGTGCCGCCTGTTGTCTTTAGGCAGTTCAGCTATTTGCTCAAAGATATAAACTTTTATTTTACTATCTGCTGCATTTTATTAAAAAATTATATTAAATATATCAGGTTTTTTTATTTTTTTCAGTGGTAAAATATACTCGGTGCGCAGCGCAACACGCCGGTGCTCTGTAATATTACAGACCTGGCGGGTGATTTTGATTACCTGCACACGGGAGGTTGGCAGTGATGAGCAAGTCCGAAAGAAAGCTTACGGCTATGAGCAGGCACTCCGGGTGAGCGGCCAAAATAGGGCCGGAGGCCCTATCCAACATTTTAAAAGCCCTGCCATCATTGACGGACGAAAGGCTTTTAGTCGGCCCGGATACTTCAGACGACGCTGCCGTTTACAAGATTACTGACGACTTGGCCCTCATTTTGACCATAGACTTTTTTACACCCGTAGTTGACGACCCTTACCTCTTCGGCCAGATTGCCGCTGCCAACGCTTTAAGCGATATTTACGCCATGGGCGGCAGACCCTTTTTGGCCCTCAACATTGCCTGCCTGCCGGCCTGTCTCTCCCCGGAGGAGGCGGCGGCCATCATCAGGGGCGGGGCCGACAAGGTAATAGAAGCGGGGGCTGTGATAGGCGGCGGCCACACGGTTATGGACGAAGAGCCCAAGTACGGTCTGGCGGTGGCCGGTTTTGTGCATCCCGCTGAAATGCTGACCAACGCCGGCGCTCGGCCTGGCGACCTGCTGGTGCTCACCAAGCCGCTGGGCACGGGCATTGCCGTTACCGCTTATAAGGGCGGCTTGGCGGAAGAAGAGCTGGTGGAAGCCGCGGTTAAAGAGATGCGCACTCTCAACAGCGCTGCCGCGGCCTGCGCCGCAAAACACGGGGCAAGGGCCTGCACGGATATAACGGGCTTCGGCTTTTTGGGGCACGCGGCCGAGATGGCGGCGGCGAGCGGGGTGACCCTGGAGATATTTTCTTCGAGAGTGCCGCTTTTGCCCGGAGTTTTAGATTTGGCGGACATGGGGCTTTTGCCGGCCGGCGCTTACGAAAACCGCCGCTTTTTGGAGGGCAAGGTGGATTTTGGCGAGGGCGTGCTCCGCGCTTTGCAGGACGTGCTCTTTGACCCGCAGACCTCAGGCGGGCTTTTAGTGGCCGCCGCTCCGGGACAGGCGGAAAAGATGCTGGAAGAGATGCGCGCTGCCGGCCTGACGGCGGCCGTTGTGGGAAGGGTGCTGCCTGCGGAAGGGCGCGCTATTGTAGTTTTGTAGTTATGTAATCATAACCAATATAAAAAGCTTGTTCGGACGGCCGCCGGGGGCGGCCTTATTTTTCGGGGCAACCGGTTTTAGTTTGCCTTCTCTGTATCCTGAATTTTTGTTTGAATACTTAAACGTGCTGTTGGTGTTAATAAGAATTTTTAATAACCCCAGGGCAGGTTTATTAAATAATCAAATAGCTGTAATAAAGGAATTTAATTATAAGCATTGAATAATATTTTTGCAAAAAGTTTAATGCGAGGTGGTTTTAGCTTGAAGGGGAAGAAAATTTTAATTGTGGCCAGCGGGACTGTTGTCGGTTTTCTAGGGGCCTGGCTGGCGGTAGCGGGCAACCCGCCTAACATGGGCATGTGCATTGCCTGCTTTCTGCGCGACATTACAGGGGGTCTGGGACTGCACAGGACGGCCACGCTGCAGTACGTAAGGCCGGAAATCTTAGGCCTGGTTTTGGGAGCATTTATTTCTGCGATCATAACGCGCGAGCACCGGCCGGTGGGCGGTTCCAGCCCGCTGGTAAGGTTTACGCTGGCTTTCTTTGGCATGATCGGCATGCTGGTTTTTCTGGGCTGTCCCCTGCGCACCCTCTTGCGCCTGGCAGGAGGAGACTTAAACGCCCTTGTCGGCCTGGTCGGGCTGGTTGCCGGGGTGCTTTTGGGCGTGGCCTTCTTTAGAGGCGGCTTTTCTCTGGGCCGGGCGGCGGCAACGGGCCGGGCGGGCGGCTACATCTTCCCGGCGGCCGCAGCACTGCTGCTCATCTTTCTCCTGGCCAAAGCTCCTTTTCTCTTTTTCAGCGAGCAGGGCCCCGGTTCCCAGCACGCCCCGCTCTTTATTTCGCTGGCAGCCGGCCTTTTAGTAGGTGTGCTGGCCCAGCGCTCGCGGCTCTGCATGGTCGGCGGCATAAGGGACTTGATCATGTTCGGCGAAAGCTACCTCTTAATGGGCTTTGGCTCCCTCTTTGTGGTGGCCCTCGTTGCCAATTTGGCCTTTGGCAAGTTTAATCTGGGCTTTGCCGGCCAGCCTCTTGCCCACGCCGACGGCCTGTGGAACTTTTTGGGCATGGCTTTGGCCGGGCTTTGTTCCGTCCTCTTGGGAGGCTGCCCGCTGCGCCAGCTGATTTCCGCGGCCGAAGGCAACACTGACTCGGCAGTGACCGTATTTGGTTTTATTGCCGGGGCAGCTTTTGCCCACAACTTTGGCCTGGCCGCTTCGGCCAAAGGCGTGCCGGCGGCAGGCCAGATAGCCGTGATAATCGGCTTTGTTGCCGTAATTGCTATTGCTTTCGCCAGCAGCAAAATTTTAGAAAAGGGAGGGGTGGCCCGTGCCGGAAGCGGAAGTTAAGGACGCCCGCGGCATGCTCTGCCCGGAGCCGCTGCTCATAGCAAAAAGAGAAATGGAAAGGACTGGCTGCAGCACAGTGAAAATCCTGGTGGACAACGCTACGGCCAGGGAAAACATAACCAGACTGGCGGAGAGGATGAAGTGGTCAGTGAGGGCAGAGAGTGAAGGCAGCGATTTTCTTTTGATTCTGGAGAAAAAATAAAGCGGGATGCCGGGAGAATTTAATAGGCTTCTTTTAAAAACCGGGAGTTTTTGCTCCCGGTTGTGTTATACTATTGACAAAGCGGCTACCGTATGTGTATGAACAAAACGTGCGCGGTTGTCTATTTCCCATAAAATAACGGCTGGCTGAGGCCGTTTTTAATTTTGATATTGGACAGTATTTATTGACACAATTCAAACTTTTCAGATATTCTAAAGTTGGTATCTCAAAATGATTACTGCGCAGGGTGTTTGTTAAATTTGTAAAAGTTATTATTTTTTATGTGTGGGGAGGAATTAAGCGTGTCTTCTAAAATTGCTGACCTCGGGCATAACGTCTACCAGGTGGACATTCACGACCAAAAACAGCCCGGCATTACTTCCTGTTACATCGTGGTGGCTGAGAAGGCGGCGCTCATAGAAACCGGCGCCTCGCCCGGTGCGCCGTACATATTAAATGCTCTGAATGAGATCGGCGTACCGCGCGAAAAAGTGGGCTACATCATCGGCACCCACATCCACTTAGACCACACGGGAGGCGCCGGCGTGCTGGCCAGAGAATTAAGAGATGCCGAGGTGTACGTCCACCCGCGCGGCGCAAGGCACTTAATTGACCCTTCGCGTCTGGTCGCCGGCGCCAAAACCCTTTACGGCGATAAGTTTGACGAGCTCTTTGGCGAAATTGCGCCCGTTCCGGAAGACAGGGTTAAGACCCCCGGGGACGGTGAAACCATTGATTTGGGAGGCCGGGTGCTCACCGTATACCACTCGCCGGGACATGCCCGCCACCACATGGTAATATACGACCCGGCCAGCAGCGGCCTCTTTGCTGGCGACGCTGTCGGCGTGCGCTTTGAGCGGGTGAGCGAGCTCTGCGGGCGGGAGATCACCATGCCCACCACGCCGCCTTCGGAGTTTGACCCTCCGGCCATGATAGAGTCGTTAGAGCGCTTTAAAAAGCTCGGTTTAAAGAGGGTTTACTTCACCCACTTCGGTATGTCGGAAAATGTGTCTTTTATCATTAACCGGCACGCCGAAATCGTGCGCGCTTACGAAGAACTGGGTAAAAAGTTCTTTATTGGCGGGGAGGGCACGGTGGCCGATTTAGAAGAACGCATTTGGGAGATGGTGATGGCCGGCATCGCACCAGCCGGTATAACCGGTAGACACCACCCGGATCTGGAATACGTAGAGCTCAACGTCAAACTCAACGCCCTGGGAATTCAAAATTACTTCGAGCGGTTGAAAAAGTCTTAATGCGGGCAGAGGGGATCAAATTCCATTTGTTTCTTTACTCAAGAAGTAATATAATTTTAGAAAGAGAAAGCAATTGTGCGAATTTTGCAATAATTGTGGACTAATTAGACTACCGTCGGATTTAGCGGTTATTTTGTCGGGGTAACCGTTTTTCTCCTTTCCCAATGGGGGTAGGTTGTTTATGGATACACTGAACAGCATGGTGGCCGGTGCGCTTTTGCGCTGGGTGCTGGTACAGGCGCTGGCGGTATCTGTGCTGGCGGCGTTCTCTCCAGGTCTGTGGTGGGTAATAGGCGGTATGCTGGCGGCTAACGCAGTGGGAACTTGCCTGGTGGTCGATATTATCAAAAGGCACCGTGGGATCAAGGTTAAGCTGGACGACCACCCCATAGACCCCACCCTCCAGATAGCCAACGAGACGCTGCCTTACTTAAGGCGCGGCCTCAACGAGGAGACGGCCCAGAAGACGGCAGAAATTATTTTAAAAATAAGCGAAGTGTCGGCAGTGGCCATAACCGACCGGGAAAAGGTTCTGGCCTACATCGGTGAGGGCTCCGACCACCACCAGGCCGGCGGGCCGATTGTCACTTACGCCACCAAGCAGGCCATCAGCACCGGCGAACTGATCATAGTCAAGGACAAAAAGGGGTTGAACTGTCCGGAAAAGGGCTGTCCCCTGCAGTCCGCCGTTATTGCCCCTTTAAAGTGCCGGGGCGAGGTAGCCGGCACTGTAAAGATATACCAGACAAGTCAGGGAGAACTGCAGCCCGGCGTGGTAAAGCTGGCCATGGCGGTGGCCCAGCTTTTGGGCATGCAGATGGAGCTGGCCGAACTGGACCGGCAGGCCCAGCTGGTCACCAAGGCCGAACTGGACGCCCTGCAAGCCCAGATCAACCCCCATTTTTTGTTCAATACCTTAAATACCATCATTACCTACATACGCACCCACCCGGAAACGGCGCGCCGGCTTTTAATACGGCTGGCTTCTTTCTTCCGCCAGGCCTTAAAAAGGCACGGGCACTTCAATACTCTGCGGGAGGAAATCGAGTACGTCAACACCTACCTGATCTTAGAAAAAGCGCGCTTTCGCGAAAAACTAAAGGTGCAGCGCAACATCGACCCCTCGCTTTTGGACTGCCAGGTGCCCGTGCTCACCCTCCAGCCGCTGGTGGAAAATGCCGTTAAACACGGGATCCAGCCCAAAGTGGGCCCCGGTACGGTACAAATCACGGCACAGCGCCGGGACGGGGAAATCCTCTTTATCATCAAAGACGACGGGGTCGGCATTGACCGGGAAAAGATGCCCAAGGTGCTTTTGCCGTGGTACGGCTCGGGCAACGGCGTGGGCTTAAGCAATGTGCACGAGCGCTTAAAGAGCCTTTACGGTGAAGATTACGGCCTGCGCATTGTCAGTGAACCCGGTGCGGGGACATCGGTGTACGTGAAAGTGCCGCTGGTAAAGGGCGCCGCTGAGTGGGGGGGAGAAACTCGTGAAGCTGAAAGCGCTTATTGTTGACGACGAGTACCCGGCACGCCAGGAACTGAGGTACGCTTTGGAAGGGATTGAAGAAATTGAGATCGTGGGGGAGGCCGCCAATGCCCAGGAGGCCCTGGCGCTGATCCGGGCGCTGGACTACCAGGTACTGTTTTTAGATATTTCCATGCCCGGCATGAGCGGGCTGGAACTGGGAGCCGCCATCCAGGAACTGCCCCAAAAACCTTACATTATTTTTATCACCGCCTACGACGAGTACGCCGTTTCTGCCTTTGAAGTCAATGCCGTGGACTATATTTTAAAACCAGTAGAACCTAAGCGGCTCAAGAAGGCCGTCGATAAGGTGGTGCGGCTTCTTAAGGAGCCCGCGTCTTCCGGGGGAAACGGCGGCCCTGCCGGCAAAGCAGCGGTAGCAGCGGCAGAAGTTTTCGGCCAGTTCCGCCTCGACCGCATCCCGGCCGAAAAAAACGGCAAAACCGTCTTAGTCAATGAGGCGGACATTGTTTACGCTTTTACCGAAATGGACAGCGTTTATATAAAGACTTACGCCGATAAGCTGGTCACGCGCTATACTTTAAAAGATCTAGCTGCCCGCTTAAACCCTCAGGTTTTTTTTCGCACACACCGCTGTTACGTCGTGAACTTGCGCAAAGTCAAAGAAATTATTCCGTTTTTTAACGGCACGCTAAACCTGGTAGTAGAGGATAAAGAGCACAGCGAGGTGCCGGTTAGCCGGGCTCAGGCCAAGAAACTGAGGAAGATACTGGGCATATAGCGCAGTGCGGTGCGGCCACAAAGCCGCACCTTTAAATTTTAATTTAATTGCGGCGGGTGAAGGTTTTTTTATTTTTTTTAGAGAAGAATAAATTAATGCAGGTAAAAAGCGGTTGCAACGGGGGAAATTTTAGTGCTGTCAGCGGATGCGGGTGAAAAGGTTGTTGGCGTCGGCGCCGACATTGTTTGTGTAGAGAGGATCGAGCGTCTGGCTGTCAAAAGAGGCGGCCGGGCGCTGGAGCGGCTGTTTACGCCGGGCGAGAGATCGTACTGCGAGGCTCAAAAAAGGCGTTACGCTTCTTACGCGGCCCGCTTTGCCGCCAAGGAAGCCGTGGCCAAGGCGCTGGGCAGCGGGTTTAGGGGCTTTTTTTTCCGGGACGTGGAAATTGTAAGTGCGGCCGGCGGCCGCCCGGAGGTGGTTTTGCACAAAGGGGCGGCTCGCGCCGCGGCTGGCCGGGGAGTGGCAAAAGTGCTTGTGAGCCTGTCGCACGACGGGGCGTATGCCCTGGCTTTGGCTGTGGCCTTGGCAAGGGCGGACAACTGAGAGAAAACCAGCCTTAAGGGGTGAGACGGAGCAAATGCGGGTAGTTACTGCCGGCGAAATGAAAGAACTGGACAGGGCGGCTATAGAAGACTACGGCATTTTGGGCCTGGTGCTCATGGAAAATGCCGGACGCCAGGTGGTGGAAGTAATAAAAAGCGTGCTGGGGGAACTGCGCAATAAGTCCATCACGGTGTTTGTGGGCAAGGGCAACAACGGGGGTGACGGACTGGTGGCGGCCCGCCACCTCCTAAACGCCGGGGCCCAGGTGAAGGTGCTCTCTTTGGCGCCGCCGGAAGAGTTCTCGGGAGACGCCAAAATAAACTTAAACATCTGGCGGAAGATGGAACAAAAAGTCTATTTTATTCACCAGGGCGACGGCATAAATATAGTCAGGCTGGTGCTCTTAAACACGGACTTCATCGTAGATGCCATTTACGGAACCGGTTTTCGCGGGGAAGTAAATGAGCGGGTCGGTCGCATTATGGAGGTTTTAAACGGCAGCGGCAAGCCCATTGTGGCGGTGGACGTTCCATCGGGATTAGAAGCCGACACCGGACGGGTAAAGGGTCAGTGCATCCGGGCTACCCATACCGTCACCTTTGGGCTTCCCAAACTGGGCCTTATCTTGGAGCCTGGTGCCGGATACGCGGGCCAGCTGCACGTGGCCGACATCTCCATTCCGTCAGTGCTGGTAGAAAAATCGGCACCGCCGCGCTACCTGGTCACCCCTCAGCTGGTCGGGGAGTGGCTGCCGGTGAGGCCGCCCAGTGCCCACAAGGGCGACTTTGGCCGCGTGCTGGTCGTGGCCGGGTCGCGCGGCATGACGGGGGCGGCCTGCCTGGCGGGAGAAGGGGCTTTAAGGACCGGCGCCGGCCTGGTCACCGTGGCCGTGCCGGAGAGCCTGCACGACATTATGGAGGTAAAACTTACCGAAGTGATGACCGCGCCTTTAGCGGACAACGGGCGCGGCACCCTTTCCCGGGAAGCGCGCCCGCAGATATTAGAACTGCTCAAAAAGGCGGACGTGCTGGCCATAGGTCCCGGCCTGTCAGCAGTGACCGAGGTGGCGGCCCTGGTGAGGGAACTTTTGCCGGCCGTGAAAGTGCCCTGCGTTTTAGACGCCGATGCCCTAAATGTCCTGGCTGGTTCCCCGGAAGTGTTGAGGAGGCTGCAGGGGCCGGCGGTTATCACTCCCCACCCGGGGGAGATGGCCAGGCTTTTGGGTATTACCGTGAAAGAAGTTCAGGAAGAAAGACTGGCAGTGGCTGCCCGGGCAGCTGCTTCCTTAAATGTAGTCGTCCTCTTAAAGGGTGCCCGCAGTGTGGTGGCCTCGCCGGACGGAGCCGTGTACATAAATTCGACCGGCAACCCGGGTATGGCCAGCGGCGGGACGGGCGACGTCTTAACCGGGGCAGTGGCCGCGCTGCTGGCTCAGGGTTTAGAGCCGGCGCGGGCCGCGGCGGCGGCAGCTTTTCTCCACGGGCTGGCCGGGGACCTGGCAGCTGCCCAGAAGGGCTTTATGGGGCTTACAGCGGGTGATGTGCTGGAATTTTTGCCGGCAGCGGCCCGGGAGATATCCCGCTAGGGTAAAGGGTGGTGCGTTATGAAGGCCTCTTACCCCGTATGGGCGGAAGTGGACCTGGCGGCAGTGGCCCATAATGTCAGGGAAATCAGGCGTATAACGGACTCTAGGGCGGCGGTGATGGCCGTAGTAAAGGCCAACGCATACGGCCACGGGGCAGCGGCCGTATCCAGGACGGCACTGGCCAACGGGGCCCGCTGGCTGGGTGTGGCCAGGGTATCCGAAGGGGCCGAGCTAAGGGCGGCGGGTATTGACGCCCCCGTGCTGGTCCTGGGTTACACGCCGCCGGACGCCGTAGCCGCAGCGCTGCGCCTAAACCTGTCCCTGACCGTGTACAGTCTGGATACAGCTGTGATTGCCGCCGGAGTGGCTTCCTCTTTGGGGAAAAGAGCTCGCCTGCACTTTAAAGTGGACACCGGTATGGGCCGCCTGGGCTGGCTGCCCGGAAAAAAGGCAGTGCAGGAGATCTTAAAGGCAGCCAGCCTGCCGGGTGTAGAGGCGGAAGGGATCTTCACCCACTTTGCCGCCGCCGACGCCGCGGACAAAACATACACCTTGCTCCAGCTGGAGAAATTTTTGGACCTGATCCGGGATCTGGAGAAAGCCGGCCTTAATTTTCCCCTGCGCCACGCCGCCAACAGCGCGGCTATTATGGAAGTGCCGGATTCCCACCTGGACATGGTGCGGGCCGGCATTGCCGTCTACGGCCTTTACCCCTCGGACGAGGTCGACCGCTCGAAACTGCGCCTAAAGCCGGCGCTGAGCTTAAAGGCCCAGGTGGCCCACGTAAAAGAAGTGCCCGCCGGCTTTGCGGTGAGCTACGGCTGCACTTACAAAACACCCCGCCCCACGGTCATTGCCACGCTGCCGCTCGGTTATGCCGACGGTTATTCCCGCCGCCTCTCCTCCGTAGGGGAGGTGCTCTTGGGAGGCCAAAGGGTGCCGGTGATCGGGAGGGTCTGTATGGACCAGATCATGGTGGATGCCGGCAGCGTCCCAGGAGTGAGCCCCGGCGATGAAGCGGTGTTAATCGGCCGGCAGGGAGATGAAGAAATAAGCGCCGATGAGATAGCCCGTTGGATCGGCACTATTAACTACGAAGTCACCTGCGCGGTGAGCGGCCGCGTGCCCCGGGTGTACACTGCTATTGAGTAAAGGAGCAAAATCTTATTGTATTTTTATGCAACTGCTTGTATAATTATAAAAACTGGCACCATAAGGAATATTTTTGCCGCGCGTTTTCTTTTCTTTTTTTGTTTTTATGTCATTTTTATATACTTTTATGGAAGTGAGCGAGGATGAAAAAAGTGAAGGTAAGCATTATCGGGGCAACCGGTTACACCGGGGCAGAGCTGGTGAGGATCCTTTCCCGCCACCCCGGTGCAGAACTGGTACGGCTCACCACCCAATCCTACGTTGGCCAGCCCATGTGGGAGGTTTACCCCCACCTTTACGCTTTTTGCGACAAGGTGGGCGAAAAACTGAACCTGCCGGCGCTCATCGAGGACTCGGATGTTATCTTTATTGCCCTGCCTCACGGGCACTCCGTGCCGGTGGCCAAAGAAGCCGTGCAGGGGGGCAAAAAGGTCGTAGACTTGGGTGCTGACTTCCGCTTAAAGGACCGCCGGACTTACGAGACGTGGTACAAGCTGGAACACACGGCTGAAGAGCTCCTTGAAAGGGCCGTTTACGGCCTGCCGGAGCTGTACCGGGAGGAAATTGCCGGGGCTTCGCTGGTGGCCAACCCGGGGTGCTACCCGACGGGGGCAGTGCTGGGGCTGGCGCCGCTTTTAAAAAACGGTCTGATCGACCCGGATACTGTTATTATCGACGCCAAGTCGGGCGTCTCAGGGGCGGGGCGCGCCTTGTCCCTGGGTTCGCACTTTTGTGAAGTGAACGAAAACTTTAAAGCCTACGGGGTGGCCTCCCACCGGCACACGCCGGAAATAGAGCAGGAGCTTTCGTTTCTTGCCGGCCGCAGAATAACGGTATCCTTCACCCCCCATCTCCTGCCCGTTACCCGGGGGATTTTGAGCACCATCTACGCCAGCCTGGCTGAACCGTCCGTAACCTGCGGCGGTCTTGTGGAGCTCTACCGCTCCTTTTACGCCGGGCACCCGTTTGTGCGCGTGCTGCCGGAAGGGCTTTTGCCCCAGATCAAGTGGGTGGCCGGCACCAACACGTGCGATATCGGCTTTGCCCTGGACGGCAGAACCGGGCGGGTGATCGTGGTGACGGCTATAGACAACCTCGTCAAAGGGGCTTCCGGCCAGGCCGTGCAGAACATGAACATTATGTGCGGTTTTCCCGAAGATACTGCCCTGTCCGGCCCGTCACTCTATCCTTAAAAACAGGGGGTGCACTCAGCTTGGAACAAGCTTTTATTGACGGCGGCGTGACGGCGCCCGAAGGTTTTCTGGCCGGCGCGGCCTGTGCCGCCATTAAAAGAAAAGACAAAGAAGACGTGGCCGTTTTGTACTCTTTGGTTCCAGCCGCAGCCGCCGGGGTTTTTACGGCCAACCGGGTAAAGGCGGCGCCTGTGCTCCTTTGCATGGAGCGCCTGGCAGGCGGCCGGGCGCAGGCGGTAGTGGCTAACAGCGGCAACGCCAACGCCTGCAACGGCGAAGGGGGGCTGAGCGATGCCCGGGCTGTGACGGCGGCCGCCGCCGGCGTGCTCGGCATTCCCGAGGAGTACGTTTTGGCGGCCTCCACGGGGGTGATCGGCAGGAGGCTTCCCCTGGACAGGGTGCTTCCCGCCGTGCGGCAAGCATCGGCCAGCCTTGCGCGCGAGGGCGGCGCCCGGGCGGCAGAAGCCATTATGACCACCGACACCTTCAGAAAAGAAGCGGCCCTCTCCTTTACGTGCGGCGGCCGGCGGGTCACCATCGGAGGGATGGCCAAGGGCTCGGGGATGATCCACCCCAACCTGGCCACCATGCTCTGCTTTTTGACCACCGACGCGGCTGTTACGCCGGCCTGCCTGCGCCAGGCTTTGAAGAGCGCTGTTGACATGACGTTCAACATGATCACCGTGGACGGCGACACCAGCACCAACGATATGGCCGTTGTCCTGGCCAACGGTCTGGCGGGCAACGAGGAGATCTGCGCGCCGGGTGAGGATTACCGTATTTTTGTGGAAGCTCTGACCGCAGTCTGTAAAAAGCTGGCCGTAGACATTGCCCGTGACGGCGAAGGGGCGACAAAACTCATTGAAGTTACCGTGCGCGGCGCGGCTACCGAAGAAGACGCGCGGCTGGCGGCGCGGGCAGTGGCCGCTTCCAACTTGGTGAAGGCGGCCGTTTTCGGGCGAGACGCCAACTGGGGCCGCATTCTCTGCGCTGCCGGCTACTCGGGAGCATCTTTTGATCCGGGCCTGGTGGACGTATTTTTAGGCGGGCTGCAGGTGGCCGCCGGCGGCTCCGGCCTTGATTTCGACGAGGAAAAGGCCAAAGAAATCTTGGGCGGGGAGAAGGTAGAGATTGTTTTGGACTTTAAAGAGGGCAGCTGCAACGCCACCGCCTGGGGCTGCGACCTCTCGTACGATTATGTGAAGATCAACGCCGATTACCGCACTTAGAAGGCTTAGGGGGGTTTTGGACTTGCAATCTGCCCTGGAAAAGGCAGCCGTGCTGGTGGAAGCGCTGCCCTACATCAAAAAGTTTTACGGGCGGACAGTGGTTGTAAAGTACGGCGGCCACGCCATGCTCAATGAAGAGCTGAAAGAAGCCGTGCTCACCGATGCCGTGCTCATGAAGTACGTGGGCATGCACCCGGTAATTGTTCACGGCGGGGGGCCGGAAATAAGCAAAATGCTCGGGCGCCTGGGGGTGGAGTCGCGCTTTGTGGGGGGGCTCAGGGTCACAGACGAGGAAACCATGGAAGTGGTGGAGATGGTGCTGGCCGGCAAGATCAACAAGGAAATCGTCGCCCGCCTAAACCGCATCGGCGGCCGGGCAGTGGGTCTTTGCGGCAAAGATGCCGATCTCTTTTTGGCGGTAAAGAAGTACCGGCGGGTAAAAGGGGCAAGCGGCGAGGAAACAGTGGACATCGGCCTGGTCGGTGAGATTGCCGAAGTGAACCCCGGTATTGTGCAGACCGTCATCGCCCAGGGCTACATTCCCGTGGTGGCGCCCGTAGCCGCCGGGTACGGCGGGGAAAGCTACAACATTAACGCCGATTACGCTGCCGGCCGCCTGGCCGCCGCGCTGGGCGCCGACAAGCTGATCATCCTCACCGACGTCGAGGGCATTCTGGCCGACCGCCGGGACCCTTCTTCTCTTATCTCCGTGCTCAAGGCGGCAGATGTGCCGCGCCTCATCGAAGAGGGTAAGATCGACGGCGGCATGATCCCCAAGGTGGAGTGCTGCCTGGACGCTCTGGCCGGGGGGGTGCGGACCACGCACATCATCGACGGCCGGGTGCCGCACTGCATCCTCTTAGAAGTGTTCACCGACCGGGGCATCGGCACCATGGTGGAAAAGTAGTGATTTTCTAAAGGGGGTCGTTTTTTTTGACAACCCGTGAAATAATCGAGCTGGGTGATGTATACCTAATGAAAAATTACGCCCGCCTCCCGCTTGTGCCCGTGCGGGGGCAGGGGGTACGCCTTTGGGATGCCGACGGCAAGGAGTACCTGGACTTTGTGGCCGGTGTGGCCGTCAACTCTTTGGGGCACTGCCACCCGGCAGTAGTGAGGGCGGTGACGGAACAGGCTAAAAAGCTTATCCACTGCTCCAACCTGTACTATATAGAGCAGCAGGTTAAGCTGGCCCGGCTGCTGGTGGAAAACACGCCTTTGGACAGGGCTTTTTTCTGCAACAGCGGGGCCGAGGCCAACGAGGCGGCCATCAAGCTGGCCCGCAAGTACGCCAAGTTGAAGCACGGGTCGCATAAGACGGTGATCATCACCGCCGAAAATTCCTTCCACGGGCGCACCCTGGCCACCATCACCGCCACCGGCCAGCCCAAGTACCAAAAAGGGTTTGAGCCGCTCGTGCCCGGCTTTGTGCACGTTCCCTTCAACGACTTAGACGCCCTGGAGGCGGCCATGGGGCCGCAAGTATGCGCCGTAATGCTAGAGCCGGTGCAGGGCGAAGGCGGGGTCAACGTGGCCTCCCGCTACTATTTAGAAGGGGCCAAAATGCTCTGCCAGCAGCACGGAGCGCTTCTCATCTTCGATGAAGTGCAGACCGGCTTAGGCCGCACCGGGCGCTTTTTGGCCTGCCAGCACTTTGGGGTAGAGCCGGACATCCTTACCCTGGCCAAAGCGCTGGGGGGCGGTGTGCCCATCGGGGCCATGCTGGCCAAAGAGGAAGCGGCCGCTGCTTTTTCTCCCGGCGACCACGCCTCCACCTTTGGCGGCAACCCCCTAGCCTGTGCCGCCGCCCTGGCCGCCTTAGAGGAGCTTTTATACGGCGGGGTGATAGAAAACGCCGCCGCCGTAGGGGCTTACCTGTACGACCGCCTTGGGGAGCTGGCCCAAAAGCACCGCATCATTACCGGCGTGCGCGGGCTGGGCCTTTTGCTCGGCGCCGAACTGGCCGTGGACGGAGGTCCAATAGTCGACGCCTGCCGGGAAAAGGGCCTTCTCATCAACTGCGTGGGCGGTCGCGTGCTGCGCTTTGCCCCGCCGCTCATCATTACCCGCGCTGACGTTGACCGGGCTGTGGCCGCGCTGGACGGGGTGCTGTCCGCAGTACAGCCAGCTTGATTTTTAAACGTGCACCTGCAAAAAAGGTACAGCTCAGCATTTATTTCCTTAAACTAAAGGAAGTGATTTAACCTTGACTGGCAAAAGAGTAAACACCGACATTAATATAAAAGGGCGCCATTTTTTAAGCTTGCACGACTTTACTCCCGGGGAAATCATGGCCATTTTAGAGCTGTCCCGCGACCTCAAAGAAAAACAAAAGCGCGGCGAAGAACACCGCTACTTAAAGGGTAAAACCCTGGCCATGATCTTCCAAAAAGCCTCCACCCGCACGCGGGTCTCTTTCGAGGTGGCCATGTACCAACTGGGTGGCTACGCCCTTTACTTAAACGCCGCCGACTTACAGCTGGGGCGGGGAGAGACGATTGCCGACACCGCCCGGGTGCTCTCCCGCTACGTGGACGGCATTATGATCCGCACGTACAGCCACGCCGAGGTGGAAGAACTGGCCCGCTATGCCGGCGTGCCGGTGATCAACGGTTTGACCGACCTCCTGCACCCCTGCCAGGTGCTGGCCGACCTTTTGACCGTGCTGGAGAAAAAAGGCCGGCTGGCGGGTTTAAAGCTGGCCTACGTGGGGGACGGCAACAACGTCTGCCACTCGCTGCTCTTCGGATGCGCCAAGACGGGCGTAAACATCAGTGTGGCCTCCCCCGAGGGCTTTGGGCCGAAGGAGGAGATTGTGAGCGCGGCGCGCCGGGACGCCGTCGCTACCGGCAGCCGCATTGAGATCGTCACCGACCCGGCCAAAGCCGTGGAGGGAGCCGACGTGGTGGTGACGGATGTCTGGACCAGCATGGGCCAGGAAAAAGACCGGGAGAAGAGGGAGCGCATTTTCGGCCCCTACCAGGTGAACAGTGACCTGGTCGCCCGCGCCAAAGAGGACTTCATCTTCCTGCACTGCCTGCCGGCCCACCGCGGCCGGGAGGTGACGGACGAAATAATCGACGGCCCGCACTCGGCGGTGTGGGATGAGGCCGAAAACCGCCTGCACACCCAAAAGGCCCTGCTCGCCCTGCTTTTGTAGCCAGCCTGTTTATTTTTACTTTTTACTTTTTATTTTAAAATTAAAAAATAATACGTTGAGGAGCTGCTGAAATATGCCCAAAGTGGTCTTGGCTTACTCGGGGGGGTTGGATACTTCCATCATAATCCCCTGGCTCAAAGAAAACTACGGTTTTGAAGTCATCGCCATGGTCTGCGACTTAGGACAGGGGGAAGAGCTGGCCCCCTTAAGGGAAAAGGCGCTTTTGAGCGGGGCCAGCAAGATTTACATTGAGGACGTCAAAAGAGAGTTCATTGAAGAGTACGTCTTTCCTACTTTAAAGGCCGGGGCGGTTTACGAGGGCAAGTACCTCTTAGGGACTTCTATGGCCCGGCCGCTCATCGCCAAAAAGCTGGTGGAGGTAGCCCAAAAGGAAGGCGCGGAGGCCGTGGCCCACGGCGCTACCGGCAAGGGCAACGACCAGGTGCGCTTTGAGATCTCCGTCAAGGCGCTGGCCCCTGAACTCAAGATTATCGCCCCCTGGCGGGAGTGGGACATACGCTCGCGCGAAGACGCCGTGGAGTACGCCGCCGCCCGCGGCATACCGGTGCCGGTTACCAAAGAACGGCCTTACAGCTTAGACCGCAACATCTGGCACTTAAGCCACGAGGGTGCTGATTTAGAAGATCCGGCTAAAGAGCCCCCGGATGATATCTACCTTTTGGTGTGTCCGCCGGAAAAAGCGCCGGACAGGCCGGCCTACGTGTCAGTTGAATTTGAGCGGGGCGTTCCTGTTGGGCTCAACGGGGAAAAACTAGACCCGGTGACGCTGATGGAGAGGTTAAACGCCCTGGCCGGGGAAAACGGGGTAGGCATTGCCGACGTGGTGGAGAACCGGCTGGTGGGCATGAAGTCCCGCGGCGTTTACGAAACCCCGGCCGGCACGGTGCTCTTTTGGGCCCACCGCGAGCTGGAGCTCCTCACCTTAGACCGGGCCACCCTCCACTTTAAAGAGCACGTGGCCCTGCGCTACGCCGAGCTGGTTTACGACGGCCTGTGGTTCTCGCCTCTCAAAGAGGCGCTGGACGCCTTTGTGGACGCCACGCAGCGGACCGTTACCGGCACGGTGGTTATGAAACTCTACAAGGGCAACTGCACGCCCGCCGGCGCGACCTCGCCGTATTCCCTCTACGACCAGGAACTCTCTACTTTCGGGAGCGACGAGGTCTACGACCAGAAAGACGCCGGGGGCTTCATCAACCTCTTCGGCCTGCCCTTGAAGGTGCGGGCGCTGATGAAAAAGCGCTCAGGTCTTGCATAGAAATTTTTTGCAAGAATTAAAAAATTTTTAATGAAAATTATAGCAAAAAAAACAGGACAATGGTTGCCCTCCGTAGAAAATGGTTAAAAATTCTTCTTTAGGAACGGGCTTTTAAATCTACAGTAAGGGGGGTAATGTGCCAATGGCCAAAGTTGTGATTGTGGGAGGCGGCAGGGGTGGAGCGGCCATTCTCAAGGCCATAAGCGGCCTTGCCGGGGTGGAAGTGGCCGGCCTTTCCGACTTGAGGCCGGACGCACCGGGTGTGGTGCTGGCCAGGCAGCTGGGGGTGCCCGTTTACGGGGACTACCGGCAGATGCTGACCGTGCCGGGGCTGGACGTGATCATCGAGGTGACCGGCAGCGCCGATGTCCAGGAGGTGCTGCAAAAAGAAAAGCCGCAGGGAGCCTCGCTGATCGACGCCCACGCCGCCAGGCTGATGATGGACCTCGTGACCAGCCGGGAGGAAGTGCTGGCCGCCATCACCGCCAGGGCCAACGAACTGGCCGGCATGGGGGCCCAGCTGGAGGAGTTTGTGGAACAGCTGGTGGATAGAACTTCCGGCCTGGCTAAGGGGGCAGAAGAAATGGCCGCCCAGGGAAGGTCATTGGAGGAAGCGGCGGGCCGGGCAAACAGCGCCCTGGGGGAGACGGACACCATCCTCCGCTTTATTAAGGCGGTGGCCGATCAGACCAAGCTCTTGGGGCTCAACGCCGCCATTGAGGCCGCCCACGCCGGGGAGCACGGGCGGGGTTTTACAGTGGTGGCCCAGGAAGTGCGCAAGCTGGCCGAGAACAGCCTGGCTTCTGCCGAAAAGATTGGGAAAATCCTGCAGGAAATCCAGCGGTCGATGGGCGACATCGTCAAAGG
Organism: uncultured Pelotomaculum sp.; assembly: GCA_964557545.1. Lineage (GTDB taxonomy): Bacteria > Bacillota > Desulfotomaculia > Desulfotomaculales > Pelotomaculaceae > CAZLAK01. The sequence goes on from CAZLAK010000004.1 coordinate 55,435, forward strand.
CATCGAGGCGGCCGGCCGGGTAATTGAGAGCCAGGCCGCCGCCAGTGAGGAGCTGGCGGCCCATACCCAGACCCTGAACAGCATTACCATGCAAGTGCTGGAGATGGCCACGGAGCTGTCCAAGCTGGGTGCGGCAGAAAATGAAGCCGGTAGGGGCGCCGGTAAAGGGACGGCCAGGACAAGAGCGGTTTCGTCCGCCGGCCGCTGACCGGAGTGTAATTTTCATAGGAAAGTTTTTTATCAGGGGGTAAGTTAGTGAGCGCAAGTGAAGCTGTATGCACGCCCAAAGAAGCCCAAATGCGCCTTTTGGAGGGGAACCGCCGGTTTGTAAAAGGAGAACCGGTCCATAAAGATACGGGGCAGGCGCGACGCAAAGAACTTATGGAAAAGGGCCAGCGGCCTTACGCCGCGGTGCTGTGCTGCTCTGATTCCCGCGTGCCGCCGGAAATTATTTTCGACCAGGCTTTGGGAGATATATTCGTGGTGCGGGTAGCCGGCAACGTGCTCGACGATGCGGCCCTGGGGAGCCTGGAGTACGCGGTAGAGCACTTGAGAGTGCCGCTGGTAGTCGTGCTCGGGCACGAGAAGTGCGGGGCAGTGCAGGCCGCCGTCAGCGGCGAGGAGGCACCGGGGAAAATAGGCTCAATTGTGGAAAAAATATGCCCTTTTATAGAAAAGGCGCGCTCTTGCGGCACGGCCGGCGATCTGGCCGAAATGGTGGCCGATGAAAACATCCGGGGGATGGTGGCTGTCGTAAAAGAAAGTCCCGTAATCGGGCATTTTGTGCGGGAAGGCGTTACTGAGGTCGTGGGGGCCAAGTACTTGCTGGCCAGCGGTGAGGTAGTGTTCTGGTAATGACCTGCATGAGTTTTAACTGCCCGCATAAAATAAAATTAAAAACGGCGGGGTGGTTTTTTGAGGAAATGCGCGGGCAGGCTTTTGGCAGCTGTGGCGGCTCTCCTTATGTGCGCTTCCTGCAGCACCGTTAAAGAAATAGGCCGCGGGGGCACAGGGCGGGTGAGCGGTGCGCCGGTGCACGCACAGGGCAAAGACGAAGCGCTGCCGGCCGCCGGTGCGGTGGGAGTGGCGGCGACATTACTCTGGTCGGAGCCCGGGGCCAAGAGAGACTGCGACGATTACCTTACGCGCACTCCCAACGACCCTGATGCCTGGGTTAGGTGTCTAGACTTAGAGGGGCGGCTGTGGCTGGTGGACAGAGCGGAAACGATGGCCCTTTACGGGGAGCCGGTGTCTGTCCTGCGCCGGGACGGAGACTGGCTTTTGGTAGCCGCCAGGCGGCAAAAGACCTCTCGCTGCACCGAGGGCTATCCGGGCTGGGTGCCGGCCTCTCACATCGTGCAGAGCAGTACCTTTTTAAAGGATTTGGAGGAGCGCCCCTGCGTACTGGTGGCCTGTAAAGAGGCTTACGTCTTTGCCGACGCCTCCTTGTCTTTGCCGCTTTGGAAATTGAGCTACGCCACGCGCCTTCCCCTTATTGGAGAAGAGGACGGGGCGATGGCTGTTCGCCTGCCGGACGGCGCTGCCGGCTATCTTTCCCGGCAGAGCGTAAAAAAAGAAGGCGAAATTTCTTTTTCCCGGGAGAGTCTTTTGGGGGATGCCGTGCAGTTTTTGGGTGTGCCTTATATTTGGGCGGGTACCGCGTCCTTTGGTTTTGACTGTTCGGGCTTTTGTTTTCGCCTCTACCAGCTGCAGGGGATACAGATACCCCGGGATGCCGACGAACAGGCCGCTGCCGGCACGCCTGTCTCCCTGCAAGACCTCCTGCCCGGCGACCTGGTCTTCTTTGCCGGGGAAGGCGGCAGAGGGGAAATCCACCACGTGGGCGTGTACACCGGCGGCGGCAAGATGATCCACGCCCCCAACAGCAGGTCATCTGTGCGCACCGACGACATCAGCGCCAGCCCCTACGGCGAGGAGTTCTGCTGTGCACGCCGTTACGCTCCTTAAAAGGCTTTAGAGCGTAGCTGCTAGCCGGCGCCTTCGGTCAGCGGCCTCGCCGCCCGCCTTTTATTTCTTAAGGCCTCGATTTCACTTGGTTCGAGGACTTTTACAATGGTTATTTTGGTCTGGGTAGAGAGGTCTATTTCTTTGCGCTCCGGCAGGGGGTTGCCTTTAGGGTCGGCCAGCAGCACGACTTTGGGGTAGAGGGAATACCCCTTTTTTGTTTCCACGGCTATGGCCACCTCGCCGCTGCTCAGCTGCACAAGGGTGCCCGCCGGGTAAGCGGCGATGTGGCTTAAAAAAGTCTTCACCAGGCAGTAATCGAACATGTAATCGCCGGCGGCCATGAGCATCTCGTAGGCCTCGTGGGGCGGGTAGGCTTTGCGGTAGACGCGGTCGGCCGTCATGGCGTCGTAGACGTCGGCAATGCCCACAATCTGGGCAAACTCGTGTATCTGCCGGCTGTCAAGCCCCTTGGGGTAGCCGTCGCCGCCGTAGCGCTCGTGGTGCTGCAGGGCGATGAGGGCAGAAATTCTGGGCACTTGGGAGCCGCTGCTGGTCAGGATAGTGTAGCCGTAGGAAGTGTGTTCCTTTACTATTTCGAATTCTTCTTTAGTGAGCGGGCCCGGCTTGTTCAGTATGCTCTGGGGGATTAGAGTCTTGCCCATATCGTGCATGAGGGCTCCCACGCCTAGCCGCAGCAGCTTTTCTTGGCTGTAGCCCAGCGAAATCCCCGTGATCAGCGCCAGCACGCACACGTTTACCGAGTGGGCGAACAGGTAGTCATCCATGCTCCTGATGTCTACCATATTTACCACTAGCGAGGGGCTTTCCAGCAGTTGGTCGATAATATCTCTGACCGTATTTTTGACCTCGCCGACCAGCGCCTTGTTGAGGGCGGCCCTGTGCACAGGGCCGCCGTTTAAAATTCTGCGCGCCAGCGCGACGGCCTGCATCCTGGTGCTATCGTCAATGACATCCTCGACATAAATTTCCGGCAGGCTTTCGTCTATAATGTAAAGGGCGGGGTAGCCCAGCTTTTTTATGCTGTCGATGTACTTTTCGGTGAGCACTACCCCCCTGTTGAGCAGCACTTCGCCGCGGCTGTTGTAAACCGGGTGCCCGACCACCATGCCCGGCAAGAGAGAAGACGTGGGAACCCTCCTCATTTTAAAACACCCCAGTTGCGATCCCTAGTTAAGGCATTAATTTACATTGTTCACCGCCAAAGGACAAAATCCTCCCACCGGCCGCCAATTTTGTTCTTTTGGCGCCGAACTTACGAGTTGTCGTCATAGGCATCGCTGATCAGGCAGGGAATGGAGCCGGTGACGAGCTGGCCCGTGCCCAGGACGACGTAGCAGAGGCTTCCCTTAGGGTTTTGCAAGACAGTTGCCGGGTCGATCCAGACCCTTTTGCATTTTTCCCGGGTGCAAGATGTGTAATTGGGGCAGTATCCGCAGCAAATTGAGCCGCAAACTTCATTTTTATTGAAGTTGTCGGAGCATTTGGGCAAGCTTTCTGGAGTGCTGCTGTAAACGTACTGGCAGTATGATGCCCTTTCTTTTAAAGTCATGTGTTTGAAATCCACAAAATTCACCTCACTTTAATACCTTAATAATATTTATATAAAAATCTTTTGCGGCGTAATAATTAGAAATAAATCCTGTTCATAATCAATTTTTAATATTTAGGTTAAGATATTTGACAAGTGAATACAACTTGTTTATAATCAAACAAAAAGCCTGGATTGGGAGTGTGTACGATGGCTTTTGAAGTGTATAAACCGCGGGGGGAGAGGGTCCCCAAACAACCTATGGTTACTATTTCAAAGAATTCCATTGTTTTAAACAAGCATGCCCGCGAAAAATTGAATACTGAAAAAGTAGAGTTAGCTTACGACCGGGAAACCAAAGTCATCCGCATAAAAGCTGCACAGGACGGCCAGAACATCAAAAAAACTAAGGTATTCGGCAGGGGTTTTTTTAACCACTTCAATATATCTACAAAGGGCAAATTTGCTGCCAGGTACGATGAAAAAGAGAACGCCCTCTATGTAGATTTAAACCAGAAGCTAGATCAGACAAGCTCGCAGTGAAATGCGGGCTTTTTTAATCATAAATGCAGCGGGGAGAAGATTATGAGTAAAAACCAGAGATTTTTTTTCTGTCCTATGTGCGGCGGGCAGCTTTCCTATGCTGATTTTGGCGAAAGGAGAAGGCTTAGCTGCCGCCGGTGCGGCCATGTCTGCTACGAAAACCCGGTAGTCGGGGTGGCGGTCATCCTCTTCGATGAAAGCGGCCGCGTTCTCCTGGGCAAGCGCAAGAGCAGGAGCTTTCCGGGCCTTTGGTGCATACCGTGCGGTTACGTGGAGTACGACGAAGATGTCTACGAAGCGGCCGTGCGGGAGTTCCGTGAGGAGACCGGTCTTTTAGTGAGAATTACCGGTATCTACACCGTGCAGTCAAACTTCCACAACCCGAAGGTCCACACGGTGGGCATCTGGTTTTTGGCCGAGAAGGCAGGAGGGGAGCTTTTGGCGGGGGCCGATCTGGAGGAGGCCTGCTTTTTCGACCCTGCTGAACCCCCGCCGCTGGCCTTTCCTACCGATGCCGCCGTGCTCAAAGCACTGGCCGAAAAAGGACCAGTGCCCGGCACGGTGTTAAGTTAGCGGGTTCTGCTCACCTGGCCCAAAAGAAAATTTTTGACCTCGAGGGCCATTTCTTCCTTCTTTATGCTCTTGGGGTGTAAGACGGGTTTTTTGTCCAGTTCATTTAAGGCCGGCGGCACTTGGGTGCCGGTAGCCTGGGCTAAGAGGGTTAAAAGCTCGAACTCGCTCTTGCCGGCTGTTTTTTCTTCTCCTAAGACGGCTTTGGCCACGCTGGCGTTGAACTTGAAAGGGCTGGCCGTGGAGGCCACCACTGCTTTGGTGTTGTCGCCGGCAGCCCGGCGGTACTTCTCGGCAACGCACAGGCCGACGGCCGTGTGGGGGTCGGCAATGTAACCGGTGGCAGTGTACACTTTACGGATGGTGTCCAGCGTTTCGGCGTCGGTGGCGGAGTCCGCCCAGAAGGCAGAGGCGATCACCTCGTATGTGCCGGCATCCACCCGGTATACACCGCCGCCCCCAAGCTCCTCCATCCAGCTTTTAACTTTTTGGCCGTCGCGCCCGCTGGCGTGGTAAACCAGGCGCTCGGCGTTGCTGGAGATGAGGATGTCCATGGACGGTGAGATGGTGCGGTAGAACTGGCGGCGCCGGTCGTAAGTGCCCGTGCGGATGAAATCTACCAGCACATTGTTGGTGTTAGCGGCCAAGACCAGTTTTTTCACCGGCAGGCCCATTTCTTTAGCGTAAAAAGCAGCCAGTATGTTGCCGAAGTTGCCCGTGGGGACCACGTAGACGACTTCTTCGCCGGGTTCTATTTCGCCGGCGGTCATAAGATCGGCGTAAGCCGAGAAGTAGTAGACGATCTGCGGGGCAAGGCGGCCCCAGTTGATAGAGTTGGCCGAGGAAAGCACAAAACCGTACTTCTTGAGTTCAGCGTTAAAAACGGTATCGCCAAATATCTCTTTTACCCCCGTCTGGGCGTCGTCAAAGTTGCCCTGCACGGCTATCACTGCCAGGTTGCCGCCTTCCTGGGTGACCATCTGCAGTTTCTGCACTTCACTTACGCCTTTTTCCGGGTAGAAGACGGCTATTACCGTGCCGGGCACGTCTTTGAAGCCTTCTAAGGCGGCCTTGCCCGTATCGCCGGAGGTGGCCACCAGGATGGCGATGGTGGCGTCTTCCCCGGTTTTTTGAGCTGCCCTGGTCAGGAGGTGGGGCATGAGCTGCAGGGCCATGTCCTTAAAGGCCAGGGTCGGCCCGTGCCAGAGCTCCAGTGCGTAAAGGCCCGGCGCAATTTTCTGCACCGGGGCCACCGCCGGGTGGTCAAACTTTTGGCCGCCGTAAGCCAGCCCGGCGCAAGTGGCAAGCTCGTCTTCGGTAAAATCGTCGAGGTAGGCGCGCAAAATTTCCACCGCACGCGCCCGGTAATCTTTTTGGGCCAGGGCGGCGATTTGCGCCGTGCTTAATGTGACAAACTTTTCCGGTACAAAGAGCCCCCGATCCGGGGCAAGCCCCAGTACAATGGCTCTTGACGCCGTCACCTTTTCACTAAAACCCCTGGTGCTTTCGTAAAGCATACACGCCATTTCCCCTTTCACGACTAGCTAAAAATATTAAACAATATATGCGGGCGCCCGTCAAAAAAAAAAAAAAAAAAATGAGTGCCGGTTTATTTTTTCCAGGAAACTGGGAAAAATAGAGGTTGAGTCAGTCCTTAATTTTTGTATTTTGTGGTGATTTAAGTGGCAATTAAAAAAAGCTCGGGCACGGCACTGGTAAAAAAGAGCCTGGCGAGCGCCTTAACCGGCTGGCAAAAAAGGCGTAAGCGGGGCGAGTTTTTGCGCTACTGCCGCCAAAAACCGCCTGAGGACAGCGTGAGCGCGCTGGGAAAATGCCTGGATCTTTTAGCTTTTCTCCTGGCAGTCTGGCCGCTGTGCTTTTTTATTTTACTGTGGCTAAAAGTTGGCATCCTGGCCTCTGCGGCCTTATCCGCGCTGGCAGCCGCTATACTTTTGGTGCTGGCCCGGCGCGCGCAGAGGCTGGCCGGCGAGAAAAGAGAGCGGCGGCGGCAGCTGTGGCACACAAGCCAGGGTTTTGTCCAAAAACTTTTAGAGATGGACCCGCAAAAAGAGTTTCCAGGCGCGGTGCGGATGCTCTTATCAGAATTGCCAGGCTATGAGGAGAGGGCAGAAACAAAAACCAAAGCGCCAAAGGGCGAGGAAAAAAATGCCGGCGGGCCTGTTGACCTGCTGTTTGCCCGGCACGGGGAGCCGGTAGTGGTCCGCTGCCTGCACGCCGGCGGCGGTGAGGTCGGTCCCGGTGAAGTGGAGGATTTTTTGCGGGCTCTGGGCCGGGCAGGAGTATCTTCTGGCGTGCTGGCAACGGCAGGCACTTTTAGCCCGGGTGCCCTTTGGGCATTAAAGGCGGCCGCGGGCAGGGGTTTTAAGCTGGCGGCCGCCGACTGCTGGAGGCTTTTTGAGCTGGCCGGACGGGCAGGGGATGACTGTGCGGTCAAAACAGGTGCTCTGGATACAGCGGGGCAGGAGCCTGGCGGATTTTGCAACTTTAAGGGCGTTTCCCGGATAATGGAAGGGGGGCGCCGGCAGGCTAGGACCCACTTGGCGTGCGGCCTTTTCCTGCTGGCCGCAGGCGGGTATTTTTGGGGCAGTTCGCTCACAGCCGCCGCTTACCTGACCGCAGCTTTCGTTAATTTCTTTTTGGCCGCCTGCCAGCTGGCGCGCGCCCGTGCCGCAGAAAACAGTATTCTGGATGACTGGTAAAAAGTATGATATTATAGAAAATGCTACGGCAAAATTTGGACAAAGAGAGGCTTTAGCTGTCTTGAAGGGGTACCGGCAGTGGTTTTTGGGGCTGGTAAAGCGGGCGATTTACGACTATGCCATGATTAAAGACGGCGACCGGGTGACGGTGGGCATTTCCGGCGGCAAGGACAGCATTTCACTCCTGCACGCTCTCTGGCTTATTTCCCGCACCACCCCGCTCGTATTTGATCTGGAAGCAATTTATATAGACTTGGGTTTTGGCATGGACGCTGCCGCGCTGGAGTCAGCCTGCCGGGAGCGGGGCATCCCCTTTCACACCGTTAAAACCGAAATCGGCAAAGTGGCCACAGAGTCTTTGGGGCGCGGCGGCCCCTGTGCTCTGTGCGCTCACTTGCGGCGCGGGGCCCTCAACAACGCGGCCAAAGAGCTTGGCTGCAGTGTGGTGGCTTTAGGCCACCACCTGGACGACGCCATAGAAACTTTTTTTATGAGCCTTTTCTACAACGGCCAGTTCCGGACCTTTGCACCTCTCACCTACCTCGACCGCGCTAACCTCACCATGATCAGGCCCCTTGTCTACTTAACTGCTGAGGACGTAAGTTACTGGGCAAAAACGGAAAACCTGCCCGTGCTGCCCAACCCCTGTCCGGCCAGCGGCCGGACGAAGAGGGAAGAGGCCCGTCAATTGGTCGGGGAGCTCGCCGCTCGCTACCCGGACTTAAGACTTCGCTTCTTAAACGCTTTTAAAACCCTTGACCCCCGCAACCTGTGGCCCGCACCCCTGCCCAAAAAGCGAGGTGAAATATAATATGGATTACGAAAGCGCTGTCCGCCGCGCCGCCGAACTTATCAAAAGCTCAAAGCGCACGTTTGCCCTTACGGGGGCCGGTATCAGCACCGAAAGCGGCATACCCGATTTCAGAAGCCCCGGGACGGGGCTTTGGAGCAGGATGGACCCGGTGAAGGTGGCGTCAGTATCTGCCTTTTTAAGCGACCCGGCGGCCTTTTACCGCTCTTTTGCTGAACTCTGGTCCGGTTACACTAAGGCTGAGCCCAATGCCGCCCACTACGCCCTGGCCCGCTTGGAGAAAGAGGGCAGGCTTTTGGGCGTGATCACGCAAAATATAGACGGACTGCACATAAAGGCTGGATCTTCTGTGGTGTGGGAGGTGCACGGCAACCTGCGAAAGTGCCGGTGCCTTTCCTGTAACCAAAACTACCCTTTTGAGTTTTTGTGGGAAAAGTTCAGATCGGGTGAAAACCCGCCGCGCTGCGGGGAATGCCGGGGTATCTTGCGGCCCAACGTGGTGCTCTTCGGCGACCCCTTAGGCGAGGAATTTTTTGAGGCAGCGCGGGCACTTGAGCGCTGCCAGCTGCTCATCGTGGTGGGGTCCAGCCTCACCGTGTACCCGGTAGCCTCCCTGCCGCAAAAAGCCAAAAAGCTCATCATCGTAAACCGCGACCCCACGCCTTACGACAGCCGGGCAGAAGTGGTGATCCGGGGAAGCGCCTCTTCCGCGCTTACCGGCATCCTGGCGGCTTTGGAGAAAGTTTAAGGGGGTAACTGCCACGATACCGCTTAAAGACAACATCCCCTCGCGGCGCTACCCAGTGGTCAACGTCCTGTTAATTGCTGCCAACCTGACAGTCTTTTTTTACCAGCTCTCCTTGGGGCGGTACGCCGACCAGTTCATCTACCTGTACGGGGTCATTCCCGCCAGCTTTACGGCCGAGGGCCTTAGCGCCGAACAGGCAGTGCGCTTCACCGCCGCCATGTTCCTGCACGGCGGGTGGCTGCACGTTTTGAGCAATATGCTGTACCTGTGGATCTTCGGGGACAACGTGGAAGACCGCATGGGCCACCTGCCCTACCTGGTTTTCTACCTCCTCTGCGGTTACCTGGCTTCTTTGGTACACGTGCTCTCCTACCCCGCGTCCAAAATTCCCATGATCGGGGCCAGCGGGGCCATCGCCGGGGTGCTGGGCGCCTATTTCGTGCTCTACCCCCGCGCCAGCGTGCTTACCTTGGTATTTATTTTCTTCTTTATCCAGATTGTGCCCATCCCGGCCATTGTATTTTTAGGCCTGTGGTTTTTACTGCAAATCTTAAACGCCGCAGCTGCCGGGTACGCCAGCGAGGCTGCCCAGGGAGTGGCTTTTTGGGCCCACACCGGCGGTTTTTTGGCCGGCGTCTGCCTGGTAAAATTTTTTGACCGGCGCTAAAAAATGATTATCCGCTAAAGCCCCGATTAGTCATCCCTTTTTTTGCGTATAATATACTTACACTAAAAGGGGGGTGACGTTTTTAGAAAATGAAAGCAACGGGCATAGTGCGCCGCATCGACGACCTCGGCCGGGTGGTCATACCTAAAGAGATAAGGAGGACCATGCGTATCAGAGAGGGCGACCCGCTGGAGATTTTTACCGACCGCGAAGGCGAGGTAATTTTAAAGAAATACTCGCCGATTGGAGAACTGGGCGAGTTTGCCCAGGAATACGCCGAGTCCTTAAATGAAGCGCTGGGCCATATATCCTGCATAGCCGATAAGGACTCCATCATCGCCGTGGCCGGCGCCCCGAAGAAGCACTTGCTGAACAAGCAGATAAGCCCGGCAGTCGAAAAAGTAATGGCTGAGCGGAAAGTGACGCTGTTAAACGAACCCTGCTTTTTGACCCACGACGAAGATGTCAGTTACGCTTCGGCCGTTATTGCCCCTATTGTCGCCGAGGGCGACGCCGTGGGGGCGGTGATCATTGCCGCTAAGGAACAAGGCGTGGGGATGGGCGAGCTGGAATCCAAGCTGGCCGAAACGGCGGCCAGCTTTTTGGCCAAGCAAATGGAAAGCTGAAAAGAAAGGCTGTGCGGGTTTGCCTTTCCTGCAAGGTGCCTTTTTGCCGCAGAGCAAAGAAAAGGCGCCTTTTGTTTTTTTTGCAAAATTTTAAACTGCTTCTAAAGGAATAATAAGGGTGGTGTCGAAAAAATTAACTGAAAAACTGGTTAGCCAAGAAGGCGGGGAAGGGGAAAGATTTTGGAAATCACCACTGTGCTGGGGGTACTGATAGCCGTTGTCTGCCTCTCAACGGCCTTTGTTTTAGACGGCGGCCACCTCACAGCCCTTTTAAAGCCCACGGCGGCCATGATTGTCTTCGGTGGCACCATCGGCGCCACCATCGTGAGCTTTTCCCTGCAGGAAATCATGACGGTGCCCAAGCTCTTCAGAATTATTCTTTTTCAAAAGATGCCCGACGAGGTGGCCCTCATCGAGCAGATCGTAGGCCTGGCCGACAAGGTGCGCCGCGAGGGGCTTTTGTACCTGGAAAACCAGCTCCCCAACATCGCGGACCCTTTCATGCGCAAGGGCATACAGCTGGTAGTGGACGGCACCGACCCCGAACTGGTGCGCCACATCATGGAAACGGAGATGTACGCCATTCAGGAGCGGCACCACATAGGGGCCAGCATCTTTGAGGCCGCCGGCGGTTACGCCCCTACCATGGGCATTTTGGGCACGGTGATGGGTTTAGTGCACGTCTTGAGCAACCTGGAGAGCCCAGAAGAACTGGGACCCTCCATTGCCCTGGCCTTTATCGCCACCCTCTACGGCGTGGGCTCAGCCAACGTGCTCTGGCTTCCCATTGCCGAAAAGTTAAAGAACATAAGCAAGAAAGAAAACATGCTGCGCGAGCTCATGCTGGAAGGGATCATGTCCATCCAGGCCGGCTACAACCCCATTTTAGTGCGCGAGCGGCTGACCGCTTTTTTAAAACCCAAGGCCAAGGAAGAAAGCAAAAGCGGAAGCGGGGGCGAGGAATAGGTGCCGAAGAAAATCACGAGGGGGACGGTTGCCCACAGCAAGAAGGCAAGCCACGAGCGCTGGCTCATAACTTACTCCGACTTGATCACCCTGCTCCTCATCTTCTTTGTGGTCATGTACTCGCTTAGCAGCATCAACGCCAGGAAGTTCAAGGCTTTGGCTGTATCGCTGGCCCACGCCATGGGCGGCGGGCGCTCCGTGCTCACCGACACCGGCCCCTCGCTGGCCCCCGGCGTGTCCCCTCCTGGCCTTGAGCAGGAGGAACAGATGGCCAAAGAAATGGCCGAAAACGCCGGCCTTGAGGAGATCAAGCAGGAACTGGAGAGGTTCATCGCCGAAAACGGCCTGACCGGCAGGGTGTCCGTATCACTGGAGGAAAGGGGCGTGGTGCTGAGCTTTCAGGAGGTGGCGCTCTTCCCCTTGGGTTCAGCTGAGCTTACACCCGAGGCCAGGGAGACTGTGCGCAAGCTGGGCCCGATCTTAAATAAGGTGCCCAACTACCTCAGGGTGGAAGGGCACACCGACGACCTGCCCATCAACACCGAGCGCTTTCCCTCCAACTGGGAGCTATCCGTGGCCAGGGCCACCAGCGTGGTGCAGGAGATGACCGGCAGGCTGGGCATTGCGCCGCACCGGCTGTCGGCCACCGGCTACGGCGAGTACCGGCCACGGGCGCCCAACGACAGTGTGGAAAACCGGCAGAAAAACCGGCGGGTGGACATCGTGATTTTGCGCAGCAGGTACGAGACGGCCGAGCCGGTTGCGGCGATTTGGCAATAAAAGGGCAGCAGTGCTTATGCCTTTTTATCCGATTTTTACTTAACGAGAGGAGCGTGTTTTCATGTCAAAGTTGGAGAAAGAAGCGGGCAGCAGGGAGGACCAGCTGGTGGTGTTCCAGCTGGCCCAGCAGACGTACGGCATCGACATCGCCTCGGTCTACGAGATCATCAGGATGGAGAAGATCACTAGGGTGCCGCGCACGCCGGACTTCATCGAGGGCGTGATAAATTTGCGCGGCAAGATCATCCCCGTAATCGATCTCTGTAAGCGCTTCAACCTGGCCGAAACCGAAAAGACCAGCTCCAGCCGCATCATCATCGTGGACGTGGGAGGCAACACCATCGGCATCATCGTGGACGCTGTCTCCGAGGTCTTGAGCGTCCCGGCCGACAGCATCGAGCCGCCGCCGCCCATGATCCACGGCATTGACGCCGCCTACTTAAGGGGCATTGCCATTTTGGACGACCGGCTCATCATCCTCTTAAACTTGGACAAACTCCTTTACGAGCAGGAAAAGAGTGAACTTTCTGATTTTGCCGCTGAGACGGCGTAGGGGTGCTGGTTAAAGGTGTTCTCTAACGAAGAAATATCCGTCTTTTTGGACGAACTGGAAGAAAAAATCCAGGTACTAAACGAAAACATCCTCCTCCTGGAGCGGGAAGGCGGCAGTGAAGAGGTGCTGCAGGAGATCTTCCGCGCCGCCCACACCATCAAGGGCTCCTCGGCAGTGATGGGTTACGACAAGATGGCCGAACTGACCCACGAGATGGAAAACCTGTTCGACCTCTTAAGAAAGGGCATCCTGCCCGTCACCCGCGAGATCGTGGACGCCCTCTTTACTGCGCTGGACACGCTGCACGCCCTGCGCGACGAGATCTTGGGACAGGCGGCCGATGTGGACGTAGAGGGGGCAATTGAGGCCCTGCGCTCCTGCCGGGAGGCGGCCATGGAAGCTGAGGGCGCGCCGGGCAACGGCTTGTCCGCAGTAGAGAAAGGCCAAAATGGAGGGGAAGGGCGCTTTGAGCTCACCGCAGCCGAAGAAGAGGTTATACGGGAGGCCGAAGTGCGGGGCTTTGCGGCCTACTGGGTGGCGGTGCGGCTGGAACCGGGCACGCAGATGAAGCAGGTGCGGGCGTTTTTGGTCTTCGAAAACCTGCAGCAGGCGGGCGAGGTGATCGCCTCCCGGCCGTCAGCTGAGAACCTGCAGGAGGGGCGCTTCGGGGACTCTTTTGCGCTGGTCCTGCTCACGCGTGAAGACCCGGACCGGGTGAGGAACCTCCTCATGTCCATCGCCGAGGTGGCGGAGGTGAGTGTGGAGAGGATAATACTGCCGGCCGAGCCTGCCGGGATGGCCGGTCCGGCAGAGGAGGGAAGGGAAGAGGAGGCGGCGGCGAAAAGCTCTTTTTTAGTCGGCCGGACATCTAAAACAGCCGAAGCCGCCGCCTCAGCCCAGGCGGCGGCCCGGACCGGGGCATCTGAGGTGCGCGCCGTGCAGACCGTACGGGTGGACGTGCAGCGGCTGGACACCCTCATGAACCTGGTGGGCGAGCTGGTCATCGACCGCACCCGCTTAAACCGCTTTGCCGAGATCTTTGAGAGCCGCTTTGGCGGCGAGTCGGGCGACATGGTGGACACCCTAAACGAGATCTCCAGCCACTTGGGCCAGATCACCGGCGACTTGCAGGAGCACATCATGAAGGCCCGCATGCTGCCGGTGGCCCAGGTCTTCAACCGCTTCCCCCGCATGGTGCGCGACTTGGCCCAAAAGCTGGGCAAGGAGATCAACTTCATCGTCGAGGGCCACGAAACAGAGCTCGACCGCAACGTCATTGAGGTAATAGGCGATCCCTTAATCCACCTCATCAGAAACGCCATCGACCACGGCATAGAGCCGCCGGATGAGCGGGCGGCGCGCGGCAAGCCGCCGGCGGGGACGCTCGTCTTAAAGGCTTCTTACATGGAAAACCACATCATTATCACCGTGCAGGACGACGGCCGGGGCATAGACCCCCAGATCTTGCGCGAGCGGGCGGTGGAGCGGGGCCTTTTGGACCGGGAGGCCTCAGCCCGGCTTTCCGACCGGGAGGCGTTGAATCTGATTTTCTTGTCCGGTTTTTCTACGGCGGAAGAGGTGAGCGACCTCTCCGGCCGGGGGGTAGGCATGGACATAGTCAGAAACCAGATCGAGAATATCAACGGCACGGTGGACGTGGAGAGCACGCCGGGCAGGGGCACTACTTTCACCATCCGCCTGCCGCTCACCCTGGCCATCATCGACGCCCTCATGGTGGAGGTGGCCGGCGAGCAGTTCGCCCTGCCGCTGTCCCACGTGGTGGAGACCCTGAGCATTAAGCCCTCCGAAATAAAGAAGGTCAAGCACAGCGAAGTGATCCTGGTGCGGGGCTCCATCCTGCCCCTGGTGCGCTTAAGCGAAGTTTTCGGCCTGCCGGGGGGCGGTGAAGGGGAGAGGCTCTTCGTGGTGGTTTTGAGCGCCGGCGAGCGCCGCTTCGGCGCCGTGGTGGACGCCCTTTTGGGGGAACTCGAGATCGTGATCAAGTCGCTGGGCAGCTTTTTGGGCAAGGTGCCCTGCATTTCGGGGGCCACCATTTTGGGTGACGGCCAGGTAGCCCTGATCGTGGACGTGCGCAGCCTGGTCAAGGAGACCGGCATTGAGGAGACTGCCTATGCCGCCAGCTAGCGGGAAGATAAGGGTGCTGGTGGTGGACGACTCGGCCTTCATGCGCCAGATCTTGGCCAGAGAACTGGGGAGCCGGCCCGGCATTGAAGTGGCGGGGACGGCGAAGAATGGCCGGGAGGCGCTGGAGAAAGCGGCGGCGCTCAAGCCCGACGTGATCACCATGGACGTGGAGATGCCGGTGATGGACGGCCTGGAAGCGCTGCGCCGGATCATGCGTACCTGCCCCTGTCCGGTGATCATGTTCAGCAGCCACACCACGGAAGGGGCGCACTCAACCGTAGAGGCGCTGTCTTTGGGGGCGGTGGACTTCGTCACTAAGCCGGCAAGGCGCATGGACTTCCCTCGCCTGGCGGATGAACTGGCGGCCAAGGTGCGGGCCGCGGCGGCGGTGAGCGCGTCCGGCGCGGCGCGGGCGGCCCGGGCGTCAGAAACGAGAGCTGCGCCTCCAACGCCAGCCAAAGCTTCCGCCCCGGCGGCGCGGGGCGGAGTGCGGGCGCGCCTGGTGGTGATAGGCTGCTCTACAGGCGGCCCGACCGCCCTGCAAGCAGTGGTGCCGGCCCTGCCGGCGGATTTTCCGGCATCCGTGGTGGTGGTGCAGCACATACCCAAGGGCTTTTCCGGGCCGCTGGCTGAGCACCTGGCCAAAAAATCGCGCCTTCCTGTAAAGCACGCCGAAAACGGCGACCCGGTGGAGCCGGGCCGGGTGCTGGTGGCCCCGGCGGGTTTTGATTTGACTTTCAGCGACGGCCCGGCCGGGGCGCGCGTGGTCTTAAGCCCGGGGACGGCCCCTCTGCCCCCCGGGGGCTTCAGGCCATCGGTGGACGGGGTGATGACGTCGGCTGCGCGCACGTTCGGCCCGGCTGTGGTGGGTGTGCTCATGACCGGCATGGGCAGGGACGGGGCGGCGGGCATGGCCGAGATCAAGCGGGCTGGCGGGCGCACCATCGCGGAAGCCGAGAGCACCTGCGTGGTCTTCGGCATGCCGCGAGCGGCCATCGAGGCCGGAGCCGTGGAGCGGGTGGTGCCGCTGCACCAGATCGCCGCCGAGATCGTCTCCTCGGTTTAAAACGCCAGCTTGAAATAATTGTCTAGAAACGCCCGGCACCCCTAAAGGCCGTGGTGTTTTTTGCCGATAAAGTGTTAGCGGGGCGCGCAAGAGCACGGCACCGCCCCCCAAAAGAGGTGATGCGGCGTGAAAGTAAACGGCACCGGCAGTTACGAAGCTGTGCGGGCTTACTTTAACCAGGTAAAAAAGGAAAAGGAAAAGAGTGCCCCGGCCGCCCGGGAAGGGCGCGCCGACCGGGTCGAGCTTTCGCCGGCGGCTCAAAAACTAGTGGAGTACACGGCGGCGCTTAGGGAGCTTCCAGACGTGCGCTCTAAACTGGTCGAAGAGCTGCGCCGGGAAGTGTCTGCCGGAACTTACCGGCCGGACGCCGGGAAAATAGCAGAAGGGATAATGAAAGAGCGGGCGCTGGAGAAAGAAGCGCTGGCCGTCCGAGAGGTGCGGGACGGTGGGAAGTAAGACATCTTCCGTAAGCGCTTACCTTGACCTGCTGGCCGAACTGGAGGTCACCTTGGAAGAGATGCGCTCAGCCACGCGGGATCAGCTGGAAGCGCTAAAGACAAACGACCGGCAGGGCATATGGGAAGCCGTGTACCGTCAGGAGGATCTCATCCTGCGCCTGGCCGGGCTGGAGGAGAGGCGAATCTCCCTGCAGGCCGTCTTGGAGGAAGAGCTTTCCCTCCCGGCCAGGTCCTCCCTGGGCGAGGTTTTGCTCCGCCTGCCGGAAGAGGCGGCCGCGAGTGCCGCCAGCCTCCACGCTTCCTTGAGGAGCAAGCTTTTGGAAATAAAGGAACTCAACTTCACCTGCGCTCTTTTGGCCAAAAGGGCGCTTTACGTCAACAGCCGGCTTTTGGAGCTTTCGGGCGGCACGGCCGCCGCGCCCAGCCTGTACGGCCCGGGCGGACACCAGGCCGGCGCGCCGGAAGCACCATCTTTGGTGAATACCAGTGTTTAATTTGAAGGCCGTAATGATTTTTTGCGCAAGTAAAATAAAATAGGGAGCGTAGGTTTTATATGCCCTCTACCTTCATGGGTTTAGAGATCGCCCGCCGGGGCCTTTCGGCCGCCCGGCTGGGCATGGAAATTAGCGGCCACAACGTGGCCAACGCCAACACGCCGGGCTACAGCCGGCAGCGGCCCGTGCTCGCCACCAGCGACCCCTACACCCTGCCGAGTCTCTGCCGGCCCCAAGAGCCGCTGATGCTGGGCACCGGCGTGGAAGTAAAAAAAGTCGAGCGGGTGCGCGACAGCTTTTTGGACATCCAGATACGCGCCGAGGTGAGCGGGCACGGCACCTGGGAAGTGCAGCGCGATGCCTTAAGCGAAATAGAAACTATCTTCATGGAGCCTTCGGAAAACGGCTTGAGCTCCCTCTTCTCTAAATTTTGGAACAGCTGGCAGGAGGTCAGCAAGAACGCCGAGAACACGCCCACCCGCGCCGTCCTGGTGCAGAACGCCGAGAGCCTGGCCGGCGCCATCCGGCACACCAAAAGCCTTCTTGAAACCGTCCGCGACGACCAGCGCCAGCTGGCCAACATCTACATAAACGACATCAACTCCAAGGCCCGCCAGATCGCGGCCCTAAACGTCCAGATCGCCAACAGCAGGGCGGCGGGCGACGAGCCCAACGACCTTTTGGACAAGCGCGACCTGCTCTTAGACGAACTGGCGGCTCTCACCGCCGTAACCGTCGCCGAGGACAGCCTGGGCGCGGTGAAAGTGACCGCGGGCAGCGTAGTCCTGGTGGACGGCAGGGAAAGCTTTGATGTGCCCCAGATAACCGACTGGTCGTCGGACCCTTTTGCCGGCCCGCCGTACGACCAGTTCACCGCCGGCCGGTTATTTGGCGTGAGGGAAAACCTGGCCAAGGTGGCCGCTTACGCCGCGGACCTGGATAAGCTGGCTTCCACTCTCATTTCTGAGGTCAACGCCCTGCACGCGGCCGGCTACGGGCTGGACGGCACTACCGGCACGGCCTTCTTTACCGGCTCCGATTCCTCTGACATCGGCGTAAACCAGGGCCTCGCCGCCAACCTGGGCTTGGTGGCGGCGGCCTCAGCTTCGGATGCTCCCGGGGACGGGTCCAACGCCCTGGCCATTGCCCGCCTGCAGTCGGCGGCTATCGCCGGGCTGGGCGGCTCGACCATCGCCGGCCACTACCAGAACCTGGTGTCCCGCCTGGGCGTGGAGTCCCAGGAGGCGGCCCGCATGACCGACAACCAGAAGGCCCTGGTGGACCAGCTGAACAGCCGCAAGGAGTCCATCTCCGGTGTCTCCCTCGACGAGGAGATGACCAACCTCATCCAGTACCAGTACGCCTACATGGCCTCGGCCCGGGTGATCACCGCTATGGACTCCCTTTTAGACACCCTGATCAACCGCACGGCCGTCTGAGCGCATTAGGCAATAAGGCAAATCGTGCGTAAAGCAAATAAGAAGGGGCGTGACGGATTTATGCGCGTCACCAACAAAATGATTTCCCAGACCGTGCTCAACAACTTGTACGCCGCCCAGCGCCGGCTGATGAAGACCCAGGACCAGCTCTCCTCCCTGCAGGTGGTCTCCAAACCCTCGGACGACCCGGTGATTGCCGCCCGCGTCCTCAACTTGAACACCGTGCTCGGCCAGAACGAGCAGTACGGGCGCAACATCGCCGACGCCCTCTCCTGGGTGGAGATGACCGAGACTACCTTGGGCAAGGTGAACGACGTCCTGCAGCGGGTGCGCGAGTTGGCCGTCTACGGGGCCAGCGGCACGCTGGAGGACACCTCCCGGCGGGCGCTGGCCGAGGAAGTGGGACAGCTGCTGGACAACGCCGTGGAACTGGCCAACACCAGCCTGGCCGGCCGCTACATCTTCGGCGGCACCAGGACAGACGCCCCGCCCTTTGCCGCCGGCGGCACCTATGCGGGCAACACGGAGCGGCTCTCCTGGGAGATCAGCCAGGGCGTAGTCATGGAGGTGAGCGTGGACGGCAAGGCGGCCTTTTTGGATTCGGGAGTATTTTCGGCTTTGCAAAACCTGCGCGACCACCTGCTGGCCGGCGATACGGCCAAGGTGGGCGGCGAGGACCTGGCCGCGCTGGACGCGGCCATCGACAATGTTTTAAACTTACGCGCCGCGCTGGGCGCCCGGGCCAACCGCTTAGAAGCCCT
>CAZLAK010000005.1:0-73353 GCA_964557545.1 uncultured Pelotomaculum sp.
GCTTCATTTAGCCTTCCGTGAAAGCCTTGATTTTTAAGAGTTGTAAGTTTTGCAGGTCGCACATATTAAACAATAAAAAAGTTAATATTTATGGGGGTTTTTATGCTGAAGAGGGATAAAGAGGATAATATAAGTATAAGTATATTAACAAATTTTATCAAAAATAAGAAAATATTACTTTTGTTTATTTTAGTACTTTTAATAATAATTTTAATTAAAATTTATTCTGCAACAGGTGGGACGTTTTCCTATAATTACTATAAACTAGAGAAATATAATAAAACTGATATGTATGGTAACACGCCTTTAATTAATGCGGTAATAAACGGAGATAGTGAGACAGCTAAAAAATTAATAAACCTTGGTGTTAATTTAAATATAAGAAATGCTAATGGAAGTACTGCACTTATAGCTTCTATAGAAAAAGGCAATGATGAAATAGCTAAATTATTAATTGAAAAAGGTGCAAATTTAGATATTGTTAATTATGAGCAAAATACAGCTCTCATGGTAGCTGTAACTAGAAATAATATTGAAATAGCAAATGAATTATTAAGGCATGGTGCAGATATAAATTATAGTAATGGCTACCATACTGCATTAATTATTGCTACTGAAAAAGGTTATGTAGAAATGGCTAAGATGTTGTTAATGAATGGTGCGAACATAAATTATAAAAACATAGTAAATAATACTGCTTTAATAATTGCAGCGGAAAAGGGGTATTTTGAACTTGTAAAAATGCTTATTGAACTTGGTGCAGATTTAAATATCATTAACAATTATGGTTTTACAGCATTAATGTACGCATTAAATAATAATCATGTAAAAATTGCTAAAACTTTAATTGAAAATGATGCAGATATAAATATTAAAGGCAAGGATAACAATACTGCTATAGATTATGCCTTAAAGTTAGGTAATGATGAAATAATAAGACTTATGATAGATAAAAACACTAAACCTGTAACAAAATGGGAATGGGTTGGCACAGAAAGCCACATTACTGTTCTAATAAAAGAAAGAATAGGCTTTCCTAGCGAATTTAGAATAATAGCCGTACAGCCAACTAATGGAATCATTGATGATACTTTTACAGGCCAATTCGATGAAAACAACACTTTGATTCATAATGGTCAAACCCTAAAAGAAACAGGAACTGGTTTTTATGTTGGTAAACAGAATTATACTCTTTGCTTGAAGAAAGAAAATAATGGTAATGTTATTAATTGTAAAATAACCTATTACAGCAAAACAGGTCATTGGACTTGGGGCGAAAACGGTGGTATCGATCTATATAAGACAATTATATAAGAATAAGTTAATAATTCAACTTTCGCAATTTATCCCGCCAACCGTAGCTCGGGCACATCCGGCAGGCTTAACCTGAACCTCACCATGTTCTCCGTCACATCGAAATACTCTGCCAACTCCCACACTTCAACAATGCCCTGCCTAAACGCCCGCAATAGCTTGTCCGAGGGCATTAGCCATTGTGCTGCCCACTTTAAAGCCCTAAATTCAACTCGGCTCACCTCCATGCGGTCCCGGTAATGAAAGTAAATGCGAGGTATGCGATAACCCACAGTGGTAAAGTGATGACCCAACTCCTCGGCCAGCACGTAACGAAAATAAGCTCGTGGCGAATGGTAAAGGGAATTAGCTAGTCCAATTACCGGCGGCATGTCGGGTATAGCCAAATAAACGGCTTCAAGCGGTGGTTCAAAGTCCCACCACTCAATCTTAATCCCCTCTTTTTCTGCCAAAGCGAATAATTCCACGGGCATATCTAGCACCTCAGCGTATTATGTCAGGATATAAAATATACTGACTGATATTCTTGAAATGAAATCTGCTCCAAAAAGTGATGGAGCAGTTAAAAAACGTAGATTTCAGAAGTTTTTGCTATTAATTGTCATCCCCCTCCAACAATATGGCGAAAAATGTCGAATATCCTAAAAAAGCTGAAACCTGCTACCCTTTGGCTGGAGTAGCAGGTCCGTTAATCTTTCTTTTTGCCGTATTTGCGGAGAATGTATTCTTGAAATTCCTCTAGGCTTCGCCGGGCCTCTTCGGGTAGTTCTTTGAGCGGATCGTCGGTGCGGTGGGCGGCAAGGGCGTCAAAATCATAAATCGAAGCTTTGGGACCATTTACTAGATAGTCCACAGACACATCCAAGACCTCAGCAAGTTTCCGCAGCATATCTGGGTCTGGCTTTCTTTGTTCACGTTCGTATCTATTAATCGTGGCATCAGAAACATTTAGAAGCTTGCCTAATTGAGCTTGTGTGAGTCCTTTCTTTTCGCGGGCCTTTCTTAACCTTTCCCCAAGTCCCATACCTGCACCACCTTACCAACTTGGTAACTTTATTCTACCACAAGAGCAAAGAAGGAAAAATATTTCTGCCAACATGGTAATTTTCTTCTTGACACTACCACATTGGTAGTTTATAATCAGAAATGAGAACTACCAGATTGGTAGCGAGGGGGTCGGTGAACATGAAGCGACATATAGACCTTGCTAGAATCAGAGCACTTCGCAAGCAAAAGGGTCTTACTCAAGAGAACATGGCGCAAGCCTTGGGATATGAGACTGCCATCGGTTATCACTATTTAGAAACAGGTAAGTGTCGTATTACTGCCGAAAGGCTTGCAGATATAGCAACCATTTTAGGTGTAAACGTTGATGATTTATATGCCTGTAAGACTACCAATGTGGTAGATGACCCAGCCATCAACGAATAAGGATGTACCAACGAGCGGCATGAGGATCCCATGGTTGCACACCGCTCTTAAGATACAGGAACTCTTTAACACTCCCCTCGATGTGATTTTCAGCGACCTCAAGGCTGACGCACTGGCTGGTTCCAGAGAACCCAAAGGGGCCGAAGTCTGTAGTTCGGACCAAATTGAACAGCGTATGCTATAGTCCTGCCCGCCTGAAGAGCCCGGGTGGTTCCCGGGCGAAACCCCTCGGCGAAAGGGGTCGCGGGAAACCGCACTTGATCGCACTGCGTGCGTCGGGGAAGTGCGAGGCGGAATGCAGTCCAAACGGCTGGCTTTTTCCGGGACGGGGTACCCCCGGCAGCAGGATCCTCTGAGAACCTGCTAGCAAGCCAGGACTAGAAAACCGGCGTGACGGCAGCACGTAAAATTGCCAGGCGGTGTAGTTTTTAGGACCCTCCGGCACAATATTATCACCAAAAATCTGGAAAATCAAACCGGAGGCAGAGAGCCGGACACCTCGGCTCGCTTTTTAACACAACTGAATTTAACGCCACAACTCGTCGGCTGGCAGTGTGCGGGTGGAAATAACCACCCCTTCCGGATGCTGCTTTCTGTGCACGCCGCTTTGACCGCTTAGAGAGAAAGAGGCGGCCGGGACGTCTCCGGCAGGAGCGCTAACGGAATGCGATTCGCCTGGCCGGCTGCGCAGGGTTGTCGGCTTTTTCTGATATGTGGTGGTTTGCAGTTTGAACATCAGGACTAAAGGTTCCCCGGCCGCATGCGCCGGGGAACTGCAAATACGTTTTTTCGGGGGTTGAGTGCGGTGCGCAGAACGGCAATCATCCCCAAGCATGAGACCAGCAAGCTGTCCGTCTTCAACGAGATTGCGAAAAAAGACGTGATGTGCGCCTGTGTGGACGGGCAGACGCTCATGGAAGCGAAAGACGTCTTGGAAAAACTCAATATCGTTCATTACCCGATGCGTCCAAAAAACATCCCGAAAGATATTGGGGAAAAAATCAAAAGAGAGGCGCGGAGAAAAGCGAAGAAAAAATTTCGCGTGAGGCCGGAGCATTACCCCATCCCGCCTTGGGTTGGGAAAAACAGCGCATACAAAAAGTACTACCTCGACTGTCTGGCCGCCGAAATCGAGTTGAGAAAGGGGTACGAAGAGTGTCTCAACGCGCGATAACAATTGGGGAGGTCGTGGTGCTGGCCCGGAGGTACCTCGCGGTCCCCTCGGAGAGGGTGGCGATCATAGAGAGGGTTCACAACTCTGGCCGGATGGCGGCCATCCGCCTGTTCAGCAAAAAGATAGGCGTTGCGTTCGAGGAACTCTGGACCTGGATCAAGAAGCACTACCGCGCCAAGAAGCTGGGCAGGCACCGCAAGCAGGTTAAGCTGCAGCCCGGCGACCCGCCGGCGCACGACCTTGAGGCCGAAGCTGCCGAACTGGCCGAGGAGCTGGTCGGCGCGGGCGGCGGGGAGTGGCGCGAAGGCAGGCGCAACACCTTCGCCAAGACCTTGAACAACAGGGCCAGGAGGCAGTCGCACCGTTCGCCCTGGCTGGCGGCGGCGCACGACCTTCTGGAGGGGCTTCAAAAAGAGTGCAGCGAAAAACTGTCAGTATTTTTGGCTGCGCCCCTCAGGGCGGAGTTTTCCAAGGGATGAAGCAGCGGTTGCCGGCAAAAAGCCGGTTTTTTGTTTGCCTTTTTTAGGAAAGCTAGGCGAGTCACCGTACCCGCCCCCTGAAGGAGGCGGGCTTGCCGGGTTGAACCTGTAGGCCTGCGCCTGAGGGAGGGCAAGCCTTTTGGCTTCCGGTGACTAGCCTGAAGGGGGTACACCCTTCCTGTCGCTTTTGCGGCAGAGGTCCTTTGGGGGTTTTCTCCGGAGACCTGGGTTATCCCGGCGACGCCACCGGCGGATCTCGCCCGAGTCTGCCGCCCTGGCTCCGCGTGCGTCCTGCGAGGGTCGCACTCGGCCGGTCTTTTGGCTGGACGGCTTTAAACAGCCCCTGGGGGAACGGGGCAGTGAGGCGGTGTACAAGCCGGAGATAACTTTGGCGACGGGCACAAACACGGGTTGGGGGCGGCCCCGGCGCGCTCTGTTTTAGCGCGCGCAAAACGCCCCTCCCCCCGAAGGGGACTGGAGAAAGGAGGTTCGCATGAACACCGTCTACGTCCTCAACAGGCACGGCAGGCCCCTCATGCCCTGCGCTCCCCGCAAGGCGAGGGTCCTGCTCAAGCGGGGAAAGGCCAGAGTGGTCCGCTACGTCCCGTTCACCATCCAGCTCCTGCACGGTTCCAGCGGCTACCGCCAGAAGGTCTACGCCGGCCGCGACCGCGGCCTCACCCAGGGCGTATTTGCCTGCCAGGAGGACGGGAGGCCCCTTTTGCGCCTCCAGGTGACCGGCAGGAGGGACATTTCGGACCTCATCTACCAGCGTGCCGCGCTACGCCGGGGCCGCCGCTCCCGCAAGACGGGCTACCGTCCCTGCCGCTCCCGGAACCGCAGGCGTCCGGAGGGTTGGCTGCCGCCCTCGGTCGCGCACCTCTGGTACGAGCACCAGAAGGTTAGGTACCTGGTCGAGTCCGTCCTTCCGGTTGCCGCTTGGGCCGAAGAGGTGAACAGGTTCGACACCCGCAGGATGTGGGACCCGGGCGTCCGGGGCAGGGGTTACCAGGAGGGCCCTCTGAAGGGCAAAAAGGACGTCCGTCAGTACGTCCTGGAGAGGGACTCTTACCGTTGCGTCCTCTGCGGCGACCCCGAAGACCTGGAGATCCACCATATAGTCTGGCGTTTCCGCGGCGGTTCCGACCGCCCGAAGAACCTGGTCACCCTCTGCAAGGGGTGCCACGACAGAGTGACTGCCGGGGAAATTGGGATTGATGCCGTGGTCGAGTCTTACCGCTGGCCGGCCCGGCTGAACGCCCTGAACCCGCTATTCGACGCCCTCAACGCGGTGAAGGTCGCCCCCGGCAGGGTGAAGGAGGCCCGCGCCGTGCTGGGTCTGGGCAAGGAGCACTGGGCCGACGCGGCCGCCCTGGTATATGTGGCTTTCGGCGTGAAGCCAGCCGCAGGGGACCTCCCGCCCCTGCTGCGCGGGCGTTTTGTCCGCACCAAGAACCGCCAGCTCCACCGCGCCAACCCCTCCAAGGGCGGGGAGCGTGCGAAGGCCCAGGGCAACCGGTACCTGGTCAGCAAGGGCGGCGTCCGGTTCATGCGGAACGACCTGGTGGAATACAGGGTCGGGGGTGCAAAAATCGTCGGTTACATCAACGCCCTTCGCTCTTCCGGTTCCGTCCGGGTAGCAGACTGGCAGGGGAAGGAGCTGGTCAACGTGTCCGTCAACAAGCTGAAGAAGCTGCAGGACCGCGATTCTATTGTCTGGGAGGTGAACTAGCGGCCTTTCCTCCCGCCCCCTGAAGGAGGCGGGTCCCCAGGCCGCATTTTTCTATGGACTACTGCGAGTACTGCGGCAAGCCCGGCTACGTCGAAGTTCACCACATCAAGAGCAGGGGTTCGGGCGGCAGTGACCACCCGCTGAACCTCATCAAGCTGTGTGTTGCCCACCACCGCGAGGCGCAGGAGTACCGGATAGACAAGTACGTGCTCGTGGCGCTGGTGGCCAGGAGAGAAAGCGTTACTCCCGAAGAGGTATGCAAGGCGATAGGGCTTCCGGTTCCCGAGGAGTTTCCTTCCCCGCCCGAAAGACAGCCGGAGCCCACACTGGAAGAACTTATCCAGGCATGCATTTCTCTCAAGGAAGAGGCGGAAGAAATAAAGTGGGTAAAGGCCCAGCTCCTGTACGCCATACTCACGACGGGCGTCACGGCCTCCTGGGTGGCTTCGCAGATAAACGCCAGCGCCTCGTGGGTGAGGAAGCTGGTGAAGACCTACAGGGCGTTCCCGTCGGAGGACATGCGCGTGCCGGAGGTCGGGTTTGAAATGCACTACATAGCCGCCATGTCCCCCGACCCTGCGGGCTACCTCGCCCGGGCGGCGGACGAGGGCCTCAGCACGCGCCAGCTGCGGAAACTCATCAAGGAAGAGACGGCTTCTGATGAGATGAAGAGTATTATAGAGGAAGAAGAAGAAAAGGAAATGAGGGAGGCCAGGCGGGTGCTGATGGACGCGGAAGAAGTCATCTCCAAGGGCGGCCCTGCGGCCGAATGGCTGCGTAACGAACTGAAGGACCTCGTGCTGGGAATGCGCGTCTCGGAGATCTCCGCGGCCTGAGCGTGCCCTCTCCGGTCGACGCTTTTCTGGAAAGGAGCTGGAAGGCTTGAAGTCTTACAACATTTTTCCGGGCATATCCCGCGAGGACGAGCTCGTAGCTGCCCCGGTCTACTTCCCCGAAGACTACCCCGGCGACCCCGAAGAGTACAAGGACTACCTCCTTGAGCGCGACGCCTTCCTATGCGACCTCGCGCACACAGATGCCGTCAGGATAATCGAGTTTCCCTTCTCTGCACCGCGCTTCAAGAAGTGGCTGGCGTCGAACCCGCAGTGGGAGAAGGTCGACGTATACGAAGCCCACAGCGCCTGGGCGCTGGACGTCGCGAAGGACCCGGGCGAGTTGGCCGCCGTCGTCAAAGAGCGTCCCTGCCTTCCCGCCCCGCCTTTCGGGGAAGAGATCGGGACGCTCGTGCTGTACGGCATTGTGCCGACCGTCTTGGAAATAGACGCAACCGTCAACCCGATGGGGGGCCGGCTGCCGGAGGAACTGACCAACCTCGTGCTGGCCGAGTTCAGGCGGCTGCTCTCCGCCTGCCCGCCGTACAGGCGTTTGAGCAGGCTGCGCTGCACCGGCTTAAAGGTCCACGTGGGGGATCGCTTTGTAGCCCCGGACGCCGCGGAGGAGTTCGAGGATTACGTGCGCTCCGGAGCGGTACGCGACCTTGAGGAGCCGGTGCTGCACGTGCCGCGGCGCTTCAGGCCGCACACGGTCGACGGCAACTACGAGGGCGAAGCGCTGTTCACGTTCTCCCTGCTGCCGGTCGTTCTTGTGGGGAGCGGCGTCGAGCTGGACTACTGCGAGGGGCTGTTCAAGAAAAGCATAAGTTTTGACAGCGAGAAGATTAACGGGGCGGTGCGCGAACTCGTCAGGCAGAGGCTAGGGGTAATCATGGACGGCCCGGTCCCCTTCTGCCTGCTTGATGAGGCGCTCTGTCTGATGGAGCAGGCCGTCACGAACACGGTGCTGGAAGAGGCGGACGCGGGAGAGTACAGCTGCGGCGAGGTCCCGAAGGGGAGGAAAAAGAAGGCGCCCGGGGCGCCGCACCTCAAAAGGGTGAAATAGGCATGCCGAGGTTGAAGCCCGTCGCCGGCAACCTCGCCAACCGCGGCCGCCCCCTTGAGCTCCTTGTAGCCCGTGCGAACGCCCTTTACCGCGCCCAGGGGAAGGCGGTCATCCACAAGGTCCCCACGGCGTGGGTGCCTCTCAGGCGCGGGTCGAGGATCGTCGGCGCCAAGGTAGAGGAAAAGGCCTCCGTGGACTTCCTCGGTCACGTGATGTTGCCCGACGGCAGGGCCCTCCCGGTAGCCTTCGATGTGAAGGAGGTCTCCGGCGGCGACAGGTGGCCGTTGTCGAAGCTGGAGCCGCATCAGTACGAGTATTTAAAAGACTGCGCCCGCACGGGCGCGTTCGCTTTTGTGCTGGTAGGCTTCTGGCAACTGCGGAAGTTCTACGTCCTGCCCTTCAGTGAACTCGAAAAGCGTTGGGCGGCTTGGGAGTCCGGCGGCCCCGCGTCGGTGCGGGCCGGGGAAGGCGGGCTTGTAGAGGTGAGATTTCTGGACTATCTCGGGTTGCTAGGCGGGACCGGTCTTGTCGTCAACCTCCGGTAGCGCTAAAAACCCGGGAGATCGACGACAGCGGTCAAATGCTGTCGAAGCTAAGAAGTCCGGGGGTTTGCGGGGGACCACAGCCAAAAATGCCGGTAAATAAAAAGTAGCGCAAACAAGAAAATCCCTTTGTTTTTGCAGTCGAAAATGGTTTTTGCTTTGCCTGTGAGGCAGTCAGTGACCCTACGGTTAAAGCTGGAGGCTTGCTGGTGATAAGCCGGCAAGTTTCCGTTTCAGCGGTGGGGTGGGATGGCGGTACTCCCGGCAACGGCTGACTAGACGGCTCCCGCGAGGGGGCAGGCGCGCCGGAAGGCTGACAAGCGGTCCGGGGTATTTCGCTAGTCCCGGGCGACCGCGGCCGAACCGCTCAAGGCCGGAACCATAAGCGCATGACCAAGACCATGCGTCAACCACCCCCCCACTGAAGTGGGAGGCATGAATTAATGTCTCTGCTTCAGTCGGAGGATGCTTCCGGTCATCCGGGGCGTCCTGGTTGACCCGACCGCGGGGTAGGGGCGGCGGTCCTGATGATCCTGCAGCAGTTGGCCGGGAGGGCTGGAGACCCACCCTGGATGCCTCACCAGTCTCTTGTTCTGGGAGTCCCGGCGGCAGACAACCCCTGGGGTAGGCCGAAACGCGCCGGGGCATGCGCCTCCGGCCGACAAGGTCAAGGAGAGTCCTGCGCGCCGCCGCGCGGGGGACGTTACAGGGCCCTTGTGGGCTCCCCGGGAGGGGAAAAGGAGTGGTTTTTGAGGTGGCGGTTTTGGACCAGGAGAAGCAGCCCCTGGCGCCGTGCAGTGAGAAGCGGGCGCGGCAGCTGCTGGAGCGGGGCCGGGCGGTGGTGCACCGGATTTATCCGGTGTTCACCATCAGGCTGAAGGACCGGCTTTTGGAGGAGAGCGAGGTTTCCCGGGTGCGGCTGAAGGTTGATCCGGGGGCTAAGGTAACGGGCTTCAACGTTCTGCGGGAGGATTCGGCGGAGCGGGCGACGTCGGTGCACCAGGCGCACCTGGTTCACCGGGAGGACGTCAAGGACCGGGTGGACGCCCGGCGGGCCTGCCGGAGGGGCAGGAGGAACCGGCACACGTGGTACCGGAAGCCGCGTTTCGACAACCGGCCGCGGGTGAAATGCCGGGTATGCGGCAGGAACGCCCGGAAGGGCTCGGACACGTGCTGGGAGCACGCGGGTGCTCCGCGGGACGCCTTTCCGAAGGAGGTGTGGCTTCCGGTGTCGCTCCGGGCGCGCTTGGAGCAGACGCTGTCGTGGGTGCGGCGGTACTGCCACATCTTTCCGGTGTCCGCGATTTCGGTGGAATGGGCGAAGTTCGACGCCCAGAAGCTGCAGGACCCGGAGATCTCGGGCGTGGAGTACCAGCATGGAACCCTGTTCGGTTACGAGGTCAAGGAGTATCTGCTTGAGAAGTGGGGCCGGAGGTGCGCGTACTGCGGGAAGGGGGGCATTCCGCTGGAAGTGGAGCACGTGGTGCCCAGGAACCCGAAGCGCGGTCCCAAGGGAACGGACCGCGTTTCGAACCTGACTCTTTCCTGCAAGAAGTGCAACGACGACAAGGGCAACAGGCAGCCGGAGGAGTGGCTGGAGGAGCTCCTGCGCTCGAAGGACCCGAAGGACAGGCGCCGCGCCGAGAACCTGCGGAAGGTGATGGCGCGCTGAAGGAGCCTTTGAAGGGGGCGGCGTTCATGAACGCGGTGCGGCACGCGCTGGTTGGGGAGTTGAAGAAGCAGGGCCTTCCGCTGGAGCTGGGTACCGGGGCGCTGACGAAGATGAACCGGCGGCGCCTGGGCCTGCTGAAGCTGCACTGCTACGACGCGGCTTGCGTAGGGGAGAGCACGCCAGCGGTCATCGAGGGCCTGGATGCTCCCATAGCGGTCATTCGGGCCGTGGGGAGAGGGAGCCGGAAGATGTGCAACACGGACAGGCAGGGTTTTCCGGTGTCGCACCGGGCGAAGAAGAAGATATATTTCGGGTTTATGACGAACGACCTGGTGGCAGCGGAGGTGCCGAAGGGGAAGCATGCGGGGAGGCACGTTGGTTTTGTTGCGGTGCGCGCTTCCGGGTACTTCGACATAAAGGATGTTCACGGTCGTCGGATAGCGGAGGGAATAAGCTGGTGGCACTGCCGGCTGATGCAGAGGTTTGACGGGTACACCTATGGGAGGGAGGCGCCGGCGCATTCCTCCTCCCAATAAATTGGGAGGCATCCTGCGCCGGATTTTTGTGAAGGTTACAGCACGCTTTTTAACATAATCCGCTGGGAAGTCTCCCGGCCTTCAGGCCGGAGATGAAAGGCGGAAATATTTTTGGATATCTTACCAAAACGTGACATAACCGTTACAATACAGCCATGAAATACAGGTACGACAAGGGCGCCCACGCCATCTACTCAATTCAGTTCCACCTGGTTTTCTGCGTGAAGTACCGAAAAAGGTGCTGACCGGAAAGGTCTCCGAGCGGCTGAAGGAGATTACCCAAAACATAACAAAGCGCTTTGGAAGCGAGATCATCGAGCAGGAAACGGACCAGGACCACATCCACATCCTCTTCGCCAGTAAGCCGCAGGTCCAGGTGTCCGAGTTCGTCAACAACTTAAAGAGGGTATCCTTCCGGCTGCTGAGGAAAGAATTCCCGGAACCAAAAAAGGAGCTCTGGGGCAGTAGCTTCTGGAGCCCCAGCTACTTCATCGCGTCCACCGGTCAGGTGAGTCTGGAAACACTGAAGCGCTACGTGGAGGGGCAGAGCCATGAAAGGCCGTCCAAAATCAAAAAAGAAAGTACAGAAAGTCAAAAAGAAAAACATCAAAGGCAATGAGCAGTACAGGGGCGTAGTCCTCACGGTGCCGAAGAAAATGGTCAACCGGGTTAAACTGGATGCCCTCCACGAACTCGACCGGCTCCACACCCAGGCCGTAAATGCCTGGATCGACAGGTGGTACGACCGGTTGGAAATGGTCGAGAAGATCTTCTCCGGTACGGCCACGACCGCAATGCAAAAAGAAACCGTCGACGTTGGCCTCCCCTCTGCCTACATGCAGATCGCCGGGAACAGAATGCTCGACATCCTGAGAGAACACTACCTTGCGATCCAGGACAAAATAGCCTCCAGCATCTGGAAAGAAGAGGGGCTGTCTGCGGAGTACAGGTTCGTTTATGCTGCTCTCGCCCGGAATATTACCCTCTTCTCCCGGTTCATCAACGGGAACTTTGCAGCAGAGGACGTGATCAACGCCTGGGAAAGTTCCGAAAGCGAATATCTGCGGGAAGCCGCCAGGCGCTACCGGGAGCTCTCTGCTGAAGAAAGGCTGCAGGTGCCGGTCCGGATTCAGCAGAAGTTCTCCGAACTCCGGTCGATTTGGAAGAAACCTCACTTCAAAGGCGGCAGCATTCTTCTGGACTACCGGGTATTTTCTGTGAGTGAAGCAAAGGAAACGAGGGAATTCAACCTCTGGGTGGAAATAACTTCGGTTCAGCCGTACAAGCGTATAAAGGTACCGTTCTACGTGACCGGCAAGAAGCTTGACATGCTGGAAGCCCTCTTTCCCGATTGGCAGAACACCAGCCGGCGCAAGGGGTTGCTGGTCATCAGGGAAAGGCACGTCCACCTCTCCATTCCCGTAGAGAAGGAAAAAACCGAACCCGTGCCTCCCCTGGCTTACGTCGGCTGCGACGTGGGCATCGACTCCCCCATCAGCCTGCACGACGGCAGCCGGTTCGGGAGGAACCTGAACGAACTGGTCAAAAAGGACTACGACGAATATTTGCGCCTGCAGGCAATCAGGAACAAGTTCCGCGACCTTAAAGAAAAAGCAGAGAAGCGGTGCGGGATCACCAAAGACCCCGTGGTTAGAGAAAAACTCCAGCGCAAGATAGCCGAGTACGAGCGCCACCTCTCCGACCGCCGGTGGGCGGAACTCAGGAGAAAAATCAAGGCTGCGGTGAAAACCGAGATCGGCCGGGCGGTGAACCTGCTCCTGAAGGAGCTCCCGCTGTTAAACCACGTCGTGATAATCCTGGAAGACCTTTCCGAGATGGACGCCAGCGGGGCGAGGCGTTCCAAAAGGGGTCGTTTCGACCTCTCTGTCTGGGCCAGAGGAGAGCTCCAGGACCACATCAAGCGCGACCTGGAGTGGCTGGGCGGCAGGGTCGCCTACGTCGTTCCCGACTACACCAGCCAGAAGTGCTCGGAATGCGGCTGTGTCGACAAGGATAACCGGCACGGAAAAGTTTTTCACTGTAAGAGGTGCGGCTACACCGACCACGCGGATGTGAACGCGGCCAAAAACATCAAAGAACGTTTCTTTGATGAGGAAATCAATCAGTTGGCAAAAAAATATTCCTGGAACAAAAACTTACGCCGCGAGAAAATCAAGGAACTGCTCTTGCAAAGAGCAAACCAGGCGGCGTAACTCAGGTACGAATGAAGCCATAAGGTCACCTCCAGCCGGGATGAAGGAAACGGACCGTAGCGGAGGTGCCCCGGAATGTTGTGATGCGGGTTTCTGGTGTTATAACTAGAAGCCCCGTCCTTCAGGATGGGGAGGCTTCACGTTGGTGTCCGGGCTGTAAAGTCGGCACAAAAGCCTACAAAGAAAGAATACAAACTAAGGCGGCACAGCCGCCGTTTTTCTTTTTTAGAAGGACGAAGGGAAACAAGAGGACGGTAATTTCCCTCAATTTGGCACTGCGTAGGACAAACCGGGCCAAGCATATCATGTTTAAGAAATTCTTATATCAGGGGTGGGAAAGTGGCGGTAAAGCGCGCGTGGGTGACGCGGGAAGGCGAAGTGCTTCACCAGTTGACCGATGAACAGATGAGCGCCTTTCTCGAGCGTGTGGCCAACGGCCTCTATGATATAGCCTACCGGCAGGTGTTGGAGGAAATCAAACAAGAGAAAAAGCCGGGCGAAAGAGAGCATGCAGCTTCTGTTGCTGCCAGCTGCTGAGTTGTCATTTATGTGGTATTCGGCAAGGCATACCACCGATTAAAAACCCAGTACGATTATAATTTGAACCGCATTTATGAACTGGTGATTAACTCCGACCCCTGTTATGCCTTTCTTTTAGAAGGGAACACGCCTGTGCAGAACATGCTGGTCATGGCGCACGTCGTTGCCCACTGTGACTTTTTTAAAAACAATGTGTATTTTGGCGGGACGCACCGGCATATGGTGGAGTCTATGGCCGCGGCCGCCAGCCGTTTTAGTTCTTACGAGTTTAAATACGGAAGAGAAAAGGTGGAGGCATTTGTCGATGCTGCCCTAGCCATCCAGGAGCACATTGAGCCGCGGCGGCTGACAAGAGAGAACAAAAGAGCTAAGGGAGATGAAGATCTTTGCTGCCGGAAAAAAAAGACTCCTTACGACGACTTGTGGGAGTTGGACGGCAGTGATAATTGCAGCTGCTTGCGCTGCCGCCCAAAAGAGTGCAGCCGCCGCCAACCCCCGGCGCCGGAAAAAGACGTGCTCCTCTTTATCCTCCAAAACAGCGCCGACTTAGAAGACTGGCAGCGCGACATACTCACGGTTATCAGGCAGGAGACGCTTTACTTTTGGCCGCAGATGGAAACTAAGATCATGAACGAGGGGTGGGCTACCTACTGGCACACGAGGATAATGCGGGAGATTGACCTTTCTCCGGCTGATGCAGTTGAGTTTGCCAGAATGCACGCCGGGATTGTTGAGCGCTTTAGGATACACGTTAATCCTTATGCCTTGGGACTTAAAATATACGAATCAATTGAAAAAAAAGAGGGCAGGCAAAAGATTTTTGAAGTGCGTTCTTGTGAAAACGATGTTTCCTTTATCAGGAATTACTTAACGCGGGAAATCGTCGAGGAACTGGATCTCTACCTTTACAAAAAAGCGGGAGCTGACTGGAAAGTAGTAGAAAAGGACTGGAAAAAAGTGCGGGACGGCATGGTGGCTAACCTCACCAACTGCGGCCACCCTTATATTGTCGTTTTAGACGGCGACTTCAATAAAAGGGGGGAGCTCTACCTAAAACATATCTACGAGGGTGTGGAGCTGGATATCCGTTATACTGAAAAAACCCTGCCGTACGTCTACACCCTCTGGGGCAGGCCGGTTCATTTGGAGACCTATCTCAACAACAACCCCGTTCTCTTTTCCTGCAACGGAGAGAGAGTGAGCAGGAAATTTCTGTAGGCGGCAGTAGCGTTTTAAGGCACGGCTTTGCACGCAGTGGTAATATTTGGGCTGGCGCAAGCATAAAGTAACATAAAGAACAGTGGACATGCACTGTGCCGGGGGTGACAATATGGTCAACTGGATCTGGTTTTTGATGATTTTTTCCGGTATTATGGCGGCGGCCGTCAGGGGGGATATTGAGTCAGTAACGAGGGCGGCCCTGGAAGGGGCCGATAATGCCGTTAAAATATCGTTTGGGCTGGTTGCTATTATCACCTTTTGGCTGGGCGTTATGAAACTGGCCGAGGAGGCCGGACTTGTGCGGGCGCTGGCCGCGCTCGTGCGCCCGCTCATGAGCCGTCTCTTCCCCAGTGTGCCCCCCGACCACCCGGCAATTGGGGCCGTGGTCATGAACCTTTCGGCCAACATTCTCGGCCTGGGCAACGCCGCCACACCGGTAGGCTTGATCGCCATGAGGGAGCTCCAAAACTTAAACGGCGGGCGGGAAGTGGCGTCGGAGGCCATGTGCACGTTTTTGGCCCTCAACACATCCTGCGTGACCATTATTCCTACCACTGTTATAGGCATCCGCCTCCTCTACGGTTCCGCCAACCCCACAGAGATCGTCGGTCCGACCGTGCTGGCCACGGCGGCCAGCACAATCGTGGCTGTGGTTACAGACCGCTTTTTAAGGGGCTTTTACGCCCGCCGGGGGTGGTAGCCCTTGTACGTTCTGGTAGATGCCTTTTCCCGCTGGGCCATTCCGGGCCTTTTGCTGCTGGTGCTGGCCGTCTCAGCAGCGCGCGGCGTAAAAGTCTACGAAGTGTTTGTAGAAGGTGCAGAAGAGGGATTTGCTACGGCCGTGAGGATTATTCCGTACCTGGTGGCCATGCTGGTGGCCATCAGCATTTTCCGTGCCTCGGGGGCCATGGAAATGCTGGCCTCCCTGCTGGCCCCTTACTTGGACGTTTTAGGTTTGCCGCCGGAAGTCCTGCCGCACGCCATCCTGCGGCCGCTGTCCGGCGGGGCAGCGCTGGGGGTGGCCTCCGATATCATAAAAACCCACGGCCCGGACAGCTTTTTGGGCCGGCTTGTATCTACCATGCAAGGGAGCTGCGACACTACTTTTTACGTTCTCACCCTCTACTTTGGTTCGGTAGGTGTTAAGAGATATCGCTACGCCGCTATCACCGGCCTGATGGCCGACCTGACCACCCTCTTTGCTTCGGTTTTTATCGTGCGTTGCTTTTTTTAGGAAAAAAGCGCTGGCCCGGTCAATTTTTTGGCCGGGTTCTTTTTGTTTTTTTTGACTTTAGATTATAATAATTTCAGTAAGCGGCAAGCCGTACGCGGCGCACCGCGGACACAGGAGGTCGCAAGCACGGTGAGGCTGCAGAAGTTTATGGCGTCGGCCGGCGTGGCTTCCCGCCGCCGCTGCGAGGAGCTTATCGCGGCAGGTTTAGTGACGGTCAACGGCCGGCCGGTCACCGCGCCGGGGACAAAGGTAGACCCGCTGGCGGACGAGGTGCGCGTGGCGGGCAGAAAAATTGAGCTGCCCCAAGAGAAATTATACTACGCCTTGCACAAGCCGCGCGGCTACGTTACGACCATGCACGACGAGAGGGGCCGGCGCAGTGTGGCAGGGTTGGTTGCCGGCATAAAAGGGCGTGTTTTTCCAGTTGGCCGCCTGGACTGCGACAGTGAGGGGTTGCTGCTCGTCACCAACGACGGGGAACTGGCTCATGCCCTCACTCACCCCCGGCACCGGGTGCCAAAGACGTACGTGGTCCGCGTCGCCGGGATACCTGCACCGCAAGAATTAAAAGAGCTGGCCCGCGGTGTAGTCTTAGAAGACGGCCCCACAGCGCCGGCGCGCGTCCGCCTTCTTTCGACGCGCGGCAGCACCAGCACCTTAGAAATCACTATACACGAAGGGCGCAACCGGC
Organism: uncultured Pelotomaculum sp.; assembly: GCA_964557545.1. Taxonomy (GTDB): domain Bacteria; phylum Bacillota; class Desulfotomaculia; order Desulfotomaculales; family Pelotomaculaceae; genus CAZLAK01. The sequence continues at coordinate 16,679 of CAZLAK010000005.1, forward strand.
AGGTGAGGAGGATGTGCCAGCACATCGGCTATCCCGTTTTGCGCCTTGTGCGCACGGCAATCGGCAATCTCTCTTTAGGAAGTCTAAAACCAGGAAAGTACCGGCGCCTTACGGCCGGTGAGGTGCGCGACTTAAGAAAACTGGCAGGGCTTCCGCCGGTATGCCGGCACGGTAAGCATAATGAGCCGGTACCAGTATAAATTGCAGGAATTTTGCCGGCTTTAGTAGAATAAGCTAAGAGCTAAACCGTTTGCCGGGAGGGGGATTTTTTTGTCAAAGATCCAGGGGGACGGGGCTGGCGAAAGGGACGGTATCCTGGTCAGGGTCCGCCTCGATTTTAGGGGAACGGGGAAGCAGGGCCGCTTTTTGTTTGGCGGAAAGCCGACGGATAAGGTGGCGGAAGAGGCCAGGGAACAGCAGGCGGCCATTTTTCGTAATGTTCCCATGCAGGGCATACAGGTTTTAGACATCGACTTGAGCACGGAAGTTTACACTGTTTTTGACGAGCTGGCCAATACAGAGATTGCCTACGCCCCCCTCATCCTCACCGTGAAGGCCGACAGCTTAGAGAGAGTAATCCGCCTCGTAGCCCGTGAGGACTTCCGTAAAGTGGAAGTTTTAGACCCCGCTTCTGTTTCCTTGAATCACCAGGAACTGGAAAGACTGCTCTTTAAAGTGCACGAAGAACTTCTAGAGTACAAGATCCGTCTGGAAAGAAAGTATAATTTGAAGTAATTTACCGGCAATTAACTGGTAATTTTAAGGAGGGTTTCTTATCATGGTCCAATTCGGAAGCCGCAAGGTAGCCAGGGCGGCCATTGAAATGGCCCTCACCGACGGCAGGGAACAGGAGAAGGAATACAAGCAGCGCTTGGCCCGGGAGGGCATTAAAGCGGCGGCGGTGGATTACGGCGGGGACTTTATCTCTTCCGTGAACAAAATCATTGAGCGGGCTGTGGTGGCTTCCAAGAGGGAAGGCGTGATCAGAGAAGTTCACGCCGAGGAGGGAGCGGTAGCGGGAGCAACCAGGGAGGCGCTTTCGCAGGTGATGATCAAGGCGGCAGGATTAAATGTAGGCGGAAAAATCGGCATTGCCAGGAAAGACGACCACATTAGCGTGGCAGTTTTCTTTGGGGTAGGCCTTTTACATTTGGACGAGGTGGCCATTGGCCTGGGCCACCGGGCTGTAAGCTCTTAAAGCAAGTTCATAAAATATCAGGGTGAGGTCTGTGGGCCTTTTGGAATGGCTTTCCGGCACCAACCAAAATGTTTTTCTCTTCGGGCTCTCCTTTGCCAACGCCGTTTTTTTTCCAATAGGTCCCGAGATAGCTTTCGTGCCTATTTTGCTGGTTAACCACCACCGCCTTGTTCCCTGCGCCTCCAGTTGTGTAGCCGGGAGCGTTGCCGGTCTCATGCTCACTTACTTCCTCTCTTCCTTTTGCGGCAGGCCTTTTGCTGAAAAATATGTTCCCCCCGATAAGTTTGCCTCGGGTGTACAGATTTTTGCCAAGTATGGTCCCTGGGCGCTAGTAATTGCTTCCATGTTTCCGGTTTTTCCCTACCGCATACTGGTGATCGTCTCCGGCTTTTTACGCCAGAGGCCGGCGCTTGTTTTTTTCTTTCTCACTGTCGGCAAGGCTCTGAGGTTCTTTGGCTACGGTTTTTTAATAGTTAAAGCGGGAAAGTTCGCTACTAAGTTTATTTTTTAATTCTTAAATATATCCTTAAAATATGCCAGTGGAGGTCTATAGGCCGTGATCGTGATTATGAACAGCCGTGCGGGCACGGAAGAGATAAGGGCAGTTGTGGCCAGGCTTGAAGGGGCCGGCTTTGAGGTGCACATTTCCCGCGGTGCCGAGCAGACTATACTGGGAGTGGTAGGCGAGGGAACGCCCTTTGCCGATTTAGCCCTGGAGGCTATGCCGGGTGTAGAGAAAGTCGTGCCGGTGCTGCCTCCTTACAAGCTGGCTTCCAGGTCTTACAAAAGTGAAAATACAGTGGTCAGGGTGGGTAATGTAGAGATAGGCGGCAGGACGGTGTACGTCATGGCCGGCCCCTGCGCGGTGGAGAGCAGGGAGCAGGTTATGGCCTGCGCCGAGCTCGTCAAGAGCGCAGGCGCTGCTGTACTGCGGGGCGGGGCTTATAAGCCGCGCACCTCGCCCTATTCCTTTCAGGGACTAGAGGAAGAAGGCCTTTTGTATCTGGCTGAGGCGCGCGCTGCAACCGGCCTGCCGGTTGTAACCGAGGCAGTAGACATTTCTACCCTGCCCTTGATAGCCGAATACGCCGACATTATCCAGATCGGTGCCCGCAACATGCAGAACTTCCCGCTTTTAAAAGAGGCGGCAGCTCTTGGCAAGCCCGTCCTTTTAAAAAGGTCGCCGGCTGCTACCGTAGAAGAGTGGCTCATGGCCGCTGAGTACATTTTGGCAGGCGGTAACGGGCAGGTTATTTTGTGCGAGCGCGGCATCCGCACTTTTAACGGGCAGACCAGGTATACTTTAGACCTCTCCGCTGTGCCGGTGGTCAAGTGCCTGTCTCACCTGCCGGTAGTAGTTGATCCCAGCCACGCCTTGGGCAAGTGGCGCTACGTTTTGCCTATGGCTAGGGCGGCCGTGGCGGCCGGTGCCGACGGGCTTTTGGTAGAAGTTCACCCCGACCCGGCGCGTGCCCTGTGCGACGGCCAGCAGGCGCTTTCCCCGGAGGTCTTTTTGGCTATGATGGACGACATTAAAAAAGTGGCCAGTGCCGTAGGGAGGGAATGTTAAGATGGAATTGAAAGTAACGCCGGCTCGCCGCCTGGAGGGAGAGGTTATCCTGCCCGGCGATAAATCCATATCCCACCGGGCAGCCCTTATTGGTTCGCTGGCTGAAGGAAAAACGGTCATTTACAATTACGCCATGGGAAGGGACTGCCTGTCCACGCTGGCGTGCCTGCGCCAGCTGGGAGTGGAAATTACTCTTTCGGAAAATGGCACGGTTTGCATAAACGGGCACGGACCTGACGGCTTAAAAGAGCCAGCTGACGTGCTGGATGCCGGCAATTCCGGCACCACCATGCGGCTCTTGGCCGGCATTTTGGCCGGGCGCCCTTTTTTCAGCGTGCTTACAGGCGACAGCTCCTTGCGCCGGCGGCCAATGCGGCGCATAGCCGAGCCGCTTGTGCTCATGGGTGCAAGTGTTGACGGCCGGGCGAACGGGTCTTACCCTCCCTTAGCACTGCGGGGCGGGCCGCTAAAAGCCATCGAGTACGCCTCACAGGTTGCCAGCGCCCAGGTAAAATCGGCGGTCCTGCTGGCCGCCCTGCAGGCAAGCGGGAAAACTGTCTATAAAGAGCCCTGCCGCTCACGTGACCATACGGAGAGGATGCTTTTATTTTTCGGCGCCGGCCTTTGCGCCGGTGATAATTGGGTTTCTATAGAGGGCGGGCAGGCATTAGAGGGCAGGGTGGTGCGCGTTCCCGGCGATATTTCTTCTGCCGCCTTTTTTATGGCTGCTGCCGCTGTACTCCCCGGCTCGCGCCTGGTTTTTAAGGATTTGGGCTTAAATCCCACCCGCACCGGTTTCCTGGAAGTGCTGGAAGAAATGGGCGCAGGCGTCGAGATCCTGGCGCGCCGGGAAGAGGGCGGTGAGCCGGTGGGGGATGTGAGCGTCTTTTACCGCCGGCGCCCCCGCGGCGTAAAAGTGGGCGGCGGGCTCATACCGCGCCTCATCGACGAAATCCCAGCCCTGTGTGTAGTGGCGGCTGTGGCCGAGGGGATCACGGAGATAAGAGATGCAGCCGAACTGAAAGTAAAGGAAAGCGACCGCCTGGCTTCAGTGGCCGCCCTGTTGAGCGCCTTTGGCGCTTTGGTGGAGGAACTGCCGGAGGGTATTATCGTGCGCGGTGTAAAAGAACTGCGCGGCACTGCCTGCCAGAGCTTTGGGGATCACCGCCTGGCCATGGCCGCTGCCGTTGCCGGTCTTGTGGCTGACGGCGAAACGGTAGTGCAGGGAGCGGAGTGCATGGACGTCTCTTTCCCCAACTTTGCCCAGGTCCTAAATGAGTTGCGGGCCGGCTAACCGCTAAAACAACAACCCGGGAGGATTGCAGCAGGAAGTCATGAGCTTTCGTCCTAATATAGCCATAGACGGGCCGGCGGGGGCCGGCAAGAGCACGGTAGCCAGGCTGGTGGCTGAAGAACTGGGGTACACGTACGTGGATACCGGTGCCATGTACAGGGCGCTGGCCCTTTTGGCCCTGCGCTGCGGGGTAGACGCCCAAGACGAAGAAAAACTGGCCCGTCTAGCGGAAAGTGCCCGCTTGGAGCTTATGCCCGGCGAGAATGGAGCCCTTAAAATATTCTTAAACGGGGAGGACGTTTCCCGGGAAATCAGGGACCCTTCCGTATCCCAGGTGGTTTCTCACGTTGCGCGCGTGCCGGCGGTGAGGCGCCGGCTGGCGGAGCTGCAGAGGGCGCTGGCCAGAGGCGGGGGTGTGGTTATGGAGGGCAGGGACATCGGCACAGCCGTTCTCCCCGGTGCTGAAGTTAAAGTTTTTCTAACCGCTTCTGTTGCCGAGCGGGCCAGGCGCCGGCGGGAAGAACTGGCCGCCCGCGGTTACAAAGTAAATCAGCGCCAGGTGGAAGAAGAAATAATCCAAAGGGACGCCCTGGACAGCAGCCGGGAGGTAGACCCTTTAATGCCGGCACCCGATGCCTTTGTTATAGACTGCTCTTCCTTAACAGTAGAGCAGGTAGTCCGGGCTATAATCTCCAGAGTAAAAAAACAGGAGCGTTAGCCTATGTTTTACCGTTTTGCTAGAGTAATTTGCCGTTTTATTCTGGCCGTTTTAAGGCGCTGGCGGGTGTACGGAGCAGAAAACCTGCCGGCAGCCGGCGGCATGGTGGTAGTTTCCAACCACACCAGTTACTGGGACCCGGTGGTAGTGGGATGTGCCCTCAAAAGGCAGGTTTATTTCATGGCTAAAGCCGAACTCTTTGCTATTCCCCTTTTGGGTCCTGTAATCCGCGCTCTCGGTGCATTTCCGGTAAAGCGCCAGAGCACAGACCGGCAGGCCGTTAAAACCGCCCTTAATCTCCTGGCCCGTGGCGAGCTGGTAGGGATTTTTCCCGAGGGGACGAGGAGCCACAGCGGCGAGCTTTTAAAACCGCACGTGGGGGCGGCCGTGCTGGCTTGCAAAGCGGGCGTGCCGCTTTTGCCGGTGGCCTTAAAAGGCACGCGGGGCATTTTTGGCCGGGTGGAAGTCTTTGTCGGCGAGCCCATCAAACTTTCTTTTGCGTCTAAGCCGGCCAAGCAGGACTTGGAAGAGGCCAGCGATGCAGTGATGAAAAAGATCGCCGGGCTTTTAAAGACAAAATAGAGTTTGGCGTCAAATTTCCGAAATAAAAAAGGTTTTTAGCAGGAGAATTTAAGTCTTTTGGCGAATTGTGCTCGACGTGGAAGAGGTGTAGCTGTGCGTGTCAAAGTGGCGGACAAGGCAGGTTTTTGCTTTGGCGTGCGCCGGGCCATAGACATGGCTGTGCGCACCCTAGAAGAAAGCGGCGGCAGGGCGGTTTACTCGCTGGGGCCGCTCATCCACAATCCCCAGGTTGTGCGCTGTCTTGAAGAAAAGGGCATTGTGGAAGTGTGTGACCTCGACGGTGTGAGGGAAGGAACCCTCATCATAAGGTCGCACGGTGTAAGCCCTGCTGTGCTGGAGCGCGCCACGGAAAAGGGCTTAAAAGTGGTGGACGCTACCTGCCCTTACGTCCGCCGGGCACAAACGCTTGCCCGCGAGCTGGCCGCTTCGGGGCACCAGGTAGTGGTGGTAGGCGACCGGGAACACCCGGAGGTGCAGGGTATAGTCGGCTGGGCGGGGGAAGGAGCGCTGGTCGTGGAAGATCCGGCAGAGGTGCCCAGGCTAAATCTTGCCCGGCGGGTTGGGGTAGTTGCCCAAACGACGCTGCCGCAAGAGAAGTTTGCCTCTGTCGTTGAGGCTTTGGAAGCGGCTGGCGCAGAGTTAAAGGTGTGCAACACCATCTGCAGTGCCACGGCCGAGCGCCAGGAGGCGGCGCGCCGGCTGGCCCGGCAGGTGGAGGTAATGGTTGTCGTGGGCGGCAAGAACAGCGCCAACACCAGAAAGCTCGCTGCCTTGTGCGCCGAGAGCGGCACACCCACCTACCACATTGAGACGGCGGAAGAATTGGACCCCGCCTGGTTTGTGAATGTGGAAGCGGCGGGCGTGACGGCGGGTGCGTCAACGCCCGATTGGATAATAGAGGAGGTTAAAAGTCGCATGAGTGAGATTATTGAAGGAATGGGTTTCCAGGAAGAAGGCATGAAAGAGGCGGTGGAAGTAAAAGCGGTCCGTTACGGGCAGATATTAAAAGGCACCGTAGTCCACGTCGGGCAAGATGAGGTCATGGTAGATGTAGGGGCCAAATCGGAAGGGGTTATACCCCTGCGCGAACTATCCTGCTATGAAGTGACCTCCCCTCAAGACGTCGTTAAAGTGGGGGATGAAATAGAAGTTTTTGTCTTAAAGGCGGAGGACAATGAGGGCAGGCTCATTCTGTCCAAAGAAAAGGCGGACGCCGAAAGGGCCTGGGTGAAGCTGGAAGAGGCCTTCCAGACCGGCGAGCCGGTGCGCGGGACGGTCAGGGAGGTGGTGAAGGGCGGCCTTTTGGTTGACGTGGGAGTGCGCGCTTTTTTGCCCGCCTCGCTGGTGGAGAAGGGGTACGTGGAAGACCTCTCTAAGTACACCGGCCAAGAAATTTCCGCCCGGGTCATTGAGTTGAACCGCAGCCGCAAGAAGGTCATCCTCTCCCGGAAGGTGGTGTTGGAAGAAGAGCAAGCCAGGCTGCGCCAGCATCTCCTGGAAAACCTGCAGGAAGGCCAGGTTGTAAAGGGCGTCGTGCGCCGCCTCACCCAGTTTGGTGCCTTTGTCGACATCGGCGGCATAGACGGGCTCCTGCACATTTCTGAGATGGCCTGGCACCGTATCAACCACCCCTCAGAAGTGGTCAAAGTAGGAGACGAGATTGAAGTTATGGTCCTCAAAGTGGACAGGGAGAGCGAGAAAATCTCTTTGGGGTTAAAGCAGGTAATCCCCAACCCTTGGGAGACCGTCGTGGAGAAGTATCCGGTGGGCAGCACTGTGAAGGCCAAAGTAGTAAGGCTGGCGCCGTTTGGGGCTTTTGTTCAGTTAGAACCCGGCGTGGAAGGGCTGGTCCACATCTCTCACTTGGCTAACCGCCACGTGGAGAGCCCCGAAGAGGTGATCTCTGAGGGTGAAGAAGTGGACGTCAAAGTACTGAGTGTTGACCCGGCAGAAAAGCGCATACGCCTGTCCATGCGCGATTTCACCAGAGAAAAACAGGAAAGGGAGCGCCGCGGCGACAACGGGCCGGCCCGAGGCCAGGCACCGCCGGACGTAGTCACTATTGGCGATATGGTGGGCAATCTCTTCGAGAAAGAAAAAGAAAAAGAAAAAGGAAAAGAATAAATGACAAGGAGCCAAAAGCTCCTTTTTTTATTGCACTTTTGCGCCCCTTGCCGCGCATATTTTCGGCCGGCCGCGGAAATTATACCAAATGGCACGCACCGTGTCGCAAAGTATAACGGGGAAGGTGAACAACAGTGCTCGGTTTTCCCATAGGAGTTGCCGCCCTCCTGGCAGTATCAGTGCTCATTTACCTCGGGCTTGCTCACCGCGCTCTGGACCGGATGAGGCTTTCTGACCGCGGGGCGCTGGTAGTTATCGGGGCCATTATTGTCGGCAGTTTCATTAATATCCCGCTCCCTTTTATGCCTTTCACTACCAGTATAAACGTCGGCGGGGCGTTAGTACCCCTGGGGGTAGCCGCCTACCTCCTGGCCAGGGCCGGCACCCGGAAGGAGTGGTTTAGGGCGCTGGCCGCTGCCCTGGCTACGTCTGTAGTAGTATTTTTTATCGGTTCGCTGGTCAATACTGGTCCTACGGCTGAGCCGGCGGGGCGCTACGCCGTACTGGACCCCATTTACCTATATCCCTTGGCGGGCGGCATCACTGCCTACTTGGCCGGCCGCTCCCGCCGCTCGGCTTTTATAGCCGCCACGCTCGGTGTGCTGCTGGTAGATGTTTTCAACTACGTGTGGCTGGTCAAGAACCGGGCCCCCGCTTCCTACACGGTGAGCATCGGCGGAGCGGGCGCTTTTGACGCTGTAGTCCTTGCCGGCATACTGGCCGTTTTGCTGGCCGAGGTGCTGGGCGAGTCCCTGGAGAGACTGGCAGGAGGTCCCTCCGCTGCGGATAGACCTGCCGAACTCGTCAAGGGGCTTAAAAAACCTGAAGCCGCGCGGGCTAAAAGTGAGCAAAAACCCGCACCGGGCGAAGATAATACCGGTCTTTAAAATTTTAAAATTATTGTCGCGGGAAGGTGACAGGAATTGTTAAAGAAGAAGAACTTAAAGGCGCACGTCTTTTTCCCGGCAGCACTGCTGGTTTTTGCCATCATCTTTTTAACCGTCTTTTATGCCGCCTGCCGGCTGCCCGGCAGTGCGGCGGTGCGGGCGGCCGGCCTGCGGGGTTTTTTTAGCGGAGAAAAACCGGACCATTTAGCCGGCTCTTACACGACTATTGTGGACGAAGAGGGCAGTGTTTTGAGCATGATGGCCCGGACCGTTTTTGCCGGCGACGAGCTGTACACGGCCGAAGGCCGCACCTACCGCATAGAGAGCGTGCGCGGAAGTAATGCCAAAGCGCGCTTTTTGGGCATGGACCCGCAAATAGTGGCCTACAACGAATACTTTGCCGGTTTAGGCGTGCCGGTGATGAAAATGATGGCCGAACAGAAGCCGGCCAGCGTGGCCGTTTACCACACCCACTCCGACGAGTCGTACGTCCCGACAGACGGCGCAGAATCTATACCCTTTAAGGGAGGGATTTATCAAGTGGGGCGGTCGCTGGCAGAAAAGCTGCAGCGCCGTGGGTCGCAGGTACACTACGACCAGACACCCCACGACCCGCACGACAACAACGCCTACGTGCGCTCGCGCCGCACAGCCGCCAACCTGCTCAAAGCCAATCCCTCCGCTATCCTTGATGTGCACCGCGACGGCGTGCCCGACCCCAGCTACTACCGGACGACGATAGACGGCAAAAGCGTGGCCAAGCTGCGGCTGGTAGTGGGGCGCGAGAACCCCCGCATGGATGCCAATATGGACTTTGCCAAAAAGACGATGGCGGCGGCCAACAACATGCACCCCAATGTGGTCAAAGAAATTTTTGTGGGCAAGGGCGATTACAACCAGGATTTGTCACCTACAGCTCTGCTCATTGAAGCCGGCACTCATACCAACACGCGGGAAGAGGCGGCTGAGGGTGTGGCCATGTTTGCCGAGGCACTGCCCGCCGTACTGGGTGCTGCCCTGCCCGGGACTGCGGCTGCGCCGGGCGCCGGCCGGACGGCCGGGACAGCAGGAGGCGCCCTGAAAGCCCTGGGCTGGATTGTAGGGCTTACTGTGGCCGGGGGGCTGATCTTCCTCTTAGTGAGCAGCGGCAGCTGGGAAAATGCCAAAAAAAGGCTTGCCGGCTTTAGCAAGGAGTTTACCAGTGCTTTTGGACCGCGCCGGGTGCGCAAAAAAAGGGCAGCGAGAAAGAACGGGCCCGGCGGCGGTGATGCCGGTGCACCTTTGAGTGACAGTGACGCTGCCGGCGACCGGGTGCTGGCGGAAGCAAAGGACGACGTGACCAATGATTAAGACTTGTTTGGTAAGCCACAATAATAAGGAGGAGCGGGCGGCCCGTAAAAAGCCGCCCGCCGCCAATTTATTAAACTTTTAAAACTTATGGTGGTAAAACTTGAAAATTATTTATCACTGCTACGGCGGTGCTCACTCTTCGGTTACAGCCGCTTTTGTCCATTTAGGGCGCTTGCCCGAAGACCGCCCGCCCTCCCCCAAGGAACTGGTGAGTCTGCCCCTTTTTGACCGGCAGGAAGCGGGTGACCACGGCCGCTTAATCTTTCTTGGCTCCGATGAAATGGGCAACCAGATCTACCTGGTGGGCAGGCGCGGCCGGGCGGAAGTGCTGGAGGGTGTTTTTAGCGGCCTGACCGCCATTTTTGGTATTGCTGATGGTGACTACCTCTTGGTGGATGTAATGGGCAGTGTTAACCTGGCCATGATGTTTGGCGGCTACCTTTCCCGCCGGCTGGGTTGGGAGCTGGTGGGCCGGCCGCTGGTTGCCTTTGGCACAAGGGCAGCTTACTGGAAGATTGTAAAAACAGTACACGCCGTAAAGGAGTACTTGAAGAATGGGTGCCAAGAGGGTGATGTATTTCAGCGGAAGTTCCCTGCCGCTTTCGTTTTTGGCCGGCGCTCTCCACACTGGTCTTCTAGCGCCGGGAAGACTTAAAGATGCTGCCCTGCTCGGACTTTCTTTTGCCAAAGAAAGCAAAATATCCGAGGGGAGGATTTACTGCTTTGGTGAAAGCGGCGATGCGTGCTGTGTCTACGCCCTGTGGGTAAAGGGCGAAAGGGGCATGGTCCCCAGGCTGGTAGCCAGCTTTTTGGAGATATACGGAATAGAGCCGGCAGAGCTTACCCTAGTAGACATGGGCGCGCGCAGGAGTTGGCTGGCAGCGGCGGCCCTTTTTTTCTGGCGCTGCCGGCCCCTCAAAAAGCTGGGGCTTTGGCTCTTTGCCAGATCACTTGCTGCCTGCACGCAGTCCTTGGAAAAGCTGGTGGCCGGTGTAAAGGCGGGGGGCCGTCCTTGACGCGGCAGTGTAAATTATGGATAATGGGTGGAGAAACAAAAAAATCTCTTGTGGTGAAATAAAACTGTGGGTGGCGGGCAAACGGGGCTTTTAATTTTTAATGTAGAAAAGGGCAGCCTGGCTGCGCGTGCCGGCATAGAGCCGGGAGATGTGCTCTTAAAGATAAACGGCGAGCCGGTGCGCGATCTGATTGATCTCGTGTTTTTAGAGGCCGACGATTTTCTTGCCCTGCACTTAAAAAAAAAGAGCGGCGGGGCGCAAGTTATTGAAGTAGAGAAAGAATACGATGAGGGCCTGGGCATTGACTTGGGTCCCAACGCTTTTGGGGAAATCAGGCGCTGTACCAACCGGTGCGTGTTTTGCTTTGTAGACCAGATGCCGGCAGGTCTTAGGGAGTCCCTGTACGTTAAGGACGACGATTACCGCCTGTCTTTTTGGTACGGCAATTTCATCACCCTCACCAATATGAGCCAAAAAGACTTTGAGCGCATCGCCCGCCAGCGCTTGAGCCCCCTCTATATTTCCGTGCACACCACCGACCCCGAATTGCGCAAAACCATGCTCGGCAGCGCGCGCGCCGGGCTTATTGCCGAGCAGCTGCGCTGGCTGGCCGGTGCCGGCATTGAAATGCACACTCAGGTAGTGCTTTGCCCGGGTATAAATGACGGCGAGGCGCTGGAAAGGACTATAGACGACCTGGCCGCCCTGTGGCCGCAAGTCAGGTCAGTGGCCGTAGTCCCCGCCGGCCTCACCCGCTTTAGAGAGGGCCTTTTCCCGCTTTTGCCGGTGGGATCAGAAAAAGCACGTGATATAGTAGAGCTCGTAGAGCAAAAACAAAAACATTTTAGCGCCATATACGGATACCCCTTTGTTTTTGCCTCCGACGAGATGTACATCCTGTGTGGCCGGGATATACCGCCGTCCAGGGCTTACGGGGGCTTTCCCCAGTTAGAAAACGGCGTGGGCCTGGTGCGCACTTTTCTCGACGAGTTTAAAAAAGCCCTGTCTGCACACGCCCGCAGAACGGCGAAGGCCGAAACTAAAACTGCCGCCGGCAAAAGCGTGCTCTTGGTAACCGGTTTTCTCTTTGCCCCGTTTTTGCGCCGGGCAGCAGCTGCGCTTACCCGAAAGCTCGGGCTGCGGGTGGAAGTCTTGGCGGTTAGAAACGATTTCTTTGGCGAAAGAGTTACCGTGGCCGGACTATTGACCGGCGGCGATATCCTGGCTCAGGCCAAGTCGTGTGCCGGTGATTACAGTACGGTTATCCTTCCAGAAACGGTGCTCAAAAAAGAGGACAGCGTTTTTTTGGACGGGATGACACGGTATGAGCTTGAGCGGCACTTGGGCAAAGAACTGGCGGTGGTGAGCGGTCCTGGCCAGCTTATAGAAGTTTTGAGCGGGGGTGGCGTGTGTTGCCTAAGCCGGTAGTGGCCATTGTGGGAAGGCCCAACGTGGGGAAATCGACCCTCTTTAACCGCTTGATCGGCAGCCGGGTGGCCATAGTCCAGGAGGAGCCCGGGGTGACGCGCGACCGCCTCTACGGCGAGGCGGAGTGGGCCGGCAGGAGCTTTACCCTGGTGGACACGGGGGGGCTTGATCTTAGGGAGGAAGGTGAAATAGCAGCAGGTGTGCGCCGCCAGGCCGAGCTGGCCATTGAAGAAGCAGACGCTGTGCTGTTCGTCGTCGACGCCCGGGCCGGGGTTTTAGCCGGCGACCGGGAAGTGGCGGAGGTTTTGCGCCGCTGGCACAAGCCGGTTATTTTAGTTGCCAACAAGGTGGAAAATTTTTCGTCGCCCGCCCAGTATTACGAATTTTACCAGCTGGGGCTTGGCGAGCCCCTGCCGGTCTCGGCCGCCGAAGGTCTTAACACGGGCGACCTCCTGGACAGGCTGGTTGAGGTCCTGCCGCCGCCCGAAGGCGGTGAAGAAGGAGAAACCGGCGCCGTAAAAATAGCGGTGGTGGGCAGGCCCAATGTGGGCAAATCGTCCCTGGTGAACTGCCTTTTGGGCGAGGAAAGGGTTATTGTCAGCAGCACGCCGGGCACCACGAGGGACGCCATCGACACATCTTTTGAAAGGAGCGGCCGCCGCTACGTGCTCATCGATACCGCCGGCATGCGCCGCCGCAGCAAGATCGAGTGTCCCACCGAGAAGTACAGCGTTATCAGGGCGCTTAAAGCCATTGACCGCAGCGACGTAGTGCTGGTGGTGCTGGACGCCGTACAAGGGGTGACCGACCAGGACAAGCGCATTGCCGGTTACGCCCATGAAGCGGGAAAGGCGCTGGTGGTGGTGGTCAATAAATGGGACCTGGTGGAAAAGGACGAACGGACAGCTGCCCGCTATACGGAAGACATAAGGGAAGAAATGCCCCACATAAGCTATGCCCCTGTAATTTTTGTCTCGGCCCTGACTAAAAAACGCATTAACCGCGTATTAGAAGCCGTTGACGTGGTAGCAGAACAGCACGCTAAACGCCTGCCTACCCCCGACCTAAACAAGTTTTTGTCGGAAATAATTGTAAGAAACCCTCCACCTTCCCAAAAAGGGAACCGGCTTAAGATTTACTACACCGTGCAGGGAGGTACAAAGCCCCCGCGCTTTGTCCTGTTTGTCAATGACCCGCAGCTGGCAGCCGCCTCTTACTTGCGCTACCTGGAAAACCAGCTGCGCTCGGCCTACGGTTTTGAGGGAACGCCGCTGCGCTTTGTCTTAAGAAGGAAGGCAAAAACCCAAAAAGCTTAAAAAATCTAAAGAGAACGGGATGTCGGGAAAATGGCTGTTTTCGTTTTGGTCGTGGCAGCCAGCTACTTGATTGGTTCGATTCCTTTTAGCTATCTCATAGCCCGCATTTGCAAAGGGGTAGACATCCGCAAAACCGGCAGCGGGAACGTGGGAGCCACCAACGTCTGGCGGACCGCAGGGCCGGCAGCCGGCGCGGCGGCCCTGGCGGCTGATGCCGCCAAGGGGGCGGCAGCTGTTGTTCTGGCGCGTAGTTTTGGGGGGCCTGGTCTGGTGGCCCTTTCAGCGGCGGCTGTGCTGGCCGGGCACAGCTGGCCTTTGTTTTTGGGCTTTCGGGGAGGGAAGATGATCGCCACTGCCGCCGGTGTTGTGCTGGTCATCTCGCCTAAGGCCCTGGGCGCGGCCCTGGCGGTGTGGCTTTTGGTGCTGGCCGCCAGCCGCTACGTGTCGCTTTCTTCTATAGCAGCCGCTGTCTCCCTGCCGGTATTCATGGCCCTTTTAAAGCTGGAAAGGCCTTACGTGTGGCTGGGGCTCTTTGCCGCCGTTTTTGCCGTTTTAAAGCACATTCCTAACATCAAACGCTTGCTGGCCGGCACTGAGCCTAGGGTAGGCAAGAAAAAATAAGGAAACGGGGGCACGTCCATTTGCATACTAAAGTAGCCGTTTTGGGCGCGGGCAGCTGGGGTACGTCCCTGGCTGTGCTCCTGGGCAGTAAGGGTCTTAATGTAAGCCTTTGGGCTCGCCGGGCAGAACACGCCCGCGCCCTGGAGGAGCACAGGGAAAATGTACATTACCTGCCGGGTGTCAAGCTACCCCCTTCTGTCCTGGTATCCGGCGATTTGGAGGCAGTGCTGGTTGGAGCGTCAGCAGTGGTTTTTTGCGTGCCCTCCCACGCCTTCCGGGAGGTTTTGCGGTGTGCCCTTCCTTTTTTGCCGGCCGGCGCGCTGGTGATCAACACGGCCAAGGGACTGGAGGAAAAAAGCTTAGACCGCCTGTCATGTGTTTTTGCCAGCGAGGCCGGAGAAGAGTCGCTGGAGCGCTACGCGGTGCTTTCCGGCCCGAGCCACGCCGAAGAGGTGGGGCGCTTTCTGCCCACGGCCGTGGTGGTGTCTTCGCCCTCTGCCTACAGTGCAGAAAAAGCCCAGGACCTCTTCATGTGCCCTTATTTCAGGGTTTACACCAACCCCGACGTGACCGGCGTAGAACTGGGCGGGGCTTTAAAAAACGTTATAGCCCTGGGAACAGGTATAGCCGAGGGTTTGGGGTACGGGGACAACACCAAGGCGGCCCTTATTACCAGGGGGCTGGCCGAAATAACCAGACTGGGCGTGGCGCTCGGCGCTCACCCCTTAACTTTTGCCGGGCTGTCCGGATTAGGAGACCTTATCGTGACCTGCACCAGCCGCCACAGCAGAAACCGGCGTGCCGGTATCTGTATTGGACAGGGAAAAACTCTGGACGAGGCCCTGGCCGAGGTAAAAATGGTTGTGGAAGGGGTGCGCACGGCGCGGGCGGTGAAAGAACTGGCCGCATCTTTAGGCGTGGAGATGCCTATATCTTTTCAGATGCACGGTGTCCTCTTTGCAGGGTTATCACCTATCGAAGCTGTAAACAAATTGATGACCAGGAGCAAGAGAAACGAAGTGGAAGAAGTGGCCCTGGCAGCCGCTGCCCTGGGCAAAATAGGCAAAATAAGTGTCCGGTCATAAAGTTTGCACGCATTAATGCGTGAGTTCAATTAACCGCCGCGCGGCGTTATGCTGCCGGTTTTTTTATTTTTCATCAAAAAAGTGCCGATTTTATTGATTATCAATAAATTCGACATTATTTCTTATGGAAAAAAAGTCTTTCCTGTTTAAAATAAACTTAAAAATAAGTATCCAAAATATTGCCTTAAGTTTGGGGGTGCCGTAATCAGTGTCTGGCAGAGTAGAGCTGGAAGTTGGCGGCGGAAAAAATACCCTGACGGCAGAGCTTTGCGAATGTTTGTTTAAAGTTTTTCAGGTAAGCCCGAGCCCTTTAGCCTTAGTTGAGCTGGGCAGCTGGAAGATAATCGAAGTTAGCGACAGCTTTTTGTTTCTTTTGGGGTATAAAAAGGAAGAGGTTTTGGGCAAGACTTCCGAAGAAATAAATTTTTACGCTGAACAGGCGGATAAAGTGGCGGTCAGAAGGGCGGCGCTGGAAAAAGGCAGTTTCAGGGATATTTTAGTTATATTCTTGACGAAAAGCGGCAGCCAGCGCGTGGGGCTGATGTCTGGCGAAAAGTTAAATTACAGCGGCCGTCCCTGTGTACTGCTCGCTTTAAATGACGTCACGGAAAAAAGAGAAATGGAAAGAGAGCTTGCCCGTCTAAACAGGCTCGGTCTGGTGGGGGAAATGGCGGCCGGTGTAGGTCATGAGATCAGAAACCCCCTGACCACTATCCGCGGTTTTCTGCAGGTGCTGAAAAGCAGGCCGGAGGTAGCCGCCTTGGGGAGAAATTTTGATCTGGTGATTGACGAACTGGACAGGGTTAATGCCATTATCACAGAATTTCTCAACTTGGCCAGAAATAAGCCGTCCGGTTTAAAGCCGTACAATTTAAACGACATCATCCTCGCCCTCTACCCGCTCCTTGCGGCCGATGCCCTGGTGGCGGATAAGTATATCGAACTGGATCTGGGCTGTGAGGTGGCAGAAATCTTCTTAGACCAAAGAGAGATAAAGCAGCTACTCACCAACCTGGTGCGCAATGGGCTGGAGGCCATGCTCCCAGGCGGTGTTTTGACGATCCGGACCGGATGTACTGGAAAAGAGGTGGTGATGTCCGTTGCCGACCAGGGAAGCGGAATTGACCCCCAGATCATGGACAAAATCGGCAAGCCCTTTTTTACCACCAAGAAGTCGGGCAACGGTCTGGGGCTTCCCGTATGCTACAGCATAGCCGCCCGCCACGGGGCGCAGATCAAAATAGACACCGGCCCGTGCGGCACGACTTTCCACGTGTGCTTTCCGGTCTGGTGAGGCTAATTTTGACTCAGCGGGCGTAGCGCCTGGCACCCAGGTACCTGGCCCGGTAAAAGGGATCGGAAAGGGGGGTGATGGTAACGCATCCAGCACCTGAGCTGGCGTGAATAAAGTCGCCGCCGCCCAGATAAATGCCCACGTGGGAAGGGCCCGGCTCGTAAGTGGAAAAGAACACGAGGTCGCCCGGCTCAGGCCTGTCCACCGGCATGCCGCCGTAGAACTGGCCGTCGGCGGCGCGGGGAAGGCCGATGCCGCAGCGGCCGAAGATGTAGTAGGCAAACCCCGAGCAGTCAAAGCCGGCAGGGCTGGCTCCGCCCCAGGAGTAGGGCACGCCCAGGTACTGTCTGGCCAGGGAAACAACGTTGCTAGCACTTTTGCTGGCGGCAGTACCGCGGCTGGGTGTGTAGGTATTGCTGGCAATAGCTAGTGCCCCCAGCGTTTCGCTCCCGGCCACGCCGTCCACGGCCAGGCCGTTGTCTGACTGGAAGAGCACAACGGCGCGCTGCGTGGCCGGCCCGAAGTCGCCGTCGAGCGGACCGCCGTAGTAGCCGAGTTCTCTTAACCTTTTCTGCAGTTCTAAGACAGCCGGCCCGTAAGAGCCGCTTTTCAGCGCTCCGGCTGAACTGTTCGCTGGCTTTTGCCGGGATGCGCTATCACAGGCCAGTTCTAAGGCGCGCAAAGTTTGAGGCCCGGCAATGCCGTCGGTTAAAAGGCCGCTCGCCTGTTGAAAATTCTCTACCGCGCTCTTAGTAACCGGGCCAAAAATGCCGTCGATTTCGCCGCTGTAGTACCCCAGTGCTTTTAGCTTTATCTGCAGCCCGGCCACCTCACTGCCGCGCATCCCTTCTCTTAAAAGGTTCTGCTCGGCCCGCGCCGCGGCCGGGAATACCAGGAAAGCAACTAAAATAACCAAAACGCTGGCAGCAAGGGCGCAAAGCGCCTGAGCTGCAGTCTTTTGTATCCTCCCCTTCACGAAGAGCCCTCCTCGCTTTTTCCCGCCAAGTGACAGCCGGCGGAAAAATTTAAATCTTTGCCCAAAACATCTCCTTCGACGCCCTCGTGGCAATTCCTCCCCAGCGGCGAGGAAAAAATTTTCCTCCCGGGAAGAAATTTATGCCAAATTAGGACTTAAATTAGGTCTTAAATCCTAGGTTTGTATAATTTAAAAATAAAAAAACAGGCATTTACGCCAAAAAGGCAGGTGTGCCGCAGTCTGGCACATTTTTTGTAAATATATAACATATTATGTAGAATAAAAATTGCCCAATGAGAATTTATTCCTGGGACTGACGGCGTCAGAGGTGGACATTCGTGGCGAGTTGGGGAGAGGTTTTTGCCCTGGCCGGAGGCTTTGAAAGGCCGGGCTTTAAAAAGCGCATTCAGAGCCTGTTGGAGGCCTTTGCTGCCAGGTGCGGCGGCATAGCAGGTGTTCTCTTTGCCGTTTATACCTACCCCGAAAAGCATTTTTTAGAAATGCACACGGCGGGACGCATTTTGCCAGAAGATGTGCTGCCGCCTTCACCTCCGCCGCCGGCCGCAGTTTTGGAAGGGGAAGAGGATGTCCTGGGGAAAGAGTTAAAAACCATCACTCTGCCCCTGTACACCGCTAATTTCTGCGCTGCGTTAAAGGTTTTTTTTGGCGATGTGATCTTCTTTAAAGGTTTTGCCTATATGGCGGAGCTAATCCAGCTTTTGGACAACTTGAGCATGGCTTTAGAAATGCACGATGCCGCCACTAGGCTGCACTTACAGAACAGGGAATTTGTTCACTCCCTGGCTGCCGCGCTGGATGCCCGCGATGTTTACACCCGGCTCCACTCCAGCCGGGCCGCCCAGCTGGCCGTCCTACTGGCCATTTCCTTGGGGTTTTCCAGCCGGGAAATAGATGTAATAAAGCGCGGCTCTCTCCTGCACGACATCGGCAAGCTGGCCGTGCCCGACCGGGTGCTCTTTAAAAATGGCCCCCTTACTGACGAGGAGATGGATCTCATCAAAATACACCCCGAGGCCGGCGCCCACATTGTGAGGAACAGGGCGCTTGCGGAACTAGTGCCCGTTGTTCTCTTCCACCACGAGAGGGCAGACGGCAGCGGCTACCCCATGGGCCTAAAAGGAAGAGAAATCCCCGCAGAGGCGCAAATATTAAGTGTGGCCGACGTTTACGAGGCCCTAACGGCCGACCGGGCCTACCGGCCCGCCCTCTCTCATGAAGGCGCAAAAAAAAGTCATGTGGGAAGACATGAAGGGCCAGTTTGCCGAAAGGCTTCTAGAAAAATTCTTCAATTTACTGGAAAAAACGCCGTTAAAAAACGAAGGGGAATTAGGCCAAGAACTGTCCCCCGGTTGGAAGAGCGCAGCCGCCGCCACCGGCGAGTTTTTCCTTAAGAACCCTTTTGAAATTGCTTCGCCGCAGGAACTGTCAGTGCAGCTCAAGTTGAGCGTTGAAGCGGTGGAGGAAGAACTCTCCTTTCTCTGCCGGGAGGGGTTCCTCTGCCGGCTGGAGGCTTACGACACAGCTTACTACTACCTGCCGGCAAGGTGGAAAAGCGCTGCCCAACCGTTGTCGGCCGGCGGCAATCTTACCGTCCTGCCCCAGCCTTGCCCTTCCCTTTTGCCGGACAAAATAAAGGCGGCTGGGCGGGTTAAAAATAACAAAGATGCTCTCTTAGAACTTTTAAGCTTAAAGTGCCTGGAGGGTGACAGTTTTTGTCTCCATCTTTTCTCCTTGGCCGGGCTAAAAAAGGTGAACGGCTACCGGCCGGACGCCGCCTTTTTGCGCCAACTGGAAAGGGAAGTGCAAAGCGCCCTGCCGGCGGACACCAGGCTGTTTTGGCCCGAGGAAGGCGTATTGGCCTTTATTACCGGCGGGGGTACAGGGGAAATGCCCGCAGCGGCAAAAGAGGCGGCGGCCAGGATTGAAGGTTTTCTTTTGGGAGGGGAGCCCAAGCACGCCGCCAGCCGGTTCCCGCAAGACGGCGAGACAGCCCTGGAAATTTACTACTGTGCCGCTGGCCGGTTGAAAAAGGCGGTCGAGAAAAATTAACCGGCTGGTTATAAACCATTAATCTCAAACACGGTTTAAAAATACAAGTCGAGGTTGCCTTTGGAGGAGTCCGCGGTGAAAGACCGGCAAATTGACGGCGAAAACTTAAAAAACCTGGTTTTGCGCCTCTCTCACTGGGACTCTAAAGTGCGCCAGGACGCTTACGACAGCCTCCTGGCCGCCGGTGTGCCGGCGCTGCCTTACCTGCTGCCCCAACTTGCGGCCCGCGACCCGGTGTTGCGCATTATTGCTCTGGATCTTTGCTGCCGCCTCCATCCCAAGGGGGCGCGGGAGTACGCGCGCCGGGTCTGGCTGGGCGATAAAAACATCAATGTGGTGGCGGCTTTGCTGGAAAACCTGGGAACCTACGGGGAAACAGTGGCCGACCTGTGCCTGGTAACGGACCTAGTCAATCTCTTCCAACACCCTTACACTAGCTACGCGGGAACCAAGGCTGCCAAAATGATCGGCCGCCGGCTGGGAAGGGCGGCCGGTGAGGAGACACGGCCGGTCGCCCGGCGACCAGACTCTTGGGAGGAACTGGTCCTGGTGGTAGACGATTCCCGCACGGCGCGCTGTTTTTACCGGGACATCTTAGAAAACGCCGGCCCCTACAGGGTAGAAGAGGCTGCCGACGGCTTAGAGGGGCTGGCCATGTCCTTAAAAAAGAAGAGGATTTTGTGGGGATGGTGGAGGCCCTTTTAAGGGAAAAAAGAAGGTGATGAGGGGCGGTGGCTGATACTTATGGAGTTTACTCTCACTCCGTACGATTACCGGCGCTTGACCGACTACATCTGCCGCAAGACCGGCCTTAGGTTTCCAGAAGAAGAGCGCTACTATCTAGAGCGCAGATTGGAAAAGCGCATGAAGGACTTAGGCTTTACCAGTTTCGGGCAGTACTTTAAATACTTGGCTCAAGCACCTCAGGCGGGTGAGTTGCAGGAGCTCATCAACGCCATAACCGTCAACGAAACGTACTTCTTCTGCGACTATAACCAGCTGAAGTGTTTTGCCGAAGAGGTGCTGCCCCTCATCATGGCCGAACTTTCGCCATCTAAAATAATGGTTTGGTCTGCCGGGTGCTCCACCGGCGAAGAGCCGTACACGCTGTCCATCATTTTACGGGAGATGCTGGAGGGCACTGGTATGGGCTTTGAGGTGCACGCCACCGACATTGATACCGATGCCCTAGCCGCCGCCCAAAAGGGCGTTTACGGCGAGCGCTCCATAAAAGATGTGCCGCTTGCCTATTTAAGCAAGTACTTTGATAAGCGCGGCCAGAATTACGCTGTTCGCCCAGAAATAAAAGCGCGCGTTAAATTTTACCGCTTAAACCTCTCTAACCCCCGGGAAGTGGCCAAAATGAGCGGGTTTCACGCCGTTTTCTGCCGCAATGTCCTTATTTACTTTGACGAACAGTCCCGGCAGGAGGCGGTAGAGGGGTTTTACCGGGCCCTCGTCCCCGGCGGCTTCATCTTTTTAGGCCACTCCGAATTTATGGGGAGGATTTCCTCCCTCTTTAAGGTGCGGCGCTTTAAGTGGGCCGTTGTCTACCAGAAGTAAAGGGGTTAAAGCCAGTATGATACCGGTTATTCTGGGAACAGCAATTGGTTTTATCTGCGGGTTTTGGACTTATCACTTCTTGCGGCGCGGTAAACACGCCGGGCAGGATGCTTCCGGCGGATGGGCCCTAAAAGATCAGCTGTTAAAGCTATTTCCGCTGGTGAGGTCGCACTTGGAAGAGGCCAGCCGCTCGTCCGAAGAGGGAGTCATGGAGGCCATTTCCGCTGTGGAGGCCGTCTACCGGCGGGTAAGAGAGGGCCTTGCAGCGCTGGAAGCCATATTGAAAGAACAGAAAAAAGCCCTGGAGCGGGTGGAAGAAGACACCCGGGCGGTCCTAGCAGGGGCCAGGGCCGTTTCGGAGAGCGCCGACCAGGTGCTGGTGGCGGTTACCCAGGCCCGCAAGGCCGTAGACCAGATTGCCACCGCCGCCCAGGAGGCCAGCGCCGCTGCCGAGCAGGCGGCCTCGGCGGCCAAAGAGCAGGCTGCTGGCATGAAGGAACTGGCCAAGGCCGTCGAAGAAATTGCCGCTATGGCCGACGAGCTCCAGCAGGTGCAGGGCTAAAAGCGGCCCTTTGGAGGAGGGAAGGCTGTGGAAGGCAAGAGCGGCCAGATGGTCACTTTTTACTTAGGGCGCGAGCTGTTTGGCATCGGCTTGGACTGCGTGCAGGAGATCATCATGGTCCCGGAGATGGTCAGGGTGCCTGGGACCTCTCCGTACTTCTCCGGCCTGGCCAACCTTCGCGGGAGCATTCTGCCGGTGATCAACCTGCGCAAAAAGCTGGAGCTTCCCGGCCAAGAGCACGACGACCGGGCACGCATCGTGGTGGTGGACCTAGAAGGCACACCGACGGGCCTGATTGTCGACGCCGTAAGGGAAGTGCGCAAGATCGCCCAGGCGCAGGTAGAGGACGTGCCGTCCGTGCTGAAATCGCTTAAAGGGGCGGCCTGTTTAAGCGGTGTAGTCGTGCAGGGTGATGGCCAGCGCTCGGTTCTCCTCTTGAACTTAGAAAACATTATCAACGCCTCCGAAAGAGAGGAGGTGTCCCGCCTGGCCGAAGAAGCGGCCGTCAAGGGACTGTTGCTGGAAAACTTGCCCGGCCAGCCGGCAGACGGGGAAGAAGAGCGGGCCGAGGAAGGTAGTGAACTCTAGGGATTATCAATGCGGGTTACAAGGGGGTAGGGAAAATGCCAAAACCCATCAAAGTGCTGGTTGTCGACGATTCTGCCCTCATGCGCAAATACTTATAAGGAGATCATAGAGGCCGACCCGGGCTTAATGGTGGTCGGTGCGGCCCGGGACGGCCAGGAGGCCAGGGAGTTAAACCTGGCCCTTAAGCCCGACGTGATCACCATGGACATCAATATGCCGCGCTTAGACGGTCTTACGGCCATCCAGTACATCATGCTCGAGCGCCCCTGCCCCATTCTGGTGGTGTCCTCCCTTACCCAAAAAGGCGCCCTGACCACTTTTGAGGCTTTAGCGCTGGGAGCGGTAGATTATGTTCCCAAGCCGGACGGCACGGTGTCCATGCAGATTAAAGAAGTGGCCGAGGAAATCTGCAGCAAAATCCGGGCCGCCTGCCGCGCCCGCCTTTCCGGCCCCAAAAGCGTACCTGCCCCGGCAAAGCGGCCAAAGGGGGCGCCCGGTGAAGCGCCCGCTCCCGTCAAAAGCCCGCGGGTTTCTTATGCCGACGATGGGAGAGAGAAGGTGGTTCTGATCGGCGTGTCCACCGGCGGCCCCAAGACACTAATGGACATTCTGCCGGAACTGCCGGCCGGCTTTCCCGCACCTATCCTCATCGTCCAGCACATGCCGGCCAGCTTTACCGGGCCGTTTGCCCAGCGCTTAAACCAGCACTGCCAGTTGACCGTAGAAGAATCTTCCGAGGGAAGGCTGCTCGAACCGGGACTGGCGGTGGTGGCCAGGGGCGGTGTGCACGTAAAGCTGGACAGGAGGGCGGGTGAGAAGGGCTTTAGGCTGCGCCATTCCCACCGGCCTTACGAGGCCCTCTATAAGCCGTCGGTAGACGTGGCCTTCCGCTCGGCCCTTGCCTGCGCTGACCCCAGGCAGTTGGTAGCCGTGCTGCTCACCGGCATGGGGGACGACGGGGCCGATGCCATGGTAGAAATTGCTAAGGCGGGCGGTTTTACCATTGCCGAATCGGAGGAAACGGCAGTGGTCTGGGGTATGCCCGGCGAGGCCGTAAAGAGGGGAGGCGCCAAGCTCGTCCTGCCCTCCTACGAGATAGCCGGCGCGCTCGTGGAGGTGGTTACAGAAGGCTATTTGGCCGGGTCCAAGGCGGTCAGGGGGAGGGTGAGTGAAGGTGGCTGACTTAAAAAAAATTTTTGTTGAAGAAGCGGCAGAAATCCTGGCCGAACTCGAACCCAAAATCCTTGAAATGGAGGGCCGGTCCTCTCCCCAGCTTTTAAACGACATCTTCCGCCTGGCCCACACTCTAAAAGGTTCTGCCGGCATTGCCGGTGTGGCGGGGGTCGGCAGTTTGGCCCACCACCTCGAGGACCTGTTGGAAATGGTTCGGGACGGTGAGGTAGGGATAGAAGAGGGGCTGGTGGACCTCCTACTGATGGTCTGCGATATATTAAAGGCCATGTTGCTGGAGCTGGAGGAGGGTGTAGATGCCCAGGCCCCTCAGGAATTGGTCGAGCAGCTGACCAGATACGCCGGCCGCCGGCAGGCACAACCGCCAAGAGACGTACTGGGCACTGCCGGAGCCAGTGCGCCGGACGGCCCTCCCGGCGGCGAAAAAACTTACCGCCTTACGCTGGACTTTGGCCGCGATTTCTTCCGGCGGGGGCACAACCTAGAGTACCTCTTGGAAGATCTGGCCCAGCTCGGCAGGATCGACAAAATTGTGGTTGATGCCGGCCGGGTGCCCCCTTTAACCGAGCTCGATCCCGAGGATTACTGGCTTATCTGGGAGGTCACTTTAACCACGAACGCCGGCAGGGAGGAAATAATCGTAAAGCCGTTGCCCGGCGAGCTGAAAAAACTGCCTACCTTTTTGGGGGCGGCCGTCTTAGGTGACGGCAGGGTGCTCTTAGTCCTCGACCCGGCCGAACTGGTGGTCAAGGCCCTTTTAGACTACCAGCCTGGTCACAAACCCGGCGCATTTGGCGGGACCGTCATGTCGGGGAGGTGAAACCGGTGGCAGTGATGATCGATAAGCCCTTGCTCCTTCCCTACCTTAAGGAAATTAAGGAAGAAATAATCTCCCGGGCTAAAAACGCCCAAAAAATTGTTTGCCGGGAGGCGGGAATAGACGCCGGAGGGCTGCAGCTGCTTTTGGCCCTCAAAAAGGAGTTTTCCTACCTGGAAGTGGAGCTGGTTTGGGAAGGGGCTGGCAGCCTGTTTTACTCCGTCTGGGAAGGCGAGGTGAAGGGTAATGTACCAGATTATAGCAGTTGATGATTTGCCAACTGTTTTGGCCAGTATCAAATGCCGCTACGATTATCCGGGCAACGTGCGGGAATTAAAGAGCATTATAGAAAGGTATATCCTCACCGGGGAACTGGGGGTTAAGCCCTTTGGGCGGGTTCGTTCGATTGAGAAGGGAGAAATCGAAGACATATTGCCCTTAGCCGAATACGAGCGGCGTTACGTTGCCAGGGTGTACAACCTGTGCGGCCGTAACGCGAAAAAGGCGGCAGAGCTGCTCGGCATCACCGAAAAGACAGTGCGTAAAAAATTAAAAGAGTACGAGGCTCTGTGTGCCGGCAAAGTAGCCCGCATTCACCCCAGTTGAACTTTTGGGGTGAATTTTTTATGGTCATAATGTCTTACCCGGAGCTCATATATATATACTGTTAATGAGCCATCTGGAAAAAATTAGACGTAAATTATTATAAAGAAAGGAGCGGGTGTATGGAGAGGAACGATATATTCCGGGATATTGCCGAACGCACCGGCGGTGACCTCTACCTGGGTGTGGTCGGCGGCGTCCGCACCGGCAAGTCGACGTTCATTAAGCGCTTTATGGAAGTCATGGTCCTCCCCAACATCAAGAACGTCTACGACCGGGAGCGCGCTAAGGACGAGATGCCTCAGGGCGGGGCGGGTCGCACGGTCATGACCACCGAGCCGAAGTTTGTGCCCAACGAGGCGGTGGAGATTCAGATTTCCCCCACTCTTTCCGTAAAAATCCGCCTTGTGGACTGCGTCGGCTACCGGGTGCAGGGGGCGCTCGGCTACGAGGAGGAGGACGGCCCGCGCATGGTCTCCACTCCCTGGTTTGAGGAGCCCATCCCCTTTCAGGAAGCCGCCGAGATCGGCACGCGCAAGGTGATTGCCGAGCATTCGACGATGGGGGTGGTCATCACCACCGACGGCTCAATCACCGACATCCCTCGCGAGAACTACTTGGAAGCTGAAGAAAGGGTAATCGCGGAATTAAAGGACCTGGGCCGGCCTTTTCTGGTGGTTTTAAACAGCACCAGCGCCGGCAGTGAGGAAACGGTGCGCCTGGCCGGCGAGCTTTCCGCCAAGTACGACGTGCCCGTCCTGCCCCTGGACTGCGCCCAGATGAGCCAGGCCGACATCCTCTACCTCTTAGAAAAACTCCTCTACGAGTTCCCGGTGAACGAAGTGAACATCAGCCTGCCGCCCTGGGTGGAGGAGCTGGACCTGCGCCACTGGCTGCGCCAGAAGTTTGAGGACTGCGTGCGGGAAACGGTAAAGCACGTGCGCCGGTTGCGGGATGTCGGCGGCGCCGTGGAGTCCCTGGCCGAGTACGATTTCATCGGCGAAGTAAGGCTCTTGAGCATGGACATGGGGACTGGGTCGGCTTCCATCGGCATTACCGCTGCTCCCGAACTCTTCTACCAGGTGTTGGGAGAACAGTCCGGTTTTACGGTGGAAGGGGAGAGAGACCTCTTCCGCCTGGTGCGCGACTTGAGCTACGCCAAGCGGGAGTACGACAAGGTAGCCCAGGCCCTGGCCGAGGTGCGGGAGACCGGCTACGGGGTAGTCACCCCCACCCTGGACGAGTTGATTTTAGAAGAGCCCGAGCTCATCCGGCAGGGCAACCGCTTTGGTGTAAAACTAAAGGCCACCGCGCCGTCCGTCCACATGATCAAGGCCGACATTACTACCGAGATCACCCCGATCATCGGCACCGAGCGCCAGTGCGAGGAGTTAGTCCGCTACATGCTCAACGAATTTGAGGAAAATCCCCTAAAGATCTGGAAGTCGGAGATTTTCGGCAAGTCAGTGCACGACTTGGTGAGGGAGGGCATCCAGAACAAGCTGCACCGCATGCCGGAAAACGCCCAGCAAAAACTCCAGGAAACCCTCCAGCGCATCGTCAACGAAGGTTCGGGGGGGATTATATGTATCATAATATAAATCTTTAGCCGGTCATTTGGCCGGTATTTTATTTTGTGCCCTGTTGTAAGGTTTTCAAAGAAATCGGAAGATAATACCGGTTAAATTGCGTCAGCTGACTTTATTTCCCGTTTGGTTTTGCTAAAAGCCAGGTGTTATAATGTCTCCCGTGAGTGGAAAAATATCCGCAGTTAAAGGACGGGGTCGGCTATGCCCAAGGCGGCCGCGAGGTTCTTTCTGGTGCGGGAAGACCTTCTGCCCGCATCAATTTTAAAGACGGCGCTGGCCAAAGAAATGCTCGACAAGGGCGAGGCCTCCACGGTAGCCCAGGCCGTGGAAAGGGTGGGCTTGAGCCGCAGCGCTTTCTACAAGTACCGGGACGGCGTTTATTCCTTTAACCGTTTTTTACCCGGTGAAGCAGTCACGCTGGCGCTGGTGTTAGAACACCGCGGCGGGGTTCTTTCGGGCGTGCTGGGTGAGTTAGCGGCGGCCGGGGCCAACATTATCACCATTCACCAGGGCGTTCCGGTTTACGGTCTGGCCGACGTGACCGTAACTTTCGACGCATCCGGACTCAAAGCCGCACTGGACCGGCTGGTCGGGCGTTTGCGCGAGCTGGACGGGGTGCGGAAGGCAGACCTGGTGGGGCAGGGCTTGCCGTCCGGGCAGTAATGTGGGGGGTAGATAAAGTGAATGGCAAATCTATCGGGATAGGGCTTTTGGGCTTGGGTACAGTGGGGCGCGGTGTTTACCGCATCTTAAAAGAAAACGCCCACCTCATTGAGCAGAGGGTAGGGGTGCCGCTCGTTGTCCGGCGCATCCTGGTGCGGGACACCGGCAAAGACAGGGGAATTGATCTGGAGGAAGGGCTCTTGACGAGCAGCGCGGAAGACGTCCTGGACGACCCCCAGGTGGATATTGTCGTGGAGGTCATGGGAGGGATTGAGCCCGCCTTTACTTACGCCCGGCGGGCGCTTTTGTCCGGAAAAAGCCTGGTGACGGCCAACAAGGACATGGTGGCCGCCCGGGGCAAAGAGCTCTTTGCCGCGGCGGAAAGCGGCGGGGCCGAATTACTCTTTGAGGCCAGCGTCGGGGGCGGCATACCCATCATAAGGCCGCTCAAGCTCTGCTTGGCTGCCAACCGCATAAAGCAGGTCATCGGCATAATTAACGGGACGACCAACTACATGCTGACCAGGATGAAGGCCGAGGGTTTGAGTTTTGAGGAGGCGTTGCGCGAGGCGCAGAAGTTAGGCTATGCCGAGGCCGACCCTTCTGCCGACGTAAGCGGCCAAGACGCGGCCCGCAAGCTGGTCATACTGGCCTCTATTGCCTTTAATACCAGGATAGCGCTGGAAGAAGTCTACGTGGAGGGCATTGAGCGCATGGCGGCCAAGGACATAGCTTACGCCGACGAGCTAAATTACGCCGTTAAGCTTTTAGCCATTGCCAAAGAGGATGAGGGCGGCATTGAGGCGCGGGTGCACCCGGCGTTTTTGCCCAAGAGCCACCCCCTGGCTTCAGTAAACGGCGTCAACAACGCCGTTTTCATAACCGGCGACGCCGTGGGCGATGTCATGTTTTTTGGCCGAGGAGCGGGCGAGATGCCCACGGCCAGCGCCGTGGCGGCCGATATTATGTACGCTGCCCGCGGCCGGCTCGTGCATTCGGCAGGGCACATCCACTGCACCTGTTTTGAGCATAAGCCGGTAAAGTCCATGGGCCATACGAGAACTAAATATTACCTGCGCCTTTGCGTGGCCGACAGGCCCGGCGTGCTGGCAGGCATTGCGCAAGCACTGGGCGACCACGGCGTCAGCATAGCCTCGGTCATCCAAAAGCATGCCAGCGGGCAGCGGGCAGAAATTGTCCTGGTGACCCACGAGGTGCAGGAGGAAAACCTGCAGGGAGCTTTAAAATTAATAGGCGAGCTGGACACTGTCTACGAAATTGGCAATGTGGTCCGCGTCGAAGGGGAGTAGGCGGTACCCGCCTTATTGCAGTATCTTTTTAAAGGGGCTGTGTATA
The DNA here is from genome assembly GCA_964557545.1 of uncultured Pelotomaculum sp. Lineage (GTDB taxonomy): Bacteria > Bacillota > Desulfotomaculia > Desulfotomaculales > Pelotomaculaceae > CAZLAK01. The sequence continues at coordinate 45,140 of CAZLAK010000005.1, forward strand.
CGGTGATCCGGGTGCAGGTACCGGCGACTGTGGCAAACCTTGGCCCGGGTTTTGACTGTCTCGCTATGGGCTTGGAACTGTACAACGTAGTAGAAGCCGTTCCTGCCGCCCGCGGCCTGTCCATCGAAATAAGCGGGGAAGGGGCGGGTGTTATTCCCCGCAATGATAAAAACCTGGTTTATGTCGCTATATCCCGCCTTTTTTCCCAGCTCGGCCTAGAGGTGCCGGGGCTAAGGCTGCGCCTTGCCAACCAGATACCGGTAGAGCGGGGCCTGGGCAGCAGTTCGGCGGCCATCGTGGGAGGGGCTGTGGCAGCCAACATCCTTGCCGGGGGAAGGATGAGCATAAGAGAGCTCATCAACTTCTGCTCTTCCCAAGAGGGTCATCCGGATAATGTGGCGGCCGCCCTTTTGGGCGGGATAGTGGTCTGTGTTCTGGACAACGGGGAGGTAAAGTGGTTAAAAATAACTCCCCCGCCGCATCTAAAGTGCGTGGTGGCCGTCCCCGATTTTGCCCTGTCCACCAGAGCGGCGCGCGATGTCCTGCCCGCTCACGTCCCTTTGGCCGATGCCGTTTTCAACATTTCCCGCGCGGCCATGCTGGTGGCTTCACTGCAGCAGGGTGAGTTGGGCCTTTTGGGTGTGGCCACAGAGGACCGTCTCCACCAGATCTACCGTTCCCCCTTTGTCCCCGGTTTAAAGAAAGTTATGGCGGCTGCCCGGCTGGCTGGCGCCCGTGGTGTAGCCCTGTGCGGGGCCGGTCCCGCAGTAGTGGCTTTTGCCGATGCCAACCTTAACCTGGTGGCGCGCGTGATGGGTGAAACTTTCCGGGAAAGCGGGGTAAAAGCCAAGGTAATGGTTTTAAAGCCGGCGGCTGCCGGCGCCCGTGCCCTGGAAGTAAAATAATAAAAATATAAAAATCAATGTGTCAAAATAAAATCTTAACAGGCAGATTTGCAAAGGGTTTTTAGGAAAGGCGGTTTTACCATGCTGGTTGTGCAAAAGTACGGGGGAAGTTCGGTGGCCGATGCCGGGAGAATCCGGCGGGTGGCCGAGAGAGTTGCCGGTGTCAAGGCAGAAGGCAATGATGTGGTAGTTGTGGTCTCGGCCATGGGAGACACTACCGATGAACTGATCGGCCTGGTTAAAGAGGTGACCGACAACCCTTGTGAGAGGGAGATGGACGTCATCCTTTCAACTGGAGAGCAGGTGTCCATTGCCCTTTTGGCCATGGCCATCCGCGACTTAGGTGTGCCGGTAATCTCTCTCACCGGGGCACAGGTCGGCATTATTACCGATGACGCCCACACTAAAGCGCGCATTGTGGACGTCAAAACCAAAAGGCTTAAAGAAGAGCTGGCGAGCGGCAAAGTAGTGGTGGTGGCCGGCTTTCAGGGGGTGAACAGAGCCAACGACATCACTACTTTGGGGCGGGGCGGTTCCGACACTACTGCCGTAGCCCTGGCGGCGGTTCTGGGCGCGGACCTCTGCGAGATATACACGGATGTGGACGGGGTGTACACGGCTGACCCGCGGGTTGTACCACAGGCCAGAAAGCTCGACGCCGTATCTTACGAAGAAATGCTCGAACTGGCGCATTTGGGGGCGGTGGTGCTCCATCCCCGCTCGGTGGAGCTGGCCATGAAGTACCGCATTCCCCTGCACGTCCGGTCGAGTTTTAACCATAACCTGGGTACTGTAGTGAGGGAGGTTGGCGCCATGGAAAAAATAAATGTGGTCACCGGTGTGGCTTACGACAGGGATGTGGCCAAAATCGGCCTTTACGACGTTTATGACCGCCCGGGCATAGCCTACCGGCTCTTCCGGGCCCTGGCCCAAGAAAACATCAACGTGGATATGATCGTCCAAAGCGCCATGCGCGGCGAGCGCAACGACATCTCTTTTACCTGCTCGCAGAGTGATTTAAAGAAGGCCCTGGCCGTGGTCGAAAAGCTGGCGCCGGAGCTGGGGGCAACGGGCGTGACCAGTGACGTGGACGTGGCCAAAGTGTCCATTGTGGGGGCGGGCATGGCCAGCAACCCTGGCGTGGCGGCGGCTATGTTCGAGGCTATATACGAAGAGGGTATAAATTTAGAGATGATCAGCACCTCGGAGATTAAAATCTCGTGCATCATCAAAGCCGCCGGTGTGGAAAGGGCGGTGCGCGCCCTGCACAAGAAATTTAACCTAGACGCCGAAAACGGCCAGAAAAACAGTTGAAATTGATTAAAATAAAGGGGGAAAGCGCCAAAGAAAAGCTCCCCCCTTTCTTTTTATAAGCGTTTTATTTTACAGTTTATTTGTTTTTACAGCTTCCCGTTGATAAAGCAGTCCATCAGGCGGTGGCCCTCGGCCACGAACAGGCCGCTACGGCGCGCTTCGTCTTCGCAGAACTTTACTTTCGGGCAGTCCGGGCGGTTTTCGTTTTTGAGCGTGTCTTTTGTGTAGTCTTCTGTATATACGGCAAAGGGCACGGGCTCGTCGCTGTGGGTCTTGATGGCCAAAGGCGTGGGGTGGTCGGGCAGCACCAGCACCCGGAAAGAGCCGAATTTTTTTAGGCCCGAAAGCAAAAGGCCCAGCATTTCGTCAACCATCTCAATGGCCTTGATCTTGTTTTTGAGCTCCCCGCGGTGGGAAGCGGCGTCAGGGGCTTCGGCGTGGATGTAAACAAAATCCGCCCCAGCCCCCAGCGCTTTTAAGCCGGCCTCCACTTTGCCCCGGTAATTGGTGGTGAGTGTCCCGGTAACGCCCTCTACCAGTACTACTTCTAAGCCGGCACAGGCCCCGATGCCCTTGATGAGGTCGACGGCGGAGATGACCGCGCCAACCAGGCCGTACTTGCTAACAAAACTTTCCATCGAGGGTTTTACCCCGTGACCCCAGAACCAGATGGAGTTGGCGGGCCTTAAGCCCTTCCTTTGCCTCTCCCTGTTTACCGGGTGTTCAGGGAGAAACGTGCTGCTTTCTTTCATGAGGCGCACGAGCACGTCCGCCCCTTCACCCTTGGGCAGGTAACCGCCGATAGCGCGGCCTGAGATGTCGTGGGGCGGGGTAAGCACGACTTCCCGGCAGCCGTTCTTCCACACCAGGAGGTGGCGAAAGCCAAAACCCGGGTAAAATACCAGCTCTTTTGTCCCCAGCCTCCGGTTTACTTCCTCCATAAGGGGTCTTGACTCAGCGGAAGTAATTTCGTCGGCGCTGTAGTCGACCATTACTTTTTCTTCGTAAATACCGCCGTCTGAGAGGGTGACCAGGTTGCAGCGAAAGGCCACGTCGCCCTCTTCAAGCGCCACTCCTATGCTGGCGGCCTCCAGCGGCGAGCGCCCCGTGTAGGAGCGGCGGGGGTCGTAGCCCATGATGGATAGGTTGGCCACGTCGCTGCCCGGCGGAAAGCCTTCGGGCACGGTTCTAACTAGGCCGATCTTCCCGTGCGAGGCCACGTAGTCCATATTGGGAGTGGCCGCGCACTCCAAAGGCGTGCGGTTGTCCAGCTCTTTGATTTTCCAGTCGGCCATACCGTCGCCGATGAGCACAGCGTACTTCATTAGACCAAATACCTTCCCTCATTGTGCAGATATTTAAAAATATTTATTATTGCTATAGTAATTTACAGAACAGGTGCACCAGGTGGGGGTCGAATTGAGTCCCGGCGCACCTTTTGAGTTCGGCCACTGCTTCGCTCACTCCCAGGGCCCGCCGGTAGGGGCGCTTGCTGGTCATGGCGTCAAAGGCGTCGGCAACGGCCAGAATGCGGCACTCCACCGGTATTTCCTCACCGGCCAGCCCCAGCGGGTAGCCCTTGCCGTTCCACCACTCGTGGTGTTTTAGGATGAGCCCGGCAATGGGGGCCAGCCCGGGCAGGGTGAGGGCTACTCGGTGGCCGATCTCGCAGTGGCGCTTCATTATTTTCCACTCGCCTTCGCTTAAAGGGCCGGGCTTGTGGATAATCTCGTCGGGCACGGCGGCCTTGCCTATATCGTGGAACCTGGCCAGCAGCTGGGCGTTGATGATCTTATCCCCGGACATGCCGGCAGCGGCCGCCAGCCGGGCGGTGTACTCCTGCATTCTTTTATCGTGGCCGGTGTCAAAAAAGTCCTTGGCTCTTAGAGCTTTTAAGAGCCAGCCGGCCACATTCCTCTTGGCCTTGCTCCCTTTTTTCAGTTTTTCCCGGTACATGTTGCTGTCCGCCTCCCGCACGAGTTCCTTCATGCTGCAAGAGGCGTCCTCTCTGGCCGCGCAGCCCAGCGAGATGCCGAGCGGCAGGCCGCACCCGCTCTGGTTATACTTGAGAACGGCGGCAGCAATGCGTTTTTTGGACTTTTCCAGTCCCTCTTTCGTCATTTGGGGCAGCAGCACGGCAAATTCATCTCCGCCGATCCTGGCCACCACGTCTCCTTCCCTAAAGCAGCTCTTTATAACGCTGGCTGCTGCTTTGAGCAGGGAGTCGCCGGCCTCGTGGCCTAAGGTGTCATTGACCGTTTTTAAGTCGTCGACGTCGCAGACGATGACTCCGGCCTGCGGGCAGCGGCTGCTTTCCATGCGCTGCAGCTCTTCTTCGAAGTAAGCCCGGTTGTACAGGCCGGTTAAGGGGTCGTGCAGGCTTAAGTATTTTAGCCTTTCTTCGGCCTGCCGGCGCTCGGTGGTATCGCGGATGGACTCAATGGCCCCGATCACGCTGCCGTCCGGGCCAAAAAGGAGCGACGCCTTGCCCCAAAGATATGCTCCCAGGCCGCCGTACAGCCCCGGGCAAAAAGCCTCGGCCACAATGCTGGTGCCGTTTTCGTTTGTGTAATCGTAGGTTCCCCGGTAAGTTTCGTCTATCTCTCTTCTCACTACATTTCTCAATACAAGGTCAATTAAAAGAGGCCGCGGCTCACCGTAAAAGGGCACGGCGTAGGCGTAGCCGCTGCGCCCCATGATTTCCTCTTTGGGCAGGCCCGTCATTTCCTCCATGGCCTTGTTCCAGGCTATTACCCGTCCGTCCAGGTCTATGGCGAAGGTGGCGTCCGGCAGGTATTCAATTATGTAGTTGAGCTGCTGCACGGCGGCTTTGAGAGTCTCTTCGCTGGCTTTTCTCTTGGTTATTTCCCGCCCGATAAACAGGGCGCCGGCGACCTCGCCCTTTTCGTCCAGTATAAGGTCGCCGGTAGTGGCAAACCAGACGTAATCTCCGCCGGCGCGCCGGTAGCGGTACTCGGCCTTGCCCGGGGCGCGGTTTTTTAAAGCGCGCTCGTAAGCTTCGGCTACCGCCGGGACGTCCTCGGGGTGCACCAGCTCCATGATGTGCCGTCCGACGAGTTCCTCCGGCTCATAACCGAGGATGCTCTTCACCGAGGGGCTTACGTAAGTGTAAAAGCCGTCTTTGTCGGCGAGCGCTATGGTGTTGGCGCTGGTGGCGGTGATTATCTTGAGCTTTTCCTCCAGCGCCCTGCACTTCTCTTTGAGTTCTTTATTTTCTTTTGTTAATTCGTCAAGCTCTTTTTTGGTGTACTCCATAACCCAAAACCGGCCCCGCGCTGCGCGTGACTTTTCGCAATATTCATAATTTGAAGCTTGCCAGTAGTTATTATATTATAATTTATTGCTATTGCAACTTCAACTTGATAGTTAAGACAAAATTTTACCTTTGGGGCCGGTTTGGCCACTATGGGCAGCGGCGTCTTTATACCTTGAACTTGGCCACGGCGCTCTGCAGGCGCCCCGCTATTTCGGCCAGCTGCTGGGTGGCGCTGGCCACCTGCTGGATGGTCGAGGTCACCTGCTCGTTGCTGGCGGAGAGCTGCTGGGTGCCTTCGCTGGACTGCCTGGCACCCTGGATGATCTCGTTGATGAGCTCGATGTTTTCGGCAACGGCGCTCATGATTCCCTGCAGGGCGCTGCCGGCTTCGGAGGCCAGGTCCACGCCCTCTTTGACTTCCGCCGCTCCCTGCTCCATGGCCCTGATGGCTGTCTCCACGCCGGCCTGGATCTGGCCGATTAACTGGCCGATTTCCTTGGCGGCGGCCGCCGACTGTTCGGCCAGTTTTCTCACCTCTTCGGCCACCACGGCAAAGCCGCGGCCCTGCTCGCCGGCGCGCGCGGCTTCTATGGCGGCATTTAAGGCCAAGAGGTTGGTCTGGTCGGCAATGCCGGTGATCACGTTGGTGATGTTGCCGATGCGGGAGGAGAGCTCGCCCAGGCTCTGGACGGATCTGCCCATGTGCTCGGCGGAAGTGGCGATGGAGTTGATCTTTTCAATGGTCTTCTTCACCGTGGCGCTGCCGGTCTCGGCTGTTGCCGCCATCTTCTTCGACTCTTCGGCGGTGCGGTTGGCGTTCTCCAGGCTCTTTTCGGCCATGGAGGCCACCTCGTTGGTGGTGCTGGCTACTTCCTCCACAGTGGCGCTCACCTCTTCGGCGGAAGCTGCCAGTTCCTCGCTGTGGGCGGCCAGCGTCTGGGCCGTGGTAGCTATGTCGGCGATGAGCGCTTTGAGCTGGCCGGCCATGTCGTTGAGCGAGCGGGCGAGGTCCCCCACTTCGTCGCCGGTTTTGACGTCAATGGCCACTGTGAAGTCGCCGGTGGCCAGTTGCTCCGCGCCTTGCGCCATGGCGAGCACGGGCTTTCTGATCGAGTTGGTGATGAAGAAGGCTACGGCCGCGCCCACCAGGATGGCCAGCAAGGTGAGGATAACAGATGTAGTGACTACACCGGAAGCGCTGGATTCAGATGACTTGATCTTTTCGGCCAGGAGCTTTTGGTTGCTCTCCACCAAGCCGCGGATGATCTCCGTCAGCTGGTTGGTCATGGGCACCAGGCCGGAGGCGATGCGAATGGTCTCGGCGGCCAGGGGCTCGCGGGCAATGGGGTTAGTTTCAGCGTGCTGTCTGGCTACGGCCGGCATGAGGTCCTCAATGAGGCCGCGCCGGTAAGTCTCGGTGACCTCGATGAGCTTCTGCACTTCCTGCTTTTTCTCCTCGGCAGCTATTTCCAGGAGTTTTTTCTCCAGCTCCACCGTTTTGTTGATGTTGGCTATGCAGTCATCTTTATAGTTTTGCTTGCCGTAAGCTATGTAGCCGCGGATGGCCGCCACGGCGCGGTAGAAGTAGTTTTCAATGCTGTACTCCGTGGACAGCCGCTCGTTGATGATATCGATGTCTTTTAAGTTCTTATGGATGCTCCTGTTAGAGGTAAACGATACCGCCCCCAGGACGGCCAAAAGCACTAGTACTGCGGCAAAGCCCAGCCCCAGCTTGGTGCCGATGCGCAGTTTCACTCTTATTCCCCCCAAAAATTACATTTCACAAACAAACGACGTTATTGGCGGTTAAAAACAACGTTATGACCCGTCCTTCCAACCTACATTTCTATAATATCCACTCCTTTCTGGCGGGTAGTAAATTTATAATAAAAGTAACAAAGTTCACCAAAATTATACAACTTTAATTGCCGGCGGCTTAATTGTACGAAGGTACAATATATATGCTTTTAATCTTAGCAAATTAGTCTTGGGACTTTGGCCCCATTTTCAGCTTTTTCCCGAAGTAGTGGGCGGCGTAGACGGCGGCCAGGGGGTTGTGGCCGGTGACCCGGTCCTTGACGGCCAGCACGGTCACCGGGGCAGCGGCGTGCTTGATGAAGAGCGTGTCGTGGCCGGCGCAGAGGCCCAAGAGGACGTTTAGTTCCACACCTGCCTCGTTTAAAAGGATGGCTTGGGCCACTGGGTTGCACATGGCCTCAAAAGCGCCGGGGCGCACTTTGTCTTTTTCACCTAAGCCGAGATCTTCTTTGGGCCGGGAACCCGCTTTGCACATTGCGGAAAAAACCGTAAAGCCGTTTTCCTCCAGTATCCTGGCCACTTCAGCGGCTTCCCGGCGCAAGCCCACACAGAAGGCCAGGCCCAGGCGTTTTATGTTCAGGCGGTCGGCCAGTTCGGCTATTTCTCTTAAGCGCGGCCAGCTGCCGTAGCCGCGCGCCTCCACCAGAGCCGCGGCGCGGGCCCAATCCCCGTCCTCGCCCCGGTAGGCTACAGCGGCTTTCTCGTAAGCCTGCCCTCCACTTTGGCCGGGGCAGAAGGCGGGCAGGGTGTCTTTTTCCCCTTTCCAGCAGGAGTAGGTACGGCAGGAAGCGCATTTTGGGCCGTCTTTTAACGTCATGGTATAAAAACCTCCGGTTCTTTATTTTTTGTGCATGGTCCAAAGTGTTTGAACAGCGCCGGCATTGGTATTAGAATAGAAGTGTGCCGGAGTTTATTAATGGCTTTTAGGTGTTGGCCTTTAAAACGTTAAAACGTGCAGCGGGCTGGTGGCACAATTATGGAAACCACAAACAGTTTATTAGGCGCGCTCGTGTGCTTTTCCTGCCGGCACAGGGCGTATATTTTAAATATTCTGGGCAGGGTTATAGAATACTATGGAAGCAACTTGGCGGCCCTGGCCGTTTTTGGTTCCTACGCCCGGGGAGATAACCGCAAGAATTCCGATCTCGACCTCCTCGTCGTGCTGAAAAAGGCGCCGCCGCGCCGGCAGCGGCTGGAAGAATTTGTGCACCAGGTGGAAAAAAAACACGAAAGGCTTGCCCAGGAAATCTACGAGGAAGAAGACATTTATTGCGATGTTTCCCCGTACATCCTGACAGTTGAAGAAGCTTTAATGTTTCAGCCGGTTTATTTTGATTTTGCCGAGCACCACCTCATCATTTTTGACGGGGAAGGCATTTTAGAGCGGGTCATTTCTTCTGTTAAGAAGCTCATGCATGCCGCAGGAGCCCGAAAAACGCCTTATGGCAACCGGTGGGGATGGGAAACCACAGAGTACGGTTTTTTGGGAGGTCGTATTTTGTGAAGTTAGACCGGCTGTCGGAGTCTTATTTAAAAAAGGCGGAGGTCCGCATAAAAGCCCTTTATTTTTTTAAGAAAAACGAAGCTTACTCTGACGTGGTGAGGGAGGCCCAGGAGACGGTTGAGCTGCTTTTAAAAGCTGTCTTAAGGCTTATTGGAGTGGAAGTGCCCAAAGTGCACGACGTGGGCAAAGTGCTGGAGAAAAACAAAAACCTCCTGCCCCCGCCGCTTGGCGAAGAACTGGAGGAGATAAAGAGGATCTCCAAGCGCTTGCGCAAGGAAAGAGAACTGAGCTTTTACGGAGCAGAAGATTTTATCCCCACGGAAGAATACAGCCTGGAGGATGCCCAAAAAGCTATTGAGGAAGCCGAATACGTTTACCGCGCTGTTGCGCGAGCTTTTGGCCGGCCCGCTTAAGCTTCGCGCCCCACAACGGACATGTAAATAACGCTTTCGCCTTTGCCGTCCAGGCCTATGATCCTGTTGACCTCGTCGTCGCTGTAAGCGCCGACCTGACAGGTGGCCAGCCCCAGGGCAACGGCGGCCAGGGCCAGGTTTTGGGCGGCATGGCCTCCTTCTAAGTAAACGTAGCGCGCGGCCCGCTGGCCGTAGCGGGAGGCCGTGCGGCCAAATACCGCGGCCCAGATGATGACGGCGGGGGCTTCGGCCAGCATTTTCTGGCCCAAGGAGGCGCTGGCCAGGGCGTGGCCGCACTCGCCCGGCCGGTGAAGGATTAGGGCGTGTTCGTCCGGCAGGTAGCGGTATATGCCGCAAGGCAGCCCCTCCACCCGGTTGGCGGCGGCGTAAGTTTCCAGCGGGAAGGTGGCGCCGGCGGAAGGGGCGGCTCTCAAGCCCAGCCTCCCTGACCTGCCGGTAACCCCCTGGCTGGACCAGAGGAGCTGGGACAGTTCTCTCAAACTCAAGGGCTGGGCCCCGTAGCGCCTTACGCTGCGCCGGCGCCAAACGGCTTCCCACAGGCCCGTGCCGCCCGTTTTTTCAGGGGCTTCCAGTTGTACTTTGGCCGGTGCGCTTTCTCTTTTGTCCGTCAAGGTTTAAAACCTCCTTCAAAATCTAATTTTGCACATCTTGCGAGCCGGGCATAAAATAAGTTAATAAGTTAAGTGCCTGGCACCATGGGGTGGTATATGTGGAACTGGTAAGAGACGGCCTCAACCGCTACGTCCTGCCCCGCAGGGGCAAAATGCTGGTGGACGGCGTTGTTTACGTCGACGAACGGCTTTTGCCGCTGGTGAAGAAGGACAAGTCGCTGCAGCAGCTGGCCAATGCCGCCTGCCTGCCCGGCGTGGTGGGGCGGGTCTGCGGCATGCCGGACATTCACGAGGGTTTCGGCCTGCCCATCGGCGGGGTGATGGCCACCGCCGAAGACGGCGTCATTTCGGCCGGGGCTGTGGGCATGGACATCAACTGCGGCGTGCGCCTTTTGTCTACGAATGTGCCGGCAGCTGGTGTAAGCGTGCCCCTCTTGCGCCGGCTCATAGAGCGCATTGAGGAGTACGTGCCTACGGGTGTGGGCAAGAAGGGCAAGCACGGCGCCATTACCGAAAAGATTTTCGAAGAGGTGGTGCACACCGGCGCCCCCGGCATTGTTGAACTGGGCTACGGGCGCCCGCAGGACATTGAACGCACCGAAGAGGGCGGCTGCCTGGCCGGGGCCGATCTGACTGCCGTTAGCCGTGAAGCCTACAAGCGCGGTTCGGTGCAGCTCGGCACGCTGGGCGGCGGCAACCACTTCATAGAAGTGCAGGCGGTGGAGGAAATCTACGACCGCGCGGCCGCATCGGCTTTTGGCCTGGAAGAAGGCGCCCTGGCCGTGATGATCCATACCGGCAGCCGCGGCTTTGGCCACCAGATCTGCACCGACTACAGCAAGAGCCACATCCCGGTGGCGCGCAAGTACGGCATCGAGCTGCCCGACAAGGGGCTGGCCTGCGCGCCTTCTGACTCCAGGGAAGGGCGAGCTTACTACGCAGCTATGGCCTGCGCTGTCAATTTTGCTTTTGCCAACCGCCAGCTGATAACTTACGACGTGCGCGCCGCCTTCGGCGATGTATTCGGCTGCGACCCCGCTTCACTGGGCCTGGATGTGATCTACGACGTGGCCCACAACATCGCCAAGTGGGAGGTGCACGGCGGCCGCAAGCTGCTCGTCCACCGCAAGGGGGCGACACGGGCCCTGCCGCCCGGCCACCAGGCTAACCAGGAAGTCTATCGCACCACCGGCCACCCGGTGATCGTCCCGGGGAGCATGGGCACGGCCTCTTACGTGTTGACCGGCACACCGGCGGCGGCAGAGGCGTTCTTTTCGGCCAACCACGGGGCCGGGCGCACCCGCTCCCGCACGGCGGCCGTCAAGGAGATTACAAAAGAAGAATTTGAGGCCAGCATGGGCGGCGTGATCTACAACGTGCGCAATTACCGGGAGCTGCTAGACGAAGCACCCTCGGCCTACAAGGACATCGACCTGGTGGTAGAGACCCTGGCGGCCATAGGCATGACCAAAAAGGTGGCCCGCCTGCGCCCCTTAGCAGTCATCAAGGGCAGGGACTAGGGGGCCGGGAAGTGTTTTTTTAACCACGAGAACATCGCCCCCCAAACTTTTTCGTAGTGCTCGGTGAACTGGTGGTCGGCGCCGGGCACGATGAAGAGCTCTTTGGGCTCGCCCGCGCTTTGGTATATAGTGCGGGCGTCTTCAGGCGGCACGACTGCATCCGCGCTGCCGTGGACCACAAAGATCGGGCGCGGGGAGATCTTGGCCGCCCGGGCGGGCACGTCGTAGGCGGCGAGGTCGCTGAAAAACGCTTCTTTGACGTAAACCGTCCCGGCGTCGCCATGCAAGGGGACAAGGCCGTTTCCCGTAGTTTCTCCCCTAAGACCGGCGAACAGCCCGGCCGGGTCGGCAGGCGCAGCCCAGGTGCACACGCCCGCCACCCGCCCGTCAACTGCAGCATGGCACAAGACGGTTGTTCCGCCAAAGCTCCTGCCCACTGTAACTGCCCGCTCGTAACCGGACGCCAGGCAGTAATCCAGGGCGTGCTTTAAGTCGTCTATGTGGCCGGTTAAACTTACGTCGCTGAAATCTCCCTCGCTTTCACCGCAGCCTGCAAAGTCGAACAGGAAAGTGGAGTAACCGAGTTCTGCCGCTCTCTCCGCCATGGCCAGGGCCCGCCCCCGCCCTTCTTTGCTGCCCGTAAAACCGTGGCAGACGACGATCACGGTTCTGCCCGCAGCCGCCGGGTAAAAAAGGGCGGCGAGTTTCTGGCCCCGCCCGTTGTAAAAAGTGTGTTTTGAACACACGGTTGCTGTCACCCCTTTCCCTTTTATTTTAAGTTAAATTTGTCCAAAACCCAAAGAAAAGGAGTGAAATTTTTGATGGATGCCTATCAAATTTTGTCCGGTGTGGTCATGGAGAGGAGGAGCATCCGCAAGTACAGGGACGAAGAGGTGCCGCAGGGTGTTTTAAAAGAAATTTTAGAGTGCGCCCTGTGGGCGCCTTCGGGCACCAACCGGCAGAACTGGTTTATTTACGCCGTAAGGGGTGAAAAAAAGGACCAGCTGGTAGAGATCATTTCCCGCTCGGTAGAGCCGCTAAAGCCGCGCCTGCAGGAGCTTTTCCCGGAAAAAGTGGTCAATTTAACCGTCCAGTTCTTTAAAAACTTAGGCGGCGCGCCGGTTGTGCTGCTCGTTTACATCCCCAAGTATGAGGTGGAGCTGCGCCCCGAAATGAGCACCTTAGAAAAGCACTACCGCGAGCACGACCGCTTCACCTGCCTTTTAAGCGCCGCTGCTCTTGTACAGAACATACTCCTCCTGGCCAAAGCCAAGGGGCTGGGCACCTGCTGGATGACAGCCCCCAAATACGTAGAGGACGAGATCAACCAGTTCATGGGCGTAAGCGACATGGAGCTCGTTTCAGTAATCCCCTTAGGTTATCCCGACCAGAGCCCGCCTGCGCCGCCGCGCAAGGGAGAAAAAATCTGCTGGATCGGTTTTTAAATGCGGGCATAATAAATAGAAGATAATTAACTGGGGATGGTGTTTTTGCTGGAGATAGAGATCAACCCGCTTTCTTTCCCGCGACAGGACAAACGCCGCATGTGCGGTGTAGAGATGAAGGTCACGGGCTTAAACCATGCCGGCGAAGGGGTGGCGAGGGTAGAAGGCATGGTGTGCTTTATCCCAGGCGCCCTGCCGGGAGAGCGTGTCACAGCGGAGGAAGTGGAGCGCAGGAAAAACTACGCCCGCGCCCGCCTCATCTCCGTGCTCGAGCCGTCAAAAGAAAGGCGAAAGCCCGAGTGTGTGCACTTTGGCGAGTGCGGCGGCTGCCGGCTGCAGCACATGGAATACTCTGCTCAGTTAAAACATAAGACTGCTCTGGTGGCAGAAAGCTTGCAGCGCATTGCCGGCCTCCCCGGCACTTTGGTGCGGGAGACGCTGGGCATGTCGTACCCCTGGCACTACCGCAACAAAGCTGTCTTTCAGGTCAGCGAGGACAAGGGCCTTTGGCAACTGGGTTTTTACAGGGAAGGCACATCCAAGCTTGTGCCCTTTTTTGGCAAGCTAAAAAACCCCGTTGCCGGCTGCCTTTTGGTCGACGGGGAGATCAACAAAGTGGCCGGGGCGGTGCAGGAACTTTTCGGCAGGCACGCGCCCCGCGGGGGAAGGGTAAAAAACTGGCCGGAGAGGGGTTTTTTCCGGCAGGCGGTGATCCGCAAGTCGTTTTACACGGGAGAAATTATGGTCGTCGTGGTAACCCAGACAGGCCCTTGGCGGGGTGAGGCGGCCTTTGCCCGCGAGTTGGTCTCTCTCTTTCCGCGCGTGGCCTCAGTGGCCAAGGCGGCAGGTTCTTTTGGCAGCGGGGCGGCCTTAGGTGAGGGCATAAAGATACTGGCCGGCCGTGACCATATCACCGACCGGATCGGTGATCTGACTTTTATTCTGTCCCCGGCTTCTTTCTTCCAGGTCAACCCCGCCCAAACCCTCGTTCTCTACCGGAAAGTCGCGGACTACGCCGGCCTGACCGGCAGAGAAACGGTTGTCGACGCCTTCTGCGGCGTGGGGAGCATTTCCCTGTTCCTAGCCGGCCGGGCAAAGACAGTGATTGGCATTGAATCATTGCCTTTGGCCGTGGAAAATGCCGTGAAAAATGCCCGTAAAAACGGTATTGAAAACGCCAGGTTTTACTGCGGGGACGTAGAAAAGCTGCTGCCGGAAATCTTGGCCGCCGGGGCAAGACCGGATGTGGTGGTATTCGACCCGCCGCGGCGAGGTTTGGGCCGCAAAACCGTAGAGGCGGTGGCCGGCTGCGGCGTGTCCAAAGTAGTCTACGTTTCCTGCCATCCCGGCACGCTGGCCAGGGACTTGCGTTATTTTAACAGCAGCGGCTACACAGTAAAAAAAGTCCAGCCGGTCGACATGTTCCCCTGGACCCATCACGTTGAGTGTGTTGCCTTGATGTCTAGGGTGGAGAAATAGGACTATTCAAAACACTGATAAATAAAGGGTTTCCTGACAATGAATTTTTCTCATGACATCTTTGTCGATGACGTTAATGTCGGGAAACCCTTATTTTTATTCTTCGAGGAAACATATCAACTACCCTGAAAGTGATAGGGTTGAGTTGACAGGTTAGATTTTTTATTGAGGTTGAGGAGACAGTATAGATGTATTATTTAATCTTCTCGTACAGCATCTGTATCGAAAATTCTATCCAGTTCCTCGTTTGATGTTATGCCACGAACTTTATTCCTAATCGTTGTTTTTCCCATATCTAGTCGATAGAAATGTTCACGACCATCAACACCTTTTTTAAGTCGAATAAGCTGGATTCTGCCGAATTTATCCCAGTGCTTTTCTGCGAACTTGGCTAGGCCCACTGCCTTAGGGTAATTGTCCTTGCGGCTAGGATCGTGTGGTTCTAAAATATCAAAAACATAACCTTGTGCATCAGATCTTACAATCACTAAATCTGGGAACATAGAAGTGGTGACACCGCTCACTTCGTAAGGGATTTCAAGTGACCACTTTTTGCGGTCAAGATTACGTAACCAGCATACAGCACCATTATTGAGTTCTTCCGTAACAACTCCGCTTTCCCATGGGTTCAGTGATGTTTCAAATGTGCCATCCTCTGTACAATAAAGATGCTGCTCAAATTTCATGCTATTATCTGGTATAGAAAAATCGATTGAATCTGGTAATATCCATGGTACAGATATCGGTTGTACAGAAGCATTAGTTAATCTTTCATAGACGTTTTTACGTGCCTCATTTAGTCGTGAGATGGCTCTTTTGTTATTTTCATATAATGTAATGAATTCTCCCTCTGCAAAGGCGTTTATCCTCTCCATTGCATCGGTATCATTTGTAAGAACGATAATTTCTTTTTTTACATCGATATGATCACGGGTACTATGGCGAATCCAATATTCCTTGTGTAATCCTTCCCCCAACAATCTACCGGCTTGTTCAAAATGTCGTGAAATATCAAATTCTGATACTGTCATAGTCTGGGTTGCCTCATCAAAGGAATAGGCATTGTCCCCGTACTCAAATATCAGTGTACCAAGAGCAAAGCCAGTAATTGACGCTCCTCGGGTGTCAAATTCTCCACTTTCTTTTATCCGTGAAATCTCCTCATCCATTTTTGATAAAACTGATTTTTTTACACTCTTCTGGGCTTCCAAATCAATGCCGTCCATGGTCAATGCACGAGAAATCTGTATTAACAATTTAAGTGGAGCTTGCTTACGGGCTGAATCTATTCGATAAGTAATAAGATTATCCATAGCATCAAAAACATCAGAATATTCTAAGTTTCGTCCGAGAGTAACAAGCTCTTTATTAGTTCCTGTTTCTGTCGGCATAATCGCTTCACTGTCACGTAGAGCATTAACAACGTTCTTTACTGTTTCTTCATCAAAATATGGAAGGAATAGGCTGACACTATTAAGCTCGGCATCGGAAGAAATCCTTCTTGCCAGAGGGGTACGAATCATCCGTCCTAGCAACTGAGCAATATAAGTATAATCTTGGGCACTACGGAAGGACATCATCGTTTCCGCACGTGGACAATCCCACCCCGTGGAAAGATTCATTTTGAAGAATACAACTATTACATTTTCCTCATCCTGAATTCGGGAAGCTTCGATTTGCTGAATTTCAACGTCATGCACTTTAAGAGTACTGCGGTCATTGAAAGTATGTACCGCTTCTCCAGGCTGTAGTTTGCGTCCCAGCGTTTCTTCAAGTAAATCAATACAAGCTCCTAAATCTGTTTGGGTTGCTACGCGATCATTGCCATCTTCAACTTGAATAACAAGTATAGGGTTTACAATTTTTTCGCCTTCACGCTCACAGTAAGACTCCCAGTGTTCACATTTCTTGCGCCAATTATCTACCGCTCCTTTAAACATGGTCATATCGGCGCTTAGTTGAATATCTGGGTAATGAATTATGATTCTATCCTTTAGAAGACCAGACTCACGTACTTGCTCTGGTGGAACGATAACTTTTTGAACCGTTGATGTCGTTCCTGCAATCAAGTTATCAAATCTCTGGGGTGTTGCGGTAACGCCGATAACTAAAGGCATAACGCAAAGGCCATCTTCTTTGCTACCTTTAATAAATTTTTGCATTATGGATTGTGCCTTGTTTTCTGCTTGAACTGATGTATAGGTACCCCTATGTGCCTCATCAATCACTACATAAAACTTTTTTGGATTACGTTTAGCAGTGTTAGTAAGAGTTTCCCAGATAGAATACTGACGCTTATCAGATGTACCTGTCAGTAGTTTATCTGAGCCGAGTTTTTGAGTGTTCAAAAAGTAAATGCAACCACCCTCAAAATACTCTGCATTGAAGGTTGAATCTATTGTTACTAGATCACGGACCCGGATTTTATCTGATTTACTTTCAATTTTCAACCTTGTTTGCTCGTTAAGCTCAGGTGAATCGGAAAGCCAAATGAAAATAGAATCTGGTTCTCCAATGTTGTCCGCATTCCCATATAATATATCTTCAAAAAGTGTTGTCATAATTATCGTTTTTCCAGAACCCGTAGGTGCAGAAAAGGAAATTATCTGTGGGTCGCGTTCACTCCACATTAAGTGCGCCTTGTTGATTTTGTCGTGTAGCTCAGAAAGTGCCGTCTCCTGAAAAGGAAATAATATATCTCTCATTTATGAATCCCTCCTGCTTCCTAACACAAAGTTATCGATATAATCTCGATATAGTTGATATGTGTTATCTACTTTTACTCCGGCAGTCATTTCACGGAATGCTTCTTCGGAGTTAGTTACAAAATAGACCATTTGGATACCGTTCTCTTCAAAAAGCTTTTCGGCAAATTCTGCGAACCGTGTTTCATCAACTAATATAGCAAAGCCATTTTGCGGAAGAATTAACATTTCTGGTTCTTCATTGTAATTTACTTCTGGTCGCTTTCCAATAGCTCCAGATTTGAGCCAAAGTAATGGTAGTATTTCGTGGAACTGTTGGCCCAATGAAACAAGATTTTTATCCAAGAATTCTAGCTTGAAGTATTCAGCATTTGCAGGAAAACCATCGCTCATTGGACGTTTAACTTGTGATGTTACAATAATGGGGCCTAGCAATTCTGAAACACGTGTCTTGATTGACTTGAAAATGGCAGTCGATTTTGAGGCTATATAAAAGTCTGTTATTTGATCCTGTTCTTCAATGGCAGATAACCACTCATCAACTGCATTTACATCAAAAAGAATTGATGCCGTATGTTTATTCGAAACAATGAATTTACAGTCTTTGGTTACTAATGATTGCGGCAATTGTGACTTTCCTTCCTTATTTCGAAGTAAAGAAACAATTTGCTTTTTTGCAGTTACTGTTAATTCTGTAGGATTATCTACAAAACTTAACTGATAGAATGAACGGTCTTCTTCGTCAGAAATAGTTTGAGTAGTGAAGTACTCACCCGTTAAGACAGAGCCATCATCACGCCTACCAAGGATACTATACTTTGTTCTAGGCCAAGTTATAGCACGACATATTCCGTGTTTTTCCCATTCAATATCGCCAGGCTTATAGCCATTTTTTTTCAGGGTTTTTGATTCATCATCCGAGACCTCGTTATTAGTTACTAAAATGCAGCGGCGGTTTCCGTTGTCCTCAGCATTAAGTAAATTTACTGCGTGTAATGTGGTTCCACTTCCTGCAAAGAAGTCAATAATCAATGCGTCTTTCTTACCCGAAACTGCGAATGTCAGCGCTTCGCGAACAGCATAGAGTGATTTGGGATATGAGAAGCCACCACCAAGTATTGCCTTGATCATATCAGTACCGTGGGCTTCTGCATTAAATAACGGATCAGTCCAGACAGTTTTAGGTGGTTCACTTTCCCTACGAAGAATTACTTCTATTCGGTCAGCTCGCCTTTCAACATACATTCGATCCCTAACAGATTCTACAGTATCTCGTCCATATCTCCATTTCTTTTCTATGCCGTTTTTATCAATAGGCCAGACATAAATGGTACCATCTTCGTTGTGTTCTACTTGTGCTGATGGATGTAACTCCTTATCAAGTAAATCACCGAAACCGATAATGTTATAATTCGAGTCTAAAATTACGGGATAGAAACATGTCGCACCTTCATAACGACCAGAGGTGCTTCCCCAACGTCTTAGATTATATACATCGCCACCAGTATGCTGTTTGCGGTAAATAATACTATCAGCTGAATATGAAAATATTGCATATTCGTGAGTCACAGAAAATTTTTTACCCTGAGTTCCACCAGGATTATGCTGAATGGTTACGCAAGTATGAGTTAGGTTTGGGAAAAGCTCATGAAGTAGAACCCACAGATGCGCATATTCATTATCATCTATTGTAGTAATCAAAACGCCATCATCAGCAAGTATTCTTTTTGCAATCTTTAATCGTTTTTGCATCATTGAGAGCCACTTACTGTGTCGCCAGTTATCACTAGAATCAACATAATTATTATTGTATTTCCAATCCCGAGCACCTGTGTTGTATGGGGGGTCAATATAAATACAATCAACCTTCTTAGGGTAGAGATATTCTAGCAACTGAAGGGCATGATAATTGTCTGCTTCAATGATTGCATGCCATAAGTTGCTATCAGGTGCATTTTCTACAGAATCGATAGGTTGAAGAGTGGGGAAGATTGGCTCTCCAAATTGAGCAACTGAAACTAGCTCTGTGATTGGTATGTTTTCGGTATCACCGTTTGCTTTGTTACGGCAAAGGGCAGTATCTCCATCTAACTTCAACACCGTATATACATCATTAATGTGGCCTGTTTTTTGTGCAACAGTAGAGCCACGTTTGATAGAAACCCCATAAAGCGGAGTGCATTCAGGGATGTGCTCCTCAAATACAAGTCCAAATTTCTTATTTTTTGAAATGCGGGCAAATTCCTGTTCCAAGCGGCTACGCAAGGAAGTGTCTGGAATTTGGCGCAGTAAATCATCAATTGCAGCCATGTTTTTGATCCTCCTATGTTAATAATCATTCGATTGGTATTTACTCCACGAACGACCAAATAATTCATTTCCGTCCGATAAGCGTAAGATTGCTGTCTCATCTAAGATTTTATGAGCATTTGTAGTTGTAGAGTCAGCTTTATCAAATGCAATAAAAACCTGACGTTTGCTTGTTTGATAACGATCCAATATGCGTTCCAGATGAACATCCTCGATACGCTTTAATATATTTGAATCATGGATAAGTGCAGGGATCGGACGTAATTCAAGTATGCTTAAATCGTACACAACAAGGCTCTTGTATGCTGTTCCCTCACTTGTATTGCTAGGTGTTTCAAAGACAATCTCTTTTTGAGGAGTGATATACAAAAGAGGGGCAGTTTCCTGTCTCTCGGTTACTACGCCATTTATTATTTCCATGCGAAGATTGATTTCATCTTGCATTTCATCAAGTTTTTCAGTCTGTTGCTGAAACAGTTGTTCAAGTATTTGTTCCGCTTCAGCTCGTGCTTCTTGAAGCTCTTTTTGATGAATTAACTCAGCTGTTTCTTCTTCGAGCTTATCGATACTTTTAGATACATTAACACACTGGGATAGTACCCTCTCAGACATCTCCTTCGCAAGACCAGATTCTTCAATTTTACGATTAAGGCGCGTAATCTCTTTGTCATATTCACCGATTAGAGGTTGTAATCGCTCGATTTCCTCATCCATTTCTTCGCTTAGAATTTCCCTGATTCTCTTATGGAAATATTCAATCTCTTCAAAAGCCTTTATATTAGTATTTGGGAAAAAACGTACCAAGGAATCAAATTCACTTGCGGTGTCTACTTTGTTATCAGCAATATTGCTTTTTATAGCATTAAGCTGTGATTGGAGGCGGTTCCGCTTGCGAACAAAGCTATTCAACTCTTTTTGAATTGCTGTTATTCTCTCAAACGTCTGAGTGTCAAATCCAAACATGGCTAATTGAGCTTCTTCACTATTTTTCATCAGCTTTTGAAGTCTATTCCTCAATGACTCTATTGTTTTTTGGTTACTCTCGATTTTCTCGATGTCAACTTTCTGGCGCTGGCGAGATTTAAGTTGTGAAGACTTAATTCCGAGTTCTTCCTCCATACCTCTTATAGAAGCAAGAATTCTGTAATGCCCGAATAGCTTTAATAGAAAATCTACAGCCTTTTCATCCTGTTCACGAGGTTTTACAAGCAACGGATACTTTTCAAGTGTATTTTCACGGCCATAGATACGAAAAAAACGCTCGGTTATTTCTGAAAATGTAAGGGAAGGAAGCCCAACTTTATATTCCTGAAACAGAAATTTTCGAAAATCTTCTAGCGATAATTTTGTAATGAAATGACCCTCTTCATCAATCCGATATACATTTTTAGGATCATCAGTACTTCTATAGAAATAGTATGGCTGTTTATCAAACTCGAAAGTGAAATAGATGATATGCGAACCTATTTCCTTTTTTATATCATCATTTAGAGAGTAGTAGCTTTCACCGC
Source organism: uncultured Pelotomaculum sp. (assembly GCA_964557545.1). Taxonomy (GTDB): domain Bacteria; phylum Bacillota; class Desulfotomaculia; order Desulfotomaculales; family Pelotomaculaceae; genus CAZLAK01. The sequence continues at coordinate 65,973 of CAZLAK010000005.1, forward strand.
CGAATACATAATCTATAATCCATAGAAAGGTTGATTTTCCAATTGCGTTGCTACCACCTGCACTACCTAAAACTGTATTTAAGCCTGAATTAAACCGGATAACGCGATGATCCGGAGCAAATTTATCACATTGAATTTCCTTTAACATAGCGAAGCACCCTCCCTTCCTCAATTAATTCGATTTTCCCTAATGCAAATAAGCAATTTAAAGCACTTAGAAAATCAGCTATGTCCTTTTTACGAGTGGATATTAGTTCAAACAACTCTTTAGGGGACATGTCTTGTTGCGCTAATGCCTCAAGGATATCTGGAAAAAGAGCAATAACGCTATTAGTATAGGGAATTACTTTATTTGGTAATCTCATCGAACACCTCACACCTTTGTACGAAGTAGGAGATAATAATCCCACAAGCTTCTCTATATTTGCGGCCTGTCTTTTCAAACAATGTTTCAACAAGCAGATGGTAAATGGTGCTTTGCGGTATATCTGATTCATTTGCATCCTCGTACATTCGTCTAACACTTTTAGCAAATTTATCAACGTTCAATTTGTTTTCACCCGCTAGACGATATAATGAATCATTGACCCCTTCATATAACTGTCGAACATCAAAGAGCACCCGATCCTTCAACCGTTTTTCAATGATTTTATTTTCAACCTTAACAGGCTCTATTTTTAGCTGAGTATCATCGGTAACATCCATTAAATCGACTTCCCGAAGAACTTGTTCAATTTGTTTTTCTATTGTATATCGTGTAGTAGCATCTCTTGCTCTCATGAGATTTTCCAAGTCACGCTTGTCCGAAAGCAAAGCCAATTTCTCTTCTTCGGAGACACTGTGCATTTCACGTTCACATTCAACACATAGAACCACTTCATCAGTTTCTGAAAGGCGAACGACCTTAGCGTAGTTAATGTCGTTGCCTTCTTTTTTTATACCTAAAACCCTTCCACACTTTTGGCATTTGCCACCTGTTTCTGCAAGCAACACGAGGGAGTGAGCGTCAATTGCAATTTCGTAAGCAGTCTCTGGAGTCAAATTACTATATGTATTAATAAAGCCTATGTCTAATTTTTTATCTTCAAAGGACTGTATGTACTCATTTGTTATCTCACGTACACTACTTTCGCAATTTCGATTCTCGACGTAAAGCACCGTATAAAGTAGGATTCCTGCAAGGAAGTCCTCCAATACAAAGGCATTACGCTTAATAATATCTTCCTTTTTCATGCCGTTTACTATTTCGACAACTGTATCAGGCTCGATAGAGTCATCAGATGCAATAATGTCCTTCAGGGCTAAAACGATTTGGCTTCTCTTATTACTATCCAACATCTGGAGAATGTTTTGCTTAAAGTAATCTGAGATAGCATGAGGATCTGCATCAGGAGCGGCATCGGTTACTGTCGGTGATAGATTTTTTTTACCTAGTATTAAATCTGAAACGGTACCATCTTCTCCACTAATATCATAGGTAGGCGCAATAGAAAGCAACATGGCACCACACAATCGTTTTTGTGTAACTCTTTTAGCCATGCATTTCTTTAAGATTGTTGCAAAAGTACCAAAGCATAACTTTTTCATACATTGCGCCTCCTTCAATAGTTTTTATTTCTTCGGAGTATCATCATCGATGTAGTCAACGATATCGCCTATGTTAACCTCAAGGGCTTTACATATTCTTCCTAACACATCCATGCTTACCGGTAAATCTTTACCCATTTTTGCTAACGTTGTTGAAGTTAAATTTGTTTTTTCCATCAAATCCTTTTTCAACATCTTTTTATCAATTAAAAGTTTCCATAATTTATTATAACTAAATGCCATTTTTAACGCCCTCCAAGCACTATTGGATGGTTTCTATTGATGCGTATTTACTATTATACCAATTTACTAAGCATATTTCAATCAATAATCTAAACTTACTAAGTATTTCTTTACAAATGCTTAGTTATTTGTCGTTGGTGAAAATGTAAGAAATTTGCGGAGTATCAGCGGAGTGTCAGCAGAGTGTCAGCTGAGGATTTCAGATGCCCAAATTATTAGAATTTAAATAGATGGTAAGACAAGCTTACTTTTAACAAATAGGAAGCTCGTTCGCTTACCAGCTAAAAAAATATCAAATGCCTGATTTGCAATAAGGGCAAAGGATACATATTGCTGCGTTTCAGTCCTTTAAGGATTGTTGTGCGTTGCAATAGAAGTACCTTACCTTGTTGCGCTCATTTTCAGGATAAAGGGTCTGTGTACTTCGAGGCACAGACCTATTTTTGTATCCTTTGCCGCCAATGCAGTCCGGCGGAAAGGATGCAAAATGAAAATTAGAATTATGTACGACAACAAACCTACCTATTTGGAGGTACCGGACGAGGACTTTACCCTAATGATTGATATGGACTATGAGGACAGGCTATCCAGTGCCGAAGATAAGGAAACTGTGACTCGCCGTTCGCCACAGGAGATTATGGACGAGCGTTTTAACAGACCCGATTACAATAACTGGCGTAAATTTGACAGACATAGAGGGATGCCAAAAAAACCATTCCGTAAGGACGACGAATCCGAGGATGCAACGGATCATATGGACTATCTCCCCGATAATACCCATGAAGTGGCACGAATTAAAAAGGAAGATTATGAATATTACTGTGAGATTATTCGTTCCATTCTCAAGCCAAAACATTCAGAACCTTTTATTGCTGTATATCTTGATGGCATGACAATGACTGAGTATGCAGAGCGTGAAGGTGTCAGTAAAAGCGCCATTTCACACCGTTTAAATACAGCCAAGAAGAATTTAAAAAAAGTTTTTCCAGAATCCTCAACTTTCCCATCTTGCCACGGCTAATAGATAGAGGGCAGTACATAAACGCTCTCGGAAAGAGGTGAAGAACATGAAACACAACTTGAAAATCAGTGTTTCAAAAACTCCACAGTCTGGCGGGATTGTTTCCTGTCGCAATGTCACTATAAGGGAGCGTTTCCTTCGTTTCTTACTTGGTGATAAGCAGAAGCTGACTATTCTTGTTCCGGGTGACACCGTACAGGAACTCGCCATCAGTGAGATTAAGGAGGGGGGATTAAACCATGAGCAAAATCAAACTACTTCTTGATGTGGTTTCTGATATGCGCTCTTTGGCAGACAGCATACAAGCGGTTGCTGATGCAATGGCGGGTAGTGAGCCTGTCGAAGCAAAAGAACCGACCACAACTGTAAAAGAGCCAGAACCAAAGAAAAAGGAAATCACTCTAGAGGAAGTCAGAGCAAAACTCGCTGAGAAGAGTCAAGCTGGTCTTACTGACCAAGTGAGAGAAATCATCCAAAAATACGGTGGCTCTAAATTAAGCGAAGTTGACCCGAAACATTATGCAGATATGTTGAAAGATGAGGAGGTACTAGGTAATGAGTGATCACGCAGTACTTTCCGCATCGGGGTCCCATAGGTGGCTTAATTGCCTTCCTTCTGCAAGATTGGAACTGGAATTTGAAAATAGTGAATCCAATGCAGCCGCTGAAGGTACCGCCGCTCATGCTCTCTGTGAACATAAACTTAAAAAAGCACTTCACATGAGAAGTAAACGGCCAGTCTCGGTGTATAACTCTGATGAAATGGAAGAACACAGCGATGCCTATGTGGAATTTGTAATGGAGCAGCTTGAACTGGCGAAACAAAGCTGTACGGACCCGTTAATACTTATTGAACAACGTCTTGATTTTTCTTGCTATGTACCCCAGGGGTTCGGAACTGGTGATTGCATCATTATTGGCGATAAAAAGCTTCATATTATCGATTTTAAGTATGGCATGGGAGTGTTAGTAGATGCAGTGGAAAACCCGCAGATGAAATTGTATGCCCTTGGTGCTTTAGAAATCTACGATAGCTTGTACGATATCGAGGAGGTTTCCATGACCATCTTCCAACCCCGCAGGGAAAATGTCAGCACATGGACAATCCCGGTAAAGGAATTAAAGGACTGGGCAGAAAATGAACTGAAACCAAAGGCGAAAAAGGCCTATGACGGTGAAGGTGAATATCTGACCGGTGAGTGGTGTACTTTCTGCCGAGCGGCTGTTAAATGCCGTGCAAGGGCTGAAGAAAAGCTGAAATTAGCACAGATGGAGTTTAAACTGCCACCCCTACTTCTGGACTCCGAAATTGAAGAAGTTCTTTCTAAACTGTCTGACCTTACAAAGTGGGCAAATGAAATCATTGCTTATGCCACGGATGCTGCTGTTAATCACGGGAAAGAGTGGCACGGTTTTAAGGTAGTCGAGGGCAGGTCTATCCGTAAATATAAAGACGAAGAGGCTGTGGCTGAAGTAGCCAAGGCAAATGGCTATAAGGATATCTATCGTCAGAGTCTCATTACCCTTACGGAAATGCAGAAGCTGATGGGTAAAAAGAAATTTGAGCAAATTCTCGGTGGTCTCATACATAAACCACCGGGCAAGCCAATGCTGGTTCCAAATTCGGATAAGCGGCCAGCTATGAATATATCAAACGTAAAAAACGAATTTAACGAAATAACGGAGGAATTGGAATATGAATAATCAAAACAGAACTAAGGTTGTTACAAGCGTCAACACACGTCTTAGCTACTTTCACGGCTGGGAGCCGGTATCCATCAATGGCGGAGCGGAAAAGTACAGCGTATCCGTATTGATTCCCAAAACAGATAAGGAAACCATCAATGCTATCAATGCAGCAGTAGATGCAGCCATTGAAGAGGGCATTGCAAAGTTTGGTGGTAAAAAGCCGAATAAGGCGGCTATTAAACTGCCACTTCGAGATGGTGACGTAGAACGTGATGACGAGGCTTACAAAGGACATTACTTTGTAAATGCCAACAGCAAGACTCCACCCCAAATAGTAGATAAAGCGGTTAGACCTATCCTGGATCGTAACGAGGTTTACAGCGGTTGTTATGCAAGAGTATCCCTAAATTTCTACGCTTTTAACTCTAATGGCAATAAGGGTGTAGCATGTGGTCTTGGCAACATCCAGAAGATAAGAGATGGAGAGCCTTTAGGCGGAAGAACCAATGCAGCTGATGACTTCACAACTATTGAAGATGATGATTTTCTAGCATAAAGAATAAATACAAACGAGGTGGTGGAGGTTGTTCTTCTGCCACCTCGTTTGTATTGGAAGGGGCGGTAATACATGAATTCTATTTCTATTGATATTGAAACATTTAGTAGTGCCAATCTTCAAAAGTCTGGTGTTTACCGTTATGCCGAGAGTGATGATTTTGAAATTTTACTATTTGGCTATTCAGTGGATGGCGGCGAAGTACAAGTTGTTGACCTTGCTTGTGGAGAGGAAATCCCAGATGAAATTATAAACGCACTTATGGATAATTCCGTCACCAAGTGGGCTTTTAATGCAATGTTTGAGCGTGTGTGTCTATCAAAATGGCTTAACCTTACAAATTATCTTGACCCTACATCTTGGAAATGCTCCATGATCTGGTCGGCATATATGGGACTTCCGCTTTCGCTAGAGGGGGTCGGTGCAGTTTTAGGTTTAGAAAAGCAAAAGTTGACTGAAGGTAAAGACCTTATTAAATATTTCTGTACTCCCTGCTCCCCTACTAAATCAAATGGCGGTCGAGTTCGTAATCTGCCGGAACATGACGTGGAAAAATGGGAGCGGTTTAAAGCATATAACCTTCGTGATGTGGAAACTGAGATGTCAATACAGCAGAGATTATCCAAGTTTCCGATGCCTGGGACCATTTGGGAGGAATATCATCTCGACCAGGAAATCAATGATCGCGGCATTGCTATTGACATGACTTTCGTAAAACAGGCTGTCGAGATGGATGAGCATTCCCGTGAAAAGCTGATGGCTTTAATGCAGGATATAACCAATTTAGAGAATCCAAACTCTGTGCAACAAATGAAAGATTGGCTTGCCGACAATGGGCTAGAAACAGAGTCCCTAGGTAAAAAAGCTGTTGCTGAGATGTTAAAAACAGCACCTGAACCACTAGGCACTGTTTTAGAACTTCGTCAGCAACTTGCGAAATCATCGGTGAAAAAATACACAGCAATGGAGAACGCAGTATGTAGTGACGGTCGTGCAAGAGGAATGTTTCAGTTTTACGGAGCCAACAGAACAGGAAGATTCTCTGGCAGGCTGATTCAACTGCAAAATCTCCCACAAAACCATATGCCTGATTTGGAACAGACTCGTGCTTTAGTTCGAAGCGGAAACTTTGATGCTCTTACTTTACTCTATGATTCTATCCCAGAGGCACTATCAGAGCTTATTCGTACTGCTTTTATACCTCGAGAGGGCATGAAGTTCATCGTTGCAGATTTTTCAGCGATTGAGGCTCGCGTTATTGCCTGGCTTGCAGGCGAAAAATGGAGAATAGACGTATTCCAAAATGGTGGTGACATCTACTGTGCCAGTGCTTCTCAAATGTTTAATGTACCTGTTGAAAAGCATGGTGTGAATGGCCATCTTCGTCAGAAAGGAAAAATTGCTGAACTTGCCCTCGGTTACGGCGGATCTGTTGGAGCATTAAAATCAATGGGCGCTTTGGAGATGGGAATTGAAGAAGAGGAACTACAACCGCTTGTAACGGCTTGGAGACAGTCCAATCCCAATATCACAAAACTTTGGTGGGATGTTGACCGGGCAGTAAAAACTTGTGTTAAGCAAAAAACTCCCACAGAGACACACGGCATTAAATTTATCTATCAAAGCGGGATGCTCTTTATTGCTCTTCCTTCTGGTAGACGACTTGCCTATGTGAAACCTCGTATGGGAGAGAATATGTTTGGTGGTGAGTCAGTTACTTATGAAGGTGTCGGTGGAACGAAGAAATGGGAAAGAATCGAAAGCTACGGTCCCAAATTTGTAGAGAATATTGTTCAAGCAATCAGTCGTGACATTTTGTGTCATGCCATGCAGACATTAAAGAATTGTTCAATTGTGGCCCATGTACACGATGAAATTATCATCGAGGCGGAAATGGGTATGTCAATTTCTGCTGTCTGTGAGCAAATGGCAAGGACACCAACCTGGGCGAATGGTCTGTTACTCAGTGCTGATGGCTATGAGTGTCAGTTTTATCAAAAAGATTAAATTAATTGGTAATCGGATAATCGTGTGGGAGGAGGTTAAAAGACCTTCAATTTTTAAATAATGAAAACAGGATAGCACTTATTTTATGACCGGTACGTGCTATCTTGTTTGTTTAATAAACGCTCCATTTTTGTGGAATAAAGGGTTAAAATTCGAATCTTGAAGAAATATAGTGAAAGAACCGATTTTGACTCCTCTCTCTATAAAGTTAATGGCTCTGTTAAAGGTTGATGTTGAAAATTGATTACCTTCAAAAAAGTAGTTATAATAAGAACAAA
>CAZLAK010000006.1:0-71848 GCA_964557545.1 uncultured Pelotomaculum sp.
TCAAGGATCGGTTCTATTGGCTTGGAGCTGTCAAAACTAACTCTATAGTACAAGGAGGTGTAAATGATGCCGGAAATCAAGTGCAGTGTAACCGAGTGCGTGCACAACAGGGATATATCCTGCCACGCCCCAATGATCGAGGTAACCAGGAATAACATTGACAGGGCTAGCTTGTCCGACCAAACTAAATGCGAAACGTTTAAGAAAAAGTAGTAATTTTAAGGTAACTGGGGGCTGGTTAAAACCGGCCCCCAGCCAGCCCTTGTCACATTTTTGCGTATCCCTAAATAAGATATTTTAACCTTGGGGCAGTGATGGGGGTGCTAAAGCATGACCATTCCGGCAAACGCCGTTTTTGAAGGCGGGGGAGTTAAGGCGTTTGGCATACTAGGGGCTCTCTGTGAGGCTGAAAGGCGCGGTTATTCTTGGGTCAACGTAGCCGGCACTTCTGCCGGAGCGATTATTGCCTCTCTTGTAGCTGCCGGTTACACGGGAAATGAAATAAAAGAAATGGTCTGGGACCTGGATTTTAATTTCTTTAAAGATAAGGACTGGTTAGACCGTCTTCCTTTTTTAGGCCGTGCCTTGAGCCTTTGGTTTGAAAATGGCCTCTACGAGGGCAAGTTCCTGGAAAATTGGGTCAGGGAAAGACTCGCCGAAAAAGGTGTCTTAACATTTGGCGACATCGTTATAAATGAATTCAAAAACGACCCACTGCGCAGGTATAAACTGGTTGTTATTGCCACCGATATCACTAGAAGAAAGCTCTTGCGCCTCCCGTACGATATAAAAGATTATAATCTCAAGCCCGATCAATTAGAGATCAGCAGAGCAGTAAGGATGAGCGCATCACTTCCCCTCTTTTATGAGCCGTACAGGCTGTATTACCGGGATGAGAGAGGCGCCAAAAATTGCAGTTATATTGTTGACGGCGGGGTACTGAGCAACTTCCCCGTATGGATCTTCGACGGCGAAGGTGTGCCTACATTGCCTACTATTGGCTTTAAAGTGGTAGAACCGGACGAATCTTTACCTTCTCACATCAACAACCCCTTTGATTTTTTTAAGGCCATTATTTCCACCATGCTGGAAGCCCACGATAAACTGCACCAGCTGGACTCTAAAAGCAATGTCCGCACTATTTCTATTCCTTCACTTGGCATTACAACCACGGATTTTGATTTATCTCAAAAGAATAAAGAAAAACTCTTTTTAGCCGGTGTAACAGCAGCCCAGAACTTTTTTGAGGGGTGGGACTTTAATTCGTTTAAATTAAGGTTTTGCCTGCGGTGATGCACTAAAACCGATGAGGCGGCCATTGGTGTGGTGAATAAAAAAACGACGGCGGTCAGAATCATTCCCGCCATCGACAAAAAGCAGGCCACTATGCGGAGTTCGGGGGCTTGCTGGGCCGTGCCCCGGTTATACACGTAAGCAGTTATTCTTCCTTCAAGTTTATAAGGAGGGGCGGCCGTATACCGGCACCTATCCAAAGCTTAAATAACTAAAGAACCTAATCTTCAACAACCTTAACTAAGACGTTTCTCTTGCGCGGCCCGTCGAATTCACAAAAGTAAATTCCCTGCCATGTACCTAAGACCAGCCTGCTTTCGGCAACAAAGACAAAGAGTGACTGGCCGATTAATGACGATTTAATGTGGGCAGCGGAATTACCTTCGGTATGGCTGTAAAAGTCTTCAAAAGGGACAATTTTATTGACTTCTTTTAAAATGTCGGCACCTACACTGGGGTCGGCATTTTCGTTTATAGTAACAGCAGCGGTAGTATGAGGCACAAAAATGTAGCAAGTGCCTTCCTTAACCCCGCTTTCTAACACTGCCCTCCTCACCTGGTCGGTTATATCTATTAGCTGTGTCCTGGCAGAAGTTTTTACTTCTAACACTTTTGGATTAGAACCCATTGCTTCCCGCCCCTTTTAAGGAACTACTCATTTCTCTTTTAACCAGGTTAAAGGTCAATACTTCTAAATTTACGGCAAGGTCGACATTTCTTACTTCCACGTAATCGGGAACGTTTAAGGTTAAAGGGGCAAAGTTAAGTATGGCTTTTAAGCCGCACCTGACCATCTGGTCAGCCACTTCTTGGGCAAAACGCTGAGGGACGGCGATTATACCGATCTTCACTCCATATTTTTCTATTACTTCTGGCATTTTTTCCGGGGGATGTACTTCCAATTCGTGAATTTTTTTACCTATTTTTGTTAAATCGTTATCAAAAACACCAACAATAGAAAAACCACGCTCGTTGAAACCTTTGTAAGAACATAAAGCAGAACCTAGGTTGCCGGCACCGACTAGAATGAGCGGCCACGATTCGTGCAACCCAAGGATTTTCATGGTCTGCCGCTTTAAATCTTTTACGTTATAGCCTACACCCCGCGTGCCAAACTCGCCGAAGTAAGCCAGGTCCTTTCTTACCTGAGCCGGGCTTACTCCCACCCCTTTAGCTATCTCGTCAGACGATACTGTTACAATACCTCTCCTGTCCAGATTTTCAAGAAACCTGGAATAAACAGAAAGCCTGCTTATGGTTGCTTCAGGAATTTTTACTACTTTCACTGCCGCCCACCTACATGTCTAAGCAATCTGACAAATCAGTAACAAAACAACAAAAAATAAAAAATAATATATTACATCTTTTTCATCTCTCAATATATCACATAGTAAAATACAGCGTCAAACATCAATTTTTTAGAATTAGTTATGATTAATATATTTTAGAAATACAGGTCTCTCTCGCCTTTTTCTATACGGGATAGCCTTCTCCTGGTTTCCTGGCGCACTTTGTGGCTGGTAATTAGTTCTAAGTGCTCTTCAATGGCCTTTTCGCCCACTTCTAGGGTTTCTGGCGAAGCGTAATCTACCAAGAACTCCTTGAAAGTCAGTATGGCGTTGGGCTGGCAGACGTTTTGGATCTGGCCCGTTTTGGCTAAAGCCATAAACCTCTCACCGGTGCGGCCGCTCCTGTAGCAAGCCGTGCAGAAGCTCGGTATGAAGCCGGAACGGCTTACGCACCTGATTACCTCGTCTAAGGAGCGGTTGTCTTCGACTTTAAATTGAGGCGCTTCCCCGTTGCCGCATTCACATTTATCCTCTTTCTCTTCTCTTTCTTTACGGTAGCCGCCGACACCGGTGCACGACGCGGCGCTGATTTGAGATATGCCCACCGAGATCAGCTCGTCACGAAATTCAGGCCTCTCCCTTGTGGATAAAATCATACCGGTGTAAGGCACAGCCATCCTTAGAATGGCAATAATCTTTTTAAAATCGGCATCGGGAACCATGTAAGGAAATTTGTTTATATCCACACCAGCTGCCGGGCGCAGCCGCGGCACGGATATGGTGTGGGGACCTACGCCGTACTCCTTATCTAAGTGCTGGGCGTGCATGATGGTAGCCACTACCTCGTACTTGTAGTCGTAAAGTCCGTAGAGGACACCAATACCGACGTCGTCTATGCCGCCCTCCATGGCCCGGTCCATGGCGCAGGTGTGCCAGTCGTAATCCTTCTTGGGGCCAGGTGGGTGCATTTTATCGTAGGTCGGTCTGTGGTAAGTTTCCTGGAATAAAATGTAGGTGCCTATCTTAGCTTCTTTTAAACGGCGGTAGTCTTCAACTGTTGTGGCCGCAATGTTGACGTTTATTCTCCTTATACTGCCGTTGCCCACCTTTACCGAATAGATAGTGTCTATTACATCAACTACGTAATCTATCGGACAGTTAACTGGATCTTCACCGCACTCTAAGGCTATTCTCTTGTGGCCCATTTCTTCCAGCACCGTAACTTCGTCAATAACTTCCTGCTTGCTAAGCTTGCGGCGCGGGAATTTGTTGTCTCTCCTGTAGCCGCAGTAAAGGCAGTTATTCACGCAGTAATTGCTGACATAGAGGGGTGCAAAGAAAACCAGCCTGCGCCCGTAGATGTCTTCTTTAATTTTATTGGCTACAGCATACATTTTCTCTAAGAGTTCGGGGTCCTCCACGTGCAGAAGAACGGCCACTTCTCGGGGTCCTAAGCCCTTGCATAGGGACGCTTTTTCAATAATTTCTTCGGCTTCTTTTTTGCTGGCCTTTTTGCCCTCTTCCAGGTAGCTGTTAATGAGGGCATCGTCAATGAAATAGGCTTCTTTGGCTGCCACAGGAAATCATCCTCCTTTTTAATTTTTAAAACTCAATACCTTTAAATCTGGTTTAGTGTAGTGACCGTAGCCCTTACCGGGCCGGCGCCCTGCTTTTTTAATATCAGCAAGAGCATGTGAAAGGCTGTCTTCGGGAGTATTATCTGACCCGAGTTTCCCAGGATATATGCTGTAATTCGGCCTGTAAGCTACCGGTGTCATATTGGGCATGATGACGTTGGCACCACACTTTAAGGCTAATTCCCGGCCTTTGGGGTGTACAGTGGCTGCCGCAGTAGTGGCCGGCAGGTGTGTGTACGGCAAGACAAGCCTGGTTACAGCCAGGACTTTCAATGTCACCTCCAAGGTACCACCGGCACAATCGCCTAAGGGGGTGTCTTTGTGGGGAATAAACGGCCCTATACCGGCCATTTCTACATCCAGTTCCCGCATGAGGTGGATGTCGCCGGCCAGAGAATTGAGGGTCTGGCCCGGCAGGCCGACCATGTTGCCCGAACCGACCTGGTACCCCAGCTCTTTTAACCATTCAAGCCGCAAAAGCCGCTCTTCCAGCTTTGTTCCCGGCCGCAAAGCAGCAAACAGTTCTGGGTCGCTGGTTTCGTGCTTTAAGAGGTAGCGATCTGCTCCTGCTCTTCTAAAAAGGGCGTATTCTTCTTTAGTCCGGTCGCCGACAGAAAGAGTTACGGCCACATCCAGTTCATCTTTTATTTGCGAGATAATGCCGGCCAAGACATCTCCTTTATAAAAAGGGTCTTCGCCAGACTGGAGCACCACGGTCTTTAGGCCGAAGGAGGCAGTTTTGCGGGCGGCAGAGAGAATCTCGTCCGGTGTTAGGCGGTAGCGGGCAAGTTTTTTGTTGTCCCTTCTCAAACCGCAGTACAGGCAGTTTTTTGTGCAGTAATTGGAAAACTCAATTAAACCCCTTAAGTGAACTTCTTCTCCCAAAAACCGGGCGCGCACAGCGTCTGCCGCGGCAAAAAGCTCCCTTGCCTCGGCGGGACCGGCAGATAAAAGCACAAGGATATCTTCTTTGTTCAGGGTTCCGCCGCTGGTTTTGGCTTTTTCCAGGGCTTTTAGAAACTCGCTTTGCAAAACCCTTCACCCTTTGACTTAAGCTTTTTCATATCCCTTTACTGACCAGGGCCGTTTTTACTTTTACCCCTTTTATTGAACCCAGCTTGCCGGTCAAAGCGCCGATTTCGTCTGTTGATCCGTCGATGATCAGCGAAATAACGGAAATCCCTTTTTCGCGATAGGGAATGCCCATTCTGCCTACGATTATTTCGGCGTGATCGCTCAGCACAGAGTTGATCTTTTTGGCAGCCCCGTCCCTGTCCTCAACCAGTATGCCGACTACGCCGATGCGCCTTTCCAACGTTTTCACCCCTTTGGGAGAAAATCATAAAGGCCCTTTTCTGCGCGATAAGGGCCTTTATAGACAAAACAGCTGAAACCCCCTTTCCTTGAACTCAGGAAAGATAAATCTTCCCCTTATTCGCAGAAAACCATCTTTTTGCACCCTCGGGGACGCAGTATTAAGTTACCCTTGCCCGCGTGCCCTTCAGGTAATGTATTCAATTTTTCACTTTTCATTATAAAACTGCAGGGACGTTAAAAGCAAGAGAGATATCAGTTTTTTTATACTTTTCGAACAGCAGCTTTTAAGGCTTTGCGAGCTGCCTCTACTGTGCGTTCAATCTCTTTAAGACCGTGGGCCAGTGAGACAAAGGCAGCCTCAAACTGGGCCGGAGCTAAATAAATGCCCTGTTCTAACATAGACCAAAAGAAAGCGGCATAGCGCGCCGTGTCGGATGTTGTGGCGGTTTTGTAGTCGTAGACTTTTTCGGGTGTAAAAAACACAGATAGCATAGAGCCGGCGCGGTTTAAAGAAACCTCAACGCCCGCCTCATCGGCTGCTTCCTGCAAGCCCGCTTCCAAAGCGGCAGCTGTGCTTTCCAGGTGTTCGTATGTGCCGGGCTGCTGCAGGACTTCTAAAGTGGCCAGCCCGGCCGTTACGGCCAGCGGGTTGCCGGAGAGGGTGCCGGCCTGGTAAACGGGCCCTTGCGGCGACACCAGTTCCATGATCTCCTTCTTGCCGCCGTAAGCTCCCACGGGCAAGCCGCCGCCGATAATTTTGCCCAGGCAAGTAAGGTCGGGCATCACGCCGTACAGCGCCTGGGCGCCGCCGTAGGAGAGACGGAAACCTGTTATAACTTCATCGAAGATCAAAAGGGAACCGTACTCAAAAGTGAGTTTCCTCAACCCTTCCAAAAAGCCGGGCAGCGGCAAAACTACTCCCATGTTGCCCGCCACCGGCTCAACGATCACGGCGGCTATATCTTCCCCGCACTCTTTAAAAATAGTTTCTACACCCTCTAAATCGTTGTAATTGGCCACAATAGTATCGGCGGCAGCTGCCATAGGCACGCCGGGGCTGGTCGGCGTACCTAGCGTAAGTGCACCCGAGCCGGCTTTGATGAGGAGGAAATCGGCGTGGCCGTGGTAACACCCCTCAAACTTAACGATTTTATTCCTGCCCGTGTAAGCCCTAGCCAGGCGCAGGGCGCTCATGGCGGCTTCTGTTCCCGAATTGACCAGGCGCACCATTTCTACTGAGGGCAAGGCTTCGACGATTTTGGCGGCCAGTGCGTTCTCTAGTTCTGTGGGGGTGCCGAAACTGGTTCCCACTTCGTGAAGGCAGCGCTCTAGTGCACTGGTTACGTGCGGGTAACGGTGGCCGAGGATCAGGGGGCCCCACGAACAAACGTAATCGATGTACTCATTGTTGTCCACATCGTAAAGCCGGCAGCCTTCGCCCCGGGAGATGAAGACCGGACACCCGCCGACTGCCTTAAAGGCGCGGACGGGACTGTTTACCCCGCCGGGCATCAATTCCCTGGCTTTGGCAAAAAGGATAGAAGAATTAACAAAGCTTTTTTCCACCGTGCAGTACCCCCTAGTCTTCAAAATACGGCATGCTGGTCTTCTTTAACTCGGCGGTGCTAAAGAGTAGCAAATAGTCGTCCAGGTTGAGAGCGCTGGCTATCTTTTGGGCCGCACGGGCACAGTCTTCTCGCGACCGGCCGTGAAGCATGGCGTAAAGGTTATAGGGCCAGCCTGGGCCCCGGGCCCTCTGGTAGCAGTGGGTTACCTCCGGCAGTCCGGCCATAAAAAGACCGGCGCTCTCAATTTGCCCGTCGGGGACGTTCCAGACAGCCAGAGCGTTGGCCGTATAACCGGCTTCCTGGTGGCGCAAAACAGCACAAATCCGCTTCAAATAGCCCCGCTCTTTAAGGGAGGAAATTATTTCCATAACTTTACCTTCAGATATGCCGGTCTGCTCGGCCATGTGTGCAAACGGCCTCGGTACGGCTAAAATTCCCTTTTGCAGCTGACGGACAACTTCCTTTTCTTTCTCGCTTAACATAGAGCACCTCAGCGCACGGCAAAGCTAGCCTTTATCTTAAAAACTCTAACTGCTGGCAGCTCTAAAATTTCCCCTATCTCCGTCTTAACTTTGATTTCCTCTAAGATTTTCTCTATTTCAGAGCGGCTTTGGGCCAGTACGGTAAACCAGATGTTGTAAGTGTGCTCTCTCAAGTAATTGTGAGTGACCCCCGGGTACGAATTTATTACGCGGGCCACCTCATCTACTTTTTCCGGCGGGACCCGTACGGCGCACAGGGTGCCGGTGTACCCTAGCTTGCGGGAGTCAAATACTCCCCCCAGACGCCTGATAAGTCCTGCCTCTAAGTACGCATTAATCCTGGTAAGGACTTCTTCTTCGTCTATTCCCAACAGTTTCCCCAGCTCCAGGTAGGGTCTCGGGCAGATAGGCAGACCTTCTTGGAGCAGGTTTAAAAGCTTTTTTCCGGTTTCGTCGAGCACAGACCTCACCTTCCGCCCCTGTACAGACACCACGGCTCTTCGGCCATATAGTTGCCGTAGTAAAAGTAGGCGCGGGCGCGGCACCCGCCGCAGATTTTCTTAAAGGCGCAGGTGCCGCACGCGCCGCTGTATTCTTCCGTGCGTAGAATACGGAACACTTCTGTATTTTTCCATATTTCGGCAAATAACTGCTCCCGGATATTGCCCGCCTGTATTTCTAAGTAGGCACAGGGCTGGACAAAACCGCGGGGAGTAATGATGCAGTAGGATATCCCTGCCAGGCAGCCCTTGGTGTAACGCGTTTTAACCCCCATCTGGACGGCAATTCTCATGAACTGCGGGGCGCAGGTCGGTTTTAATTCAATGGGCACTTCCTGCTGTTTAATAATAATCCGGCGCAAAAGCTCTTCGTACTGTTCCTCCTTAAGCGTGTCTTTTTCGATATCCACTGCCCGCCCCGTGGGTACTAAGAAAAAAATATGGTGGGCCACTGCCCCCAGGGATACGGCCAGGTCAGTAATGCGCTCGAGTTCCCGCCAGTTCCACTTCATTACGGTAGTGTGCACCTGGAAAGGCAGGCCCGCTTCCCGGCAGGCCCGCATGCCCTCCACCGCAGCTTTCCAGGCCCCGGGGGTAGAGCGGAAATCGTCGTGACTTTTAGGATTTGTGCTGTCCAGGCTGATGCCCATTACTGAGGCTCCTGCTCTTTTTAGTTTCCTGGCCAGTTCACCGGTAATGAGGGTACCGTTGGTGCCGAATACCGGGCGCATCCCCAACTTGCCGGCATGCTCTACCAGGTAGAGGATGTCTTCGCGCAACAAAGGCTCACCGCCGCTGAAAATCATTATTTTAAAGCCCTGGCCAGCAACTTGTTCAATGAGGCTTACACCTTCTTCAGTTGAAAGCTCCCCGCCGGCCCGCTCTCCGGCATCGCGGTAACAGTGGCGGCAGTATAAATTACAGGCATTGGTAGTATTCCAGGAAACGATCACGTGCTTATGCGCCCCTCCTTCAGCCACCTGGCCACTTCTTTGGCGTGGTAGGTGATAATGATATCGGCCCCTGCTCTTTTTATGCTGGTTAATATTTCCATTACAATACGCTGTTCGTCAATCCAGCCCAGACGGGCAGCGGCTTTGACCATACTGTACTCGGCGCTCACGTTGTAAGCCGCCAAGGGGTAGCCGGTCTCTTCTTTGACCGTTTTCACCACGTCAAGATAGGCCAGGGCCGGCTTCACCATAATGATGTCTGCCCCTTCTTCTATGTCCAGCCAGGCTTCGCGCAGTGCCTCGTCTGCATTAGCCGGGTCCATCTGATAGCTCTTCCGGTCTCCGAACTGCGGGGCGGAATCGGCCGCCTCGCGGAAAGGCCCGTAAAAGGCCGAGGCGTACTTGGCCGAGTAAGCCATGATGGGCAAATGGCTAAAGCCGGCCTCGTCGAGGGCCCGGCGGATAGCCCCTACCCTGCCGTCCATCATATCGGAAGGCGCTACCATATCGGCACCCGCCTCGGCGTGCGAAACGGCGGTGCGGGCCAGAAGCTCTAAAGTGGAGTCATTTTCCACCCGTCCGTCTTTGACTACCCCGCAGTGGCCGTGACTTGTGTACTCACAAAGACATACATCTGTAATTACCAGCAGTTCGGGAAAAGCGCTTTTCACTGCCCGTACGGCCCTTTGCACTATTCCGTCTCTTGCGTAAGCGGATGTCCCCAATTCATCCTTGTGACGCGGGAGGCCGAAGAGTATGACAGCCGGTACACCCAAATTTGCCGCCTCTTCTGCTTCTTTGAGCAGTCCTTCTATTGAGTGGTTGTACACGCCGGGCATGGATGAAACGGGTTTTGATTCGGTTAGGCCTTCGGCAACAAAGAGGGGGTAAACCAGTTCGTCGACCGCCAGGCGGGTTTCCCTGACCAGCCGGCGCAGTGTTTCACAGGACCTCAGCCGCCGCGGCCGCTGCACGGGGTAAGGCACGGAATTTCACCTCTCATCCCAGTCCTATTTCTTCATCTGTCAGGTAGCAGGCGGGGTCGGATTCCCAGAAGTCGCCCGTTATTGCTTCGGCCCTGGCCCGGAAATTGCCGTTGCAGATATCCAGCCAACGGCAGGCGGCGCAGCGGCCTTTTAAAAGCGGGCGGCGGTTTTTTAAGCCGGCCATGATGGGGTGGGATGTGTCAGTCCAAATTGCGCCAAAGCTTTTCTCTTTTACGTTGCCGAAAGTATAGTTTTGTGTAAATTGATCCGGGTGAACGTTGCCGTACCAGTCCACCGCTCCTATGGCCATACCGCTGCGGTTGCCGCCGTTTAACTTGAGCAGGGCTAAAGCCTCTTCTGCCCGGGAGGGCAGGTTCTTTTTAAGCCAGAGGTAGGTGAAGGCGCCGTCGGCGTGGTTGTCTACGGTAAGAACCTCTTTTTCCAGGCCGCGCCGGCAAAAGTCGTAGGTGCGTTCCAAAATTGTCTCCATTACGGCGCGCGTCTCATCACGGGTTATGTCTTCCTCTTTCATTTTCCCGCCCCGGCCCGTGTAAACCAGGTGGTAGAAGCACACTCTAGGGATATTCTCTTCTTCCACCAGGTCAAAGATGGCGCTTACCTCTTTGTAGTTGTGCTTGTTGATAGTAAAGCGCAAGCCCACTCTTTGCCCCAATTCCAGACATTTCCTAATACCGCGCAAGGCAGCCGCAAAGGCTCCCTTCCTTCCCCGAAAGTGGTCGTTGGTTTCCTCAAGGCCGTCCAAGCTTATACCGATGTAACCGGTGCCGGCGCTTTTTAACTCTCTAATTGTACTTTCGTCCAGCAGTGTGCCGTTAGAAGAAATAGTTGGCCTTATGCCATGATGGGAAGCGTGGGCAACTAGTTCGACCAGGTCGTCTCTTAGGAGCGGTTCGCCGCCGGAAAAAAGAATTACCGGTACGTTAAATGCCGCCAGGTCTTCGATGAAGCGGCGGGCTTCTCCTGTGGACAGCTCTCCTGAATAAGACCTGTCCTCGGAGCTGGAATAGCAGTGGAGGCACTTTAAATTGCACCTTTGCGTGCAGTTCCAGACCACCACGGGACCGCGCCCGCGCCCGGTGCCGTGGGGATAAGAACGCGCGTCTTCGCTGTAACGGAGGGTGTCGCCGAAGTACTGGCTTCCGCCAATTAATTTCGTTATGCTTATCATTTAAAAAAATCACACCTTTTGAAAGTATTCTGCCATAGCTTTTACGAGTCCCTCTGCGGTGTGCTCTTTGGCCACGATGTCCGGCACAATACCCAGTTGTTCGGCTGTGCCGGCGGTGACCGGCCCAATGCAGGCCACGCGCGTAAGCCTGTTGAGCGTAGCGGGATCTATGCCGGTGATTTCCACAAAATTGCGTACGGTAGAGGAACTAGTAAATGTAACCACATCTATTTTCCCGGCTTGAAGCATGTGGATCGAGTCCTGGCCGTCCGGCTTTCCTGCTCCGGCGGGTTTTACAGTCCGGTAGGCCGTTACTTCCACCACCTCGGCCCCCGTTTCCCTCAAGGAACGGGCCAGAGAAGGAGGAGCTATATCGGCCCGCGGCAGGAGTACCCTGTCGCCGGCGCTGACCAACTTTAAGAGCAGGCTGGCTACCTCTTCTGCCCTGTACTCACCGGGCATGCAGTCCGCCGCTATACCGTAATTCTTTAGAGCTTGTGCCGTTTTAGGGCCTATGGAGCAGACACGCGCTGAAAAAAGACGGCGCGTGTCGTACCCTAGGTCAAAAAGTCTTTTAAAGAAATAGTTCACTCCATTGGCACTGGTAAAAACCACCCACCTAAAGGACGGCAGTTCCTCAATAGCCCGGTCTAGGGGTTCGAAATTTTCTGGGGCGGTTATCTCGATAGCGGGGAGTGCCAGGACTTCGCAGCCCAATTCCCTTAGTTTTTCGCTCAGTGTGCCGGCCTGTTCCCAGGGCCGGGTGACCAGCACTTTCATCCCAAAAAGCGGCTTTTTCTCAAACCAGTTGAGCTCTTCCCTTAAAGAAACTACCTCCCCTACAATGATGACAGCCGGGTTTTTCAGGCCGGTGCTTTGGGCTTTTTGCACAATATCTGCCAGTGTCCCCGTTACCGTTTTTTGTCCAGCGGTAGTCCCCCACATAATAACGGCCGCCGGCGTGGAGTGAGGTCGGCCGTTCTCTAAGAGTTTACTTACAATACCGGGAAGGTTAGCCATGCCCATTAAAAAGACGAGGGTATCAGTGCCGGTCGCAATTTTGCTCCAGTCAATGCTGGAAGACTCTTTGGCCGGGTCTTCGTTGCCGGTGATAATGCCCAATGTAGAAGCAGATTTTCTGTGAGTAACGGGTATGCCGGCGTAGGCCGGCGCAGCAACGGCAGATGTGACACCCGGTACTACCTCGAAGGGTACGCCGGCGCGGGCTAAAGCCTGGGCCTCTTCTCCACCCCGCCCAAAGACAAACGGGTCTCCCCCTTTTAGACGTGCAACTGTTTTCCCGGCACGCGCTTTTTCTACTATCAATTCGTTTATTTCTGCCTGCTTTAATGTGTGACCGGCCGGTGACTTGCCGGCATAAATGAACTCGGCTCCGGCCTTGGCAAAGGACAGCAGCTCTTTTCCCGCCAGCCGGTCGTAAACAATAACGTCGGCCTTTTTGATGCATTCCAAGCCCTTTACGGTAATGAGCCCGGGGTCTCCCGGACCGGCACCTACTAAGTAAACCTTGCCTTTAATCACGGACATCCTTCTCTCTAAGGCAACGCAATATTTCACCGGCTCCCTTTTCCAGCATGGTCTTGGCCAGAGCAGCGCCCGCTGCCTCTGGCTGGCACGGGCTGCTGTCTGTCTTTTGGCGCAGGAAATTTTTGCCTTCTAAGTCAGAGACTACTCCCTCTAAGATGAGTTTTTGGCCGTTAATCCTTCCTAAAACTCCAATAGGCACCTGACAGCCGCCTTCCAAACACCTTAAAAAGGCCCTCTCTGCCTCTACTTCTAACCGTGACTCTAGGTGGTCAAGTCTTTTCACCAGTTCCAGTACTTCTTTATCGTCACAAGGAACTTCTATGGCGATTGCTCCCTGACCGGCCGCCGGTAGGCAAATTTCCAGCGGTATATTTTCGGTAATCAAATTTTCCCAGTTCATCCGGCGGATGCCGGCATAGGCCAGCACCACAGCCTCAAGACTTTCCTCTTTCAGCTTGCGCAGCCTGGTATTGATATTTCCCCTCAAGTCAGCGATAGTCAGGTCGGGGCGGTAATGGAGGAGCTGGGCCCGCCGCCGCAGGCTGCTCGTGCCCACCCTAGCGCCCGCGGGCAACTCTGCCAGTTTTTTGTTGTCGCGGGATACCAGCACATCTCCCGGGTAATCCCGCTTTAATACTGCTCCTACGGTTAAACCCTCCGGCAGTTCGGTTGGCAGGTCCTTCATGCTGTGCACGGCCATGTGGATCTCACCCCGAAGCATGGCCAGTTCAAGCTCTTTGGTAAAAAGACCTTTCCCGCCTATTCTGGCCAGTGGTACGTCTGTAATTTTGTCTCCCTTGGTCTTAATGCCCACTATCCGGTAGCTGTAATGGGGGCAAACCTTCATTAGCTCTTCTACCACTGTGCGGGCCTGCCACATGGCCAGCGCGCTTTCCCTGCTGCCGACAATAATTTCTTTTTTCATGGCCTCGTATGCGTGCTTCCTTCCTTAAGTCTCTAAACTTTCACTGTTTCCAAAATCATTTCTTGTTCGTGGGGAGTAATTTTCTTTTTAGGCTTTTGGCCGGGGATTTCTAAATCGAACAGGTTCTGCAGTATTTCTGTGTAGAGATGACCCTCTGTGGTCAAGGCGTACTGCTTTATTTTGGTTATGGGCACGTGAAGGATCTGGTTTACTATGGAATTGGCCAGTGTAGTAATTACTTTGCGGTCGTGTTCAGATATGTGGCCGAGCCGGTTAAAAGCCCTCTCCAGTTCTTTTTGCTTGATTTCTTCTCCCCATTTTTTTAAGGCGGCAATGGTGGGCACGGCAAATTGCACGGACAGCCACTTCATAAATTCGTCCAGTTCTTCTTCAATTATCTCCTCGGCTCTCACGGCTGCTCTTTTTCTTTCGGCTAAATTGCGATCAACAGTTGCTTTTAAATCGTCGATATCGAGTAGAGTTACCCCCCCTAATGTGGAAACGCTGACTTCAATGTCGCGCGGCACGGCAATATCTACCATAAAAAGGGGCCTGTTGTTTCTCTTTTCCATTATCTTTTTCATTGGCTCGAACTTTATTACACAGTGGGAGGCAGCCGTACAGCTGATCACTATGTCTGCTTCTTCTATACAGCTGTAAAGCTCGTCAAACCTTGCTGCCCTGCCGTTAAACTGGGCGGCAAGACGGACCGCCCGGTCGTACGAACGGTTGGAGACTATGATTCCCTTTACGCCGCTGGCCACCAGGTGTTTGGCAGTGAGCTCGCTCATCTTGCCCGCCCCGACAATCAGCACATTTTTGTTCTCCAGGCAACCTAAGTGCTCTTTAGCCAGTTCCACGGTGGCGTAGCTTATCGACACCGGGTTTTGGTCAATGCCGGTTTCCGTTCTCACCCTTTTGCCCACTGTAATAGCCTGCTGGAACAGCGTGTTGAGCACCCGGTTAGATGCGCCCGTTTCTACTGCCCTCTGGTAGGCAGACTTAACCTGGCCCAAAATTTGAGTTTCTCCCAGCAGCATTGAATCTAAGCCGGCAGCCACGCGAAAAATATGGCGGATGGTATCGTAAAGGGTGTGGCAATAAGTATAATTTTTTATTTCGGATATATCTGTACCGGAAAACTCGGCCAAAAACCCCCAAATGGTGTTCATTGCTTCATCCATTTCCATGGTGGCCGCATAAACTTCTGTCCGGTTACAAGTAGAAAGGATGACACAGCCCTCGATTAGGGGGTGGCTTTTTAATTTCAACAGTGCTGCATCCAGAGAACTGCCCTGGAAAGACAGCTTTTCCCTCACTTCAACCGGCGCTGTCCGGTGGTTAAGACCGACCACCACGATAAGCATCCTCCAACCTCTCCTTTACCGCTTTTAAATCCCCTTTATTGAGGAGCAAAAGCATTTCTCTGTCGACTAGTTTTTCCAACAATTCCTTTCTTTTTTGGAGGTCGGCAACATGCTTGGCTAAGTGTTCCCTCGCCTCATGCAGCATGTCCACAAACTCGCCGTACTGGGGCCCGATGTATTTTTCCAGTTCCTCGCGCAGCCTTCTGGCCAAAATGGGTGCCTTGCCGTCTGTGGAGATAGCTATAGTGAGCGGGCCGCGGTGTACAGTAGCCGGTACGTAAAAATTTCCCTTCCGGGGGTCATCTACAATATTGACGAGGATATTCCGGCTTTCACATTCACTGGCCACACGGGCATTGATCTCCTCCCGGTCAGTAGAGCCGATGACTAGAAATGCGTTTTCTAAGTCCTCGGCGCTAAATTGTCCTTTTTTGTATTCTATTTTACCGCTGACCGCTAAAGAAGCCAGCAGCGGGGTAACGCTCGGGCTGACTACTTTAACGCGCGCCCCGCACTTTAAAAGACCCAGCACTTTCCTTTCTGCTACCTTGCCGCCCCCTACTACGAGGCACTTTTTGCCTTTAATACTTAAAGAAATTAAATAACGGTCGCCCAATTTTTCACCTTTTTTCTTTTTTGCCGGTTTAATATTTCCTTTGACCAATAAAATCTGCTGCCGTGCTCAAAGTTTTTCTTGCCGGTATATCGGGTAGAGACCCAAGCTCTTTTTTGGCTTTTTCAATAAACCTCCTGGCAATATTAAATGAAAACTCTATAGCCCCGCATTGTTTTATAATTCTTACCGCTTCGTTGACTTCTTCTTCGCTTTTGTCTTCCTTTTTTACCAAGCGGGAGAGTTTTTCTTTTTCTGCACTGTTAATTAACGCGTATATTACCGGCAGAGTTATAATTCCTTGGCGCAAGTCACTTCCCACAGGTTTTCCTAGTAAATGACGGTCGGCTGTAATGTCCAGAATATCGTCGGTGATTTGAAAGGCCATACCGATAAAGTGACCGTACCGTCTTAGGGGCAAGTGAATGCTCGGCGGGGCACCACAGGCTACAGCTCCCAACTGGGCACTGGCGGCAATTAAGAGAGCGGTCTTACATTTTATTCTGTAAAAATAACTCTTCAAGTCCTGGTTTACATCGTGAGAAACGGAGATTTGCTGTATTTCCCCCTCGCACATCTTTACGCTGGTGTCGGATAAAACCCGGGAGATAAGAGGGGTATCTTCGTACTTGGCTATTAAAATAAGCGATTTGGCAAAAAGGTAAGTTCCTATGTGGGTTGAAACGCTGTTTCCCCATAAAGCTTTAACGGTTGGTATACCCCGGCGGGTCATAGAAGCATCTACCACATCGTCGTGAACTAGGGTAGCCATGTGAATCAGCTCGAGGGCGACGGCCAGGGGCAAAACTCTTGGGAGGCTGAAATTATAAAACTTTGCGCCAAAAAGGCTCAGCGCTGGGCGCAGCCTCTTACCGCCGGCGCTGAGGAGGTGAGTATAAGTATCTGTGAGAAGAGGGTTGGGTGTCTGTACGGCGGCTTTTAACTCCTCCTCTACTGCCCACAGGTCCTCCTTTATATCTTCAAAAAGCTCGAGCATACTGCACTTCACCGGTCCTGGCTAAAGACATAGAGCTAAATTTTGTTTAACAAAAATTTTTTCAAAGAAAACATGGCATTTTAGTTAAAACAAAATAAAATTTGTAAAATTTACTACAGTAAAAGAACTTGCGACTAAAAAAGACAAATATAGGTATTTTTATTTAAATTTTAAAGATTATTTCTACTCATAGCTTATTCTATAGGATATAACAAAATCCTCCCTTTTTTCATGCAGAAATTAGCTGGAATGTTATGTCGCCGTTAAGCCGGAATTTTAATTAAATTTTAATTGAGTGGTTATAATATTGTACTGCGGCATATTAAATAAGAATTCTGTTTTCTAAATATTTCTTTATTTTTCTTTCTCGCAGTCTTTCCTTGTCTTTATAGTTGCGCGGTGCTATAATTTTTATTGAGTTTTGTGTTCTTTTTGGGAGTGGATGGTGCCTGGTGGTGCTCCTGGTCTTCAAAACCAGTCGTCGGGCAGTGCTCCTGTCCGTGGTGGGTTCGATTCCCACACACTCCCGCCAGAAAAAGGCTTCTTCATAGTTAAGGGGCCTTTTTAATTTTGTTGCCTCCCTGCAAGGAATATTTTTTTTGTACCAGGGAAAAAATAAATTCGACACTTTGGCAGGGAGGTGATTGTATGCCCGGCATCAAGTGTTCTGTGACTGAATGCAGGTGGAATAAAGAGGTGATGTGTCAGGCCCCGATGGTGCAAATTGATAGAAACGGCACAAGCAAGGCAGACAGTTCAGACCAAACCAAGTGTGAAACTTTTAAAATGAAGTAACCTCAGTATCCGGCATAACCAACGCTATAGCTATTTTAAAGCAATGAAAGACTGGTTAAAAAGCCAGTCTTTCATTGTATAATAGAAGCTATAAAACTTTATATCCGTTTAAGTTATTTTCAATATAATCTTGTAGTTTTTAAGCTATACCCAAAGCAGGTGATTTCATTGATCGATCCCGTAGCTTTTAACATAGGCCCCCTAAATATCTACTGGTATGGTATAATTATGGCCTGTGCCTTCTTTACCGGTACACTGATAGCCTACCTTTACGCCCCTAAAGCCGGCATAAATAGCGATCACGTGATAAATATGCTGATTTTAATTATACCGGCCTCTATTATCGGGGCGCGCCTGTACTACGTCCTCTTCAGCTGGGAACAATACCGCTCAAATCTAGTAGAAATACTTGCTGTTTGGCACGGCGGCTTGGCCATCCACGGCGGGCTGCTCGGCGGCTTTTTGGCCGGATACTGGTATGTGAGGAAGAATGGTCTTGACTTTTGGAATGTGGGCGATCTTTTGGCCCCGAGCATAATCCTGGGTCAAGCCATAGGCCGGTGGGGCAATTTTATTAACCAGGAAGCCTATGGTTATCCCGTTACACCAGAATTTATGAGTATTTTCCCAGAATTTATCCAAAGACAAATGCTTATCTACGGGCAGTACCGCCACCCCACGTTCCTTTACGAATCTGTATGGGATTTTATGGTATTTCTATTGCTCATTTTTTATCGTCCCAAGAAAAAGTTTTCTGGAGAAATTTTGCTCCTCTACTTTTCACTTTATTCTACAGGCCGCTTTTTTATTGAAGGTTTACGAACTGACAGCTTGATGCTAGGGCCCTTTAGGGCAGCGCAATTAGTAAGCAGTCTGCTGATCCTTGTTTCTGCTGTGTTCTACGCCAGGCTTAGACGTGCAAAACAGTAAAATTTTTTTTAAAATTACGCAGCCTGTCCGCATTGCAGAACGGTAAATGCAAAACTATATTAATAGCACCAGTGTTTTTATTAATTTTTATGAGTATAAGAGTGAGCGAAGGAGGTACAGTATCTGTGTTTACAGGCTTTTTTGGAAGCAGGGATAGTGAGGAATTGGCGCGCGAGCAGGTTTCATTTTTTATCCGTCAAGCGCAGAGCGGGATGATGGAAATGGGTAGGCTTATCCAACAGGTGGCTGATGCTGGTCACCAAGACATTGCCTCGCAATGTTCCCGTCTTCTTCAAGTAAATGCTATGGTGGGAAATGCCCTCGAATGTGCACAAAGAAGCCTTGGTTAAGTATAGCCATATTACCAAAACATGTAATAATATTTTATAAATTTTTAACATAGGAATAAATAGTTAAAAATTAGAAACTAGCCCCATAAGCCAGAGTAACACCCTATTTTACCGCTTCATAATATGTTAAAAAATCAGGTAAGGGGGTAATAAAATGGCCTTTAATACTGGCGGGGGCATAAGCGGCGGCATTTCCGGTTCTTTTAATTTCTCGTTTTTCTTTACATTTTTCTTCTTCATCCTCATCATTTTCTTCCTCTTCCACTGGTTTATTTAATTCTTCAGTTTGATACCGGTGAGGGGGCCCTGGCAGCACTAACCTGCCCAGGGCTTTTTTAACTTTATGCGTGGTTAGCCCATGAACTAACTAAAGAAGCCGGAGGACTTGTGTCGTGTTCGTTGATGCCTTCTTTTGCTGGAGGGAATGTAATTTGAAGCCGTTCAGATGGTGTGCGAACAGCATTGGAACGTAACAGGGGATAAAACTCATTATCGTGGTTGATAATACCAATTTCACAAGCGTATATCTTGTCCGGTTCCAATTGGGTAAAGTAGTAATCTTTCACCGCCAGCCCAATTTCAGTTGCAAAAAACACCCCGCCCCTCTCATTAACTAGCCTCAGTTCCACTTTCCTGCCCCAAAGGGCTTCTTGCAACCCGGGAGACAGTTCCCAATAAGCAAATACAACCCAGGGATTTTGCACCATAAGGCGCAACTCGCTCTGACCCCCGTTAACCGAAATTGGCGTGTCGCGCACTCCCACTTTAATTTTCCCTCCTTTTCTTAACCTTCCTATACTATTTTTCTTGATAAAATCTAAATAACCTTCCAGTATTTATTAGATATTACATAAATTTTATTTATTTTAATTAATGAAAAAATTTATAAATTAATAATTTTCAAAATATATTTTCATTTGCCAGTAAAACTTTGGTGGCTTAAAATTTTTCCGGGAGTTAGTTTATTTTTTAAAGAAATTTTGAGAGGTGATACGGTTGGTTTACTGGGAAAAAAAGGGCAGCACCAACACACTAAAAACTGTAGAACTGGCGCTGGATAGAGCGCGCCAGCTTGGCATAAAACATTTTGTTATCGCTTCTTGTTCGGGCAAATCGGCAGAACACTTTTTTGATTTTACAAGCGAGTTTGAAGTAATCTGCGTTACGCACCAAGCTGGTTTTTACCATCCAGGGGAAGATGAGATGGGCTGTGAGATGAGACAGAAACTGTTGGCCTGCGGTATAAAATTACTTACTGCTACCCATTTGATGGGAGGTCTTGACAGGGCTTGCCGGGTAAAATTTGGCGGTGTTTATCCGGCAGAGATAATTTCCAGCACCTTGCGGCTTTTTGGACAGGGGATAAAAGTATGTGTGGAAATTTCTGTTATGGCTTTAGATGCCGGCTTGATTCCTTATGGTGTTGAAGTAGTGGCCTGCGGCGGCACTGCCGAGGGGTTGGATGCAGCTGCTGTCATTGTGCCTGCGCATTCGCAGAACTTTTTTGAAACAAAAATAAAAGAAATAATTTGCAAGCCTAGAGAATTTTAATCCCTGCCAGCCAATAGCCGCAGGGATTTATTCAATATATACCAGTTTTTGCTCATCAAAAATACAATTTAAACTGATATCTTACCAAATTTCCCTATGGAATGACTTTATTGAGAGGGTATTCAATAATGTCTTGGGCCCCTGCTTTCTTCAAGGCGGGGATAAGGTCACGGACTTGCTTTTCTTCAAGGATTGTTTCTACTGCCACCCATTCGCTGTGAACGAGCTGCGAAATAGTTGGGTGTTTCATGGCCGGCAGTATCTCCAGTATATCATTTAATTTTACCCTAGGCACATTCATTTTTAGCCCAACCCTGGAGCGGGCGCGCAGTGCCCCCTGGAGGAGGACAGAGAGGTTCTGCAGCTTCTCCCTTTTCCACGGGTCATTCCAGGCCTTTTTATTGGCGTGCAGTTTAGTAGTCGATTCTAAGATGGTGGCTATAACACGGAGGTTGTTGGCTTTTAGAGAACTGCCCGTTTCCGTAATGTCGGCAATAGCATCCACGAGGTGGGGCACTTTTACTTCGGTGGCGCCGTAAGAATACTCTACACTTGCTTCCACCCCGTGCTGCCGCAAGTATTTTTTAGTTACCCGTACTAGTTCAGTGGCAATCCTCTTGCCGTTTAAGTCGTATACGCTTTGAATATCGCTTTCATTGGCCACGGCAATTACTAGCCGTATAGGGTTGGATGTGCTCTTAGCGTAAACGAGGTCCGCTACCTCCACCACATCTACCTCGTTTTCCATGATCCAGTCGAGGCCGCTAATACCCGCGTCCAGCACGCCCTCGTACACGTAGCGGGGAATTTCTTGTGCTCTCATGAGTATTACCTCGAGTTCGGGATCGTTCACTGAAGGGAAATATGAGCGGCTGCGCACAGTTAGCTCGTAACCGGCCTGTTTAAAAAGCTGAAAGGTAGCCTCCTGAAGACTACCCTTAGGAAGTCCCAAACGCAGTTTCAAAGGAAAACTCCTCCTCGTTCCAAGTTGTCAGCTATTTCTTTTTATGTTAGCACTGTTGTTACATTGACTAATATAATGCTCTGCCTGCTTAGGTGTCAATAGCGGCTGGACTTTAAAAATCAGTTTTTGAGGTATTTAAGGTATGACCAGGAGCTGGCCCGGATAAATGGTTTCGTCTAATTGAAGGCCGCTGGCATCTGCTACTTCGCTAGGGGTTAGCCCGTATTGTTTGGCAATAGAGAAAATTGTATCGCCTGCGGCGACAGTATGGACAGACCTCCCGCAGCCAGCTAGATACCAGACAAAAAGAGCGCCGTCGGCTGTTCCTGCAGCAACCTCACTGCTCCTGCTGGCAGCTATGCTCTTTAACGGCCTCCCAATGTTTAATGCCCAATCGGGATCGGTACCGGTTAGGGGGTACCAAAAGCCAAAGATATACCCTTCAGGTGTGCCGGCGATCAGGGTCTGGCCTTCTCTTCCCAAAAGCTTTGCGCAAGCCAGAGCGGTGACGGAATTTCCCAGATTGCTGGTAACTAAAACCGGGTTTTCTGACCCCGCAAATACCCTTATACAGCCGTCTTCACCGCCAAAAACAAGCTCCTCCCCCGGCTCCGGTCTCACATCTCCGGCCGTTAAAGAGGCCGCAGTTACCCCAGGACTGGTTATATAGGGGCCGCCGGCAAAACCGGCTTCGGTGTACTGCAGGGTGATTATACCGGAATCTGCACCGCTGCCGTAAGCAGCGGCAATTAAAGGAAGCCCGCCGCTGTCAGTTTTATAGACAGCTACCTTTTGAACCGGGCCGGGCAGGATCCTAATAGCAAATAATTCTACCCGCAACTGTTCGCCGTCAGCAGCTGCCGGCCGGTAAAAATAGAGGGCTCCTTTGGCCTTGGCAGCAGCTATTATTTCATTTGTGCCGTCCCCATCTATGTCAGCAACAGCCAGATCAGCAAAGTTTGCCCCGGGTTCCGGCTCTGTTTCGCCGGCCTTTCTCAGGGCAAAGCCGTCCGCACTGTAAACTTCTATTCTGTCTTCTAGCCCGGCAAAAATGAGACTTGTACTTGCCGGCGGGGGTTCCGCCGCCAAGCTCAATACTGTATTTCCTGCGGCTGCGCGGGAGGTTTCCAAATACCCCATTGTATTTGGGAAAAAGAGGTACACGGTTTTGTCCGCTGCCGATACCAGGCAGGGACGGCCGGCTCCCCGGTCGATCCAGGCAACAAAAACCGGGTCCTTGAAGTCTTCTTTTTGCCAGACTATTTTTTTGATGGCCAGTACCATAGGCTGCCCCCGGGGATTTTCTTATCAAGTTTTTTTAAAATTATCTTTCCTTCCTCAATCTCAATGGTCACATCACTGCCCCCCTTAAGGCCCAGCATTCTCATTATCGAACGAGGTATCGTCACTTGACCGTGCGGTGTTATACTTGAAAGTTTGTTCACACTTTTTCCCCCTGGTGTTTTGGTTGACTGACGGGTACTATTATAAAGCACTGCATCTGCAACTATCCAGGGGTTATAATTGCCATGTTTTGTCGCTATTAGTAGATCTGTCTGCCGCAAGGTATTCTTTGCATTTTCCACAATGTAGTGTAATATATTGTGTAGTTTATGGCACAACATCCAGCAGTGACACAGGTAATAACCGTATGATTTTTACCTAAATTAGATCAAGGAGGAGCAAAAATGACGATTTCCAAAAAAGTTGAAGCTTGTCTTTCCGGGGCTTCCTGGATAAGAAGGATGTTTGAGGAAGGAGAAAGATTGAGAAAAATACACGGCCCGGACAAAGTCTACGATTTTACTCTCGGCAACCCGGAGGTGGAACCCCCTGCCCGTTTTAAAGAGGAATTAAAAAGGCTTGCTGAAAAACCCATACCGGGAATGCACCGCTACATGAGCAACGCCGGTTACCCCAAAACCCGCCGGGCAGTGGCAGAAGTGCTGGCCGAAAAAACCGGCCTCCCATTCACCGAAAACCACGTGGTAATGACCTGCGGTGCCGGCGGCGGCCTCAACGTGGTCTTAAAGACCATCCTGGATCCAGGCGATGAGGTTATAATACTTTCTCCTTATTTTGTCGAGTACAAATTTTATGCCGACAATCACGGCGGTGTCTGCCGTGTAGTTCCAACAGACCAGTCCTTTCAGCCAGACGCCGCAAGAATAGGTGAAGCAGTAAATGAAAAGACAAAAGCGGTAATCATTAATTCCCCGAACAACCCCACTGGCGTTGTTTATACCGCTGAATCGCTAAAGGCCGTTGGCCGCACGCTGGAAGAAAAAGAAAAAGAACTGGGACGGCCGATATACGTAATTTCCGACGAGCCCTACGCCAAAATTGTATACGACGGTATATCTGTGCCCAGCGTCTTTTTGCACATAAAAAACAGCATAGTGGTAACCTCTCACAGCAAAGACCTTGCCCTGCCGGGTGAAAGAATTGGCTACGCAGCCATTTCGCCCAAAATTGAAAAATCAGACCTGCTTTTTGAGGGCATGGTCTTCTGCAACCGCACTCTAGGTTTTGTGAACGCCCCGGCGCTCATGCAGCACATTGTAGCCTTACTGCAAAACGAGAGTGTAGATATCGCTGATTACCAGGAAAAAAGGGACATCCTGTACGACAGCCTTACAGAGATGGGCTTTCAAATGGTAAAACCCCAGGGCGCTTTCTACCTTTTCCCTAAAAGTCCGGTGCCGGACGACGTTGAATTTACAAAATTGGCCCAAAAGTACAACATACTAGTCGTACCGGGAAGCGGCTTTGGAGCCCCCGGTTACTTCCGGCTTTCTTATTGTATCAGCAAAAACACCATCCTTGCCTCCCTGCCGGCTTTCCGTGCTTTGGCGGCGGAGCTGGGGTTAAAAAAATAAACCGGCATTTCATAGCCGGCGGGTATTGCTACAAGGTAACCGGTTTAAGAGGTTTATTCCCGGCATATAAGATACCCCCTGTATTTGTAAAATTTACAGGGGTAATTTTCTAATTTCTTACAGCACCTCGATAAAAAACCAGGTGATCATTAAAGCTTCTACGGCAAGTTTTAAAAAAGTGCCCCCCAAAAAGCCAACCAGTGTTCCCCAGCCAACGCGCAAGGCCCCTCCCAATGAATTTTTGCGGAATAACTCTCCTGCCACAGCACCGATAAAAGGGCCGCAAATGAGGCCAAAAGGCCCGCCCATTATTACTCCGGCAATGCCGCCCAAAATACTGCCCCAGACAGCGTACTTTGAGCCGCCGTACACTTTTACACCCCAGACGCCGGCAACGTAATCGATGGCGAAGATCAGCGCCACTGCCAGCCCCTGTCCGAGAAAGAAAGCCCACCCCAGCCCTTGAAATTTTGTGAACAGTCCGTAGGCAAACATTCCCAGCCAAATTAAGGGTGCCCCGGGCAAGGCGGGCAGGACAGTACCCAGCACGCCTAGGGTCATAAAAATTACTGCTACGGCGAGACCGGCAACAGACATATAAACTCTCCCCCAAAATTTATCAGTATCTATTGAGACATTTTAAGGGTGGCTGTTATCACGTGGCGGCCGGCTGCACCTGCAATCCCAATTTCCGCAAAGCCCGCGCACTTAAGCCACCCCTTGTACTGGTCGAAGGTCCAAGTTCCGCCGCTGGCAGTATTGACGAGCATATTCACCGCAAATATAGCCGCCTCCGGGCTTTTGCCGCGGACGTAATCGACAATTGCCACTTTGCCTCCGGGCTTCAAAATACTGGCTACCCTTTTAAAGAGCAGCTTGTTTTCTCTTTCCCCGTATATATGGCATACATTTCCTAAAAAGGCCAGGTCAAAAGGGCCCGCGGGGAGCCATTCGTTGAAGTCGCCGGCGACTAAATTAATATTTTCTGACTCGCCCAGTTGTTTGGAAGCATATTCAACCACTTCGGGCAGGTCAAAGACTGTCACCCTGGCTCCCCGGGCAACAAAGGCCCGGGCGTAGGTAAGCGGCCCGCCGCCTATGTCAATGACTTCCGGCTCACCGGTCATTCCTTTAAGGCAGTATGAAGCAACTTCCCCGGCGCTTTTCCTGGCGCTGTTACTCATGGCGGCCATGTAGTACTCTAGTTTTTCCGGTCTTTTTTCTTTTGGTTTAGGTGTTCCAGTACGGATTACTTGCGGCAGGGTTAGCCAGCTGGCTATCATGTAGTACTTGTGCATGAAGGAAAAACCTGTGTAATTCGGTGCATCTGGATTGTAGAGCATGTCTTTGGCCGCATCACTCAGCTGCCACTTACCTTCCCAGCGTTGCAGGTAGCCAAGAGCGGACAGGGCTTCGCACATCACCCACACCGCTCTGGTGTTTGCTCCAAGCTTCAAAGCGAGTTCCCAATCTTCCATTGCCTTCTCGTTAAGGGTTTTTATCATGCCGGTTTCCACGGCAGCTCCCAGAATAAGCAGTTCCTGAGGGATATTGAGCAATGATTCGCCGGGCACCCCTTAAGACCCCCTTTGGCTTATAAGTATATTAAAACTAATTGCTAAAATAATTTGTAACTATTATAACATAAATTGCACAATTTTGGCAGGTGCCGCAGCTACCTTGAGCTGTGAAAAATAACGTACAATACCAGCGTAAATGGCCCAGGCGATTTTGCTCTGGTAACTAGGGTCTAAAAGCAGTTTTTCTTCGCGGGGGTTGGTAATAAAGCCAATTTCTACAATTACGCTGGGCATTTTAGTCATCCGGGTAGTAAAGTAGTCCACCTGCTTTGCCTCTCTGCCCGGGTTTTCCAGGTGGCGGTTCAGTTCACGCTGAATAGCAACGGCCAGCCTTCTGCTCTCTGCACTGCCGGGCTGAGAGAAGGTTTGGGGCCCATCTTCGCGCCGGTCGGGAAAACTGTTGACGTGTACACTAATGAAGAGATCGGCATTGTTGCGGTTAGCCAGTTCCACCCGGCGGGCGAGATCTTGAAATTTAGCCTGGTGCAGGCTTCCGGCGTCCGGATCGCTCAAGTCCCTGTCATCCTCTCTGGTCAAAAGCACGCGGGCACCTGCCTGACGCAGGATAGTGGCCAGTTTTTTGGAGACTTCTAGAACTATATCCTTTTCGTGTACACCGGCAGTACCCAGTGCCCCGGGGTCTTCCCCGCCGTGGCCCGGGTCAATGACGATTAACTTTCCGGCTAAAGCCCAAGAAAGCGTAGTAATGTAACGCTTCTCCATAACACTAACTGCATTTTTATAGAGGTAAACTGATAAAAAACATAAGAGGACAGCTAGTGCAAAATATTTTTTCCCTTTTTTAGTCAGCTGCTTGCAAAAAAGGTTCACTTTTTAAAACCCCCCGTAATTAACCGGTAAATAACGCCAATGGGGATACCGGTTGGGCATCCCCATTTTTTATATGTTTTTTCTTCATGAATTATGAGCTTTGGGGGTATTTTTTTATAGAACTTCTTACTGATTTTCAAAGCTGTGAGGCCAGCCAAGCTATAAGCTCTTCGGCCGCCCTGTGGCTTGCTTCCACTAATCCTTCTATTTCCTGCGGCTGGGCATTGTCGATGTGCAGGCCGGCTACCACTGCTACTGGCAAGTGGCAAGCGCGCGCTATCTTTTTTGCCACTTCCCCTGCCAGCTCACCGTCTTTATGGCCGGGAAGCGGCAAGACCGCCGCGGTAGTTTCTATTTTGGCGGGGTCGGAAGCCAGAGGCCAGGGAAAGCACAAAGCTACCGCTCCAACGTGGGGCCTTTCGCCGCCAAAAAGGTTAATCGACACCCCCCCTGGTGTCAGTGCGGCTTCCAGAAAAACCTTGCACCTTCCTTCGCCGGCCTCAAAAACTTTACGCAAAATCAGCACTTAAGCCCTCACCCGTCTTACCCCAACAGGCTCTTAATTATTTTTAAAGCCACCGCCGGTCTGTATATGTCGCTGTAGCGGGCTTTGCCCGTAACGATTTCAAGAAATTTGTAAAACGGCCCTTTACCGCCAAAGAACCTGTCAACCGTGCGGGGGAAACGTTTGACCATGCGGCATAAGAGGTAAACAGCGGCTAAATCCTTTCCAAAAGCACGGTGGCAGGCACGAGCGTAAGTTTTATAAAGATTTTGCGCCGTGGGGGCAAGGCCCGCAGCAAAGAGGCGGCTTAATGTTTCGGCGGCTAACTTTCCCGAGTGAATGGCGTACCGTATTCCCTCTCCAGTCAGGGGGTCAGCAAAACCGGCCGCGTCACCCGCCAGCAGCACCCTGTCCGCCACAACCTGCCTGTTAATCCCCCCCAGTGGTATATGGTGCCCTCTTATCTTCCCCTTAAGTTTTAAACCTTTGTCGATTATAAATTCCTCTAAAACTTTTCTGGCATTTTTCTTGCCGTAAAGCCAGCCGCCAAAGCCAACTGACAAAGTTTCTCTCTTGGGAAAGACCCAACGGTAAGAGAGTATTTCGGGGCCGTAGTAAACTTCTGCTGTTTTCAGCTGGGTGTATCTTTGACCGGCCGCCGGCACTTCTGCACAGGCACAAAAGGCGAGCTCTCCCTTTTTCCACGGCCCGCGGACATACTTGGCGCTGATGCCGTTCACCCCGTCCGCTCCTATGAGTACGTGCCCTTCATAGGTACAGCCGGCGGCAGTGTAAACCCTCACACCGTCCGCCGAGCTTTCAATTATTTTTACAGTTTCACCCTGCCGTACTGTTGCCCCTGCCGCTTGGGCCAGGCCGGCCAGCCAATGGTCGAATATATCCCTGGAAGTGACGATCATGAAATCGTTATCCAGCTCTACTTCTATACTTGTGTCCCGGCAGTAAGCCTGGAAAACAGAGCAACTGGCCTCGATATTATCAGCCGGCAGGTCTGTCCCCAAAAGCTTTAAGGCCGCTGCAGTGACACCGCCCGCACAGGGTTTGAAACGCGGGTATTGTTCTTTTTCCAAAAGCAGTGTAGCGAGCCCCCTGGCAGCGCACTCCCTTGCTGCCGTAGCCCCCGCCGGTCCTCCTCCCACTACAATGACATCGTATTTCACTTTTTATTGCGCCCCGCTTTTTATTCCGCTGCCCTGCCCAATAACCGCTTATCACCGACTCTTTTAGTGAATTTTATTTGGTCAAAGTATTCCATGATGGGCAGAGCGTACTTTCTGGATGTGTTTAAAAGATCGCGCAGTTCGCCTACTGTTATTTCGCCTTTGGCGCGCAAGTAGTCTAAAACAGTTTCTTTTGCTTTTTGCAATACGTCACTGGTTAGGAATATATCATCCGTAATTTTGACCAACTCGCCGTTCTTTAAAAGGTACTGCAGCACTTCGGCAGATTCGTCTTCTCTTAAACCGGCCTGCCGGCACAGCTCAGCCCACGAGGGCGGCTGAAAGCGTGAATTTCGCAAAAGGGCCAGCAGCCGGTCGATCTTTTCGCCTTCTTCTTTGTTAGGCTTGGGAGTGAATGACTGGAGCATAACGCACTGGGCACTGGATTTTATTAGCCCGTCTTTTTCTATTTCGCCCAGGAGGCACTGCCACATTCTGCTGTTCAATTTCTGGTACTTCTTAGTGCGCAGCTCCTCCTTAGGCATACCTTCCCTCAAAGGATAGTCCCGGTGGAAGGCCGAAAGGGCAGAGATAATTTCTTCTGTCCACTGCCGGTAAGCCCAATTAGGTATAAGGTACGTTTTGCCGTCCGCTTCCATCTTTCTTATTTTTCCACGAGAAACGAGGGTATTAATAGCACAGGTAAGATCTGCTGTCCCTAGGCCGGCAGCCGCCGCTGCTTCACCGGCAGATGGCAGCCAGGGATTAGATTTTAAGTATTCTTCCAACAGATCGGCAGGAGACCCTTTTTCTAGTGTGGCCAGAGCAGCCAGCACCTCCGGCCTGAACCGCCTGCGCCTGCGCCGCGGGGCAGGGTCAATAACCACCCCTCCGCCGATGGTCAGCATCGGGGAGTAAGACCTGATTACAAAGCGGTCTCCTCTGGCCGCCACTGCTTTGTCTTCCAGTTCCAGCTGGACGTAAGAAGTGGAACCGGGCTCCATTTCCTCTCTGTCTAAGAGGACAACCCGCCCCAAAACCTCTCTTGTGCCCAGGTAAAAGCGCACGCGGCTTCTGTTTTTTAGGGGGCGGGGAGCACTCTTTAAAAGGACAAGTTTGGCGTCTACCCTGTAGGAGGGTACAAGACTTTTAGGGCCGGACACCACACTCCCCCGCTCAATTTGCTCTACCTCTACACCGGCTAAATTTATAGCCACCCTCTGGCCGGCCCGCGCTTCCTCTACTTTTTGGCCGTGAACCTGGAGGGAGCGCACCCTGGTGCTGATGCCCTGCGGCAGCACTTCTAGCTGGTCACCCAGCCGTAAAGTGCCGGAAACGAGAGTGCCCGTGACCACTGTGCCGAATCCCGTTACAGTGAAAACCCTGTCTATGGGCAGGCGGGGCGGGCCGGATGCTGCTTTTTCTTCTACCGTCTGTGCCACCTGTCCGATAGCTTCCAAAAGTTCCGGAATCCCCTGTCCGGTGACAGCAGAAACCCTTATTACCGGTGCCCCTTCGAGGACTGTGCCCTCTAAAAAACTTTCTACTTCCTCGCTGACCATCTCCAGCCACTCTTTGTCTACCAGGTCGCACTTGGTAATGACTACAATGCCTTTTTTTACTTGGAGGAGTTGGATGATGTCCAGGTGCTCTCTGGTTTGGGGCATTACCCCTTCATCGGCTGCTACCACCAAGAGAACCAAATCAAAGCCGGCGGCACCGGCCAACATGTTTTTGATGAACCTCTCGTGACCGGGAACATCGACTATACCGGCCCGCAGACCCCCGGGGAGCACGAGGTGGGCAAAGCCCAGTTCAATAGAGATGCCCCTCTCTTTTTCCTCTTTTAAACGGTCAGTGTCTATACCGGTTAATGCCTTAACCAGTGCGGTTTTGCCGTGGTCAACATGGCCGGCCGTGCCTATGATAATGTGCTTCAAAGGGCAAGAACACCCCCTAGTCTTTTTGCTCGGGTAATTTAAAGCGCCCCAAGCGCCCTGGCCAAAGCCTTGGCCAGCAGTTCCAATTCTTCTTCAGCTACGGTCCTCACATCAAAGATAACCTTATTCTCCTCCACTCTGGCCACTACCGGCGGGTCGCCGCGCCTTAAAGCCGATGCTAGATCATTCGGGGTTAAAGACACAGTTTCCACAGAAACTACTGCCGTGGGAAGTTCGGCTTCGGGCATAGCCCCTCCCCCAACGGCAGAAAAACTCTTTTCAACTGAAAGCTTTGTTTTTTCCAAGACTGCGCCACTAAGCAGGCACGTGAGCACGCCTGCCAGTTTCTCTGCTTTTCTTTCCAGTTCCTCGTAAGGAACGGTGAGCATTCTCAAAGTGGGAATTTCTTTTAACGCTGTGGCAGTCTCAATGTACTGCTGTAAGGTGGCCTCCAGCGATGCTACTGTAAGCTTGTCGATCCGCAAAGCCCTGGCCAGCGGGTTCTTTTTCATTCTCTCCACATAGGCCTTTTTGCCCACTATTATTCCTGCCTGCGGCCCGCCGAGGAGCTTGTCGCCGCTAAAGGTGACTATGTCCGCTCCTGCCGCCACCATTTCCTGCACTAAGGGCTCGTAGGGCAGGCCGTACTTTCTCAAGTCTACCAGCGAACCGCTTCCCAAGTCGCACATCACCGGCAGGTTGTACTCCTTGCCCAAAGCTACCAGTTCACTGACACTGGTTTCTCTCGTAAAACCGATAATCCTGTAATTGCTGGTGTGCACGTACAGCAAAAGGGATGTCTTATCGCTGATGGCCCGGCGGTAATCTTCCGGGTAAGTCTTGTTCGTCGTGCCCACTTCCACCAGGCGTGCACCGCTCTGGGCCATGATCTCCGGGACGCGGAAAGAACCGCCTATTTCCACCAACTGTCCCCGGGAAACGATTACTTCACCTGTGCCTGCTACCGTTTTTAAAGCTAAAAGAACGGCAGCAGCGTTATTATTTACCACCAGGGCATCTTCTGCCCCGGTGATGTCCTTTAAGAGCGGTTCTAAGGGAGCGTGACGTGAACCCCTCAGTCCAGAATTTAAATCCAGCTCCAAGTTTGTAAAGCGCCGGGCAGCCGTACACACGGCCCTTACTGCCTTTTTACTGAGGAGGGAGCGGCCCAAATTAGTGTGCAAGACGACACCGGTAGCGTTGATCACCCGCTGTAATGCCGGCCGCGCCGCCTGCCGGGCGGCTTGTGCTGCCTTAGCTGCCAGCAGCGGGGTGTAATCGCTCCTGCCGGGAAGCTGATGGATTTCCCCGCTCAAGATCCTCTTTCTTTCGTCTTCCAGCACCGCCCGCACGGCGCCGACTACCACCTTACGGGGAATCCCGTCTGACAGCGCAGTGCACAAGGCAGGCTCCTTCAGTAATTCGTCAACCGGCGGCAACTTCCGCAACAAAGCAGAGCGGTTTTCTTCTGGATTCATTAAAAACCCCCGCATATAAATATATAAATAATGAGAAAAATTACAAAAAAATTGTAAGCTTATGTCCTTAAAATTATATGGCAATGCCGCGTCACAAGGCAAGTCATCCTTCAGTTTTTAGCCGTTGTGACTCCACTTTGGGCAAAAAATAAATTATAATATATGGGCGGCGAAACGTTTGCTCTGCATGTCAGCTGCTAAATACGCATAAAAAGCTTGCAAGCAAAACCCCCGCAGGGAGGTTTATCTTATGATCCAAGAAGTGAGAGTAACTTTAAAGCCGGGCATCCCAGACAGCAAGGGCGAAGAAGTGCTATACGAAGTAAGGCACGCGCTCGGCATGGAGAATGTAGAAAGAGTTAAAACAGCCAGGGTCTTTCGCTTTGAAGGGATCGGCGAGGAAGAGGCTAGATTTCTTGCCGAAAACCTGCTTTCGGAAAGCGTGTTTCAGGTGTACAGGGTAAACGCTCCTGTCATTGAAGGTGCAACAGAAGTTGTGGAAGTTGCTTACAGGCCGGGAGTTATGAACCCCGAAGCCGAATCACTAATAAAATCCGCCCGCCACCTGGGGGTAAAAGGCCTGCTGGCGGCTGACTCAAGCTGGGAGTACGGTTTTTACGGCCAGCTGTCTTCTGCTGATGTGGACAAGATAGTAAAAAGTCTGCTCGTCAACCCCACAGTGGAGTACGTAGTTAAAGAAAAGCCGGCCACTCTCCTCATCCGCGGAACAGCGGGCCGCACCCAAACCGTTCCCATAAGAGAAATGAGCGACCAAGAGCTCGTTGAGCTGAGCGCGGACAGGCTTTTTTTAAACTTAGAGGAAATGAAGGCCATCCAGGCCTACTTCAACCGCTTGGGGCGGGACCCGACAGACTGTGAAATTGAGACCATTGCCCAGACCTGGTCTGAACACTGCGTCCACAAGACTTTTAAAGCCAGGATCATTGCCGGCGGAGTAGAAAAGGAACCTTTTCTTACCCGGCTTAAGAAGGCCACCGTGCAATGTGGCCACCCGCTGGTTCTTTCGGCCTTTGTCGATAACTCAGGTGTTATGGAGTTCTACGACGGCATGGCTGTCTGCGGTAAGGTGGAAACACACAATTCCCCGTCGGCCATTGAGCCCTACGGCGGCGCCATGACCGGCAGCGGGGGGGTTTTTCGCGATATAGCCGGGACGGGCCGCGGCGCTAAAGTTATCGCTTCTACCGACATGTTCTGCTTTGCCCCTCCAGACACACCACGCCACGAAATACCCCCGGGCTGTTTGCACCCCCACTACCTCCTGCGGAGGGTAGTGGCCGGCGTGCGCGATTACGGCAACCGCATGGGCATACCCACGAACAACGGCTCAGTCCACTTTCACCGCGACTTTAGGGCCAAGCCCACGGTCATAGTCGGGGCTTACGGTATTTTGCCCGCTGCACTGTCTCAAAAGGGTGCGCCCCAGCCCGGCGACCTGGTGGTGGTGCTGGGAGGCCGCACCGGCCGTGACGGCATCCACGGGGCCACTTTTTCCAGCGGGGAAATGACCGACCGGACTATAGAGGTCAACGCCAGTGCCGTCCAGATCGGCCATCCCATAGAAGAAAAACGCACCTTTGACGCTATTTTGGCGGCCAGAGATGAAGGGCTCATCCGGGCCATCACGGACTGCGGCGCCGGCGGCTTTTCCTCTGCTGTAGGAGAAATGGGCGCCGAGATAGGCGCCCACCTGGAATTAGAAAAGGCCCCGCTTAAGTATTCGGGACTGGCCCCGTGGGAAATACTGCTTTCGGAAAGCCAGGAGCGGATGGTGCTGGCAGTGGCGCCAGAACACTTAGAAAGGCTTATGGATATATGCCGGCTTTACAACGTGGAAGCCACAGCGCTGGGCAGGTTCACCGGCAGCCGGCGCTTTACGGCCGCTTATAACGGAGAAAAAGTGCTGGACTTAGAAATGGACTTTCTCCACGGAGGGCTGCCCCAAAGAGTTCTGAAGGCTTCCTGGAAAAGACCGTCCTTTAATGAGCCAGAAGCCCAGTTCAAAGGAGACTGGCAGGAGCTTTTGGAAAAAGTGCTGGGGCACTTAAACGTTTGCTCCAAAGAACCCATTGTCCGCATGTACGACCACGGGGTGCAGGGAACGTGTGCACTGCCGCCCTACGGGGGGGTAAAGTTTGACGGTCCAAGCGACGCCGTTATTCTTACACCTATTCTGGGCAAACCTTACGGGATGATCATTGCCCACGGCTTAAACCCAGTCTTAAACCTCATCGACCCCTATTACGGAAGCTTGTGGGCTGCCGCCGAAGCGGTTTCCAATGCCGTTGCCTGCGGGGCTAATCCCCAAGAAATGGTCCTCATTGATAACTTCATTTGGCCCTTTCCCGATGAGGAGAGCCTGGGCGCCCTGGATATGGCGGTAGACGCTTGTGTTGATTTTGTAAGAGAAACCGGTATGCCTTTCATCTCCGGCAAGGACAGCCTTTCCAGCACCTACCGGGGCAGGGACGGGACAGTAATTAAAATCCCGCCGGTCTTGTGTGTTTCGGCCTTTGGCCGTATACCGGACGTTACTTGCACAGCGTCTTCTGACTTTAAAACCGAAGGCAGCAGGATAGTTCTCGTCGGGTACCGGAATATTGAGGAAATGGGCGGTTCAGTTTACTATGAACTCTTGGGGGCCCTGGGCAGCAACCTGCCCAAAATAAAACCCCGCCTCCTAAAAGAAGTGCTGCTGGCGGTCCACAGGGCCATAAAAAACCGCACAGTGCTGGCCTGCCACGATATAAGCGAGGGGGGGCTGGCCGCTGCCCTGGCCGAAATGTGTTTCGGCGGGGGCCTGGGTGCGGAGATCGAGTTGCCTTACGGCGTGCCGGCAGAAAAATTTCTCTTTAATGAAACTGCGGGGTGCTTTTTAATTGAGCTCCCCGCCCATGCAGAGCCTTCCGGCCTTTTTGACGGTGTTCCCTGGCTGGAAATCGGGCGCACCAAGGCCGGCTTTACCCTCGCTTTTCGCTCTGCAAACGGTCAGAATTTCGTTATTAATCTAGAATCTCTAAAGATTGCCTGGCAGCGTCCCATGAAGGAGGTGTTTGGGTCTTGAAAAAGCCCTCCGTCTGTATACTGCGAACTGACGGCATCAACTGCGATGAGGAAACTTTTTACGCATTTGAGAAAGCCGGCGGCGATTGCCGTTACGTTCACGTAAACCAGCTGCGGAGAAAAGAGCACACGCTTTCTTCCTTCCACGTGCTCGTCCTGCCGGGCGGCTTTTCCTACGGGGACGACATTTTATCCGGCAAGGTATTGGCTGTAGAACTGATTTCTTTTTTAAAAGAGCAGCTGGTCAGCTTTGTGGAGGCCGGCAAGCCCGTTTTGGGCATCTGCAACGGCTTTCAGGTCCTGGTCAGAACAGGACTTTTGCCGGACTTGTGTCCGGGGTCGGTCAGGGCTACTCTCATGTTTAACGACAGCGGCCGCTTTGAGTGCCGCTGGGTAAACCTTTTGGTCGAAAAAAGTTCCTCTATTTTTACCAGGGGCCTGGAAGGCAGGCTTTTATGCATTCAGGCTGCTCACGGAGAAGGCAAATTTTTTGCGGATACATCCACTCTGGATACAATCGAAAGACAGCACCAGGTGGTTTTCCGCTACGCCGGCCAGGACGGCAGCCCCACTTTAGAATATCCGGCTAACCCTAACGGTTCTTTAAACGCCATAGCCGGTATATGCGACCCATCCGGTCTCGTCATGGGGATGATGCCGCACCCCGAACGCTACGTGGAGGTAACCCAGCACCCCAACTGGCGCCGTTTTACCGGTCACGTTGAACCTCACGGCCTGGCCATTTTTAAAAATGCCGTCGCATACGCAAAACAAATGTAAGGAAAAATAAAAAAGGGAAATTAAGTTTTAAAAGAATGATATCGATAAAAGTTTCCCAGTTTCGCTGGGGAGGAAGTATGCGTGCAGAAAGTCCTCATCAAAATGACTCTAGGAGCAGCAGTACTTATAACAGCCGTTTTTTGCGGGCTTACCGCCTGTTACGGCGCGTCCGCTGACCCATTACAGGCCGAAAGGCTCAGTATCATCATTGATATGGAAAGGCTCACCCTCACTCTCTTTAACCGGGGTGAGCCTTACCGGCAGTATCCGGTAGCTATGGGGAGGTACGAGTCGCCTACTCCTGTAGGCAACTGGGTCATTATTTCCAAAGATGCATCACCGCCTGCCTATCTCGGCACGCGCTGGCTGGGACTTAATATACCGTACGGCGAGTACGGCATCCACGGAACTAACGAACCGGGGAGTATTGGCAGCTTTGCCAGCCACGGCTGTATAAGGATGTTTAACAAAGACATCGAGGAGATTTACGATTTGGTGGTAACCGGAACGCCGGTAACTATAATCGGCACTCCTTTTGGCGCACCCGGCACACCTCCGGTTCCGCTCAAATACGGCGATAAGGGCCCGGCCGTCCTGGAAGTCCAGCGGGCCTTGAAGAGACTGGGGTATATAAAATTTAACCCTGACGGCTTTTGGGGGGAGGGCACAGAAAAGGCGGTCACGGATTTCAGGCGCGATAACGGTCTTACGGGCCCGGCGACAGTAGATGAAAAAGTATATACCCTTCTCGGCTTTTAGCCTAAAAGTTGTTAATAATACTTGATTATCTGGTAAAGTGTGTTGCGCTGGGCGGCTGCAAAGCCCGCTTTTTTTATGCAGCGTACAATCTCCTCAAGCGGCACCCGGTAGTTTACCCCGGCAGCACGCACAACATTTTCTTCCAGCATGGTGCTGCCAAAATCATTAGCACCAAAAAAGAGGGCTGTTTGGGCAATTTTAGAACCCTGGGTTACCCAGGAAACTTGTATGTTAGGAATGTTATCGATTACCAGGCGGGAAACGGCCAGAGTCTTTAAGTAATCGGCGGCCGTGGCTTTGGAGCAGTTGAGCTGCGTGTTTTTGGGCTGAAACGTCCAGGGTATAAAAGCAGTAAAACCGCCTGTGCGGTCCTGCTGTTCCCTAACCCTGATCATGTGCAAGACTCTTTCTTTTAGAGTCTCTACATGCCCAAACACCATGGTGGCAGTAGTCTTCATGCCCAAGCGGTGAGCTTGGTTCATAACTTCCATCCACTCTTCCCAGGATATTTTTGCCGGGCTGATTATGTTACGGACCCGGTTGTCCAGTATTTCTGCCCCGCCGCCGGGGAGCGAATCAAGTCCTGCTTCTCTTAGTTGGTGCAGCACTTCGCCAACAGTAAGACCTGAGGACTTGGCCATGTGAACTATTTCTGGCGGTGAAAAGGAATGGATGTGGATGTTGTAGCGCTCTTTTATGGAGCGCAGCATATCTAAAAAGTAATCGAGATCCAAGCGGGGGTGGAGACCGCCCTGGATCATGACTGCCGTTCCCCCGACTGCAAGTGTTTCCTCTATTTTTTTAAAAAGCTCGTCTTTTTTTAGGACATATGCTTCAGCCGATCCTTCTTCCCTCCAGAAGGCGCAAAAACGGCAGCGCGAGTAACAGACGTTAGTGTAATTTATGTTGCGGTCAACGACAAAAGTTACCGTTTGGCCGGGGTGCTTTTTTTTACGCACCTGGTCTGCCGCCCAGCCGACGTCGAG
Organism: uncultured Pelotomaculum sp.; assembly: GCA_964557545.1. GTDB lineage: Bacteria > Bacillota > Desulfotomaculia > Desulfotomaculales > Pelotomaculaceae > CAZLAK01. Next base: position 37,258 of record CAZLAK010000006.1, read on the forward strand.
GAGGTCGTGCGAAGAGAGTAAGGCGGTACCCTCCTCCAGTGAAAGCCGCTCCCCGCGGACAGCTTTTTCCAGGATAGAGCGAACTTCATTCATTGCTTTCGCCCCACACAAAAAGACGTACCCTCTCATCGATTAGCCCGCTCTTATAAGCGTAATCAAAAAAGACCAGCAAAGAGCGCCGCGCCCGGTCGTCGAAACCGTATTGAAGAAGCCGGTAATATTCTTCCAGCACCGGCAGGGGTAAACCGGTTTTCTGCCTTGCCTTTTCCATGACGGCGGAAAGCTGGCTTAACCCTATTTCTTTTGACCGGCGCAAGATCTCTGTCAGTTGGCTGACAACAAGGGGATTTTCTCTAGCAAAAGAGCGGTGAACAACCCAAATAGCGTATACCATCTTTTCGCCGGTAAACTTTTTCCACGCTTCCCCGAGGTCAGTAATCTGGAAAGGCAGTCCCTTCTCTTCCACTGCTTGCCGTGCCAGCAGCGCGTCGTCACCGATGAGGAGGGCACCGTCTGCCTTCTCCATCATTAGATCCAGATCCGGAGGTAACGTTTCGTACTGCACTTCCACCTGATAGTAGTGATCGAAGAGCACTTTTAAAAGGGCCACCGACGTGGCCGACGACGCGCTAATACAGACCTTCTTGCCTTCCAGTTCTGTCACGGGCAACTTGCTGAAAAGAAGTACACTGGCCACCTTCCCGTCTGAACTGATGGAAAGGTCGGGCAAAATGTAAAGGAGTTCTTGGTGGCTGGCGTACTCTATAGAGGAAACTGGCGTTGTTACGAGGTCATTCTTTAAAAAAAGTTGATTAAGGAGAGTAGGCGGTCCCTTGACCAGTTCTGCTTCCAGATGGATAAGCCCTTCCTCCAGGGCGTAATAGACCGGCAGGCAGTTTATATAATCCAACTGCCCAAGGCGTAACCTGGACACTAAAAGCCCTCCTTAATAACGTTATAAAGGGTATCGCGCTCCACCGGAACCCTCCCCGCTGCCTTAATCAAGCCAATAATTTCCTGCCTGGAAATATACTGACCGGTAGCGGCGCCGGCATCGTGGGCAATCTTTTCTTCTACGACAGTCCCGTCCAAATCGTCGACACCAAAGGCCAAAGACACTTGGGCTAGCTTGGGACCGATCATTATCCAAAAAGCCTTAATGTGATCGAAATTGTCCAAAAGGAGCCTGGCAACAGCTAAAACTTTCAAGTCGTCTATGCCCGTCGGCCCTGCGCTTACCCCCATTTGGCATAGTGCAGTATTTTGGGGGTGGAAGGACAGCGGGACAAAGGTCAAAAAGCCCCCTGTTTCGTCCTGGAGTTCCCTTAAGGCCAGAAGGTGGTCTACTCTTTCCTCTACGGTTTCTACGTGGCCGTACAGCATAGTGGCATTTGTCCTCATACCCAGCTTATGGGCTGTCCTGTGCACTTCCAGCCAGCGCTCACCGCTGATTTTGTTGGGGCAGACGATCCTGCGCACCCGGGGTGAGAAAATCTCCGCCCCGCCCCCGGGTAGAGAGTCGAGTCCTGCTTCCCTTAAAGTGGTTATTACTTCCTCTAAAGAAAGGTTGTGCATTCTGGCCAGGTAATCTATTTCTACTGCTGTAAAGGACTGAATGTACACCCCGGGCAGCACCCGGCGCACTCTTTGAAGGATTTCCACATAATAATCCAACTTGAGTGCGGGGTTTAATCCCCCGACAATGTGTATTTCTGTTATTCTTTCTTCGCTGGTGGCAAGAGCCTTGGCTTCAATCTCCTCGGGGGTTAGAGTAAAAGCACCGTTTTCCTCCTCTTTTCTTCCAAACGCACAAAACCTGCACAAGTTTTCGCATACGTTGGTATGGTTTATATGCCGGTTAACTATAAAATATGCCCTGTCGCCGTTTTTTCTGCGCCTTACTACGTCAGCTAAATAACCGAGAGCTAACAGGTCACCGGTTTTAAAAAGTCTTATTCCGTCCTCCCGAGACAGTCTCTCTCCCCGTAAAACTTTATCCCCGATATCAGCTATATCCGAATTGCGGAATACGGCCTCCAACAGAGTTACTCCCCCTCTTTAAAGATTAAAAGCACAACACATCTAGTAAAGTAAACAAAAACATGACCACGCTTAGTGTGCCGTTTAAGTTAAAGAAGGCCACACCGGCCCGGGAGAGGTCGTCCGGCTTGACAATAATATGCTGCCAAGCCAAAAGGGCCACGGCCAGAATTACACCCAGATAGTAAAGTGCTCCTACGCCGGCTAAAAAGCCCGCTGCCGCAAAGAAAAACGGTGAAGCGACGTGAAAGAGGGCGGAAATAACCAGAGCTTTTTTGATGCCGAAGCGGGCCGGTATGGAGTACACTCCTTCCCGGCGGTCAAATTCGTAGTCGTTACAGGCATAAATAATGTCAAATCCGGCCACCCAGAACATTACTCCGGCCGCCAGCAGCAAAGGGACCAGATCAAAGCTGTTTTTTATGGCTATCCAGCTGCCCAAAGGCGCAAGACCCAGAGCGGCGCCTAAAAACAAGTGGCATGTCCAGGTAAAACGCTTGGTGTAAGAGTAAACAAAAAGGACGGCCGCCGCCACGGGGAAAAGCCTAAACGCCAGCGGGCTCAATTGTTTGGCTGAGTACAAAAGGAGCGCAAAGGACAAAAAAACGTACACCCACACTTCTGTTACACTCAAAAGACCGCGCGGCAGCGCGCGGTTGGCCGTACGCGGGTTTTTGGCGTCCAGGCGGCGGTCTATGATCCTGTTTAAGGACATAGCGGCCGTGCGGGCTCCTACCATCGCCAGAGTAATCCAGATTATGTCGTGGGCGGCCGGTATTCTTTTTTCTGTAAGCAGCGCCCCTACGTAGGCAAACGGCAGGGCAAAAATTGTATGCTCAAACCTGATCATCTCCAAAAAAATTTTAACCTTTCTAAAAACCATACAGCGACCACTTCCCGTCGACCATCTTTTTAATTTCTTCACTCATGGCAATCGCCTTCGGCCATACACGAGCGTGCCCTTCTTCGGGCCATTTTTTGGTGGCGTCTATGCCCATTTTTGTGCCAAAGCGCGGCCTGGGAGAAGAGTGATCCAAATCGTCGAGAGGTCCCTCGGTCAAAAGGAGGTCACGTCCGGCATCTATGTTATTGAAAACACACCACATGACTTCTGAGACGTCTTGCACGTTTATATCTTCATCCACCACAACGATCAGTTTGGCCAGCATCATCATGCCTAAGCCCCAGAGCGCAGACATCACTTTTTTAGCCTGGCCGGGGTAAGTCTTTTTAATGGAAACCAGGACACAGTTGTGAAAGACACCTTCAAAAGGCATGTTAATGTCCACTACTTCCGGCAGAACCAGCCTGATTAAGGGGAGAAAAATGCGCTCGGTTGCCTTGCCCAGGTAAGCGTCCTCCATGGGCGGACGCCCTACCACAGTAGCCGGGTAGATGGCGTCCCGGCGGCGTGTAATACAGGTTATGTGAAAGACCGGGTAGTAGTCGGCAGGGGAGTAAAAACCTGTGTGATCCCCAAATGGCCCTTCCAGCCTGGTCTCTGACGGGTCAACGTAGCCCTCGAGGACTATTTCTGACCTGGCGGGAACTTCCAGATCTACGGTTTCACACTTGACCATTTCTACGGGTTCACCGCGCAAAAAACCGGCAAACAGTATCTCGTCTACCCCGCGCGGCAGAGGGGCAGTAGCCGCGTAAATAACCGCCGGGTCGGCGCCTATGGCTACCGCCACCGGCAGGCTGCCGCCGCGTTGGCTTTGTTTTCTTAAATGTTCTGCCCCGTCCTTGTGAATGTGCCAGTGCATGCCGGTAGTGCAACCGTCGTAAACCTGCATCCGGTACATACCGACGTTGCGCTGTCCCGTTTCTGGATCTTTGGTAATAACGAGCGGCAAAGTAATAAAGGGACCGCCGTCCTCCGGCCAGCACTTGAGAACGGGGATGTCCTCTATCGAAGCATTCTCGCCTTTTAAAACAACCTCCTTGCAGGGAGCGTCTTTAATTAGCTTGGGAGCAAAAGACGAAAGCTGGGCCAGCCGGGGCAGCATCTTAATTTTTTCTACCAGCGTGCTGGGCACCCCGTCAAATTTCAAAAGGGCCGAAAGTCTTTTGCCGATTTCGTCGAGACAGCTGACACCCAGCGCCAGATTGACGCGCTCCAAAGTACCGAAAAGATTGGTTACCACCGGCATTTTGTACCCGCGCACGTTTTCAAAGTAAAGGGCGGGGCCGCCGGCTTTTACCACCCGGTCAGTTATCTCGGTGATTTCCAGATTAACGTCCACTTCAACAGAAATCCTCTTTAATAGACCTCTTTTTTCCAGTTCTTTGAGATAAGCTCTTAAGTCTTTGTACCCCATTTTACCCGCGACCTTTCTGACCGACGTGAACAGCCACTATTCCCCCGCAGAGTTCAAAGTAATGGGCGTTTTGCAGGCCGGCGCGCGCAAAAATTTCCTTTAATTCGGATTGGTGGGGAAAGTTTTTTAAGGATGCCGGAAGCCACCTGTAAGGGCCGTCAATACCCACGCCCATCTTGCCCAAAAGGGGAACAACGCGGTTGAAGTAGAAGTAGTACAGCTGCTTAAAAACGGGTGCGCTGGGCCTGGCCAGTTCAAGGGACACAACTTTACCGCCCGGTTTTACCACCCGGCACATCTCACCAACTACCACCTCGATGTCGGGAACATTGCGTAAAGCAAATCCTATAGTGGCACAGTCAAATGTATTTTCGTCAAACGGCAGTTCCATGGCATTTCCCAGTAATAACTCAATAACTCTCCCGTAAGGTGTACGGCTGATATTTTCTGCTGCCTTGGCCAGCATTTTTTCGCAGAAGTCAAGACCCACCACCCGGCCGCTTGTGCCCACTAATTTGGCCTGTTCTATGGCGAGCATACCCGTACCGCAGCAGACGTCCAAGCCTGTGCCTCCGGGTTTTAAAGATGTCTTGCTCACGGCAAAGCGGCGCCAGCGCTTATCCAGGCTAAAAGTCAAGGCCGTGTTTAGAAAGTCATAGCGGTGGGCTATAGCGGAAAAAACGGCGTGTACGTACTCCTCTTTACTCCGGTAGCCTTCAAACTCCACTTAAAAAGTGCCCCCAAAAACTTATTGTTGTGATCAAACTTACCCGGTTAAATTACTAGACGGCAGTTGCGGCGGCCCTCTTCAAAAAAGATGTGAAGGATTTGCTCCAAAACCCTTTTTTCTTCAGTTTCCGGCACAAAATGAAGGCTTTTCATTGCCTGGTTTAAGTAGAATTCGACCTTATCGAAGGGGAGTTTGCGCTCTATTAGTCCAAAAGCCATGCCGAAATTTTGGCCGTAGTATCCAATGTAATGCTGCTCCAACGCGGAGGCTCCGGCCATACGGGCACCCAGCCTGCAGCAGCTGGCAAAGAACTCTGCTGTCTCCTTTCTCACCGCTTCATTTACCATGTAAGCCGGCATATTCTTATCCCCTATATTTTTTTCGATTATGCTCCCCTCGTGTAAGCTGCAAATCAATTCCGCCAGCGGCTCAAGCAAATCCAGCAGTCCGGCTCGGCTTAAGAAATAAAAAAACTTCCCGTACAGATAATCTCCTACCAGAACGGGAAACCGAAACCCATCTTTAGAGTTGCCCCTTTGGGTGCTGAGGTCACGGTCTTCCTCAACTACACACTGCTGCACCTTTAAAGCCATATAAATAAACTGAAATATACTGGCTAAAATCAGTACCCTGTCGTCTTTGCGGCCGAAAAGCCGTGCCGGCAAAATGGTCAGAGCAGGTCTTATAACTTTGTTGGTATAGGAAAAATTTAAGTGAATAAATTCGTCAATACTTCCTGCTCTGGTGAACAAATTTTGGGCAATAATATTTTCTACCTGTAACAGTTCACTTTCAATGGGTTTTAAAATATCGCTCAACATTGCCTAAAAAACTCAAAACTCCTTGTTTTATGTACCGTAATGAAAAAGTTTCTTTTCAACTTTTATATTCTTTGAAAAAATATATTTTCCTGCCGCCAAAACAAAATTAGCGGGCCCAGCAATCCTCTTGCCGGAGAACCCGCTAACCGTTTTTAAGCATGGTACTAATAAAAATCCCTCCTAAACATTTACCACTTCTTTTAATTGGTTTTCTTCCAGGAGGCCCCTTTTGACCTCTTTGGCCGTCATATGCTTGGCACAAAAGCGGTCTGTGAGGTAGTTACAGGCATCCCAAGGGTTTACTTTATCGCCGCATGTAAAGACATCCACCGCCGCGTAACCGAGTTCTGGCCAAGTGTGGATGGCAAGGTGCGACTCAGAAATTACCACTACGCCGCTCACTCCCTGCGGGCTGAATTTATGGAACACGCACTCCCTGACCTCTGCGCCGGCTTCTAAAGCGGCGTTAACCATGATTTCTTCGACCTTTTTAATGTCATTGAGAATGTCGAAGTCGCAACCACAGATCTCAGCCAGTATGTGGCGGCCCAATTGTTTCATTTATCTGCCTCCTTTTTGGGACAATATTTTTGGAATTAACGAGCCCTTTGTCATAGATAAAAGGGCTAGTTAATTCCAACTGAAATCAATTTTAGCATATTATATTATCTTGTCAACAAAATTTTAAGTATGATAATCGTATTCTTTTTTAACGCCAAATTTCTTGCAAAAAAGAAAAAAAAGGCCGGTTTTTAATAAAGCACTATTCTTAAATTAAGGAAAGATAAAACGCCCCTTCCCTGCTTAAAAGGTTAAGGGGCAAAACTTTAGTTCTTCAAGCCACAGCGTGTTTTGTTTTTTTTCAGGCTAAAAAATTTTAACTCTTTAAGATGGCACTGGTTGGACAGCTTTCTACTGCCTCGTTCACCTGGTCTTCAATTTCACTGGGAACCTCTTCCACTACGGAATAGGCCCTTTCTTCATCGTTCCATACAAAAACATCGGGGCATAAGTCAACACAGGTCCCGCATCCAATGCATAGCTCTTGGTCTACTTCTACCCTCAACTAAAACACCTCCAGGTATTTATGGACTGTTAATTATTTTTTCTTGCATACAAAAAAGTATGTACTGACCGCCATAAATTTTTTACGGTAGAAGGAAAAGAAATGTCCGGAAAAGAAAAACTAATTGTTGCGAGCGAGGTGTCTTTATATTGTTCGATATGGAAGCACTGGACAGAATAGTCAAAGAAACTCTAAAAGCCATTGAGCAGAGCAAAGCACAGATATACGACATTGCTGAAAATACAAGACTGGAAATGGTAAGAGTGAGGCAGGAGCTGGAGCAGGTAAAAGAAGAAATGAATGGTATCATAAAAGAAGTTGACGAGCTGGAGGTCCTGGAAAAGAAGGCACGCTTGAGATTGGTAGAAGTAAGCCGCGATTTTAATAAATACACGGAAAAGGACATAAAGGAGGCATACGAAAAGGCTTATTCTCTGCAGGTTGAGTTAGTCAAGCGCCGGGAAAAGGAAAAGTTGCTCCGCTACAGGCGCGATCACCTGGAAGTCAGTTTAAAGAGGCTGGAGAGCACTGCCCAGCGTGCTGAAAAGCTGGTTTCTCAGATCGGGGTTGTTTTTAATTTTTTAAGCGGCGCCCTGCAGGACCTGAATACCGTGATAGGCGAACTGCAGCAAACGCAGGCATTGGCTGTGAGTATTATTAAAGCTCAAGAAGAAGAACGCCAGCGTGTGGCCAGGGAAATTCACGACGGGCCGGCTCAGTCCCTTGCCAATATAGTAATGAGAGCAGAGTTCTGCAAAAAACTTCTGGATAAAGACCCGGAAAAAGTTCCCGGAGAACTAGCCTCCCTTCAAGAAGCCGCCCGTAACAGTCTAACAGAGATAAGAAAGATAATTTTTGACTTAAGGCCCATGTTGCTCGATGATTTGGGCCTGGTACCAGCCTTACAGAGGTACATCGGCGTTTACAAGGAACAGTACGGGGTTAATGTAGAATTTATATTTATAGGAGAGCAAAAAAGATTAGAAGGTCCAGTAGAGATAGCTCTTTTTAGAATGGTTCAAGAAGCGCTCACTAATGTAAGGAAGCACTCCCGGGCCAGCCATGCCCTCGTTAAAGTGGAATTACACGACAAGAAGGTTAATATTGTGGTTAGGGATGACGGTGTAGGCTTTAACCTGGAAAAAGCACCTTTAGCTGAAGGATCAAGGGGGTATGGACTGGTAGGAATGAAAGAAAGGGCTTTGCTTTTGGGTGGTAATTTCTTTATATCTTCGGCCCCCGGCAAGGGAACGACTGTGAGTATAAGTATTCCTATTGAACAGTGAAAATTAGTTTAAGGGAGAGAGGTTTTATGAGCAAGAAGATAGGTGTTTTAATTGCCGACGATCACCCCCTGGTACGTGAGGGAGTGCGCAAGATTCTTTCTACCAGTGAGGATATAGAAGTTTTGGGAGAAGCCTCTAATGGGGAAGAGGTCTTAAAGCTGGCTGCAGAAAAAAACCCGGACGTCATTTTGATGGACATCAATATGCCTGTTTTAGACGGCATTGAGGCGACTAAAAAAATCAAGGCGTCCTTTCCCGGCATTAAGATTATTGCCCTTACTATACACGAACAGGAGGAGTACCTTTTTGAATTAATTAAAGCCGGTGCTTGCGGCTATATATTAAAAGATATTAATCCCGACGACTTAGTATCTGCTGTGATAGGCGCGTACTCAGGCCGTTCTTACTTACCGCCGTCCATGACGTCAAAAGTATTGGAAGAGTTTAACCGCCTTGCTACTCGCCCGAACGAGAAGGCAAGCCCGCGCAGTCTCACCCGGCGGGAGATGGATGTCCTGCAACTGGTAGCCAAGGGCAACAGCAACCGTGAAATTGCTCAAATGCTTTTCATTAGTGAAAAAACGGTAAAAAACCACCTGACCAGTATTTTTCAAAAACTCGGTGTTCAAGACAGAACACAAGCGGCGCTCCACGCCATAAAAACTGGGCTTGTGGAGGTTAAATAGTTAAGGAACAGATTACCTGTATTAAAAATACCTGTATTAAAAAGGGGTATCTTGACACGAACACCTGCCGGCGGTAAAATAAGTCTAGCAAAGATATATTACCGGGGCGTAGCTCAGTTTGGCTAGAGCGCTACCTTGGGGTGGTAGAGGTCGCACGTTCGAGTCGTGTCGCTCCGACCAGCAATTAATTACTTTAAAGGGCTTCCACCTATTAGAAAAGAAGCCCTTATGTTTTTTCTCCGTCCTTTATTTCCTGGCTAGAAAAACAGCAAAACCGAGTTTACGGTAATTTTTAACAATTAAAGACTTGTAGCGGGCCAAAGTGGCCAGTTTCCAGCAGTCGGGAAAAGGCTCTTTATAAGCCGGCGGTAAAGGAGTGTCCGGGTAAAGCATCTCTTTAAATGCGTGCAGCGGGCCGGGCAATCCCCTGTACCTCACGTCTAACGCAGAAAACCCTGCCTTTTCAAATGCCGCCAACCATTCTTTGAGGGTCAAAAGCCTGTGCAGGCCGCAGGTGCCCTCAATCTTTTTTCTCTCAGCATCACCTAGCTTTTCACCGGCAAAAAGCTCTATAACGGCCAGTATTCCCTCTTTTTTCAGCACCCGCCGGCACTCGACCAGTACCGGCAAAGCCGGCAGAAATACCAGCACCGACTCCAGCAAGACCACATCTGCCACTTCACCGGCAAAAGGCATATCCAGGGCATCACCGTGGACAAAATTGACCTCCGCTCCTTCGAACAAAGCCCTCACCCTGGCTTTAGCAAGCATTTTTTCCGACTTATCGAGGGCAAAAACATGCGGTCCGTATTTTTTAGCAATATAGCAGGCAGTCCTGCCCGAACCGCAGCCTATATCTAAAACCACACTGTCCGGCTTAATATCGATAAGGTCTAAGAGTTCTAAGGTAGCTGCAAACCCGCCTGGGTGCAGGCTGCCAGGGCCGACACTTGCCACAGCCTCAAGATAATTACTCATAACACATTTCCTTTCCGAGAAAACGCCAGCTTTTGCTGCCGTCTTTCATGCTGTTACTTTTTTATTTATTTATGAAAGGCTGGGCATCAGTGTTACCTTTAAATTATTTAATCTGCTATTTCTACACCTATCTCGCCGGCAGCCAACTTCTCCATTTTGGCCAGTCCTTCAGGAGGCCCGCACAGTATGAGGAGGTCGCCGGCCTTAAAAATAACCCCGGGGTCTGGATTAATTATGTAAGTGTTATCTCTTTTAACGGCCAGCAGGGTAACCCCGAATCTATCCCGCATGCGCGATTTCTTCAATTCAATGCCAGTTAAAGGCGACTTATCGCTTAAAACCAGCTCTTCCAAATTAAGGTTTAAGGCCCTTTCTTCTACCAGGGTTTCTACAAAGGCCACACTGGCCGGCTTTAGGGAGGCCAGGGCCATTCTGTTGCCCGCGATAGCTGCCGGACAAACCACCGTATCGGCCCCGGATCTTTTGAGCTTTTGCACCGACTCCGGCCGGTTAGCCCTAGCCACAATGCGCAAGGAAGGGTTTATATCGCGGCATGTAATAGTGATGAGCAGGTTTTCGGCATCGTCGGCCAGAGTAGTGATTACCCCTTTAGCCCGGTCTACACCGGCAGCCAGCAGGACTTTGTATTCCGTAGCATCGCCCGCGATGTAGAATATCTTCTTATCAGCGCGCACTTCTTCAAGGCGGTCTGTGTCCTTCTCTACGACCACGAACTTCTGCCCTTCCTTAATTAGTTCAGATATAACTTCAGCACCTACCCTTCCGGCCCCGCACACGATTATGTGACCGCTCAGCTTAGATATTTCTCTTAACATGCTTTTCTTCCCCCAAATCCCGGCAAGGCGCCCCTCGAGAATTTCTGAAAAAATTGTGCTGGTCGCATAAGTAAAAAATCCTATGCCGGCTATCAGCAGGATGGTGGTAATTATGCGGCCGGCGTTTGTAGAAGGAACGACGTCACCAAACCCGGTGGTGGTAATGCCTTCTATTATTAGCCACAGCGCGTCCATAAAGTTTTTGCCTTCAATACGCATTAACAGGTAAATTCCTGCCATTGAGAGCAACAAAATACCGCCCAGGGCCCAAATCACAGGACGCAGCGAGGTTGACGGAGAAAACAATTTTAAAGCGCCTCCTTAACCGGGCAGGTGTCTTTAGTTGTTTTTAATCTTCAACTTATCCAGTGTCCCAAAATAAAAAGCACGCTTATAACAGAAAACACCAGCACCGAAACGGCCGTAAAAACGCTGGCAAAGCCGCTCTTTAAAGCCTGGACAGCAATGGTTATGTAGCCCGGAAACAGGACCAGCACATAACGGGGCATGCCCAGCGGCAAGTTGTCTACTACTGAAGAAAACGGTATGAGAAAACCTGGTATAAGGAAAAACAGGTAAGATTTGTCCCGCAGGTGGGTAAAGCTCCGCCAAATCACGAAGATAAAGAGAAAAGCCATTCCCGACTCGAAAAGGCTGTAGAATTCACCGTTTTTAAAGAAAAGAGAAAGGCTTAAAAGCTGGCCTGCCCCCGGGTAGCTAAAGTGGCGGTTGCCCCAGTAATCGCTCTTAAGCGAGTGAGAAAAAGCAAGGGGATCGCCTGTTTTTGCCCACAAGACGGCCATAAAAACTGACAGTGACGCCGGCACTAAAAAGAGGGGCAGGGCCCTTTTTAGACAAAACTTAAAGTTGTTTTCTGCCAGCTGCATGTACAAAAGGGGTAAAAAAAGTGTTACACCTACATTTCTGGTCAGAGCAGCGCAAGCGCCGCATACGGAAGCCGCCAGCCAGTTTTTCTTCCGGCCAAACCAAAAGCAGGCAAGGGCAAAGGCTAAAAAGAGCGGTTCGGAGTAAATAGAAGAAAAGAAGATAGCCGTGGGGAAGAAGAGCATAGCAAAAACTGCCGTGCCGGCCACTTCCTCCCCGTGATCTTCTTTTGCCATGCAAAATAATAAATACGAAGCCACAAAAAGGGCGGTGTTAGTAACGAGTAGACCGGCAATAACGCTGTCACCGGTCAAAGCGCTGACGGCCCGGATTAACAGCGGCAGCATGGGGAAGAACGGGGCGCTGTAGAAATCATAACCTTCTTCTGCTATTCTAAGAAACCAGCCGGCATCCCAGTGAATGAGAGAATCAAAAAAAGCGTTGGGGTGCCTGCCTTCAAATGTACCGGGCAAAAAGGCACAGACGATATCTCTGGTAAACCATATCAAAAAAACGAGCAGCAATTTATTTAAAAAGTACATGTAAGCAACCTTTTTCAAGTCCTGTTTGGCCACAGGTTAACCCCCGGTTGTCTTAACTAATACTTTGCCTTTCTTAAATACCCATACCTTGCTCAAAGTAAAGTTAAAAATAAAAGAAAGGCACGTGGCTGAAACTAAAGAAAAGGTGTGGCTGAAATTTAGGTTTAGCAGGATGTAAAGAGAAAGCGAGTTTAAGCTCAAACCAGCAGCGTTCACAAAGACAAATTTAATAAATCTTATACCCTCACTGCTCGAGGGGGTGTCTTTAAAAGTCCAGCTGCGGTTACAAAAATAACTGTTGACAATACCGCAAAAATAACTCAAGCCTTTAGCAATTGAATAAAACAGCGCGCTTTCTTTTGGAAAAGCGCAAATAATGGCGTAATAGACTGTCCAGTCTATAAGGGTGTTTAAACAGCCGACGGCGGCAAATTTTACGGCTAAAAATATGTTTTCTGCCAGCATTTTTCTCTCCTAAACCTTGGAAAAGCTATTTTTTAATTTGAACAGCTCTACAAAAGCTTTAATAATTACTGAAAGCTTTGCCCCCGTCTGTTTCCCGGCAAGGCGCGGGTAGTGATTTACTCCGACCTCGGCGATCTTATACCCTTTGGCTACGGCTTTGGCCAGAATTTCTGTGTCAATAAGCGCTCCTTGGGAAGTGAGGCTGATGTCCTCAAAAATTTTCCTCTTATACAATTTAAAAGCGCAGTCCACATCTCTCACTTTAATTTTAAAGAGAGTATTCACTAAAAGTCCCCATAAAAAGGCATTTACTTTGCGGATAAAGGGGTCCATCCTTTTTTTGCGGTAACCGCTGACTATGTCGTAATTCTCTATCAACGGCAAGAGTTTAATAATCTCTTCCATATTAAACTGCCCGTCGCCGTCGGTGTAAAACACCAGTTCCTTAGTGGCGTTTTTAAAGCCGGATTGCAGGGCTGCCCCGTACCCCATGTTTTTCTCGTGATGAACGACGCGCACGGCAGGATTTTCTTTGGCTAAGCGGTCGGCAATTTCACCCGTCCGGTCTTTGCTCCCGTCGTTTACAATAATAATCTCGTAATCATCGGATATGCTCTCGGCTACTGCCAGGGCATTCCTGGTCACCTTTTCCACATTCTGCTCCTCATTATAACATGGAAAGAATATGGTAATAGAATACTTTTTCATAGCCATCCCCGTTATGCAAAACTTACTAAATTTTTTAGGTTTCCTTCGACGCATTCTGCCTGCCATCCTTCTCAACAGGCGGTCATGTGTATTATTTTTTCTTTCCAAATTAAAAATGTACCCTTTCCTCTCTCCAGCGAACAGGTTTTTTCTGGGAAAAATGTATAAGAAATTTTTTTCGTGCAAAAATATAGGCAGGAGGTGATATTATGGAATGGCTTTCTAGAATAGCTCTCGTTCTCGTTATTATCGGTGCTATTAACTGGTTGTTGGTCGGTCTGTTTGAATGGGACCTGGTGACGGCTTTGCTGGGAGGCGAAACCTACAGAGCTTCATCTACCCTGAGCAGGTTTATCTATGCCTTGGTTGGTCTAGCTGGCGTCTACTCAATTTCCTTCCTCTTCCGCGAAAGTCCTGTCTTAAAAAACGAGAAGTAAAGTAAAAAATGCAGCTGGTGTAAAAGGCCCGCAAAAAATTTTTTAAGAGGGCCTTTATTTTTGTTTTTAGCACTGTTCAGGGTTGTCTTAATTAATATAGAGTGATATATTGGGATTACTTAAATAATTACTTCCGGGGTGATACTGCCTTGGACTACAATCATAAAAAATATGACAGCGACTACCGGGTAAATGTCTTAAGCGACGGCAATATAATAAGCGTGGAAGTAACCTGCTGCGGAAAGCATATTGGCGAAATGCGGTTCAAAAACGGCGAAGGCAAGACCTGTCCTGTCTGCGGAACTACTCACACGGTCATTATTCAGCACAACCACTTTCACATCCGGCCGATCAAGACAGCAGCTTCAGATTTAGATAAAGTTACAGCCTCCGGTTCAGTGTAGGGCACACTCACCGCCGGTTAAATTCTTACAAAAAGAAGTTGACAGCTGTTGGATAATGCTGTTAGACTAATTGGCAGCTAAAAAAATTAAATATGTGCTCTTATCCGGAGCGGTGGAGGGACTGGCCCAATGAAACCCGGCAACCTTTGAGCTTTGGCAGGCTCAAAAAGGTGCCAATTCCTGCAGGAGGTTTATTCTTCTGGCAGATAAGAGGAAGTGCAGCAAAATGCCGGGCCTCTTCTGTTAAGAAGAGGCCCTAATTATTTACACGGAAGGGCACTAAAGGAGGGGGATTAAAAATGGCTTATCAAAAAACCATTGACGAAATCAACGAGAAGATCCGCTCCGGCAGGGCGGTGGTGCTCACCGCTGAAGAGGTAATTTCACTAGTAGAAGAAAAAGGTGTTACCCGTGCTGCCCAGCAGGTGGACGTGGTGACTACAGGAACGTTTAGCCCCATGTGTTCTTCTGGTGTATTTTTAAACTTTGGCCACTCCAAGCCGCGCATCCGCATGCAGAAGGTTTGGTTAAACGGCGTAGCGGCTTATACCGGCATAGCTGCTGTGGACGCCTATCTCGGCGCCACTGAGCTTCCCGAGGACGACCCCTGCAACACTAACTACCCGGGCGAATTCCGCTATGGAGGCGGGCACGTCATTCACGACCTGGTAGCCCGCAAGCCGGTTAAATTAGAGGCCGTCTCGTACGGCACCGACTGTTACCCGCGCCGGGAAATAGAAACCTACATTACTCTCGATGACATAAATGAAGCCATTCTCTTTAACCCGCGCAATGCCTACCAAAACTACAACTGCGCGGTCAACCTGGGCAATAAAACTATATATACCTACATGGGAGTATTAAAGCCAAACCTGGGCAATGCCCACTACTGCAGTGCCGGCCAGCTGAGCCCGCTTTTAAACGACCCTTACTTTCTCACTATTGGCATAGGGACGAGGATATTCTTAGGGGGCGGTATTGGCTACGTGGCCTGGCATGGCACTCAGCACTTCCCTTCCATACAAAAAGACGCCAGCGGCCGTTTTTTTGGTCCGGCGGGTGGCACGCTGGCCCTCATCGGCGACCTCAAGCAAATGAAGCCGGAGTGGCTGCGCGGTACGAGCTTTCTGGGATACGGCGCTACCCTCACCGTGGGAATAGGTGTGCCCATCCCCGTTTTAAACGAGGAGGTTATGCGCTGTGTGGCGGTGAGCGACAAAGAACTCTACGCTCCCGTTGTAGACTACAGCGAAGCCTACGGCCAGCGCCAGCCCGGCAACCTGGGATACGTGAGCTACGCCGAGCTCAAATCGGGGAAAATAACCGTCTTGGGTAAGGAAGTGCCCACAGCACCCTTATCCAGTTACCCGAAAGCAAGGGTTATTGCCAACATCCTAAAAGAGTGGATCACAAAAGGCGAGTTTTTGCTCACCAAACCCGTTCAGCCCCTGCCGTCTTATCGTGATGAAATAAAAACCAAAACCCTGGAAATAAAAGATTTGTAAAGTGTCTTACGGGAAAAACCGCAAAAGCCTTTGAATTATTAAGAGTGTCTTAAGGAGAGATATATATGGCCAATAAAAAGATAGTCTTGCGCTTTGGGAAGGACATTTCCGATAAACCCATTATCTACCGCCTGGTCAGTGATTACGGGCTGATCATAAATATATTAAAAGCCAGCGTCGACCCCAACAAAGAAGGAACAATGGTACTGGAACTCTCCGGGGAAAGGTACGACGAAGGAATTGCCTACCTGATAGAGCAGGGAGTGAAAGTGCAGCCGCTGGCAGAAGAGGTAATAAGGAACGAAGAAAAATGCATCAGCTGCGGGGCGTGTACGGATTTATGCCCGAGCGGCGCCCTTTATATAGAAAGGCCGTCTATGGAAGTGGTTTTCGACAGCGACAACTGCGTAGTCTGCCAGCTGTGCGTAAAAGTTTGTCCCTACAAGGCCATGGAGGTAAGGTTTTAATTTGGCATACGCAAAGCGCTCTTACCGGAAGCTCTTCCGGCAGGAGGACCTGGTGCACTTTACAGTGGTGGTGCACCAAACCGACCTCGACATAGGGGTGCGTAAAGAGAGGTTTTCTGCCGGGCTGGCCGTGTGGACGGAAAAGCTGGTGCACAAACTCAGGGCCTCTTTAGAAAATTACATAGAAAAAGACCCGGCTTTTTTACACTCCCTGGTTCCCGTAGAGCTTAAAGCAGGTGCCCCGCCGCTGGCCGTGGTAATGGCCGAAGCCGCTCAATGCGCCGGCGTGGGGCCGATGGCCGCCGTAGCCGGCGCTATTGCCCAGGAAGTGGGCAGGGCTCTCTTAAAGCACTCCAAAGACGTAATTGTAGAAAACGGCGGGGACATTTACCTGCGCAGCACCAGGCAGCGGCTGGTGGGCATCTTTGCCGGCCAGTCCCCCCTGTCCAACCGCTTGGCCCTGCAGGTGCGGCCCGAAGACACCCCGCTGGGCATCTGCACTTCATCCGGAACGGTGGGCCCGTCTTTGAGCTTAGGCACGGCCGACGCCGTGGTGGTGGTTTCCCCGTCGGCTGCGCTGGCCGACGCGGTGGCCACGGCGGCCGGCAACCTGGTTAAGTGTGAAGGCGATCTGGAAAGAGCCGTGGAGTTCGCCGTAAGCATAGACGGCGTTTGGGGAGCTGTAGCCGTAAAAGGAGAGCGCCTGGCCGCATTGGGCAAAATTAAGCTCGTCCCCCTGGCGGTTTAGCTGTCAATGTCTTTTGCGGGCAGGTATTCAAGGTATTCAAATGAGAGCCTGCCCGCAAACCTCTGGAAAATCTTTTCTACACTGCTCCCGCCGAGCAGGTAAAAAGCGGCGTTTCCCGCCGCATGGCAGGTGTCGAGCCCAAAGCTGGCGGCGTAAACCAGCAAAAAAGTTTCCCAGCTGAGCGGTGAGACAAAAGCTGCCCAGTACCACAGGTTCATAATCCAGCCAAAGAGGTATCCCCAGCCCACCAGAAAAGCCAGCACCGCGGGGCGGCCGCCGCGCTCTAAAACTGGGGCGGCCAGGGCGGCTGAATAACCGGCCAAGCCCCAGCAGAACATCTGCCAGGGCGTCCAGGGCCCCTGCCCCAAAAAGAAATTGGAAACAAGGGCGGCTGTAGCTCCCGTCAAAAAACCGGTCCTGCCGCCAAAAACACTCCCCGCGGCCACCACCAGGAAAGTAGTGGGCTGGACCTGTGGCAGGGCAGCAAATATCACCCTGCCGGCAGCGGCTACCGCCCCCAGAGCTGCGGTTAAGGCAACCTCGCGTGCCGAAGCCCCCCCTTTCTCCCACCGGCTGTAGAAGGCCGCCAGTATGACCATAACCAGCACCAGCGTCACCAGACCCCAGTTGGCGCGGCCAGGTGCCAAAAAAATTGAAGTAGCCATAGCTATTACCAGCACCGAAAGAAAAAGCCAAAAGCCGTACTTTCTGGCTATTTTCTTCAAATCGGGATACCTCCGGCCTGCGGACTATCTCATAGTTATAAAAAATTTGCCAAATTTGCCCCAAATTGCCCCGGTCAGCGCTCTATGCCGTCCCTGGCGGCGACACCCTTTTGGTAATAATGCTTTATTTCCACCATCTCCGTCACCAGATCGGCGGCCTTAACTACTGGCGGCGGCGCGTAGCGCCCGGTGAGCACGAGTTCTACATTGGGCGGTTTTTTGGCTATAAGTTCCAGTATTTCTTCCGCTGTCACCAGGTTAAAATAATGGGCGGTGTTTATCTCGTCGCCCACCACTATGTCGTACTGGCCGCTTTGCATGGCCTCCTTCAGCTTTTTAAGACCGGCTTTGGCCAAGCGGACATCATCGGCAGAAGGAGGATTTTTGACATGCACAAAGGTGTCCTTGCCGTACTGCTCAATGGTGATGTAGGGAGCAACCATGGCCGCCGCCTTGAGTTCCCCGTAGCTCTGCCCCTTCATGAACTGCCCGATGTAGGTTTTTAAACCCCGCCCCATGGCGCGAAAAGCAAGCCCTAAAGCGGCGGTTGTCTTGCCTTTGGCATTGCCGGTGTAAACCTGCACGTACCCCCGCGCTAAGCCCTTCTCTCCCATGTATAACTACTCCCCCTTTACCGCGCCAGACTTACAGCAAAATGCCGGCTGGCACTTTTGTTTTCGGCTCTTTACTCGAAACCGGTCTTTTTGCCAGCAAGCTCTGCAGCAGGGCAAATGCTTCCCGGAAAGTTACGACCGCCTCGCCCGCACTGCCCTGCAAGACGCGAGAGATCTGCGGTGCGTAGAAAAAGGAACTGGAAAGGACCGTCTTGGCCGGCCCGTCGGCGGCGATGCGCCCGTTGAAAAGCATCACCACCCGGCCGGCGTACTCGGCGGCAAACTCCACGTCGTGGGTGACCAGCAGCACGGCCGTTCCCTTTTGAGTAATACGGCACAACAATTCCCCCAGCCTTGACTTCAAGCGGCAGTCCAGACCGCGGGTGGGCTCGTCCAGCAACAAGAGTTCGGGCCCGGCTACCAGCACGGCGGCCAAGGCCACCCGCTGTCTTTCCCCGCTGCTCAAGTCCCGCGGGTGAGCGCGGCAGAGCGCTTTTAACTCCAGCTCTTCCAAGATAGACGCTACCCGGCCGTCGTCCTCCCTGCCCAAGCTGGCAAGGGTAAACACTAGTTCACTTTCTACCGTTTCCTGCAGCAGGTACTCTCCGGGGTTTTGGGAGAGATAACCCACATTACCGGCCAGTTGGTGGGGCAAAAGCTCTTTTGTGTCCCTGCCGGCCACCAACACCTTACCCCGGCCGGGTTTAAGAAGTCCAGCGGCCAGCTTTAAAAGGGTGGTTTTGCCCGCCGCGTTTTCTCCCAAAACGGCCACCAGCTCGCCGGGCTGTACCTCTAGGCTTATCCCGCGCAAAACCTCTTCCCGGTTCCCCGGGTAAGTAAACCACACTTTCTTCATTTCCAGCAGGGTTTTGAACGGGGCCGAGCCGGTCTTGTCCAGAGAATGGGCGGGCGCCGGCCTGATAGTGGGCAGTGTCCGCGCGGCACGCTCCTCCCGCTGAACCGAAAGTGAGCTAAGAGCGGTCCTCCCCTCTTTAACGGTAAGCGGGGGGCGGCTAAAACCGAGGTGGGCAAACAAAGAAGCTACCGGCGGCAGGAAAGGAAAGCCGTTTTCCGCCTGCCAGCGGGCAACTTCCCCCGGCGCTCCCTGCACCAGCGCCCGGCCGGCCTCGAAGAGCACGACCCGGTCGGCCAGGTGGTAGCACCTCTCCAGGCGCTGCTCGATGAGTACGACCGTCATGTTCATTTCCTCGTTGAGCCGCCGCACCAGGTTAAAAAACTCTTCGGCGCAGGCCGGGTCGAGCTGGGAGGTCGGCTCGTCGAGCACGAGCACGCTCGGCTGCATAGCTAAAACCGATGCCAGGGCCAGTTTTTGTTTTTGGCCCCCGGAGAGGCTGGCAACATTCGCCCCCAACAGGCTCCCCAAGCCAAGAAAACCGGCCGTCTCGGCCACCCGACGCCTCATTTCCCCCAGTTCTAAGTTTAAATTTTCCAGCCCAAAAGCGATTTCCGCCTCTACTTCGGTCATGACGAGCTGTTTTTCCGGATCCTGGAACACAATGCCCACTTCCCCCGGCGGAATACCGCCTTTGCCGCGTAATACCTCCTCGCCCCGGTAGTACAGCCGGCCGCCGATCCGCCCCCCGTAAAAGCCCGGTATAAGCCCCGCTAAAAGCCTGGCCAGGGAGGATTTGCCCGAGCCGGAACCGCCCACCACCAGCAAAAACTCGCCTTCCTCCACTGTCAGGTTTAATTCGCATAGGGCAGGTTTTTCGCTGGACGGGTAATAATAGGTCAAATTTTCGATCTTATACACTCCCATTTATGCCAACCCCATCCTATAGTAGCCGGCAGCAGAACGCCCGCTGAAACCAAAGCGAGCTGAAGAGCTTCCAGGCCGCACAAAGATATACTGTCAAGGCGCGGATAGTAACGAAATGAGCCCCAGCCCGTGAAAAATCCGGCCAGAGCGGCGGACAGGGAGAGGGCGCATCCGCCCAAAACCAGCCAGTCGCGCGGCCGCATTTCTTCCCGGCGGTAAGATGAGCGCTGGCCGCTGCCAAAAGCGCGCGCCTGCATGGCTTCTGCCAGTTGCAGGGAATCTTCCAGGGAGCAAAAGAGTAAAGCGCGCAGGACAAAAGAGTACTTTTTTGCCCGCTCGACAACTGATCCCCCTTCAAAATTAACTCCCCGCGTTTGCAGGGCTTCCCGGATGGAATACAGGGAAGACACCATGGCGGGGTAAAGCCTGGTGGCAAGCGCCGTCGTCAGGGCCGACCTCCAGGCCAGCCTGGAGAAAAAACCGAGCAAGCGGTCCGGGTGGACGCTTAGGCTGTAAAGGCAGAATACGCCGGTTACGCAAACCAGCCGGCCGGCCATGGCGGCGCCGTAGCATAAGGCTTCCAGCGTGAACGCCAGCCGGCCCGCCAGAGGCAAAGGCGGGGACAGCCAAAAAACCGTCTCCCCGCTGCGGTTGGCGAGTAAATTTACGGCTACCAGCAAAAGGGCCAGGGGAAAAGCAAACCGCAGGTAAATTCCCCAGGTTTTTAAGCCCCCCGCCGACCAGACGGCCAAAAACGTGCCCAGCGTTAAAGCGGCCAGATAAAGGGGGTGCAAAAAGACCAGCGCCAGCACCATCAGGACGGCGGTATAAGAAAGTGAAGAAAAGGTGTGCAGGCTTTGCCAAAAGCCCTTTTGGCCGGAGTAAAAGGCATAGGCCGGCAGCACGGGCAAACTCACCACCGTTTTCTCCAATTTATGTTTCTTTCCAGGCAATAACCATTTGTTCGACCTCCGACCATTCCACCCGGTAGCCCAAAGCCTGCGCTACGTAGCGGGCCGGGAGGTAGAAACGCCCGGGCGGCAGCAAAAGCGGGGCTACGTCCATCTGTTCAACCTGCGAGCCGTTAATTAAAAGCTCTTTTGAGCCCTCCACTAGTGCGATCCTAGTAGGACCCAAAGACAGTTCTGCCCTTTTTTCGGCCTCCGACCAGCTTACACCCTCCGGTAAAACACCTAAGGCGTAAGCCAGGTAGCGCACGGGAACAAAAGTGCGCCCCCCTTCAATAAAAGGCGCGGCGTCATCCATCAGTATAGTCTTTTTTTGGCCGCCCTCTTCGATCTCGTACTGCTGCCTGCCTATCCAAAACCTCACAGTCCGGCCAGCCGCCATTCCAGGCGCAGTCCGCTTCTCGAGGCTTTTCTCCCGCAGCCGCGCAAAGACTGTTTGGCCTTTTATCACGTCGCCCAGGGCCAAAAGGGCCTGCTCAGTGGCCATTAGATTAGGTCCGCCGCCTTTTACGTGCTCAAAAGAGCCGTCCGGCAGCTGGTAGGATAGAAGGGCGGACAGGGGGTTTTTTCCGCCCGGCTTACACCACTTTTCCCCGCACGGGTCTATCCCCAGCGATACCAGAGCAGAAACGACCATCCGGCAGGATTCGGCATTGGGCGCACCCCAGGAGGAAAAGCCGCCGTCTTCACCCTGTACGCTTTTTAAGTAAGAAAGGGCTTTTAGCACAGCGGGGCTGTCCGCCCCCTCTCCCAGAGCGGCCAGGGCCATGAGGGCCATGCCGGTGGAGTCGACGTCGGGCCTTTTTTCGCCGGTGTACCAGTTAAAACCTCCGCCCTCAAGCTGGCGCGACAAAAGCCACTGTTTGGCCGCCTCCGGGTCTGACGGCGCCGACCCCGCCGCGTACAGGGCAATGACGGCCCAGATGTGGGCGTTGGCCAGGACCTGCTCACCACTGTCCCCCAAGCCCCCGCCGCCGGCCAAGTCGGGAAACTTGCCGTCCGGCAGCTGTGTGGAACGCAGGGTAGCGACCAAGTCCTGTCCCCGCCAATTGTACGGGTCCTCCTCTGCTGCCAGCAGGGTAAGCACTGTAAGACTTAAGTCGTTCAGCTCACCGGACGACCGGTATTTGTCAAACTGCCGGTCGCATACTTCCCTGCCCTTTTGGACTTCCGCTCCCTTGCCGGCACCGGCTAGGGCAATATAACTCCACGGGGAAAGCGCCGCGCCGCTCTTCTCTAAGTCCAAAAGGCAGGCGGCAGCACGGCCGGCCTGTTCGCCAAGACCTTGGATCGCTGCTGCCCCAAAGGGGAAAGAAAGTGTCAGCACTGCGGCGTGGAAAAGGGTCAAAGCTAAAGCTAAAACCGCAAGAGAAGTGCTGTGGCTTTTATTTTTACTCATATCTAAACTCACCTTCACCGCCCTTATTTTCACTTTTTTACTTTAACATACTACACTATCTCACACTTTATTAACCAAATTTTCCCACACAGGCGGCGGCTGGTCAATGCTCCTGCTGTACCACCAGATGATTTTATCGCCCTCTCCAACCTTCTTTTTATCTGCGCCCACCATGGGCACTTCCCCGTTGACTTTGTACATCCAGCCGGAAGAACCCCGGTTGCGCTGGCCGGCAACCGCCTCGACAAAAGCGTTCCAGCCCGGGGCCAGTTCGTAAGGCAGGCCCGTGGCGGCCAGCGCCCCCAAGGCCGTGCAGCCCCACCGTCCGCCCGGGTCTAAGCACACTTCGGCAGGACCGAAGAGCAGTTCCCCGTTTTTCCCCACTACGGCTACTCCAACTGCCGGTCCGCTCTCAACTGCCGGGGCCGGCCCGGCTTCTGTTTTTCCCTCACCGGCGGGCAGTTCGCCAACACTTGCCGCGTTACTCTGCTCCGGCCGGCCGCTCACCGGTTCGCGGGCACCTTTCTGGCCCGGGCCTCCGGCAAAAACCTCATCAAGTCTGGCACGACCAGCCGCCGTCTCGACCTGTGACGCGACGGGCTCCTCACGCGCGTATTCTACCTCATGCCCGGCCTGGCTGTCACGGCCCTGGGAAAAACCAGGTACGCCGCTTTGCCGGCAGTAAACCGCCGCCGCGACCAGTCCCACAAGCAGGAACAGGAGGGCCAACAGTAAAAGCGCCCTCCTCTGTGAATTTTTTGCCAACATGACCTACACCGCCCTGTTGCGAGCTTTTTCTCAAGCTTCCAAGTGAACAAGAGCGTGCCGGCCGCGCGCGCTCTGCCGGGCCGGCACAGGAACACGGCATGGCTTTACAGCCTGGCAAGGGTGCGGTAGACGAGGACCGCGCACTCAGCCCTGGTGACGGGCTCAAGCGGCTTGAAGGTGCCGTCGCCGTAACCTTTAACTAGTCCCTCCTCGACGGCGGCGGCTATTGCTCCTGCCGCCCAGCTTTCTACAGAGCCGGCGTCGGCAAAGGTAAGCTTTGCGCCGGATGCGGCCGTAAACTCGCCCGCCCGCACCAGCACGGCAGCAATCTCCTGGCGGGTGACCGGCCGCTCGGGGCCAAACGTACCGTCACCGTAGCCGATGAAAAGCCCGGCCGCGGCCGCGGCAGCGGTGTAAGGTGCATACCACTCACTGCCGGACACGTCGGTAAACTGTACACTGCTCCCAGCATCTCCTCTTATGCCCAGCGCCCTTACCAGCACGGCGGCCAGTTCGGCGCGGGAGATCTGACGCGCCGGCTCAAAGCGGCCGCCGCCCACTCCCTTAAGTATACCGGCACCGGCCAGCTTTTCCACCTCGGCTTGTGCCCAGCCGTAGGAAACCTGGTCCACATCCCCAAAAGAAAGCCTCTTTTCCTTGACTAAAACCGTAACATCTAAAAGCCGCTCTACATTAGCCGTGATAAGCCCCTGGGAGGCATCCAGCACCGCCGGCAGGGCCACCCATTTCCCGCTCTCCCGGTCGTATGCGCCCAGGACAACGTCTTCCGGGGCAACTGCGGGCGGCAGCGGGCACTTTAGCACCAAGGTTGCCGGTTGTAAAAAGGTGGTGCCGGCCGGGCCCAGGCTGTAGGTAGGAGATACCGGCCTAAAGCCCGGCGGCAGCGGAGGAACTCCCCCGTTATCCATAGGAGCACTGGATAGCTGTTTTTTGATAGTTAAGTTTGTGGTTCTGGACAAGGCGCCCGCCGGTACAGACAGGGCCACTTCCCCGCCTTCGGGGGCCATCACAGCCCCGGTGAGAGCCTCTACCGGCTGAGAAATACTGATTTCCTTTTGGTTGATCTGGCGCCTTTCCCTGATGATAACCTTAAAGTTGTCCGGTGCAGCGGTGCCGGTCACCGCCGTCAGGCGGGTGCCGGCCTCCCCTATCCCGGCAGATAAATCAAATTCCTTATTTTTCAGCTCAGTTATTAAATCAGCCAGCCTCTTCAAAACTTCATCAGAGGGCTTGAGAGAGGGCGGCAGTTCGGCAGTTGTGGTTACAACAGTTGCGGCAGTAACGGCTGAAGTTTGACTGCCTTTTGTCAAATCGCTCCAGTTAGGTCCAGTCGAGTTTATATCCGTGCTGTACCACCAGATGATCTCCTCACCGCCGCTTAACCGCCTGTCTTTGGCCGAGACTGCGGGCACATTGCCGTTTACCTTGTACATCCAGCCGTTCATGCCGCGGTTGGCCTGCCCGCCGATGGCCCGCACAAAGCCGGACGAACTGTCCACTTCTAAATCCAAACCGGTACTCCAAAGGGCCCCCAGTACCGTAAGCCCGTAGGGGTTGCTCTTTTCCACACTCACTTTTCCCGGACCAAAGAGCAGCTCTCCGCTTTCTCCCACCACGGCGATGTTCACGCGCACGCTGTCCTTGGGTGCCGAAGATCCGCCCGTGCTGCCGCCCGGCGCTGACTGCTCCTGCGATACTTCCGGCAGAACTGTATTTGGATCGATGGTCAAAAGCGCGGCCAGCACTTCCGCTGCAGAAAAGACGTTGCGGCAGGCGCCAAAGCTTTTATCTCCCGCGTTGTAACTCTTATGGAGGAGGTAGTGAACGGGAGTAAGCCCGCGCGCGTTCTGCCAGTCTTCTCCGGCGGGGTCCTGGCCCAGGGTGTTTAAGGTGACGATCAGCTCGGCGTTATCCACTGCCGGGTCGTCAAAGCCGGGAGCGTACACCCCACCGTCGTCCTGCAAAAGCCCCTTGAAGTAACCGAGAGCTTTCAAAATGGCCTCCTGTGCTCTGCTGTCAGCCGGCGCCAGGGCATATAGGGCCCTTACGGCCTGGGCAGAGGACATGAAGTCGGGGTAGTATTGGTCAAAGGTTTCACCAAAAGAGCCGTCTTTGGCCTGCTTGGCCAGGATGTAATTTAGAGCTGCGCTTTTATCAATTAAATCGAGTTTGCCGGCTTCGGCCAAGGCCAGGTAGGCCCACATGTCGCTGTAGACGCTGTTTTCAAAAGAACCAGCACCCTCACCTTCTTTTATCTGGCGGCCGGCCAGCAGTCCCGCCAGCCGGTCCACAGTCTCTTCGCAACCCTCCCACTGGGAGGTAGCCAGAAGGCATAAGGCTATGGTCTTGGTGCGCGCCTTCTTTTTCCAGGGCGAAGCACTGCTCCAGTAGTCGGTGTAGTTTTTGTACAGGTCGGTTTCTATGCGGGCCAGAGATTCTAGGACAATCACCGTTTCCGCCGTGGAGTAAGTGCTGTCCCACGGGGAAGGAACGGCTGCCGTGTCCTGCTCCTGAATGCTGGCCAGGTAGTCAAGGCCGTCTTTAATGGCCCGGTAAATATTGCTTTTCTCATCCGCCGCCCCGGGGAAAAAGCTCAGCGCCACGATCACCTGGGCCGTGGTGTCCGGCTCCGGCGCACTCGCATCCCAGCCGTTCCAGCCGGCGCCGGCCGGCACTCCCCAGACGGAGTGCTCAATGCGGTAGCGGTTTAGGTAAGCGAGGGCCTTATCCGCGTCAATTTCGCCGAGCGCGCCGGCCTTGCCCAAAGCGGTGAGCACGAGCACGTCGTCGTAGAGGCTTTCTCCGTATTCACCGCAAAAATACAATTCACCGGAGCCGCTGCTGACGGCTTTGCCCAAAATTGCGCCACACAAAGCCTGGACAGTTTCATTATAGCTTTGGCCGCCTCCGGTAGCGGCCCAAAGGGCAATCAGCTCCTTGGCCAGGCGCACGGCATCCAGACCGGCTGCGTTTTCGGCGGCGTACACCGCCGAAGAGACGGCCGCCTGTTTCAGCGACACGCCCTCGTACTCGTAGACCCACTCCTGGGATGAGAGGTCTTCACCGGCCGCCGCCAAAGCCTCTACCGCCCGGTAGTTTAGACCCCACCCGGCGGCGTCGTAAGGCATCTGGCCGCCCGTGTAGCCGTTTTTAAAGTAACTTACCGCCCGGCCGACGGCCGCACCGACATCCCCGTAAACGCTAGATCCCACCGTCTTTGAACGGGCCAGCGCCAGCGCTTCAAGGGGCGCTGCCGTGCCGTAAGCGTTGGCGTAGGGCCCAAACGTGCCGTCGGGGTTTTGGGTGCGCAGGACAAAGTCGAGCGGGCCGTTTTCGCCATTGCCTATTAACCGGGCAAGGGTCAAAATTTTTTCCTTTAACGTGAGATCAACGGAAGTCCACCAGGGTCCGGCTACCCATTTGGAGGAGCCCAGATCCTCGCCGGCTCGGCTCAGCACATAAGCGGCGTAACCGTCGATTTTTTCGCCGCCCGCGTACTTTTCTTGGATAAAACTTACCGCTTTTTGGGCCAGTTCGCCGGCCGTAAGCCCGCCTGCCTGGCCGGCCGCCTGCCCCAAACAAATCCCTCCCCACAAGATGAGGGCAAAGAAAGTAACCGCTGCCGCTGCCAGGGCGGCGTGCACCCTAAGCAAGCCCCGCCTGCACTTTCGCATAAACAAAAACTGACCCCCCTTAATAACCGGCCTGCCGAGGGCCCGGGGCCATTTTTGCCGGACGCGCTGCGGCCTTTGGGGCATGCCGGCGGGGGAAGGGACGCCCGGCCTTGCCAAGGCGGCCGGGGTCAAAATTAAAGGCCCCGGCTTTTCCGTTCTTTAAAAGCCGGGGCCGCTTGCTCCAGACTGGCAGTCAGCCCGCAAAGCACGCCGCCTTTCTACGGAAGGCCGTTCTCGCTTTACACCCCGCCAGGCAGGTCTCCTGACTTGTGGCTCACCGCGCTTTCCCGCCTTCCCAGGCTGCCCTGCCGCAGCCCAGTGGCCCTTGGGAAGCGCTCCCCACTTACAGTGGCCGGACCGTCCGGGACTTGCACCCGGTTCCCTTTTCACTCCCGGCTGGCGCGCCGGGAGAACCTGGACAGGCCCTATACAATTTTGAGAAAATATTAACACACGGCAGGTCTTTTGTCCAGCACCGGAGCAAATAAAAATTTAAAAAATTTATTTTAATTTTTCTCTTAGCCGGTTGACAACCGTGGCCATCTCGCCCCAGCTGACGGGCGCCTCTGGAGGGTGGTCCTCAAATATGAGGCCTGATGAGCGCAGCTTCTCCACTTCTGCCGCCAGGTCCCAGCGGCCGGCAGTGCCGTTTTGGGCCAGGCCGTTAATCACCCCGGCAAATTCCCCCCAGCAGACGGCCCGGTAGGGATCGCGCCCGAAGTAAATAAGGCCGTCGCGGCGCAGCAGTGATATCTCCGCGTACGGGTTCCAGGGGCCGGCAGCCGAGCTCTTTTGCCGCAGGCGGTTGGCGACGGCGGCAAACTCCCCCCAGCGCAAGGTTTCAGCCGGGTCGTGGGGTGAATTGATGAGCCCGGCGGCCAAAAGCGCCTCTACCTCTTTGGCCGGGTCCCAGCCGCCGGCGGGGAGAAGGCTTAAATGAGCTACCAGACCGGCAGCTATAGCCCCGGCGGCCCCCTTTCTGAAAGCGGGGTCGGCCAGGGCGGCCGCGTCCCGGCTGGAATCGATAAAGAGATTTTCTAAGAGCAGGGCGGGCATCCGGGTGTCCCGCAGGACGGCAAAACCGGCCCTTTTCATGCCCCGGTCGGCAAATCCGGCGGCCGCGTAGTAAGACGCCACCGCGGCGTGTACGGTTTTTTGGAACTCCACAGTTTTGCTGCCGGCCAGGGTATAAATATAACTTTCAAAGCCGCTGCCGCCGCCGGCGTTGACGTGAATAGAAAGAAAGCAGTCCGCCTTAAGTCTGTTGGCATAGCTGACCCTTTCACTTAAGCTCACTTCTACGTCGTCGTCCCGTGTCAGGTAAACTTTTGCCCGGTAAAAACTTAATAATAACCGCACCTGGCGGGCCACGTCCAGAACCAGGTGTTTTTCCCAAATATTCTGTCCTGCGGCCCCCGGGTCTGGGCCGCCGTGACCGGGGTCCAAAACGATTACCGGCCAGTCAGCCATAATCAATCCCCCTTCTCCCCCATCTTATGGTGCCATCACGCCAAAAGTTACCCTTTTGCCCCGGGCCGCGGGCCAAAAAGGCCGCACGCCTGTTTTTCGGGGGCGGCGGCCAGCACCCTGGCAAGGCCGTCTTTACCCACTTCCCTGATAACTTCGGCCAGCGGGATTTCCTCCGGCACCCGCCGGCCCGTGCCTGCATAGCGGGGAAGAGCAGCGGCACAGCCCGCCCTCTTTTCGGTGCGGCCGGCAATGCGGACAAAAAACCGGCAGCCAGCGCAGGTATTGACAACTTTTTCCCTGAACTCGGGCAAGAGCAGCCGGTGGCTTTCGTAGAGGTAGTTCTGCCGGTAGTAATCGCTGAGCCTGCTCAAAGCCCTCATCCCCTTTTCAGCCCGTGCCAGACCCCGTACGGCGTAAGGGATACAGCCCTAAAGATGCCCAGTTCCCCAAAGCGGTCCCGGATGGCATCGCAGGCGGCGCACAGACGGCGAGCCTTTTCTGACCGGCCGAAGAGGTCCGGCTGTTCGGCGGCGGGCTCAAACAGCCCCCCTAAGGCAAGGCCCACCATCCTGACCGGCCGCCAGGGGGGCCAGTGGGCGTGCAAAATGTCAAACGCGGCCCGGCAGACCTCTTCCGGCAGGGCGGTCGGGCGGGGCAGGGTGCGGGCGCGGGAGAAAACCAGAAAATCGGCGTCCTTTAGGGTGAGCACCACGGTCCTGCCCTCATAACCTCCCGCCCGCACCCGCCGGCAGACCATTTCGCCCAGTTCCCAGATCACCGTCTCAATGCTCTCGGAGTCCCGGTAATCCCTGGGCAGGGTGATCTGGTGCCCGATAGATTTGACCCTCTCCAAAGAGTGGGGGTCTACCGGGCTGTAGTCGGTGCCGTTGGCCGAGAGGTGGAGCACCCGCCCCACCAGGCCGAACCTCCTCTCCAAGACTTCCGGCGGGTAGCGGGCCAGGTCCCCGATGGTGCGGATGTTGAGCTCCTTTAGCCTTTTTTCCAGGCGCGGCCCTACGCCAAAGAGCTCCCTCACCGGCAGGGGCCACATCTTTACCGGCACGTCGGGGTAGTCGAGGACAGTGAGGCCGTCGGGCTTCTGCATGCCGGCGGCCATCTTGGCCAAAAGCTTGTTCGGCCCCACTCCCACGCTGCAGAGCACGCCCACCTCCTCCCTGATCCTGGTCTTGAGTTTTAAGGCAATTTCCACCGGCGGACCGAAAAGCTCTTCGCAGCCGGAAACGTCCAGGAAGGCTTCGTCAATAGAAAAGGGCTCCACCAGCGGGGTAAAGTCCTTCATAATAGACACAATGCGGGCGGAAAAGGCTGTGTAGAGGCTGTGGCGGGGTTTTAAAAATACCCCTTCGGGGCAGAGCTCTTTTGCCTCCCACACCGGCATACCGGTCTTTACCCCGCGCGCCTTGGCCTGCACCGAAGCCGCCAGCACAATGCCGTGCCGCTTGGCCGGATCCCCGCCGACGATCACCGGGCGGCCCTTTAAAGCGGGGTTTACCGCCTGGTGCACGCTGGCGTAAAAAGAGTTCATGTCCGCCAAGAGGATGCGGCAGGACACAACCGATCACCTTCCGAACAAGTGTTTGCTAATATTATATAAGAACACTTGTTCGGTGTAAAGGCACTGTTTTTCCGAATAAATAAAACAAAAAAGCCCGCCGTTTAAGCGGGAAAGTAGGGACAGAAAATTACACAGAATTAATTTTCAGGTTCACTTAGGCTATGGTGATCACTTTTTGGCAGGCGGCCAGGCACTCGGTTATTTCCAGCATATTGGACACCCTGCCCGCTGCCAGCTTCTCCGTTAAGCGGTAATAAGTGAGGCACGTCCCGCAGACCAGCACCTCTGTCCCCGCCGCGGCCAGAGCGCGCACCTGCTCCAGCACGGAGGAGCCTTCCACGGCCAGGTAGACCCCGGTGTTCATGAGAGCTATGGACCGGGGCGGCTTTTGCTGGGAAATGGCGGTCATGAAGCTCTTCATCAGCACTTCCCCCAGGTCCGGCGAGCCCTGGCCAATGGCGCTGGCGGTGATGAGGTAGGCGATCCCCGGCGCGGTGCCGTCCCCGCCGCCAAAGCCGGCACTTTTAGCGGCAGCCCTTTCTTGCCCGCCGCCACCTGCCGTCTGGCCCCCTTTAGGCTGTATAGTGATCCAAAAAGCCCCTTCCCTGTCCTCCACACCTGCCTCCAGGCCTTTGCTTTCGGCAAAGCGGGCCACATTCTGGCGCGCCGCCTCGTTGTCCACGATCACCACAACAGTTTCTCCGCCGGCTTCCTCCAGTGCTCTTTTGGCTTCAATAACGGGCTGCGGGCAGCTCATGCCCCGGCAGTCCACCACGCGCGCCACCCAAATCCCTCCTTATTCACGTTTGACGGTCCAAAAAGCACGCCCGCTTTTTAAAGCGGGCCGCCTTATGGACGCTTTATATAGTCTATTCGCAGCAGCTTATAAATATCCCTTCATGTTATTAATTCAAATATTTTATAAGCGGGTTTTGCCCCTCAAAAGCTCTTTTATGAGGGAGAGCCCGGCTTGGCCAGGGGAAAATCTTTTTTCAGCCCGGCGTGGACAAAGTTCTTCTTCTTACTGGCGTAATCCGCTACCACGTGGCCGTTGCCCAGTAGCAGGTACTTGTAGATGACCAGTCCCTCAAGGCCTACCGGCCCGCGGGCGTGGATCTTGCTGGTGCTTATCCCCACCTCAGCCCCCAAGCCGTAGCGGAAGCCGTCGCTGAAGCGGGTGGAGCAGTTCCAAAACACGTTGCCCGAATCCACCAGGGCCATAAATACAGCCGCCCGGCCGGGATCTTTGGTAATGATGCTGTCGGTGTGGCCGGAGCCGTAAGTGTTGATGTGTTCCACGGCTTCTTCCAGACTGCCCACCACTTTAACAGAGAGCTTGTAGTCCAGGTACTCCGTCCGCCAGTCTTCTTCGGTAGCCGGTTCGGCGGGTATAATCTGTAGCGTGCGCGGGCAGCCCAAAATAGTTACCCCTTTTTCTTCCATAGCGCTCTTTAGGGCCGGCAGAAAGCGCCCCGCCATCCCTTCGTGTACCAGCAGGGTCTCTAGCGCATTGCAGACGGCCACGTACTGGGTTTTGGCGTCCACCGCCACACGCACGGCCATCTCCAAGTCGGCGTCTTCGTCCACGTAAAGGTGGCAGATGCCGTCGGCGTGCCCCAGCACCGGGATGCGAGAGTTGTCCATAATGTACCTCACAAATTCGTTAGATCCGCGGGGAATGATGAGGTCGATGTACTCGTCGAGCTTTAACATCTCGCTCACTTCTGCCCTGGTTTCTAAGAGTTTCAACCAGTCGGGCGGCAAGCCCGCCTCGGCCGCGGCCCCCACGATTATATCCGCCAGGACACGGTTGGTTTCCCTGGCCTCCGAACCCCCCTTTAAAAGCACGGCGTTACCGCTCTTTAAACAAAGGGTGGAGATCTGCACCAGGGCGTCCGGCCTGGACTCAAAAATAACGCCCATTACCCCAATAGGACAAGTAACCTTGTAAAGCTCCAGCCCCTCGTCCAGCAAGGTGGCGGATAAGGTCCTGCCCACGGGGTCGGGGAGGGCAATGA
Organism: uncultured Pelotomaculum sp.; assembly: GCA_964557545.1. GTDB lineage: Bacteria > Bacillota > Desulfotomaculia > Desulfotomaculales > Pelotomaculaceae > CAZLAK01. Next base: position 69,196 of record CAZLAK010000006.1, read on the forward strand.
GGCTTTTTATCCCCGCCACCGCCTCATCGAGCTTTCCCGCGTCAAACACCAAACGCTTTAACAGCGGCGCCGCCAGTCCCTCCTCTTTGCTCCTCTCCACGTCCCGGCGGTTGGCCTCAAAAATGGCCTCTTTATTCTCCATAAGTCTTGCGGCAAGGCGCGACAGCGCGTCATTTTTTACTTCCGTGCTGGCCGCTGCCATCTTTAAAGAAGCTTCCTTAACCCGGCGCGCCGCCTCTAAAACAGACATATGTGCCCCTCCTTCAACTAAAAAATAAAAAGTTAATGTTTATCCCCGCTGCCGTTTTGGGCAAAGCTGGTCATTTGGTAAATCAAATCCATTTTGGTCTGCCACAGCTTTTCGCTCAAGACCACCGGGTAGATCTCGGGGTTGGTCTTGCGCAGGTACTCGGGGCGGAAGAGCGAAAGCTGGCGGCGGTGGTGCTCCACGATTTCTTTTAGCGGCGGCAGCTCCATTACCTGCTCCCCGTCCACAAAGACAGGCTCCAGCAGTTCTAAAGCTTCAAAGTCAGTGACGTACTTTTGCACCCAGGTGTGGACGGGGTTGAACATTTTAAGCCTCTTCTGCCCCTTTACGTCTTCATCGGCCAGGGCGAGGTAATCCCCTTCCGCCTGGCCGGTTTTGGTGTTAACAATGCGGTAGCTCTTCTTAAACCCGGGTGTAATAATTTTTTCCGGATTGCTGGTGATTTTTATCGTCGGCACATACTTGCCGTCTTTTTCCTTGGCCACCAGCTTGTAAATGCCCCCCAGGGCCGGCTCGTCTATGCAGGTGATAAGACGCGTGCCCACACCCCAGATATCTATCTTGGCCCCCTGCATCTTGAGGTCGAATATGTTGTTCTCGTCTAAGTCGTTGGAGGCACTGATCTTCACGTAAGACAAGCCGGCCTCGTCGAGCATTTTTCTGGCTTCAATGGAGAGCTTGGCCAGGTCCCCGCTGTCCAGCCGGATGGCGGACAGCCTTTTGCCCTTGGACTCCAAGTACCTGGCAATTTTTATGGCGTTGGGCACGCCCGACCTCAAAGTATCGTAAGTGTCCACCAGGAGGATTACGTTGTCCGGCAGGGCATCGGCAAAGTTTTTGAAGGCCTCTTCTTCGCTGTCGTTGACCTGCACCCAGGAATGGGCGTGCGTTCCTCTGGCGGGGATGCCGAACATCTTGGCGGCCAGGACGTTGGAGGTGGCGTCAAACCCGCCGATGCAAGCCGCGCGCGTGCCCCATACGGCGGCATCGGCTTCGTGGGCCCGCCGCGTGCCGAACTCAATGAGCACGTCGTTGGGACAGACCTGCCGGATCCGGGCAGCTTTGGTGGCTACCAGGGTCTGGTAGTTCACAAAGTTGAGGATGGCCGTCTCAACGAGCTGCGCTTCGAAAATTCTGGCCTCCACCTGGACAAGGGGCTCATTGGGGAAAACGAGCGTGCCTTCTCTTACCGCCCTTATATTGCCGGTAAACTTAAATTTTGCCAGTTCTTCTAAGAAAGCCGGATCATAGTTTTCTTCTTCTTTGGCCAGAAAGGCCAGATCGTCACCCGTAAACCGTAAATTGTTGATGTAATGCACCACCCTCTCCAGGCCGGCAAAAACGGCAAAGCCGTTGCCAAAGGGCAGCTTACGGAAGTAAACTTCAAAAACCGTCTTTTTGTTGTGGATTCCCGCCTTCCAGCAGGCATAAATCATATTTATCTGGTACTTGTCAGTGTGCAGCGCCATGTTCTCGTACAAGCAACCTACCCCCCCTTTCGCTGCAGGATAACACGCACCCCGGCGACAAAGGGCATGTCCCCGGTTTTCCCTGCCCAAAACGCGGCAAAGAACCGGCAAAGCCCCCTCTCAAGAAGCCACCCTGCTGTACAGCTCGACGCCGTTGCCCATCATGTTGAAGAGCGCCATGGCGTGGGTTAAATCACCGTGGTGGGCGCCGAGGTCATAAGTGTCCACAGCGTTGACGGGCACAATTACCCGCCGGCGCTCGTTTTTCATGTTGGAGTAAGCTTTCAGCGAGAGGGCAAACTGCTGCACGCAGATATCCGTGCAGTCCCCGACCACAATGAAGTTTTCCAGATGGGGGTTAGAGAAAAACCACTTTTGAAAACTCTCTTCCAAAAAGCCGTTGGTGGAGTTCTTGGCAAAGAGGGTATAGCCTCCTGCCTCTTTTATTTCATCTACAACCTCGCTCTCAGGCGTACCCGCTAAGGCGTGCACCGGGTAAGAAGCAAACTCCGGCGAGCGCTCGCTGTGAGAGTCGGCAAAAGCAATCACCCCTATACCGCGCTGGCGGCAGAGCTTTAAAACCCTGACCACTTCCGGCACCAGCGCCTCCACCCGCGGGCTTTGCAGAGGCCCCATGCGGGCAAAGGCGTTGATCATGTCCACGATGACCAGCACCGTTTTCTGCGGGTCCAGACCGTCAAGCGCAAGTTCCGGCAGACCCGACAAAAGATCGTATATTTCACCCAAAGCGGCAGCACTGCTTTTTAAAAAATCCTCTTTGGCCACCTTCAAGACCCGATACCCCCTTGCACAAGTTTTTTTGGTCATATATCATTTTCGAGCAGGGCCACGCACTCGATGTGGAACGAGCCGCTTGGATTGATGTCTTGGGCTGTTTTTTGAACCTTGCGTTCGT
>CAZLAK010000007.1:0-67262 GCA_964557545.1 uncultured Pelotomaculum sp.
CCGGCGTGGCCTGCCCCGACAACTATTACGTCGTATTTACCGGCAAAATACTCTGCCACGATTGCGCTCCCTCACTTTCCTATGCAAAAGTCGGCAAATATCCTGTCCAGTATATCCTCACTCAATGCGTTACCAGTTATTTCTCCTAAAGCTTCCCAGGCGCCGCGCAGGTCTATAGCAGTTATATCTACCGGCAGGCCGGAGTTTAATGAGGTCAGGGCGTTTTTTAAGTGTTCCACAGCTTTTTCCAGAGCCGCCTTGTGTCTTATCCTGGTTACTAACACGTCGTCTTCTGCCACTTTTATGTTCTCGCCGAGTACAGTTTGGGCAATGCACTCTTCTAATTCGGCTAAACCCTCTCCTGTCAGGGCTGAAATCCAAACTGCCGGTCTTTGGCCTGTCACACCTTTCAAACAGCTCTTTACCACTTTTATGCCGGCATCTATTTTATTGAATACTATTATCGCTTTCTTTTCTCCTAACAACTCTAATATCTTCCGGTCTTCGCCTGTAATACCCGCGCTCGCATCGATAACGGCCAGAACTAGATCGGCTCTCTCTATAACTTTTCTGGCCCTCTCCACGCCAATTTTTTCCACCACATCCCTGGCCTCTCGCAGACCGGCCGTATCGATTATCCTTAAAGGTATGCCCTTTATATTAACCACTTCTTCTATGACATCCCGCGTTGTGCCGGGCACGTCGGTTACGATGGCCCTTTCTTCACGCAGCAGGGCGTTTAAAAGCGAGGACTTGCCCACATTGGGCCTGCCGGCTATAACCGTTTTAACCCCTTCCCGGTATATTTTTCCAGCCTCCGACCCCTTTAACAGCTTTTCCGCCTCCGCTATAAATTTTTCTATATCTCTGGTTAACTGGGCCGCGCTTGCTTCTTCGATGTCCTCATCTGGAAAATCTATGTTTGCCTCTACCCAGGCCAGCGCACCCAGTATGCCTTCCTGCAGTTCTCTAACTTTTTTAGAAAGCGTCCCCATAAGCTGGGTAGCGGCAATTTTCAGCCCTTTTTCTGTTTTTGCCTTTATTAAATCAATTACAGATTCTGCCTGGGCCAAATCAATGCGCCCGTTTAAAAAGGCCCTTTTAGTAAATTCCCCCGGCTCGGCCAGTCTGGCTCCCTGCTTTAAGACAAGCTCTAAAATTTTCTTTGCGGGCATGGTTCCGCCGTGGCAGTTTATCTCCACCACGTCCTCCCTGGTATAAGTATGGGGAGCCTTCATACAGCTTAAAAGCACTTCGTCAACCACCCGGCCGCATTCGTCAACAATAAACCCGTAATGCAGCCTGTGGCTTCCCGCGCTGTTCCACTTTGGATTTTTAGCCCTGAAAACTTTACCGGCAATCTCAAAAGCATCCGGCCCGCTCAGCCTTACAATGCCTATGCCGCCTTCACCCAGGGGTGTAGAAATCGCGGCAATAGTTTCTTCAGTTCTTATCTCTTTCACCCCCATTTATTACTTCTTATTATCTATTCCGCTATACCCAATGCCAAATCTTTATTATTTTTAAACCCAGCGGCTTTTTAAATGCTCGCTGGGTTTAAATTTACAAACAAAAAATTAACTTGTACTCATAAAAACACGCTAAAAATCACGGGCTTACTTTTTTGGGGAAATAACGATTTTCCTAAACGGTTCTTCGCCTTCACTGTAAGTATAAATATCGTTCCTTCCCTGCAAAGCCGTGTGAATAATCCTTCTTTCCTGTGAACTCATCGGCTCTAAAGCAATACTTCTTCCCTTTTTTTTGGCCTTTTCTGCCATTTTATGGGCTAATTTCTGTAAAGTTTCCTCCCGGCGGCTCCTGTACCCCTCTACATCGATAATCACTTTTTTCCTCTCTGGATAATTTTTATTTACAGATAAATTTATTAAGTACTGGAGGGCGTCAAGCGTTTCCCCCCTCCTGCCAATTAAAACACCAGCTTCTGAACCCTCAATATTAATTAAAACTTCTTTTTCACAAGTACGGCAGGTCATTTTCACTTCCAGGTTCATAGCTTTAAATATGTTTTGTAAAAGCTCTTCTGCTCTTTTTTGCGGCGTGTCCTTAACAGTTACCCTTACCTTGGCCGGTTTTGCCCCGATAAAACCGAGTATACCCCTTGACGGCTCTTCCAAAACTTCTACCTCGGCTTCTTCCCTTTCAATACCCAACTCTTTTATGGCCGCTAAAACTGCCTCTTCCACCGTTTTTGCCGTTTTTTCTATGCACTTCACTTTCCGCCTGCCTCCTCTTTTACAACCACTGCCTGCTTGTTTATAAAGTACTGCTGGACTATGCTAGCTAAATTGAATACTACCCAGTACAGGGCCAATCCGGCAGGAACAGTGCTGGCTATCCAGGCAATGAACACCGGCATGGTGTACAGCATCATCTTCTGTCCGGGATCGTTGGAAACAGTGGTCATTTTTGACTGAAAAAATGTTGTGATACCCGCTAGTAACGGCAGTATGTAATAAGGGTCCTTATCACTTAAGTTGCTCAGCCAGAAGAAACTGGCGTGATCGGCATTTATGTACGGAAAACCGTACAGAGAACGGTACAAAGCAATTAAAATAGGCATTTGAATTAATAACGGCAGGCATCCTGCCGCCGGGTTAACGTTGTGCTCTCTGTAAAGTTCCATTAATTTTTCCTGCATTTTTTTCGGGTCTTTGTTCTTGTACTTCTCTTGAATTTCTCTAATTTTTGGCTGCAGCCTTTGCATGGCCAGCATGGATTTCATCTGTTTTATCGAAAGCGGATGTAATATGAGTTTTACTATAACGGTCAAAAGAATTATGGCTAGCCCGTAACTAGGAAGACCGATGTTTCCTGTAAGTTGGTACAAAGAGTTTAATAACCAGGTCATACCGCTTACAAGTGCTTCAAATAACTGCAACATACCGCCCCCTCTTCTCCTCTAAGCCGGGTCGTAGCCGCCCGGGTGCAAAGGGTGACACTTCAAAACCCTTTTTACAGCCATCCACAAGCCTTTTACAAGCCCGTATTTTATTAACACTTGTACCGTATACTCCGAACAACTGGGGGTAAAACGGCAAGTAGGGGCCTTCAATGGTGATATAAATTTTTGATAAAACCTTATTAAAAAAATTATTAACTTTAACAAAATTTTTTTCACCAATTGATTTTTTTTATTAATTCCTCTATATCTCTTTCTACCTCACGGTAATTTAGCCCCAATATACCACGCCTGGCAATAATCACATAATCTTTACCATTAGGAAATAAGTCTTTTCTTAAGCGGCAAACTTCCTTTAGAATGCGCCTTACTCTGTTTCTCTTTGCTGCTTTACCCAGCTTTTTGCTCACAGAAAAACCAAACCTGCTGGTATCTTGACTGTTTTCTTTAAAGTATATTACCACAGATTTCCCGGCAACACTTTTTCCATATTTGTATATATTTTTATAATCCTTACTTTTTCTTATTATTTCCAAATTTTTCATTATTTTTCATAACTTCTATATAAAAACTAACCTATTTATACTTTGAGGCCACACCTTTATAGAGCGGCCTCAAGCTGTTAACCTCTTTCTACCCTTAAGCCTCCTCCTCTTTATTACTCTCCTTCCTCCCTTAGTAGACATTCTTTTTAGAAAACCGTGAACTTTCTTGTGTTTCCGTCTCTTTGGCTGATACGTTCTTTTCAACCTTCCTCTACCCCCTATAATATCTTTTACAATATTTTACATAATTTTACACATCAAATTTAACAGTCTCTTCTTAATATTACCTTATAATAACGTATCAATTATATATTAAGCGCCTTTTAACGTCAAGCAACAAAACCGCTTTCCCTTCTAACTGACCTCTGCTGACCAAAAAGATTGTTGATAACTAGTTAGAAATCTGTTATTATTTTTTTTACGATAGAAAAAAATAGTAACGCTTGTTAATTTCTTTTTTATTATCTTGTTGATAATATGTAAATTTTTTAAAAAAACATAGACATATTAAGTAAATACAAAAAATACCCTTTTAACCCATTACATTTTAAAATACAATAGCATTTTAAATTAAAATAATAACTTTAAAGTTTTATTTTATAATTTTATTTACTATATTTTTAAGTTTAATACCTTATTTGTTTTATAAATCAACCTTATTCTTAATTCTCAGGTGGCACAAAATGTTAAAAAGCGAAGCTAATGAAATTTGGGAAAAAGCACTACGTATTCTTGAAAAAAAAATAAGCCGCCATTCTTTTGAAAACTGGCTTAAACCCCTAAAGCCATTTAGCTGCCACGATAATACCATGATTTTCGAAGTACCCAATCATTACGCGCGGGGCTGGCTCAATGACCGCTACTCTCAATTAATTAAAGAGACACTCAAAGAAATCGCTGGACAAGACTTCAGCATCCAGTTTTTACTTGCTAATGAATTAAGTGATTTATATACATCAAAACAAAACCAAAAAACAAACCAGTTTAACTGCGAAGACAATACCCCTACTTATTTAAATCCAAAGTATACCTTTGAAACATTTGTTGTCGGCAACAGCAACCGTTTTGCTCATGCCGCCTGCCTTGCCGTAGCCGATTCACCCGCCAAAGCATACAATCCTCTTTTTATTTACGGGGGTGTCGGCTTAGGAAAAACCCACCTCATGCACGCTATTGGTCAGTATATCTTAGAAAACAGCAACAGAATAAAAGTTTCTTATGTCACTTCTGAAAAATTTACTAATGATCTTATTAATTCTATTAAGGATGATAAAACAGTTGAATTTAGAAACAAGTACCGCAGTGCAGATATTCTCTTAATTGACGACATTCAGTTTCTCGCCGGCAAAGAGAGGACACAGGAAGAATTCTTTCATACATTTAATAGTCTTTATGAAGCTAATAAACAAATTGTTATTTCCAGTGACCGTCCTCCTAAAGAAATACCAACGCTTGAAGACAGGCTGCGCTCGCGTTTTGAATGGGGCTTAATTGCCGATATTCAACCGCCGGATCTAGAAACACGCATTGCTATTTTACGGAAAAAAGCCCAGCTTGAAAATTTACATGTTCCAGACGATACTATTTTTTATATAGCCGATAAAATTCAATCAAATATCAGAGAACTAGAGGGGGCGCTGATCAGGGTAATTGCTTACGCGTCCCTTAACTCCTTGGATATCACTCCTGAATTAGCCGCTCAAGTGTTAAAGGAAGTTCATACTTTAAGCCAGCCCAAGCAGATAACTACAGAAATAATTCAAGAAGTTGTGGCTGAACATTTCAATATCCGGATAGATGATTTTAAAGCCAAAAAAAGGACCAGGTCTGTGGCTTTTCCCCGCCAGATAGCCATGTATTTAACCAGGGAACTAACCGATCTGTCCTTGCCTCAAATAGGCCAGTATTTTGGCGGCAGAGATCACACAACCGTACTTCACGCCTGTGACAAAATAACGAATGAACTTATTAATAACCCTTCTCTTCAGGAAATAATTAGAAATTTAATGGATAAAATAAAAAAGAAACTGTGAATAATGTTTAAATATGTTGGCAACCTGTTTTTAAATTGTTCATTGTTACACGTTCTCCCAAAGTTCCCGACTTTAAAAAAAATAATTATCAACAGAAAGAAAGCCTTTTTATTTTGCGTAACGTCATAAATTATTAACAAATCTACAGCTTTACTATTACAACTATATAAATAATACATTATACTAACTTATATACCTTCATGTTGTTGTAAACTAGGCAGGTGTTAAGCTGTGCATGTAGTATGTAATAAGGATATCCTTTCCAATAGCCTTTTAATTGTGCAGAGGGCTGTATCAATGAGAAACCCTATGCCAGTTCTTGCGGGTATTTTGTTTGAAGCGACGGGTGGTTCTCTTTATTTATCCGGAACTGATTTGGAATTGGGTATTTGCTGTCGTATCCCCTGTGATGTAATAGAGCCGGGGGCGGCAGTTCTGCCCGCAAAATACATTACAGAGCTAGTCAGGCGCCTGCCCGATGTACCTCTTTTCTTAAAGCTTGATCCGGAAACCGGTTTAGTTATGATTAAATACGGCGATTCGGAAGCTTATTTGAATAGTTTTCCGGCAGAAGATTTCCCCGGGGTTTCTTTGCCGGAAGGCGGTGTAAAATTGACGCTGTCCGGGAGCAAAATGCGTGACTGCCTGCGACGTGTGGTTTACGCTGCCGATACAGACGAAAACCACCCAATTTATAGCGGTGTGCTCTTTGAGATCAAAAGTAATTGCGCACAAATGGTTGCTACCGATACCTACCGTTTGGCCTGGAGTTCTTTTGTTATTGACTCATCTGAAGAGTTGGATATAAAAATAATTATTCCCGGAAAGACTTTAAATGAAATTTTAAGGATTACCGGCGATGATGATACGGTATGCGTTACTATCACCGGTAATAATATTTCCTTCCAGTTAGATAACGTATACCTCGTTTCCCGGCTTGTAGCCGGTGATTATCCCAACTACAAAATAGTGATACCCGAAAAGTTTAGTTCAAAGATAACTTTTAAGACTAAAGCAATTCTCGAAGCTTCCGACAGGGCCTTGCTTTTTTCTATAAAGGATGGGTCAAGAGAGAGTTCTTATATTAAGCTTAGTCTGGATGGCAGCTTGCTAACTGTTTCAGCCAACACAGTAACAGGGCGCTTGCACGAACAGTACAGTGTTTTAGCCGAAGGAGAGCCGTTTCACATCGCCTTTAACGCCCGGTACCTCGGAGATGCCCTGAGGTCCATCGGCAGTGAAGATTTTTCTATGGAAATTAGCGGTCCTTTGAGTCCAGCAGTATTGAAGCCCGTAGGCAGGGATGATCACTTTTCTGTTCTGCTGCCCGTGAGGGTGCGCAGTATATAGGATAGGACGCAGTTATTATAAATTTTGGGTCCGGTTAACGTACCCGCTGGGGGTTTTTTCTTTTGCGCCTGTCCCGCTTAGAGATTTATAATTTTAGAAATTACCAAAATCAGGTTGTTAAACCCGGAGATTTTTTAAATATACTTTACGGCCATAATGCTCAGGGGAAGACCAACTTTATAGAGGCAGTGCAACTGGCTTGCAGCGGGAAGTCATTTCGGGCGCTGCGCGACGCGGAAATGATCGCCGGCGGTTCCAGTTGGGCGCGCCTTTTAGCCAATTTAGAGTTAAACGGCGGGTGCTGTGAGGTAGAAGTTCTTTTGCATCCGGGCGAAAAAAGGATCAAAAAAAACGGCAAGCCAGCGACAGTTTTACCTCTTGGCTGGCCGGGAGTTGTAATTTTTACCCCTCAGGACCTTACAGTAATAAGCGGCCCGCCGCAGGAGAGGCGCCGCTTTTTTGACGAAGAACTGGGGCCGTTGTCCCCGCGCTATAGCTACTTTTTAAAACGTTACAATAAGGTTTTGCTTCAGCGAAACCAACTGTTGCGGGAAATAAAAGCCGGTCGTAAAAAAAAAGCTCCCTTTTCCCCTGGGACGAGCAGCTTTGTCTTTACGGTGCAAAAGTTATTAAGGAAAGATTTGCCCTAACTAAAAGGCTGTGCAGCTTTGCTTGCGATATTTACAGTAAGATATCCGGAGGAGAGAAAGTAAACTTTGTTTATCTCTCCACGGTAAAGATTTCCGGAAGCGAGGGCGAGGGTGAGATAAAGGAGGTTTTCAGCCGCCAGCTAAAAGAGTTATTTGACGAAGAGACTGATTGCTCGCGCACGCTCAGCGGCCCTCACCGCGACGACCTGTCAGTTTTCGTGGATGGGCGGGAGGCGAGGGTTTACAGTTCAAGGGGCCAGCAGAGGTCAGTTGTTCTGTCTTTAAAGATTTCCTTGCTAAAAATGTGGAAAGAAGAAACAGGTGAGTACCCTTTGCTTTTAATGGACGATGTTTTTTCAGAGTTAGACGAGAAAAGGCGGCATTTTCTTTTAGAGGTTATTGGCGGAGGCGTGCAGTCGTTTATAACTACTGCGGAAGCAAAACTTCTTTCCTTTAGTGATTTTAAAGACACGAAGTTTTTTTCGGTTTTTAACGGTACAATATCCGAAGGAGGCATTTTTTAATGTTTTTGCACATCGGCGGTGATACCATAGTACCAAAAGCTGATATTGTGGGTATATTCGATCTGCGGGCGATGAAATCATCTATTACTAAAGAATTTATGGAAGTTGTTTCAGATGAAGGTTTTGTAAGGGACATAACTAACGGAAGTAAAGCCAAATCTTTTGTAATTACTGACAAGGAAGTGTTTATTTCACCGATTTCCTGCACTACACTCTTAAAGAGAGCAGTAAAACTGATTTAATAATAAAAAATTAACGGTAAGGAGTTGTTTTTCTTTGAGCGGCGACTTCGAAAACAACAGGTATGTTGCTGAAGATATTCAAGTTCTCGAGGGCCTGGAAGCTGTACGCAGGCGCCCCGGCATGTACATTGGCAGTACTGGCCCAAGGGGCCTGCACCACCTCGTCTTCGAAGTTGTCGACAACAGTATCGACGAAGCAATGGCCGGCTTTTGCGACCGCATTGAGGTAGTAATCAATACTGATAACTCGGTCACTGTTATTGACAACGGGCGCGGTATACCGGTGGACATCCACCCCAAGATGGGGCGCCCTGCTGTAGAGCTGGCCCTTACCGTATTGCATGCCGGCAGCAAGTTTGGCGGGCGCGCCTACAAAGTCAGCGGTGGGCTGCACGGTGTCGGTGTTTCCGTGGTCAACGCCCTGTCCGAGTGGCTGGAGGTAGAAGTAAAGCGTGATGGTAAAATATACCACCAAAGGTACCAAAGGGGCGTGCCCGTCAGCGACTTAAAAGTAATAGGCAGCTCAAGCGGCAGCGGGACCAAGGTCACCTTTAAGCCCGACAGTGAAATTTTTGAAGAAGTTATTTTTAATTACGATACGCTGGCCCAGCGCTTAAGGGAATTATCTTTTTTAAACATGGGCATAAAAATCACCCTCAAAGATAAGCGCAGCGGCCAGGAAAATGTTTTCTTGCACGATGGGGGAATTAAGGATTTCATCAAGTACCTGAATAAAAATAAAACACCCCTTCACAACAAGCCAATTTATTTCCAAAAGCAAAAAGACGGGGTTGTGGTAGAGGCAGCCCTTCAATACACCGACTCGTTTGTGGAAAATATATTTTCTTACGCCAATAACATCCACACCATTGACGGTGGCACCCATGAGGCGGGTTTCAAGGCGGCCTTGACCCGGGTGATCAATGATTACGGCCGCAAATATAACATATTGAAGAACGGGCTGCAGAACTTGTCCGGTGAAGATATAAGAGAGGGTTTAACTGCTGTTATCAGTGTAAAAGTTCCCGACCCCCAGTTTGAGGGCCAGACTAAAACGAAGCTCGGCAACAGTGAGGTAAGGAGCATTGTGGAGACAGTTGTCGGCGAAGAGTTGGGAACTTATCTAGAAGAAAATCCGCCGGTAGCCAAGAAGATTCTGGAGAAGGCCGTTGTAGCTTTTCGGGCGCGTGAGGCGGCCCGTAAAGCCAGGGACTTGACCAGGCGCAAGAGTGCCTTGGAAAGCACTGCTCTGCCCGGCAAGCTGGCTGACTGCACGGAAAAGGACCCGTCTGTATCCGAACTTTACCTCGTGGAGGGGGATTCTGCGGGCGGCTCGGCCAAGCAGGGGAGGGACAGGCGCTTTCAGGCAGTGCTGCCGCTGAGGGGCAAAATTTTGAACGTGGAGAAGGCTCGCCTGGACAAAATACTGGCCAACGAGGAGATTAGGGCCATGATTACGGCACTGGGGACGGGCATTGGTGAAGAATTTGATCTCTCCAAAGCCAGGTACCATAAAGTCATCCTCATGTCGGATGCCGATATTGACGGCGCTCACATCAGAACACTTTTGCTGACCTTTTTCTACCGCTACATGAGACCGCTTATTGAGGCCGGTTACGTTTTTATTGCCCAGCCCCCGCTGTACAGGGTTAGAAAAGGAAAGCGCGATCACTACGTTTACAGCGATGCTGAATTAGAAAAGCTTTTAAACGAGATCGGGAGGGATGGAGTAAATATTCAGCGATATAAAGGGTTAGGAGAAATGGACGCTAACCAGCTATGGGAAACGACCATGGATCCACAGACCAGGACTATCCTCCAAGTAAGCTTGGAAGATGCTATAGAAGCAGACGCCGTTTTTTCCATGCTTATGGGAGACCGCGTAGAGCCGCGCCGGGAATTTATTCAGGAAAACGCTAAGCTGGTACGCAATCTAGACGTTTAGAAAGAGCTTCCTCCGGTTAAGGAGGGAGTTTTTTTTACTTTTAGAGTATTTTCAAAGTATTTTTAGGTTTTTTGGGTGATAATTTTTTTAAAAATACTATTTATTTAAAGTTACAGTAAGTGTTACTTAGATAATTGAATATAATCTAACTATATAAGCATTATTTGCTTAAAAAGACCAAATATGACCCTTGTGTTTGTGTGTTAGTATGTTAAACAAATACACATTTGTTATTTTTTGGGAGGCACAACGACATGAGGGCTTTGCCGTTCAGATGGAAATCTTTTTTAGTCCTGATGATTTTCTCGGCAGCAGTATTTTTTACCGGAGCACTGGCTGAAAAAATGAGCGGGCTGTTAGAGGGTGTAGAATCATACATACCCGGCGTCTGGCAAAAAATTAAGAGCTTTATACAAGAAAGATTTATTTTTAAAGTGGGTTCGGCCGGCTGCGGGGCAGAATTTGAGCGTGCAACGCTAAATCAGCCGGCAAAAGGCAGCTCTTTTATAAGGGGACCCTAAAGGTAGTGCTTTATCCAGCGCATATACCCAAAGGGTTGGGGGAGGTGGCCGTTCAAGCAGCCCGTTGAAACGGCGAGGTTATGAGGGGGCGGTGGTGCCATTTGAATGTTTAAACCTTATTACAAAGTTCGCCAGAATGCGGCTTTTTGAGGTTTGTGCGGAGAGGACCTGTGTTTTGGGGTCACAAGTTAAAGTAAGAATTATAAACCTTGGCCGCTTCTTGGTAAAGCTAACTTAAAAGATCGAGATATTGGCTTTAAAAATTTTAAAAGTTTTAATTTATAAAATGCAGGCCTGCAAAATTATTAAAAATTGCTTTTAAAACCACTGTTTGTTATAATTCGTTTCGTGAAAGGTTCAAAAGAAAAGAGGGGAAGTTATTTTGGCGGCGCTTGGCGGGAAAGTAATACCAGTTGATATAAACGAAGAAATGAAAAATTCCTACCTCGATTACGCCATGAGCGTTATTGTAGGCAGGGCCCTGCCAGATGTGAGAGACGGTTTAAAGCCCGTTCACCGGCGGATTCTTTACGCCATGTACAGACTTGGTCTTACACCGGATAAACCCCACCGCAAGTCGGCCTACATCGTCGGTGAAGTTCTTGCCAAGTATCACCCCCACGGCGATGCAGCCGTTTACGACGCTCTGGTCCGCTTAGCGCAAGACTTTGCCTGCCGTTACCCGCTGGTTGACGGTCACGGCAACTTTGGTTCTATTGACGGCGATGCGGCGGCGGCCATGCGTTACACCGAAGCCCGCCTGGCCCGCATCGCCGCCGAAATGCTCACTGACATAGATAAGGATACGGTAGATTTTATTCCCAATTACGACGGCAAGACTGAGGAACCCACCGTTTTGCCGTCCCGCATTCCCAACTTGCTCATCAACGGTTCAGCCGGCATTGCCGTCGGCATGGCTACCAATATACCGCCTCATAACTTAGGTGAAGTTATCGACGGGCTGGTAATGCTCATCGATAAGCCGCAAGCAGAAGTAAAAGAGCTGATGACCGTTATATTGGGGCCGGACTTTCCCACCGGCGGTAAAGTTATGGGCCGCCAGGGAATTGTACAGGCGTACACGACGGGCAGAGGGAGTATTAAGGTGCGCGCGCAAGCCGCGGTCGAAAAGATGGGAGGCGGCAGGCACTGTATTGTGGTCAGCGAAATACCCTATCAGGTCAATAAGGCCAAGCTCATTGAAAAGATTGCTGAGTTGGTCAAAGATAAAAAGATCGAGGGTATAAGTGATTTAAGGGATGAGTCTGACCGCCGCGGCATGCGCATAGTTGTTGAACTAAAGAGAGACGCCGACCCCAAAGTTATATTGAACCAGCTCTACAAGCACACCCAAATGCAGGAAACTTACGGGGTTATCATGCTGGCCCTGGTCGACGGCCAGCCGCAGGTCTTAAACTTAAAACAACTGCTATTTTATTACTTGGAACACCAGAAAGACGTAATAGTGCGCCGCACTCGTTTTGACCTTGAAAAAGCGGAGCGGAGAGCGCACATAGTGGAGGGTCTGCGCGTTGCCCTGGCCCACTTAGACGAAGTAATCGCCATTATCCGCTCGTCAAAAACGCCGGAAGATGCCAAAAAGGCACTGGTAGAAAGATTTAACCTTACTGAAAAGCAGGCCGAAGCCATTGTGGAAATGCGCTTAAGGCAGCTTACCGGCCTGGAGAGGGATAAACTGGAAGAAGAGTATAAAAATTTGGTGGAAAAAATTTCCTACCTGCGCTCGGTTTTAGCAGATGAAAAGAAGGTTTTGGGTATTATAAAGGAGGAGCTTCTGGCCATTAAAAGCTCATACGCCGACCCGCGGCGCACGGTCATAACAGCCGAAGAAGCCCTTTTGGGCGAGGAAGACCTTATCGCCGAAGAAGATGTCGTTATTACGGTGACCAACCAGGGTTACATTAAGAGAATACCTCTGGATACTTACCGCAGCCAGCACCGCGGCGGCCGCGGGGTGACGGCTATGGGTACAAAAGAAGAGGATTTTGTCCGCCACCTCTTTATAACAACCACCCACCACTTCTTTCTTGTATTTACTAATAAAGGCAAGGTATACAGGCTCAAGGTGCATGAAATACCCGAGGCGGGAAGGCAGGCCAGGGGAACGGCTATTGTTAACCTGCTCTACATCGGCAGTGATGAGAGGATTACAGCCGTCATTCCGGTGAGAGATTTTGGCGGGGGTCACTTCCTCTTCATGGCTACCAGGCGCGGGGTGGTGAAAAAAACGCCGCTTGCCGATTATGACACTTCTCGCCGCGACGGGATTATTGCCCTGTCCCTCGATGAGGGGGATGAGCTGGTGGGTGTACAGCTCACCAGCGGCAGCGAAGAGATCTTTTTGGCTACCAGGCGGGGAATGGTCATCCGCTTTCCCGAGACAGACGTCCGCTCAATGGGCCGTACGGCCCGCGGCGTAAAAGGAATTACCTTGGAGGACGGGGACGAAGTGGTCGGCATGGGGACGGCGCGTGAGGGTGCATTTTTGCTTTCTGTGACCAAAAAGGGTTACGGCAAGCGCACGCATTTGGATGAGTTCCGGGTGCAGTCCCGGGGCGGAAAAGGGGTTACAGGCACAAAGGTCACCTCCAGAAACGGCGCGGTAGCCACTATCGGGGTGGTAGGGGAAAGCGATGAGGTAATGCTGGTCACGGCCGAGGGGTTAATTATCAGGCTAAAGGCCAAAGAAATCTCAGCCCTGGGCAGGTCTGCCCAAGGCGTAATGCTCATGAGGCTGGAAGAAGGCGATGCCGTGGTAGATATGGCCAAAGTTTGTGAGGAGGAATAAAAGCGCCGCCCTTTTTAGGCGGCGGGTTTTGCTCAGAGTACCGTTACTCAGAGCACCGTTACGGCATCTTCGAGCTGGTTGAGCTGTTCTGTGCCACTTGCGGTTACGAGAAAAGTGTCTTCTACCCCCACGGTCCCTTCGCCGGGAAAAGAAAACTTGGGCTCCAGGGCGAAAACCATTCCCGGCTGGAGGACAATATCAAAGTTTTTGGCTATGACCGGCAGTTCATCGAGTTCTAAGCCGACCCCGTGCCCTACAAAACTCACCCCCTGGCCGTACCCCATAAAGTGGCTGGCAAGACCTGCCTTTTGCGCCATGCTCTGGGCCGTGTTGTAAAGTTCTTTTCCGTTGGAGCCGGGCACAGCCTGGCAAACAGTCTTCCTTTTAATGCGCAAAGCGGTTTCATGGGCCTCTAATAGCTTATCGGGAAGCGGCCCTATGGAAAATATTCTGGTCTGATCAAATACATAACCGCGGAAAACGGTGGCAAAATCGACTACTATTGGCTCATGGCGGCCGATTCTTTTGCAGCTGGGGCCCTGGGGAAAATGCGGCCCCAGACCGGCTCCTCCGGTGGGGCCGTCAAAAAAGCTGGCGTAGGCCGATGTCCAGCCCGAGAGGATGTGAGCCGTGCCTTCCTGGTTGAAAGCCCTGGTGCGGATCAATCCCTGGTGTCCCTTTAGCCTTAAAAGGTATTCAATTCTGGCTCCCAGTTCGGCTTCAGTCATGCCTTCTTTTATAAAATCGGGTATTTCTTCAAACACTTCTTTAGAAAGGCGGCCTGCTTCTTTGAGAATTTCTATCTCGTAAGGCGTTTTAATCATCCTGATGCGCCGCACGGCTGGCGAGATGTCAACTATTTCTGCCGGCTTTAACATTTCTTTATACTTTAAAAACAGGTTATAAGGAATGACGTCCAGCTCTAATCCCAGGCGGTCATTACTCTTTGTGCTGCGGGCAATCATATTGCCCATCTCTTTAAAGTTTTGCACTTCAACTATATTCTCCAGGGCACTCTCTTTTTCTGCCCTCTCGTAATTCCTCCTGACCATAAGCGTAGGTTCGCCCCGGTCCGGAATAAAGAGGTGGGCGTCCTGGCATGTTCCGCTGAAGTAAAACAAATCGGCTTTTTGTACGATGAGGGCGCCCCCGATGCCTTCTCCCAAGAGGTGCTCCTGCAGCTTAAACACCCTGTTGTATATTTCTTCTCCCGGTATCCGGTTTACTAGAAATTCGCCGGCCATGATTTCCCTCCCGGACTGGTTTTGTGGGCTAAACCTGCTCTTAAATTGCCAGAGTTAGTTTATTTTGTTTTTAATTTATTTTTTTGTTATTATAGAGCATAATTAATGTTTTTTGAATTAAAAAATAAAATTTTTGGCAAAGAGCGTATTTGAGCACTCTGAACGAAACTCTGGTCCGTCTACAATCGTTTCTTTCGACAATCTTGTCACGGACTTTTTTCTATTGTAGAATAATTTGTTAGTTAAGAGCAGAACTCGAATGGAGGCATAGAAGATGGCAGCCGACAGTGCACAAAAGGGCACCTGGACAGTGAAAAAAGGCCTTGCCGAAATGCTAAAGGGCGGGGTCATTATGGACGTCACCACCCCCGAGCAGGCCAAAATAGCCGAAGAAGCCGGAGCTTGCGCCGTCATGGCCTTGGAGCGTGTGCCGGCCGACATAAGGGCGGCGGGGGGCGTGGCCAGGATGGCCGACCCCACAGTTATTTTGCGGATCATGGACGCTGTGACCATACCGGTGATGGCCAAAGTGCGGATCGGCCATTTTGTGGAGGCCCAGATCTTAGAGGCCCTAGGGGTAGACTACATCGACGAGAGCGAAGTGCTCACCCCTGCCGATGAGCAGCACCACATCGACAAGCACGCTTTTAAGGTTCCCTTTGTTTGCGGGGCGAGAAACTTGGGAGAGGCCTTGCGCAGGATAGGCGAAGGGGCGGCTATGATCAGGACTAAAGGCGAGCCCGGCACCGGCAACGTGGTAGAGGCCGTAAGGCACATGCGGATTATGATGAGCGAGATACGCCGTGTGCAGAACATGCCGAAAGAAGAACTGATGGCTTACGCCAAAGAGATTGGAGCCCCTTATGAGCTGCTGGTGCAGGTAGCCGAACTCGGTCGCCTGCCGGTAGTGAATTTTGCTGCCGGCGGTATTGCCACTCCGGCTGACGCTGCTCTTATGATGCAGCTGGGAAGTGACGGCATATTTGTCGGTTCCGGTATTTTCAAGTCCAAAGACCCCATAGCGAGGGCCAGGGCCATTGTGGCTGCTACTACCCACTACAATGACCCCCATGTTTTGGCGGAAGTTTCCAAGGGTCTGGGAGAAGCCATGCCCGGCCTGGAGATATCTGCTATTGCTCCTGCCCAGAGGATGCAGGACCGCGGCTGGTAAATGCAAAGTGCGCCGCTACTGAGCAAGTAAAGGCGTCAATGTACTAAAGAAAGGAAGTTTTTGTCACTATGATTGTGGGCGTCCTGGCTTTGCAAGGGGCTTTTAGAGAACACCAGGCGGCTTTGGAAGCGTGCGGCGCCAAGACCGTGCAGGTGAGAAAGCCCCAGCATCTTGATGGTCTTGCGGCTCTGGTCATACCGGGCGGTGAGAGCACAACTATCGGCAAGCTTCTGGAAGATTACTGCCTGCTTGAGCCCATTATAAAAATGGGCAGGAAGGGTATGCCAATTTTTGGCACCTGCGCCGGGCTCATCCTGCTGGCCAAAGAGATTGCCGGCTCAAACCAGCCGCGCCTTGGCCTTATGGACTGCACGGTAGAGCGCAATGCCTTCGGCCGTCAGGTGGACAGCTTTGAGGCTGACCTTGCCATCCCGGTGCTCGGCGACGCTCCCTACCGGGGCGTGTTCATCCGGGCCCCCTACATCAC
This sequence comes from uncultured Pelotomaculum sp., assembly GCA_964557545.1. GTDB lineage: Bacteria > Bacillota > Desulfotomaculia > Desulfotomaculales > Pelotomaculaceae > CAZLAK01. The sequence goes on from CAZLAK010000007.1 coordinate 16,445, forward strand.
CAGAGTGGGCGAAGGGGTAGAGGTGCTGGCAGAGTACGGCGGTAAAATAGTCTTTGCCCGCCAGGGCAATATCTTAGCGGCCGCCTTTCACCCCGAGCTGACTTCTGACTTGCGCGTGCACAGGTACTTTTTAGACATATGCAAAAGTTAATAAACGGTGCCAGGCACCTTGTTTTTAACTTATTGAAAATATCTTCTTCGGGCGGGCATCTTGCAAGTTTTTGTTGGTTGTAGTAATATCTTAAGCAAGTTTTATAAAAAACCCGGTGAAGGGGTAGAGTAACCGTTTGCTGTCCTGGCAGAGAGCCGGTGGATGCTGCGAACCGGTAGGGGCGGCGGTGAAATGGCTCCCTGGAGGGGGCCTGCCGAAAAAAGTAGTAGGCGGGTTCGGGGAAGCCCCGTTATAACTGTTTCGAGGCGGGCCGTAAAGGGCGGGTTTGCTCTTTTAGGCCAAGAAGGGTGGTACCGCGGGAGATAACCTCTCGTCCCTGTACAGGGGCGGGAGGTTAAATTATTGAAGAGGGGGAAGTTGTTGTGCGTGATAAGAGTTACCTTTTAATTCCCGGCCCGACACCTGTACCTCCGGCCGTAGTGGCCGCCATGTCTAAGCCCATGTTTGGTCACCGGACGCAGGAATTTGCCAAGTTATACCAGCGGGTAGTGGAGAAGCTAAGGCTCGTCTTTAACACGAAAGGTGATGTCTTCGTGCTGACCAATTCCGGCACCGGTGCTATGGAAGCGGCTGTGGCCAATACAGTAAGTCCGGGTGATAAGGTGCTGGCCCTCATTACGGGCAACTTTGGCGAGCGTTTTGCCAGCATTGCCAAGGCTTACGGGGCGCAGGTAGTGGAGGTTAATTTTGGATGGGGCAACTGCGTGGACCTCAAAGTAGTAGAAGAAAAGCTGGCCGAACACCCGGATACCAAGGTGGTACTGGCCACGCAAAACGAGACTTCCACGGGTGTGGTCAATGACATCCAGGGGATAGGGAGCCTTGTCGGCAGGACCCCCGCCCTTTTGCTGGTGGACGCCGTAAGCGGCGCCGGTGCAATAGAAATCAGGGTTGACGACTGGGGCATCGATATGCTGTGCACGGCTTCGCAAAAAGCTTTTATGCTCCCGCCCGGCCTTTCCATGGTGACGGTCAGCCAAAAGGCATGGGAAGTTGTGCAGGCCAACAAATCGCCCCGCTTTTACTTCAGCCTGCCGGCCTGCCGCAAGAATATAGAAAAGTGGAACACACCTTATACTCCGGCCGTCAGCATGTTCTTGGGGTTGGAGGCGGCTTTGGACATGATGCTGGAGGAGGGCCTGCCGAATGTTTACGCCCGCCATGCCCTTTTGGCCCGGGCGACCAGGGCAGCGGTTGCGGCGCTGGGGCTTCGTCTCTTGGCGCAAGAACACTGCGCTTCCAATGCGCTTACGGCCGTATGGGGGCCTGAAGGCACCGATGCCGACGAACTCCGCCAAATTGCGCGCCGCGAGTACGGTGTAGCCTTTGCCGGCGGGCAGGGGGTTTTGAAAGGCAAGATTTTCCGCATTGCCCACATGGGCTTTTGCGACAAGACGGATGTTATAGTGGCGGTAGGCGCTCTGGAAATGGCCCTGGCCCGCCTTGACTGGCCGGTAGAGCTGGGCAGCGGGGTGAGGGCAGCCCAGGAGGTATTTCTCGGCAGGATTTAAAATTGCGTGACGAGCTGTTGCGGCGGTTTATCCCGAGAAATTTTGGGGGGGTAGGTTAAATTGATGAAAGTCTTGGTGCTGGACAAGGTAGAGGAGAGCGGCCTTACTGCCCTGCGCAGGGAGCCGGATATTGAGGTGGTCATTGGCGAAAAAATGAACGAGGATGAACTCGTGCGGGTAATCGGCGATTACGACGGCCTCATAGTGCGCAGCGCCACCAAAGTGACGGCCAGGGTTATTGAACACGCCGGGCGGCTAAAAGTCATCGGCCGGGCCGGTGTGGGGGTAGACAATATTGACGTGACGGCTGCTACGGCGCGGGGCATTCTCGTGGTTAACGCCCCGGCAGGCAATACCATTGCTGTCGCCGAGCACACCATTGCCATGATGCTGGCCCTGGCCCGCAACATACCCCAGGCCAACGCCTCTTTGCGTGCCGGGAAATGGGATAAGAATTCCTTTGTGGGTGTGGAATTGAGGGACAAAGTGCTGGGGGTCATCGGCCTTGGCCGGATCGGCTCGGCGGTGGCCAAGAGAGCCCAGGGTCTGGAAATGAAAGTGCTGGCCTACGACCCCTTTATTACCGAAGAGAAGGCAGAAATGCTGGGTATTGATCTCGTTTCCTTGGACGAGCTTTTAGAGCGTTCTGACTTCATCACTGTGCACATACCGCTGACTAGTGAAACAAAGTACATGATCGGCGAGAAGGCTTTTGCCAAGATGAAGGACGGGGTGAGGATCGTCAACTGTGCCCGGGGCGGCATTGTAGACGAAAAAGCCCTCTACCGGGCCATGGTGGCGGGCAAGGTGGCCGGTGCGGCCCTGGACGTTTTTGAAACCGAACCCGAAACGAAAAGCCCCCTCTTTGAACTGAATAACTTTATTGCCACACCCCACCTGGGCGCATCCACGCGAGAAGCCCAGCTTTCTGTGGCCGTCGATGTGGCCCAAGATGTAGTGGCGGCTCTAAAAGGCGAATTTGTCAAGAACAGCGTGAATATACCTTCTATCAGCCCGAAGGCCATGGCCGCCATCAAACCTTACCTATTCCTGGCAGAGAAAATGGGCAAGTTTGTAGCGCAAATCGTCAGCGGCCGGGTAAATAAAATCGAAATTGCTTACAGCGGAGATCTGGCCAATCAGGAAGTGGCGCCGGTCACCACGGTTATATTAAAGGGTTTTTTAGACTGCGTCCTGCAGGAAAAAGTAAACTTTGTAAACGCGCCGCTTTTGGCCAGGAACCGCGGCATTGATGTGGTTCAGAAGCTGGCCGGTGAGGAGAGCGGTTACGCCAACCTGATCTCCGTAAAGGTAACTTCCGATATCGATGAAATTTCCATAGGAGGCACCGTATTTGGCGGTATTGACGCCCGCATTGTGTGCATTGACGGTTACCACGTCGATGCGGTGCCCGAGGGGCACATGCTCTACATCCCCCATATCGACAAGCCGCGCATTATCGGTCCGGTTGGCAACTTAATCGGCGCCCACGACATTAACATTTCCGGCATGCAGGTGGGCCGCAAAATAGTGGGCGGCAAGGCGGTCATGCTCTTAAATGTTGACTGCCCCGTGCCGGACGAAACTTTAGAGGAAATTGCTAAAATAGACGGTATACTGGGTGTAAAAAAAGTTAGCCTTTAAGTTTTTCAAGTAAAATTTTACAATTAACCGCCGACTGTAGTATAATTAAGGCTGGCCGGTAATGGCCGGCCGTATTTTTTTAAGTGCAGGCAAGCTTAAGAACGGGAGATGTATTACTGTGCTCGATATCAAATTTGTGCGCAATAACCCAAAGGCTGTGCGCGAAGCTTTAGAAAAGCGCGGTCAAAAAGCGGCCCTGGACGAGTTTTTGGCTCTCGATGAGTTAAGAAGGGAAAAGATCTTTGTTGTTGAGCAAATGAAGAACAGGCGCAACGTAGTCTCCGAAGAAATCGGCCGCAAGAAGCGTTTAGGAGAAGATGCCGGTGACATGGTGCTGGAGATGAGGGAGCTTTCCCAGAAAATAAAAGAGCGGGACGAAGAGGTGAGGGAAATAGAAAAGAGGCTGGAAGAAATCCTCTACAACATCCCCAACATCCCCCACCCCTCGGTCCCTTACGGCTCCTCCAGCGAGGACAACCCGGTCGTCCGCACGTGGGGAAGCCCGCCCGCCTTTCCTTTTACGGCTAGACCCCACTGGGAACTGGGTGAAAAACTGGACATCATTGACTTTGAGCGGGGCGGCAAAGTGACCGGCGCCAGGTTCAGTTTTTACAAGGGGGCAGGGGCGCGCCTGGAGCGGGCGCTCATCAATTTTATGCTGGACACGCACGTGGAAAAGCACGGCTACACAGAAGTATTTCCACCTTTTATAGTAAACCGCGACAGCATGTTCGGCACGGGGCAGCTGCCCAAGTTTGCCGAAGATATGTTTAAGCTGGAGGGCATGGATTATTACTTGATCCCCACTGCCGAGGTGCCGGTGACCAACTTGTACCGGGGAGAAATACTGGCCGGCGAGGACCTGCCCGTAAAGCTCTGCGCTTACAGCGCCTGTTTTAGGGCCGAGGCGGGTGCTGCCGGCCGCGACACGCGGGGATTGATCCGCCAGCACCAGTTTAATAAAGTAGAGCTCGTCAAATTTTGCCGGCCCGAGCAGTCGTACGAAGAGCTGGAGAAGCTCACGGCCGATGCCGAGGAGATCTTAAAGCTTTTAGAGCTCCCTTACCGGGTAGTGGTGCTCTGCACCGGCGACTTAGGTTTTTCGGCGGCCAAAACTTACGATTTGGAAGTCTGGCTGCCCAGTTACGGCGAGTACAGGGAAATTTCCTCCTGCAGCAATTTTGAGGACTTTCAGGCCCGCCGCGCCGGCATACGCTTTCGCCGCGGCAAAGAAAAGCCCGAATACGTGCACACTCTAAACGGTTCCGGCCTGGCCGTGGGGCGCACACTGGCCGCCGTGCTGGAGAACTACCAGCGCGAGGACGGCTCGGTGGCTGTGCCCAAAGTGCTGCGCCCTTACATGGGCGGGCTGGAGGAAATAAAACCGGTTAGATAAACCGGGCACCGGGGTTATGGCGCAGTGCACAAGGCAAAGCCGTACTGCGCAAAATGCTGGTCAAAAGCCAGGTTTGGTTGACAGGAGTGCTCACTTTGTGTTAAATTTAGCTCTAGAGAAGGCATAAGTGCCCGCATTCGCCGTTGGAGGGGTGTCCGAGCGGTTTAAGGAGGCGGTCTTGAAAATCGCTGGCTCTGTTCTGGGGCCCGTGGGTTCGAATCCCACCCCCTCCGCCAAGGTTTTGGCCGGTGCAGGTGCGGGGAAAAGGTTGCGGAGAGTTGGCCGAGTTGGCTGAAGGCGCTCGCCTGCTAAGCGAGTATACGGGAAAAAACCTGTATCGAGGGTTCGAATCCCTCACTCTCCGCCAGAAAAAGAAAAGAGCGTTCCCAAGCGGTGCGCTCTTTCTTTTTTATTTAAAATTTGCCGGTTGGCTGCCCGCGAAAGAAGGGAAAACGGTTTGTTTGGCGAATAATCAGTTTTTTAGTAAGCTGTTAGCTTGACCATTTTAAAAAAGCGCGGGAGGAGGGGTTTTAAGGCGCGTTCACAAGGGCAAGCCTTTATGCGTTTTTGAAGTTCGGTAAGCAAAGTGTTACGGGCACAAGAACCAAATGGCAGTAGGACGGTTAGGACGGCAGGGTATAACGGCGTGCTGCTCAAAGATCTGTATCCTAATGACGGCGCACGTCCAGCTGAACTCCTGCGGGAGTTTTTTTATTTTGTCCAAGATGGGAGGCATGAGCGTGAAAGGCAGATTTAATTTCATTAAAGTGACAGCAGCAATTTTCCTGCTGTTATCCGCCGCGCTTTTGGCCGGCTGCGGGACGCAAACGAAAGCGCCCGCCGGTGGCGGTAAAGTCTTTGAACTTAAGCTGGCCCACTTTTTCCCCAGCACGCACCCGGCAGAGAAGGATCTCGTGCAGCCGTGGGCGCGGGCTGTGGAGGAGGCTACCGGTGGCAGGGTAAAGATCACGAGCTACCCCGCTAACACCCTTTTGGCGGCCGATGCCGTCTACGACGGGGTGGTGAGCGGCATAGCCGATCTCGGACTGTCCTGTTTTTCTTACACCAGGGGCAGGTTCCCGGTGCTGGAGGCCTTTGAGCTGCCGGGCATTACTTATAAAAACTCCAAGGTGGCCAGCAAAGTGGCCTGGGAGGGGATTAAACTCTTAAAACCCCAGGAAGTTCAGGATACGGTGCTGATGATGGTCTTTGCCACCGGCCCGGGCGACCTCTACACCAAAGTGCCGGTGAAAAGTCTCGAAGACTTAAAGGGGCTGGAGATCCGGGCTACGGGTCTAAGTGCCAAGACCTTAAAGGCCTTAGGGGCCAACCCGGTGGCCATGCCCCAGTCGGATGCCTATGAGGCCCTCTCCAAGGGCGTGGTCAAGGGCAACCTGGGCCCCGTAGAGGTCCTGCAGGGGTGGAAGCAGGCCGAAGTGACCGAGTACATCACTTTTACGCCGTTTTTGTACAACACGCTCTTTTTCTTGACCATGAACAAAGATGTATGGAACTCCCTGCCGGCCGATGTGCAAAAGGCCATTGAAAGGGTCAACGAGGAATACTTTGCCAAGGCTGCCGCCGGGCTGTGGGATATGCAGAACGAAGCTGCTCTCAAGTGGGCGGTGGGAGAAAAAGGCATGAAGACCATCGAGCTTCCGGAAAGCGAGGTCAGCCGCTGGAAGGCGCTGGTTGAACCGATTCAAAGGGAGTACGTGGAAAGCGTAAAGAGTAAGGGCGTAAACGGCGAAGAAGTGCTGCAAAAGGTAAAGGAACTGGCGGACAAGTACAACAAAGAGGCGTGAAATGGGCGCTGTGCGGAGAGGGGAGAACGGTCAGTTGGGGCGTTTTGAGATTTTTATGCGGGCGGCCAGCCGCTATTTAGACCGGGTAGCGGGCTGGCTCCTGGCGGCTGTGATGGTGCTGGTAGTGGCCAACGTCGTTATGCGCAGCGCCTTCAAGCTGCCTGTGTTCGGCGCTTACGAATACGTAGGGCTCTTGACCGCCCTGGTTATAGCCCTGTCTTTGGCAAACTGCGAGGTGCAAAACGGGCACATAGACATAAGCTTTCTCGTCGAGCGGCTGCCGGCGGGGTTGCGGGCGGCAGCCGCTCTCCTGGCAGGTACCGCCGGCTTTTGCTTTTGGGGCGCGGTGTCCTGGTATGTGCTTTCTTACGCGCGCACTCTGGCGCAAAAGGGACAGGTTACGTCCACGGCCCAGCTCCCGGCAGGGCCGTTTGTGGCGGCAGTGTCTGCCGGTTTGGCGGTGTACTCCCTGGTAATTTTGTGCAAGACGGCCGGCGTTTTCATTGAACTTAAAAGGGGGAATAAAAGATGAGCCCCCATGCCGCCGGATTAGCCGGCATTGCCCTGTTTTTGGCGCTGATCGCCATAAGGACGCCCATTGCCACCGCTATGGCCCTGACCGGATTCTTAGGCTTTGCCGCCCTGACCCAGCCGGCCGTGGCCCTCAACATGGTGGTGCGGGAGCTTTACTCTACTTTTACTTCCTATTCCTTAAGCGTCATCCCCATGTTCTGCTGGATGGGGTACCTGGCTTACTATTCCGGCATCGGCACTCAGCTGTACGTCTTTGCCTACCGGCTGATCGGCCACCTGCCGGGGGGTCTGGCCATGGCCACGCAGGCGGCCTGCGCCGTTTTTGGGGCCGTCTGCGGGTCCAATACGGCCACTGCCGCCACCATCGGTTCTATTGCCCTGCCGGAGATGAAAAAGTACAGCTACGACGACTCGCTGGCCACGGCGAGCGTAGCAGCCGGCGGGGTTTTGGGCGTGCTCATCCCCCCCAGCGTTATCTTTATTGTCTACGGCACGGCCACCGAACAGTCAGTGGGGAAGCTGTTTATGGCCGGCATTGTGCCGGGGGTTGTCCTCACCCTGCTCTACATGCTGGCCGTCTACTTTGTTACCAGGCGCCGGCCCGAACTGGGGCCGCCGGGGCCAAAGGCCAGCGCGCGTGAAAAGCTTTCTTCGCTGCGCGGCGGCTTGGGCGAGGTGCTGGTCATTTTCCTCATATCTGTAGGCGGGCTTTTTGCCGGCTGGTTTACCCCTACCGAAGCCGGGGCGGTAGGAGCCGCCGGCGTTCTGGCCGTAGCCCTGCTGGAGAGGCGGCTCAGCCGGGAAGGCTTTGTAAAGTCGCTTTTGGACACCACGCGCACGACGGCCATGATCATGTTTTTGGTGGCCGGGGCCAATGTTTTCGGGCGCTTTATGGCCATTAGCAGGATACCGTCCGAAGTTGCCGCCTGGGCCGGGTCGCTGCCGCTGCCCCCCTTTGCCGTTATGGCCGTAGTATTGTTTATTTACCTCGTGCTCGGCTGCTTTATAGACGCCCTGGCCATGATTTTGCTCACCATACCGATATTTTACCCCCTGGTAGTGCACACCCTGGGTTACGACCCCATATGGTTTGGGGTGGTCATTGTCTTGACAGTGGCCATGGGGGTGATAACCCCGCCCGTGGGCATGAACGTCTACATCATCAAGGGGGTAGCGCCGGATGTGCCGCTAGAGGTCATTTTTAAAGGGATCTGGCCTTTCTTGGCCGCCGTCATCGTCTGCGTGGCCCTTCTCATCGCTTTCCCGCAGCTGGCCACCTACCTGCCGTCCCTCGTGTCTTAAACGGGCCCAAGACGCTCTGCCGGGTAAGTTGCGCTAAGGTATTGCCCGGCGAGTGGACCCGTGTTATAATACCTGGCGGTAAAGTAAAAAATATGGGCGTTAGCAGTTCGTGTTGGGCAGGGCCCGCTGGGGTTTTGCTGCAAGGTAAGGGGACTTTTTGGGGTGGGAAGTCCGGCTATTTGACTTCCTGCCCCGCTTAATTTTTGCAGGGGAGGCGTTTGGTTGTGGGGGAAAACCTCCAGGTTTTACTGGCGGCAGGTATTTTTTTCATCGTTTACGCCGCCATCGTGACCGAAAAAATACACCGTACAGCAGCGGCTTTTGCCGGCGCGGCACTGGTGGTCATTACCGGCATTCTGGAAGCCGACGAGGCAATTGCCGCCATCGATTTTCACACCATCGGCCTATTGAGCGGGATGATGATCATCGTGGGCGTTACGCGGCGCACCGGTCTCTTTGAATATTTGGCCGTGAAGGCGGCCAGGGCGGCCGGCGGCCAGCCCGTGAAGATCATGGCCTCGCTTTCTTTAATCACTGCCGTTCTCTCGGCCTTTTTGGACAACGTGACTGCTGTACTCTTGATTGTGCCCGTCACTTTTGCCATTGCGGAGCGGCTTAAAATAAGCCCGCTGCCCTTTTTGATCGCCGAGATCATCGCCTCCAACATCGGCGGCACGGCCACGTTGATCGGCGACCCCCCCAACATCATGATCGGCAGCGCTACCGGCCTGGGCTTTATGGACTTCTTGATCAATTTGACGCCGGTAGTCTTTGTCATTTACGTCCTCACCATCTTTATCCTTGAGCTCATTTACAAAAATAGCCTCAAAGCCGGGCCGGAGGCCGTCGCCGAACTTTTGCAGCTGGACGAAAACGAGGAGATCCGCGACAGAAAGCTTTTGCGCAAGTGCCTTTTGGTGCTGGCCCTGACCATTTTGGGCTTTGTCCTGCACCAGTACGTTCACTTGGAATCGTCGGTGGTCGCCCTGTGCGCTGCCGCCCTGCTCCTGGTCATCACCGCCGAAGACCCGGAGCACGCCCTGCAGCTCGTAGAGTGGCCGGTGATCTTCTTCTTCCTGGGCCTCTTTGTGGTGGTGGGGGGCTTGGAGAAGGTGGGCCTCATTGAAGCGGCGGCCAGGTGGGCGCTCGGGGTTACCGGCGGCGAGCTGATGGGGACGGGGGTGCTCATCCTGTGGCTGTCGGCGCTGGCCTCGGCTTTTGTGGACAACATCCCCTTTGTGGCCACCATGATCCCCTTAATCCAGGACATGGGCCGTCTGGGCGGGATCGCCAACCTGGAGTTCTTGTGGTGGTCGCTCTCGCTGGGGGCTTGCCTTGGCGGCAACGGGTCGTTGATCGGGGCTTCGGCCAACGTGGTGGTGGCCGGCATGTCCGAAAAGAGGGGGCTCCCCATAAGCTTTATGGGCTTTTTGAAAGTGGCTTTTCCCCTGATGATCCTGTCAGTGGCGGTGGCCAACGCCTTTTTGCTCTGCTGGTACCTCTACGCCACGCACTACGTCCTCCTGGCCACGGTGGGGGCGGGGATTTTGCTCTTCCTCCTCTTGAGGGTCACGGTAACGGTTTTGGGCAAGGGCGAGGGCCCGCCGGTCCCCGTCTTGAAGAGGGGCGGCGAGTAAATCCGGTTTGGCGAAAAACCACGGGCGCGGTGCGATTTTCTTGTCATTGGCGCGCTGGCTGTGCTAAAATAATTTAGTCTTATGGTTACAAGAAAAGAGAACAAAAAGAGGTGATAGGCGGTGAAGAAGAACATTCACCCGGCTTACGGGAAAGCCAGGGTCACCTGTATATGCGGGGAGACCTTTGAAACCGGCTCAACGAAAAAAGAGCTGCGTGTGGAAATCTGCTCGAAGTGCCACCCGTTTTATACCGGCACACAGCGCACCATTGAAACCGGGGGCAGAGCCGAAAGGTTCCGCAAGAAATACGGTTTGACCAAGGAAGGTGTGTAGCAGAGCAGGCGCTCTGCTACAGCTGCATATGGGGAGCTGGGGCGGGAGGTGGCCTGTTTTGAGCGCTCCTTTTCATTACGGTGGGCAGGCAGTAATTGAGGGTGTAATGATGCGCGGCCCCCAATATTGGGCCGTGGCTGTCCGCCGGCCGGACAGCGGCATTATTGTAGATAAAAAACCGCTTCCCGCAGGGCAGAAAAAATTTTTCCTCTTCAGGTGGCCCTTCGGGCGCGGGGTGTACGTCCTGGCAGAGTCGCTGTGGCTCGGCATTGAAGCGCTGTCTTTTTCGGCGGCTCAGGCAGCCGGCGAGGGTGAAAAACTTTCGGGCCGGGAGATAGCTTTAACGGTAGCAGCGGCTCTGGGCCTGGCCGTATTTCTTTTTGCCGTGCTGCCCGTGTGGGGCGCCCACTTACTGCTCGCGCTTGCTCCCGGAAATTTGGCTCAAAACCTGATTGAGGGCTTTTTTAGGATGGCCGTCTTTTTGGCCTACGTGGCCGCCATCGGGAGGTTTGAGGATATCCGGCGGGTTTTTGCTTACCACGGGGCCGAGCACAAAGTAATTAACGCTTATGAAGCGGGCGAAGAACTCACGGTGGAATCTGTACAGCGGCATTCGGTCTTGCACCCGCGCTGCGGGACGAGTTTTTTGCTGGTCGTCATGATTATAAGTATTTTTCTTTTTTCCCTGCTGGGCAGCCAGGTCCTGTGGTGGAGGCTTTTATCGCGCGTCCTGCTCCTGCCGGTGGTGGCCGGCATCTCTTACGAATTTATCAAGCTGTCCGGAAAGCACGCCAGAACTTGGCCGGGGCGCTTTTTAGCCGCGCCGGGTCTTTGGCTGCAGCGCCTCACTACCGGTGAGCCCGGAGATGACCAGGTGGAGGTAGCACTTTGCGCTTTTACGGCGGTTTTGGAGGAGGTGAGTGTCGATGCTGGATAAGCTGGCCGGCATTGAAGAGAAGTACAACGAACTGGAAAGCCTGCTGGGAGACCCCCAAGTTATAGCGGACATTCCCCGGTGGCAGCAGTACGCCAAAGCTCACGCCGAACTGGCCGAAGTGGTGGATGCTTACCGCCGCTATAAAAAGGTGATCAAAGAAATGGAGGAAGCAAAGCTCCTCTTAGAAGAAGAAAAAGACCCCGAACTGCGCAGCATGGCCCAGGCCGAACTGGATGAACTGGAAGAAAAAAAGGAACACTTAGAAAAACAGCTGAAAATTTTGCTGCACCCCAAAGACCCCAACGATGAAAAGAACGTGATTTTAGAGATCCGGGCCGGGACCGGCGGCGAGGAGGCAGCCCTGTTTGCAGCCGACCTCTTCCGCATGTACACGCGCTACGCCGAAAGCCAGGGCTGGAAAACGGAAATTTTGAGCGCCAACCAGACCGATATAGGCGGCTTTAAAGAAGTCATTTTTCTCATCGAGGGCAAGGGCGCTTACAGCCGCTTAAAGTACGAGGGCGGCGTGCACCGCGTCCAGCGCATACCCACTACGGAATCGGGGGGGCGCATTCACACTTCCGCCGCCACGGTGGCCGTGCTGCCCGAGGCTGAAGAAGTGGACGTTCAGATTGACCCCGAGGACTTGAGGATCGACGTGTTCTGTTCCTCCGGACACGGCGGCCAGTCGGTGAACACTACGCAGTCGGCGGTGCGCATTATCCACCTGCCCACGGGCATTGTCGTTTCCATGCAGGACGAGAAGTCGCAGCACAAAAATAAAGAGAAGGCCATGAAGGTGCTGAGGTCGCGCCTTTTGGACCGCGCCCAGAAGGAGCAGCAGCAAAAGCTGGCCAGCACGCGCCGCTCGATGGTGGGCAGTGGCGACCGCAGCGAGCGCATCCGCACGTACAATTTCCCCCAGAACCGGGTGACCGACCACCGCATCGGCCTTACCCTGCACCGCTTAGATACCGTGATGGAAGGGGATCTGGATGAAATCATCGACGCTCTCATCACTACCGAGTGGAGCCAGTACAGTGAGGCTTGAGGTTTTGGCCAGGGTAGCGGCAAAACCGCAGCTGGCCGTCGGCGATGTCTTGCGCAGCGGTGTGCTCCCCCCCTTAGACCGGGAACTCATCTTGTCCCACGTCACCGGTCTTGACCGCGCTGGACTTTACTGCTGCTGGGAGAGAATACTCACAGAAAAAGAGAAAGAGCGCTTTTGGGAACTGGCCAAAAGGCGTGCCGGCGGAGAGCCGCTGGCTTACTTAACCGGCCAAAAAGAATTTATGGGCCTTTCTTTTTATGTGGACAGGCGGGTGCTGATCCCCCGCCCGGAGACAGAACTCCTGGTGGAGACGGCGCTGGAGTTAATAGCGCCGGACGGGGTGGCGGTTGACGTGGGAACGGGGAGCGGCGCCGTGGCCGTAAGCCTTGCTCACTACCGCCCGGGCTTGCGTGTCTACGCTACGGATATTTCTGCCGGCGCGCTGGAGGTGGCGCGCGCCAACGCTGTGCGGCACGGGGTGGCCGGACGAGTGGTGTTTTTACAGGGTGATCTCCTTGACCCCCTAAAGGGCCGCCTGGCGGGCGGCGCTGACGTCATCTGCGCCAACCTTCCCTATATTGCCAGCGAGGACCTGGCTTCTCTGCCGGCGCAAGTGCGCCTCTTTGAGCCCCGCGTTGCCTTAGACGGAGGTCCAGGAGGACTTTGCCACTACGAGCGTCTGGTCCGGCAGGCGCCGGCCTTTTTGAAACCGGGCGGCAGCCTCCTTTTGGAGATAGGCTGCGACCAAGCCCGGCGCGCTTTGGCCCTTTTCGGTGCGGGCTGGGAGCTGCGGGTGGAAAAGGATCTCGCCGGCCTGGACAGGATGATTGCGGCCAGGTGGAAAGGTGAAGGGGCACCGGACAGCAGGGCGGCGGTGGACGGTGAGTGAAAAAACCGTAAACACCAGACACGTGCGCGTAGACCCCGAAAACCCGGACAAAATAGAAATTGAAAAGGCGGCGCGCGTGCTAAAAGACGGGGGTCTGGTGGCTTTTCCCACAGAAACCGTTTACGGCCTGGGAGCCAACGCCACAGATGCCGCGGCCGTGAGCCGCATCTTTGCAGCCAAAGGCCGCCCGGCCGACAACCCCGTCATCGTGCACGTGTCTTCCCGGCAACAGGTCTTCGGTCTGGCCGAGGTGAGCGCGATGGCGCAAAAGCTCATGGAAGCCTTTTGGCCCGGCCCTTTAACCCTCATCCTGCCGGCCAAGGAGACCGTCCCTTCTCAGGTAACGGCCGGACTGGCCACCGTGGCCGTACGCATGCCCCGCCACCGGGTAGCGCTGGCCTTAATTGAAGCGGCCGGTGTCCCCGTGGCGGCACCCAGCGCTAACCTTTCGGGCCGGCCGAGCCCTACTACAGCCGAACACGTTTTGGCCGACTTAAACGGCAAAATAGAGGTCGTTTTAGACGGCGGTCCCACGGGTGTAGGGGTGGAGTCGACGGTTTTAGACCTCACTTCCCCAGTGCCGGCTGTCTTGCGCCCCGGCGGCGTAACTCCTGATGAAATAAGGAGCATAACCGGCCAAGTGAAAGTCGGCCGGGCCGCCAGGGGCTTTTGGGGTGGGGAAAGGCCCCGTTCGCCGGGGCTAAAGTATACCCACTACGCTCCCCGCGCGCCCCTGGTTTTGGTGGAGGGCCATCCCGAAAGGGTAGTTGCCAAAATAAACGAGCTGGCCGCCCAAGAGCGCTCACTGGGCAAAAAAGTGGGGATATTGGCTGTTTCCGGCCGCGCCTTGTACAGCGGGGCAGCAGAGGTGGTGGAGGCCGGCCGGCGGGAAGAGCCGGCCACGGTGGCCGCCGGGCTGTACGCTGCTTTAAGGCGCTTAGATGAGCTGGGTGTAAGTATCATCCTGGCCGAAGGCATTGACGAGGGCGGGATGGGTCTAGCGGTAATGAACCGCCTGCGCCGGGCCGCCGCTCAAATTTTACGCGTGTAGCGGGGTTTAGCAGATGGATTTTTTAACCGTTCTTTTGCTGGCGGTGGCTTTAGGGACGGATGCCTTTTCGCTGTGTTTGGGGCTGGGGCTGGCGGGAATTGGTATGCGCTGGGGTGTAATGATGGTTTTTACCGTGCTGGCCTATCACGTAGCCATGCCTTTAGCCGGCTGGCTGGCAGGAGAGTTGGCCGGCAAGTTTTTGGGTCGCACGGCGGCGTTGGCAGGTGCTGCGCTCCTGATCTTTTTGGGAGCGGCAACATTAAAAGAGGCTTTGAGAGGCGGGAACGGGAGCGAAAAAGTTTTGAGCCTGGCCAGAGGCCCCGGTATGCTGCTCCTGGGCGCGGGCGTGAGTGTTGATGCGCTGGGCGCGGGTTTTACCCTAGGTGCACGCCAGACCGGCCTTCTGGCGGCTGCCAGTATGATAGGGGCGGTGGCCGGGGTGATGACGGCAGCCGGGCTTTTATTGGGGCGATATTTGGGTGAGCGGGCGGGAAGCAGAGCGCGCTTGGCCGGAGGACTTTTGCTTTTAGCCGTGGGAATAAAACTTCTGGTGGCGGGGTGAAGCGTTTGAAAGTACTTTTTGTCTGTACCGGCAACACGTGCCGCAGTCCAATGGCCGAGCACATCGCCAGGAAAGTAATTGGCGAGAGCGGCCTTTACGGCATAGAAGTATCTTCCGCCGGCCTGTGCGCTCTGGCCGGCGAGCCGGTCTCGTGGCAGGCGGCATCAGTACTGGAGGAAATGGGTTTAAGTGCCGCCGGTCACCGGGCAGCGCGGCTGTCGGCTGCCGTTGTGGAGGGAGCAGACATAATACTCACCATGACAGAAGCTCACCGGGAAGCACTCAAAAAAGCGTTTCCGGATGCCGCCCGCAAAATTTTTACCCTGGCGGAGTTTGCCGGGGAGGCAGGTGACGTGCCTGATCCCATTGGCCAGCCAGTGGAAGTCTACCGGGAATGTGCCGTAAAACTAAAAGAACTTATCGAAAAGGCGCTTTTAAAAATATCCTCCACAGCATAACATTTTTGGACACGCTGCAAAAGGAAATCGGCTGACTTTGTAGAAAATAGTAAAGCTAGGTTTGCGGCAGCCGGGCAAAAATGCCGTTTAAAAGGCGAGGGATGCGCACCGGTGAAATTAGCAGTGGCCAGCGATCACGGCGGCTTTAAACTGAAAAACGAAATTTTATCTTTTTTACAGGAAATAGGGGTTGAATACCGGGATTTTGGCACTTTTTCTGAGGAACCGGCGGACTACCCCGATCTGGCCTTAAAGGTGGCCGAAGCCGTGGCCAGGGGGGAGTTCGAGCGCGGCCTCATTTGCTGCGGCACTGGCATTGGTGTGGCCATTGCCGCCAACAAAGTCCCCGGCATTAGAGCGGCCAACTGCCACGACACTTTTTCGGCCAAGGCGGCCAGGGAGCACAATAACGCCAATATCCTCACCCTAGGACAGAGGGTTATCGGGCCGGGCCTGGCCAAAGAGATAGTGGCTGCCTGGCTGAGGGCTGAGTTTGCGGGAGGCCGTCATGCCCGCCGGGTAGAGAAGATAAAGGAAATAGAACAAAAATACTACCGCCAAAAGCCCGCATGCGGGCATTTGCCGGCCTACGGGGAAGGTGATGAATAAATGTACATGCTGCGCCCCCTATCTACAGTAGATCCCGAAATTTACGGGATAATTGAAAGGGAAATAAAACGACAGCGGGAAACACTGGAGCTTATTGCCTCTGAGAACGTGGCCAGCAGGGCAGTTATGGAGGCCCAGGGGACGGTTTTGACCAACAAGTACGCAGAAGGGTACCCGGGCCGCCGCTATTACGGCGGCTGCGAGTACGTGGATGCAGTCGAAGAACTGGCGGTGGAAAGGGCCAAGGAGCTTTTTGGCGCCTCATACGCCAATGTCCAGCCCCACTCGGGTACGCAGGCCAATACTGCCGTTTACTACGCGCTTTTGGAGCCGGGCGATACCGTTTTGGGCATGAACTTGGCTCACGGAGGGCACCTCACCCACGGCAGCCCGGTAAATATCTCCGGCAGGTACTATAAGTTTGTCTTTTACGGGGTAGAGAAGGAAACCGGACGCATAGATTACGAAAAAGTGTTTGGTTTAGCCTACGAGCACAAGCCAAAGCTTATCGTGGCCGGGGCCAGCGCCTACCCGCGCGCCATTGATTTTTATAAATTTAAGGAAATAGCCGAAGAAGTGGGCGCATTTCTCATGGTCGACATGGCCCACATTGCCGGCCTGGTAGCCGCGGGCTTGCACATGAGCCCTGTTCCGCACGCCGATGTGGTTACTACCACCACGCACAAGACCCTGCGCGGCCCGCGCGGCGGCATGATCTTGTGCGCTAATGCCGAAAAATACGGTGCCCTGCTCAACAAGGCGGTTTTCCCCGGGACCCAAGGGGGGCCGCTCATGCACGTCATCGCCGCCAAGGCCGTGGCGCTCAAAGAAGCCTTAGAGCCTGCCTTTAAAGACTACCAGCGGCAGATTGTAAAAAATGCCAAAGCGCTGGCTTCAGCGCTGGCCGCTCGCGGTTTCGATCTGGTTTCCGGCGGCACCGACAACCACTTAATCCTCGTGGACCTGCGCAATAAGGGCATAACCGGCGCCCAGGCCCAGGAGCTTTTTGATGCGGTGGGCATTGCGGTCAATAAAAACGCCATACCCTTTGATCCCCTGCCGCCCAATGTGGCCAGCGGCATAAGGGTGGGCACGCCGGCCGTGACCAGCCGGGGTTTGGGCGAAGCCGAGATGGCGGAAATAGCGGAACTCATGGACATTGCCGTAGTGAACAGGGAAAACACCCAGAAGCTGGCCGCCGTGCGGGAAAAGGTGCTGGAGATATGCCGCAAGTACCCGCTTTATTAAAGACCTTGCCAATCTTTTGGGGGGAGCGGATGCAGTGGGGGAACAGGGGTATGAAGGCACAGCGGGCGGGCGGAAAAGGCCCGGCTGGGACAAGTACTTTATGGATATCGCCAGGGTGGTGGCCGGGCGCTCTACCTGCACGCGCCGCCAGGTGGGGGCGGTTATAGTTAAAGACAGGCGCATCCTGGCTACCGGCTACAACGGTGCTCCGCCCGGTCTGGCTCACTGCCTGGACGTAGGGTGCCTGCGCGAAAAGATCGGCGTTCCGTCCGGAGAAAGACACGAGCTGTGCCGGGGTCTGCACGCCGAGCAGAACGCCCTCATTCAGGCTGCCGTCTACGGCACGGCCATCGGGGGGTCGGCCGTTTACGTGACCTGCCAGCCCTGCGTGCTTTGCGCCAAGCTCCTGATCAGCGCCGGTATTGTGCGGGTGGTTTTCTGCGGGGATTACCCGGACGACCTGGCGCGGGAATTATTTTTAGAGGCGGGCATAAAACTAGAAGTGTACCGGGACGAGGAGTAGTGCAGGTGCAGAACAAGATCATCGCCCTCCCCAAACTGAACAACCTTTCACCGACCATTGAGTCAACGGCTTTAAAATTAATGGAAGAGGCCGGCGAGCTGGCTCAGGCCATTGGCAAGTTAAGAGGGCTTTCCGGCGAGACAAAAAAGCACGACGAAAGAGATGTAATGATGGTTATCACCAGAGAGCTTTTGGACGTGGCTCAAACGGCGGTGTCCATGATGTTTGTGCTGGAAGAGCAGTACGGGGTTGATCTGGAAAGGGCCCGCCGCGAGCACATTGAAAAACTAGTTAAGAAAGGATACCTTAAACTGCCAGAAAAAGACGCCTAGACGCAAAGACGCTGGAGGAAAGACTTCTTGTATAAAGTAATGACCGTCTTCGGCACCAGGCCGGAGGCGATTAAAATGGCACCCTTAATTAAAGAGCTGGAAAAAAATAAAGAGATCGACTGCCGGGTGGCGGTCACGGCACAGCACCGGGAGATGCTAGACCAGGTGCTTTCGCTTTTTGGCATAACTCCGCAGTACGACCTGGATATCATGCGCCGCGGCCAGGACCTCTTCGATATAACGGGGCGCGCCTTGGAAGGATTAAAAGGGGTATTAGCGGCGGAAAAGCCGGACCTCGTGCTGGTGCACGGGGATACAACCACCACTTTTGCTGCCTCGCTGGCCGCTTTTTACTTGCAAATACCGGTCGGGCACGTAGAGGCGGGCCTGCGCACGCGCCACAAGTACTCGCCCTTTCCCGAAGAGATGAACCGCCGCCTGACCGGGGCGCTGGCGGACCTGCACTTTGCTCCGACGGCAAGGGCGCGCGCCAACCTTCTCGCCGAGGGCGTGCCGGCAGACGCTATTTTTGTTACGGGAAATACAGTTATTGATGCCCTCTACGCCACCGTGACGCCGGGTTACCGCTTTTTGGACCCGGTGCTGGCGAGCATCGATTTTGACAGCTGCCGTGTCCTGCTCGTCACCACTCACCGGCGCGAGAACCTGGGCGAGCCGATGAGGGAAATATACCGGGCCTTAAGAGATGTACTGGAGTCCTACCCGGACGTGCGGGTGGTTTTTCCCGTCCACAAAAATCCCGCCGTGCGGCGCGTGGTGGAAGAAGAGCTGGGCGGCCTTTCGGGGGTGTGCCTCACTGAGCCCTTAGAATACGAGCCCTTTGCCAACCTGATCAAAAAGTGCTACCTCGTATTGAGCGATTCGGGCGGCTTGCAGGAAGAAGCGCCGTCACTAGGTGTGCCGGTTTTGGTTTTAAGAGATACAACTGAACGGCCGGAAGCGGTAGAGGCCGGCACGGTCAGGCTGGTTGGGACTTCGAGGGCGCAAGTGGCATCCGCTGTCAAAAGTCTTTTGGACGACCCGGCGCTTTACCAGAGGATGGCCAGCGCTGTAAACCCTTACGGCGACGGAAAGGCCTCGCCAAGAATTGTTCAGGCTATTTTGTATTATTTTGGTTCAGTAAGTGAACGTCCTGCCGACTTTGCCCCGCAACTTAAGTGACTATTTTTAAAACTTTAAAAATTTGCCCTCCGTGGAGGAGAAAGACTTTTCGTGTAGAACAAAGGATTTATAGGAATTAAACAAAACTGAAATTATAAAAAATAGAAAATTTATAAAAAATAGAATTTTTAGTTCAGCGGCAAATTAAGTTCTGATGTTCACAAGGTTGGCCTGCCATGTCCAAAAATAGCGATAAAAAAAGAGAAAAAGAAAGCGGCAAAGGCGGACGGGTGGGGGCGTTGCAGGCCCTAGCCCTGGCCTCGACCATTGGCATGGAACTTGCAATTATGGTTGTTTTAGGCTACTACGGAGGCCGCTACCTCGACGAGCGGCTCGGCACAGAGCCCTACATGCTGCTGGCGGGCATCTTAGGAGGCCTGGCGCTGGGCACTCTCGGGGTTTACAGGACACTTACGGGTTTCTTTGAGAGGGAGTAAGTTGAATGCGGGACTGGGATTTTGAAGGTCTGCTTGCCAGGACACTGAAGACATCTTGTGTAATACTGGCAGTGGTTTGTGCTGCCCTGGCTTTCCGGCCGGCCGATCCAGTCCTGGCCGGACTTGCCGTAGGTGTCGGTTTGGGTGTGTGGGGTGCGTTTTTTTTAGGCAGGAGGTTGTCTTCTATAACCGGCTTACCGCTGGAAGTGGCCAAAGCCCGGGTGGTAGCGGGCTGTGCTGTACGCATGGCCTCGGTGTTTGCCGTCCTGTTTCTCGGTGCCTTAACGGGGTGGTACAACATATGCGCTACCGCTGCCGGGTTATTTGTTGCACCTTGCCTGTTCTCTTTCTCTGCTGCAGGCATGGCGGTAAGAGAAGTGCGACAGACGCCTGGTGGTTTGTGGGCGCGGCGCACAAAAACCGGCCAGCTGGCCAAAAGGCGGGTGATGCAGGGTCAGTAAGGGGGTTTTAAGCCTCATAAAAAATAAAATTTACCAGAAGAAAGGGGTGAGACAAAAAGGTGCTGACTCTCCACGAAGTTGAACAGCAGCTCAATGTTTGGGGCTGGCCGCCAAACGGTTCCTGGCAGCTGACGGTGGGCAATACGACCCTGGCTTTTAACCCCAAGACGCTGATCATGACCTGGGTCGTTATGGCACTCGTGGCTATTTTTGCTATTGCGGCTACCCGCGGCATGGATATGCGCCGGCCCAAAGGGGCACAAAACGTCTTGGAAATGATCTTCGAGGGGATATGGTCGCTGGTCAAGCAAAACATGGAGCCACACAAGGGCATGACCATTATAACTGTTGTGGTCACCTACTTTATATTCATTCTGTTTTCCAATTTAATCGGCCTGGTTCCCACTTTAAGCTCTCCCACGGCTGACTACAACACTAACCTCGGCCTGGCCCTGTGCACATTCTTCCTCATCTACTACATGGGTGTAAAGTACAAAGGTCCGGGTTACTTTAAGCACTACGTCCAGCCGTTTATCTTTTTCCTGCCCATTAACCTTTTAGAGGACTTTTCCAAGCCGATCACGCTCACTTTCCGTCTATACGGAAATATTTACGCCGGTGAAGTGCTAATCGCCGTGCTATTAGGGCTTTTAGGAGGCTGGGCTCACGTCTTTGGCGGGTTTATTGCCTCGGTTATTTGGCTTGCGTTCAGCATTTTTGTGGGCTTCATTCAGGCTTTTATCTTTACCATGCTGAGCATTGCCTACTTCTCGATGGCTGTAAAGGATGAACACTGATATTCTCGGGGATTTTCCGGGAAAATAACATAAGTCTGGGAAAGGAGGGAAAGCGCATGGAATTAGGAGCGGCTGCTGCTCTCGGAGCTGCGCTGGCAGCGGGACTTGCCGCCCTGGGTGCCGCCCTGGGTGACTCTATCGTCGGCTTTAAGGCCCTGGAGGGCATTGCTCGCCAGCCTGAAGCCAGGGGTTCTGTGTTGACTACGTTCTTTATCTCCGTGGGTCTGATCGAAGCTCTTCCCATTATTGCGGTTGTTATCGCCTTTATGCTCTTCGGTAAAGCTGGTCACTAAGATTTTTGGCCGTATTTATTTCCGGCAAATAGGCATAGCGGGACGGTAGTCAGGAGCCCGGATGGTTGGGGTAACCCTTTGGTTTTTTACATGTTTGGTTTCTTTAGCGGCGACTGGCTACCGCAAAACCGCTAAGCCTTCCTTTTGTCCACAGGGAGATGGAAGGAGGGGAATATGTGTTAGAATTCAACGCGACGCTGCTTGCCCAAATTGTAGACTTTATAATTTTGTTAATCTTCTTACGGCTGGTGGCGTATAAGCCGCTGATGAAGGTTTTAAAAGACCGCCAGGACTACATTGAAAAGAATATTGCCGCGGCCGAACAAGAAAGGCAGCAGGCCGAGCAGCTGAGGGCGGGGTATGAAGCAGAAATGCGGCGCGCCCGCCAGCAAGCCCAGGAAATTATTCAAAAGGCTACCAAAGCGGGTGAAGAGCAGGCCCAAGAAATTATTGAAAGCGCTAAAAACGAGGCCGCCAGGATTAAAGAGGCCGCCTTTGCCGATATCCAGCGGGAAAAAGAGAAGGCGGTGGCCGAGCTGCGCGAGCAGGTGGCTACTCTTTCTGTTTTGGTGGCGGGCAAGATTATTGGACGGCAGATGACGCAAGAGATCCAGCGCGACATGATCCAGGAGTTTATTAAAGAGGCAGGGGAGCTGCCATGCTAAGGGGGGCCGTGGCCGGCCGCTACGCGGAGGCGCTGTACGAACTTGCCTCCCAGGAAAAGGTTTTGCCCAGGTATAAGAGCGCGGTGGACAGGGTGGAAGAAGAACTAAAAGGCGTAGAAAAGGTAATAAACGAAAACCCCGATTTGCAGAAAATATTTTACCACCCGCAAATAACACCTGCCGATAAAAAAGAGATCTTGAGCAAAATATTTGGGGGCAAAGTTTCCCGTCTTACTGCCAATTTTCTTGCCTTGCTGGTGGATAGAAGGCGTGAGGCGTTTTTTAGGGATATCGTGGCCGAGTACGTGAAGCTGGCCAATGCCAGCCGGAACATTGCTGAGGCCAGGGTAACATCTGCTGTAGAGCTGACCGCAGAAGAGAAAGCCAGGCTTAACGAGGTACTGGCCAGGCTGACCGGTAAAAAAGTTAAGGCTACCTATACTGTAGACCCGGCATTAATTGGCGGGGTAGTTGTGCGCATCGGTGACAAGATCATTGACGGCAGTATAAAGACCAGGCTTGCGACCCTAAAAGAGCGCCTTTTGGCAATAAGTTAACTAGATAGGGGTGAACCGTGTAGATGAATTTGCGACCTGAAGAAATTAGCTCGATCATCAGGCAGCAAATAGATAAGTATGAAGCCCAGCTCGAAGTAAGCGACGTGGGTACCGTCATCCAGGTCGGGGACGGTATTGCCCGCGTTTACGGCCTCATGGACTGCATGTCCATGGAGCTTTTGGAGTTTCCGGGCGGTGTGCTGGGCATGGCCTTAAACCTGGAAGAGGATAACATAGGTTGCGTTATTCTCGGCCCCTATACGCACATTAAAGAAGGCGATACCGTTAAGCGCACGGGCCGGATTGTCTCCGTCCCCGTCGGAGATGCCCTGATCGGCCGGGTGGTCAACCCTTTGGGGCAGCCGCTGGACGGCAAAGGGCCGATTAAGTCCGACAAGTACAACCCGGTAGAAAAAATTGCTCCCGGGGTTATCTACAGGAGGCCCGTGCACCAGGCCCTGCAGACCGGCATAAAAGCTATCGACTCCATGATCCCCATCGGCCGCGGCCAGCGCGAGCTTATCTTGGGCGACCGCCAGACCGGCAAGACGGCCATTGCCGTGGACGCCATCATTAACCAAAGGGGCGGCGATGTGATCTGCATCTACGTGGCCATTGGGCAAAAGCAGTCCACCGTGGCCAACGTGGTGCAAAAACTCACCGAGACCGGCGCCATGGACTACACTATTGTCGTATCCGCTACTGCTTCCGACCCGGCCCCGCTCTTGTACATCGCTCCTTTTGCGGGCGCAGCTATGGGCGAAGAGTTTATGTCCCAGGGCAGACACGTGCTGATCGTTTACGACGACCTGTCCAAACAGGCTGCCGCTTACCGTGAGCTCTCGCTCCTCCTGCGCCGCCCGCCGGGCCGTGAGGCTTACCCGGGCGATATCTTCAACCTGCACAGCCGCCTTTTGGAGCGGGCCTGCAAATACGACGACCAGTACGGCGGCGGCTCCATGACGGCTCTGCCGATCATCGAGACCCAGGCAGGCGACGTTTCGGCTTACATTCCGACCAATGTCATTTCCA
Source organism: uncultured Pelotomaculum sp. (assembly GCA_964557545.1). Lineage (GTDB taxonomy): Bacteria > Bacillota > Desulfotomaculia > Desulfotomaculales > Pelotomaculaceae > CAZLAK01. Next base: position 39,863 of record CAZLAK010000007.1, read on the forward strand.
TTACCGACGGCCAGATTTACTTGGAGCCCGATCTCTTCTACGCCGGTATCCGTCCCGCCATCAACGTCGGTATATCGGTTTCCCGCGTCGGCGGTGCCGCCCAGATCCGGGCCATGAGACAGGTAGCCGGCCGCCTGCGCTTGGACCTCGCCCAGTACCGCGAGCTGGCCGCTTTTGCCCAGTTCGGGGCTGACCTGGACAAGGCCACTCAAGCCAGGCTTATCCGCGGTGAGCGCATGACCGAACTCTTAAAACAGGGCCAGTACGTGCCCATGCCGGTAGAAGACCAGGTCATGAGCATTTTCACCGGGGTCAACGGCTACCTCGACGACCTGCCGGTAGATATGGTGTTGCCGTTTGAGGCCGAGTTTTTAAAGTACATGAAGGCCAACAAACCTCATATCGGCGAAACTATCAGGAGGACGGGCGAGCTTAAAGAAGTAGAAAAAGAACTGCACGCGGCCGTTGAGGAGTTTAAAAAACAGTTTAAAGCTGCACGCGGCCTTTCGTAACACTAAGAGATGAGCTGCCGACTACCGCATGGACAAGGTGGTGAAAAAGTAGAATGCCAAGTTTGCGGGATCTCCGGCGCCGGATAAAGAGTATTAAGAGCACCCAGCAAATTACTAAGGCCATGAAAGCCGTTTCGGCCGCCAAGATGCGCAAAGCGCAGGAATCAGTGCTCTTTGCCCGCCCGTACACTAAGCGCTTAAGAGGCGTCTTGGGGAGGGTGGCAGTAGCCGCTGTCGACGTAAGCCACCCGCTGCTGGCCGTGCGCGAGCCCCAAAATGTGGCCTATATTGTCATTACGGCTGACCGGGGACTTTGTGGCGGCTTTAACAGCAACGTAATCAGGATGGCCTCCGGTCAAATACAAAAAGCCGGCGGCGGGGTAAGCCTGATTACCGTTGGGCGCAAATGCCGCGATTTCTTCCGCCGCCGCGGCTATAAAGTTGACCGTGAGTACGTAGGTTTGGGCGAAGAGATCAAGTACACCACGGCCCGTGATATTGCCAGCTTTGTTATCAATAAGTACACGGCCGGTGAATACGACGAGGTTTACTTGATCTTCAGCCAGTTTGTGAACGTGCTGGTACAAAAGCCGACCATGATTAAACTTTTGCCGGCCGAGCCGCCCGCCGAAGAAGAGGACGCCAAGAAAGTGGAGTACATCTTTGAGCCCTCTGCGGAGGCTGTGCTGGCCGAGCTTTTGCCCAAGTACGTCGAGAACACCATATTCCAAAGCCTCCTTGAGTCCAAGGCAGGCGAGCACAGTGCCCGCATGACGGCAATGGACAACGCTACGAAGAACGCCTCAGAAATGATCGACAGGCTGACCCTCTCCATGAACAGGGCCCGCCAGGCCCAGATCACCAAAGAGATTTCCGAAATTGTCGGCGGGGCTGCTGCACTGGAGTAGTGTGATAAGCCGCTGGGGTTTTAAGGACGCCGTGCTGCGGCACGATATGTTCCATTTACAGGCAAAGGAGGTAAGAGTAGCGAATGAACGTTGGTCATGTTGTCCAGGTCATCGGCGTGGTGGTGGACATACGTTTTCCGCCAGGCCAGGTGCCCGACATTTACAACGCCATTAAGATAAAGAGCGATAAAGAAGATTTCTTTGGCAGGAAAATAGACCTGACCCTGGAGGTAGCCCAGCACCTCGGAAACAACACCGTGCGCTGCGTGGCCATGTCGTCTACTGACGGTCTGGTGCGCGGCATGGAGGCCATCGACACCGGCGCCCCCATTACCTGCCCGGTCGGCAGGCCTACCCTGGGCCGCCTGGTGGACGTTTTGGGCGAGCCCATTGACGGCAAGGGCCCAATTATATCCGACAAGCGCTACCCCATTCACCGTCCGGCCCCCCCGCTCATCGAGCAGTCGACCAAAGCCGAGCAGTTAGAAACGGGTATTAAAGTTATTGACCTGCTCGTACCCTTCTTAAAGGGCGGCAAGATCGGCATGTTCGGCGGCGCCGGTGTGGGCAAGACGGTTATCGTTATGGAGCTTATCAACAACATCGCCAAGCAGCACGGCGGTATTTCCGTGTTTGCCGGCGTGGGCGAGCGCACCCGCGAGGGGAACGACCTCTACCGGGAAATGACCGAGGCCGGCGTTATGGACAAGACGACCATGGTTTTCGGTCAGATGAACGAGCCGCCGGGAGCCCGTCTTAGGGTGGCACTGACCGGTCTGTGCCTGGCCGAGTACTTCCGCGACGAGGAGGGCGCCGACACCCTGCTCTTCATCGACAACATTTTCCGCTTCACCCAGGCCGGTTCTGAGGTGTCCGCTCTCTTGGGCCGCATGCCTTCCGCCGTGGGCTACCAGCCGACGCTGGCCACGGAGATGGGCCAGATGCAGGAGCGGATTACGTCTACCCGCAAGGGTTCTATCACTTCGGTGCAGGCCGTGTACGTGCCCGCCGACGACTTGACCGACCCGGCTCCGGCTACCACTTTCGCCCACTTAGACGGCACCGTCGTTCTCTCCCGGCAGATCGCCGAGCTGGGCATTTACCCGGCGGTGGACCCGCTCGACTCCACTTCCCGCATCCTCGACCCGTTGGTAGTGGGCCAGGAGCACTACGCAGTGGCCCGCGGGGTGCAAAAAGTGCTCCAGCGCTACAAGGAGCTGCAGGACATCATCGCCATCCTGGGCATGGAGGAACTGTCCGACGAGGACAAGCTGATCGTGGCCCGCGCCCGCAGGCTGCAGAGGTTCCTGTCCCAGCCGTTCCACGTAGCCGAGGCCTTCACCGGTCAGAGCGGGCGCTTTGTGCCGCTTAAGGAGACAATCCGGGGCTTCCAGGAAATTTTGGACGGCAAGCACGATGACCTGCCGGAAGACGCTTTCTACATGGTGGGGACGATTGAAGAGGCAGTAGAAAAAGGCAAGAAGCTTTTGAGCTAAAAGAGAGGAGTGCGAACACATGTCGGATAAAGTCTATCGACTGGAGATCGTGACTCCTCAGAGGAAAGTCTTCAGCGAGGACGTGAGCTTTCTGGTGGCCCCGGGTGTAGAAGGCGAGCTGGGTGTTTTGGCCAACCACGCCCCGCTGATCACTTCCCTGGATATAGGCATCATGCGCATACAGCAGGACAGCAGCACCGTTAAGGTGGTGGTCACCGGCGGCTTTATGGAAGTGCGCAATAACCGTGTTACCGTGCTGGCCAATGCGGCAGAGCGGGCGGAGGAAATCGACGTGGCCCGCGCCCAGGCCGCCAAGGCCAGGGCCGAGGAGAGGCTGGCCCGCCGCACGCCCGACATCGACGTGCTGCGAGCTGAACTGGCCTTAAAGCGTGCCTTGACGCGGTTAAAGGCCGCCGGGCAGGCTTAACTAAAAACAAAAAACCAGGGAGCATCCCTGGTTTTTTTATGCCCTGCAGTATTTGCCGTTTTCGTGCCTGACCGCCTTGCCAAGGGAAACAAGTCTTGATAGGTGCTTGGCGATCATAACCTTTTTGTAATAAGCAAAAAGTTCTTTTGGTTCAGGCAGTGCCCTGTAGATTATATTGCTGCTTAAGATTTCGTCAACGGTTTTTGGTTCTTTTATGGTTTTTAGTATCTCATTTTCCCGCGCATAAAATATGTTCATATACGACCTGAGCTTCTCAATTATGCATTCAGTATATATCCCTTCGTGACTCGTAATTAAAATCTTGGGTTTTAAATCAATTAGTTTTTCTATGGATTTTATAAAATCTTCAATGTTCGAGCAAATGTGCCCGTACCACGGTCCTAAATTTTCTAAAAACAAGTCGCCCGAAAATATAATTTGATTTTCCGGTTCGTACAGGCATATATGGCCCGGGGTATGGCCGGGAGTGTGGATGACTTGCAGCACAAGACGGCCGAAATCGAGCACATCCCCGTCGCTTAGCTCCTTTGATATTACTATTTTGGGCAGTCCTTCCGGGAAAAATTTTTTGTTGGGGTAAAAGTTTTTTAAATTATCAGTGCCGGGCACGTTGAACCCTATATAATCCATGAGGGCTTTTTCTGATTGCATAGCGGCTGCATCTAAATGGTGCGCCATAATTTGCGATTGGCTGAAATGCCTGTTGCCGTAGATATGGTCGATGTGAAAATGTGTATTAATGATAACGTCAATGTGCATTGCGGCTTTGATAGAATTAACTGACCTTTCTCCAAACCCCGGGTCGACTAGAACCTTTATGCCGGAATCAATTAACAGGCCGTTACAAAAGGGGGGCCTGCCGTTTTTTTCGCCGGGAACGAAATAAATACCGGGGATAATTTCAACAAATTCCTGCACACTAAATCACCTTGGCTGCCGGCCGTAGAACATTAGGTGCGGAACCGGGTTCCGCACCTTTTGCATGACGGGCAGGGGGTTAAGCGCCCAATCTGACCATTGTTCCTTTGGAAAAGCTGGCTTGCACGTTAAACCTGTTTGTGATGTACTTATAAAACATTTTAAGTGCCGGGGATTTGTACGCGTTTTTGAGCAGCACTAAATTGATTTTTCTAATTATGGGCGGAACGAGCTGGATTTGGCAGAGATCTGGCGTTATGTCCATTTCAGCAACACAGGACGATAAAACCGTTACGCCGATTTCCTCGCGCACCAGACCTAGTATGGTCCTGACTTGGGAACACGTCAGGATCACTTCCGGTTCAATTCCTGCCGCATGGCAAGCGCTGACAAAGTCCTGGTGGTGACCGGAAATCGGCGGCGTTATAATGAATTTTTCCCCGCGCAGATCGTTTATGCCGACCGCTTTTCTGTTCGCCAGAGAGTGGTTTTTGTGCACAACAACGACCATTTGGTCTTCTAACAGGGTAGTGTAGTGGTAATGAGGGTCGGAGATGACATGGTGAACTATGGCAGCGTCTATTTTTGTCTCACGGAGCATGCTGAGCAAATCGTCACACTGGCTCTCAAGGAGGCTCATTTTAATACCCGGAAAGTTTTTCTGAAATTCTGCCAACACTTTGGGGATCTGGTAGTATCCTATTACCGGTATTATTCCTAGCGTCAAGTAGCCCTTTTCAGTTGTCAGATATTCTTGAATGCTTCTGCGGGCGGCAGTTATTTCTGACATTATGCGCTGGGCGTGATTAATAAACTCAGCACCGGCAGGTGTAATTTGCACACTCCTGGTAGTTCTTACGAATAAATTAACACCAAGTTCACTTTCGAGTTTGCTGATTTGCTGGGACAAAGACGACTGGGACACATTGATTTCTTCAGCAGCCCTCGTAAAGTTTTGATACTTGGCAACTGCCAAAACGTATTCAATTTGATGCAGTTCCATTTGATGCCACCCCGTAAATATTTTTTAAAAAATGACCACCCAGCTTTTAGTTATAAAAATTTACATAACACCTCCTGTACAAATTAAAAGAAGCAATATTTTACTAAATTAAAACATGGGTAATGTGCTCCGCCTGTCTATGGGGTCATATGTTTTTATTGGAAAATTTATTATTTTTTTATATATAACCTAAAAGTAATATATATTTATTATTATTATTATACTAAGATTTACCTTTAAAATAAATTTAAAAATATAACATTCTAAGACACATTTAAATACAGCTTTTCCCGTAATTTGCAGCGCTGGAGCTTGCCGTTGTACGTACGCGGCAGGTTGTCAACAAAATAAAATTCATGAGGGCACTTGTAATGATCTGTTTTGCTGCGTATGAAGTCCTTTAATTCTTTTTCAAGCTGGGGAGACGGGCTGTAACCGTCGTTTAGAACGACAAAGGCCACCGGTTTTTGCAGTTTGTTCTTATCGAGCGCACCGACTACACCGCAGTCGCGCACGCAAGGGTGCTCGTGCAGGATATTCTCAACTTCAACGGGAGAAACCCATATGCCCCCGGACTTCAACATATCGTCGTAACGGCCTACAAGGTAAAAGTTGCCTTCTTCGTCTTGGTAAAACATGTCATTGGTAATAAACCACTCTCCGAAAAAGCTGCTCTTTGTCTTGCTGTGCTTGTTCCAGTAATGAGAAGCTGTACCCTCACACTTAATCCATAAATTGCCAATCTGGCCTTTTTCCACTTCAATGCCGTTCTCGTCCACAAGCTTTCCTTCAAAATTGCCAAGAAGCTTCCCCACGCTTCCGGGTTTTATTTGTCCTGGGATTGACGAAATATAAATTGCCCCTACGTCTGTTGAGCCTAGGCCGTCCAAAATATCTTTGCCAAATATATTTTTCCAGCGGTAGTATATCTCTTTTGGCAAGGGTTCTCCTGCAGAAACAAATGCACGAACAGAAGAAAAGTCGTGTTCAACACAGTTGTCTTCTATTGCTCTTAAAAGAGAAGCGTAAAATGTGGGAACGCCACAAAAAATAGTCGGGCGGTATTTTTTTACAACTTTAATCACGTTGTCCGGTTTCGGGTGTTCAGGGTAAAGAACAACAGACGCACCGTTGGTAAAAACCGCATCTAATGAATTGTTGCGCCCGTAAGAAAAATAGAGCCTGGAAACGGAGAATACAATATCATCCCCGGTCATTGACAGAACTTCCTTGGCGTGTGCGTTGAGATAAATAAGATCGTGGTGCAGGTGTATCACGCCTTTTGGTTTGCCAGTAGTTCCCGAACTGTAATACCAAAAGGCCATATCGTCTTTGGATGTGGGGAATGTTTTTAACCGGGAAGGCGCTTTTTGGATCAGATCAGTGTAGCTCAGTGTTTCCGGTTCTGGCTGGCCGACAACGATTATGTACTTTAGGTAAGGCAGGTTTTTTTGGTTATGTAAAATTTTCGGCAAGAGGTCGTCTTTGATTACCAGCACCTTTGCCCTGCTGTCGTTTAAGTAGTACTGGTAGTCGTGAGGAAGCGCCCTTGTGCTGACAGGGACTGGCACTGCGCCTATCTTCATTGCCCCGAAAAAACAGTAAATGAACTGCGGGCAATCTGGCAGGCAGATCATTATACGGTTTTCTCTTTCCACGCCAAGGCCGAGCAGCGCATTGCCAAAACGGCTGGCTTCTTCGCTGACTTGCAAATAGGTAATTGCCTCATCCCCGTAATAAATAGCGGTCTTGTTGCCCCGGCCCTCTTCTATATGCCTGTCTAAAAGATAACTGCATATATTAAATTCGTCTGGCAAATCGTGATATGGCAGCATTGCTATCACCTGCCAACCAGCCTTAATGAAATATGTGAAATGATTTACTTTTTGTATTATTATATGGCTGCCCCATTAATAAATTAAATATATAAAAATAATAGAATTGTTTATCTATTTTAATAAATTAAATTCAGCATGTATATTATAAATGTAAAAAATTAACCGTTAATAGTTATGAATTATGAATTAGATAATCTACAAATATAAAAAGTAATAATTTTTAGTGTTAAAATTAAATACAAACCAAAACTTGAAGTAAAAACACAAAAAGTTATGTTTAATAAAAGTAAAATAATGGTTTAAAGTTTTTAAAGTTATTTAACTTAAATTTTTAACGAGGGGTTTTTATGAATACCGAAGGCCTTAAACTGGTTTTTACGGGCTCTAAAGACTATATTGCGTCAGAAGAACTGCAAAACTCCGTAAATGTGGCCATAGCCCTGGGACGTCCCCTTTTAATAAAAGGCGAACCCGGAACGGGAAAAACTATGCTGGCAAAAAGTATAGCTGAGTGCCTTGGCTTGGAGTTAATTATCTGGAATATAAAATCTACTACCAAGGCCCAGGAGGGCCTTTATGTGTACGATGCTGTGCAAAGACTTTACGACAGCCAGTTTCGCGACCGCGATGTATCTGACATAAAGCAGTATATAAAACTCGGCAAGCTGGGTGAAGCCTTTGTTTCCGATGATCCGGTTGTTCTTTTAATTGATGAAATTGATAAGGCAGACATTGAATTTCCTAATGACCTTTTATGGGAACTCGATATTATGAATTTTTATATACCGGAAACCAGGGAAACAGTTAAGGCTAAACATAAGCCCATTGTTGTGATTACAAGCAATGCCGAAAAAGACTTGCCGGACGCCTTTTTAAGGCGGTGTATATTCCATTATATCGAATTTCCAGATGAGGAAATGATGGCCAAGATAATCAATGTGCATTTTCCCGGTCTGGACAGCCTATTGGTAAAACAGGCCATCAATGCTTTCTACAAGATTAGGAATGCCGGCGGGCTGCAAAAAAAGCCCAGCACTAGCGAGCTTTTGGACTGGGTTCAGGCGCTGGTTATAGGAGGGGTAAGCCCGGAGAAAATTGCCAAAGAATTGCCGTTTCTCGGTGTCTTAATAAAGAAAAGAGAAGATTTTTTAGTGGTAAAGGAGCGGTTTAGCGTGAGCGGCGGCCGGCAGAATACTATGGCCCCCTTTTAAAATGAATATTATAAGTTAAATGCTTTGAAGGCGGGAAACTAGATGTTTATAAATTTTTTTTACGAGCTTAAGAGAGAAGGTGTCCCTGTTTCATTAACGGAGTGGCTTACTTTAATGGAGGCCTTGGCAAAAGGCCTGTCTTTTTCTAGTCTTACCGGTTTTTACTACTTAGCCAGGTCAATTCTTGTAAAAAGCGAAGCCCATTATGACCGCTACGATGCGGCTTTTTTGAAATGTTTTAAGGGCGTTGAAACCACTGATGATATTTTAAATAAAGCTCTGGAATGGTTTAAAAACCCAATGACTTCAAAAATTGTTTCACCGGTGAAAGCTGCCGGCATAAACCACTGGGACATAAGCGCGCTACAGCAGCAACTAGCAGACCGTTTGCAAACACAGAACGACAAGCACCTCGGCGGCCCAAAGAGAGTGGGCTCTGGCGGAACTTCGGCCTTTGGCAATTCAGGTTACAACCCTGCCGGTGTGCGTGTGGGAGGAAGCACATCTGGCCTTTCTGCTGTTAAAGTGGCTGCCAAGAGAAATTACAGGGAATATAGAAACGACCAGATAACAGGCGTAAGACAGTTTGAAATGGCTTTGCGCAAGCTGCGCCTGCTGAGCACAAAGGTTGAAGGGCCCAAGAGCGAGATTGACATCGGCGCTACTATTGACGCCACCTGTAAAAATGCGGGTTTTTTAAAATTGGTTTGGGAGCGCCCGCGCCGGAACACACTTAAAATAATTTTGCTTATGGATTCGGGAGGCTCGATGGACAGGTTTTATCAATTGTGCAGCCGCCTCTTTACGGCAGCCAACCGCACAACCCACTTCAAGGAGTTAAAGTTTTACTACTTTCATAATTGTGTGTACGATTACGTTTACACGCGGCCTTTCATGGAAAAGAAGTACGCTGTTAAGATCGAAGACTTTTTGAGAAGTCACAACTCGGATTACAGGTTAATAATTGTCGGAGATGCCAGCATGGGACCAAATGAGCTGACTGCAGCGGGAGAGGCAATTGAGTGGGCGGAGAGAAACGAAATTCCTGGCATTGTATGGCTTAAGCGGCTCGCCCGCCATTTTACGTATTCGGTATGGCTTAACCCTGTTCCCGTTAAGTATTGGGGTAGAAAACCGGATTTTGTTACTATAGAGCCGGTAAGAGAAATATTTCCAATGTATGAACTTACTCCCGAGGGTTTAGAGCAGGCAATAAAAAGACTGAAAGTTAAAATCAATTAAAATATATATTAGTAAAATAATTGTATTTTTTGACAGGAGACTAAAAATTGATTATTTAAAACAAAAAAACCGGCATTGTTGTTTAGTTTTTGATTAATACGACAATGCCGGTATTATTTTTTAAAATTTTTGCCAGGCAGTAAATTTTTTAATTTATATTTTGGTATAAACAAATTTATTACTTTTATCTATATATGTATTATTCTTTTTGATAATAATATTTATAATTATCGCATATTTCAAAAATTATTTATGGTGATTTTATAATTAGATAAAGATTATTTATATGATTTTGTTTAGTAAAACCTAAAAGCAAATAATCAGGTTGCAAAAATCAATAAAAATAAAATAATTTCTTAAGCTAAAAGTATAATATTATGTTTTTTATTTGATTGCATTTTTATTATGTTTCATTTAGTGAATTACGGAACTATGGGAAAATTAGTTTAAATAATTATTTTGAAGGTGATATTTTATGGAATTTCTAGAAAAAAAAGGTACAGAATTAACTAGTAAAAACATTAAAAAATTAATTGCTTTACTAGCTTTGGTAGTTGCCTATTTTTTACTTGCCGGTTTGCCTTGTCCTAATGGTCTGAATGCAGAAGGGCAAAAGGCCATTGCCTTGATGATTGTTGTCGTCATAGCCTGGATTACCGAAATTATACCAATAGCTATATCATCACTGCTATTTGTATTTCTGCAGCATATAATAGGCATTTCGCCGCAGTCAACAGCTGTGGCCAATTTTGCTACGCCAACGCTTCTCTTTGTTTTAGCCTCTTTTTTCCTGGCGGTTGCGCTTGATGCCAGCGGGCTGAGCAGGCGCATGTCATTGAAGTTAACAGCCCTGTCCGAAGGCAGCCCCCCGAAGGTTCTTTTATATTTAATGACGGCTACTGCATTTGTGTCGGCATTTATATCCGATGTGCCGGCGTGTGCAACTTTTTTCACTATAGCACTGGCGCTTTTAAAAAAGAATAATTGCAGTTTTAGAACAAGTAATTTTGCCAAATTGCTAATGATTGGCATACCGTTTGCCTCTTTAATAGGAGGTGTGGCCACACCTGCCGGTTCTTCGCTTAATGTCTTAACATTGTCGCTTTTAAAATCGACTTCAAATATAAGTGTCAACTTTAACCAGTGGGCGGCTATAGGCATACCTGTTGTAATAATTACTATACCCTTAGTCTGGAAGCTGCTGCTGTGGATTTATCCGCCGGAAATAGACGTACTGACGGGCATGGATGAGATTGCAGAAGAGTATAGCAGGCTGGGCAAGCTTTCGCCAAGTGAAGTTAAATTTATTGGTGTTCTGGCTGTGCTTTTAATTGCCTGGTTTACAGAGCCAATACATAAACTGCCTCTTCCTGTAACAACAACTATTTGTTCGGTGCTGTTTTTCCTGCCCGGGATTGACCTTCTCAATTGGGAATTTACAAAAAATAAAATAGGCTGGGATACTATTCTGTTAATCGGCGCATCGAATTCATTGGGGACAATACTGTGGAAATCAGGCGCTGCCAACTGGTTAGCAGAGGTAACACTTAAAAGCGTAAATATGTCCACGCCCCTTATTATTGTTTTGGCTGTTATAGTTTTTACCATACTTGTTCACCTGCTAGTGCCTGTAAATGCTGCAATAGTTTCTATAATGGTGCCGACTCTGGCTTCTGTTGCAGCTGCAATGGGCATTAACCCCGCCTTTTTGGTTGTGCCCATGGGCTTTACTGTATCAGCCGCATTTTTACTCCCGCTTGACCCAGTGCCTCTCATAACATATTCTTCAGGTTACTACAATATGAAAGATTATCTTAAGGCTGGCTGGCCAGTATGCATAATTTGGTCAGTCATAATGACTGCTGCCATGCTGGTTATTGCGCGGCCGCTTGGATTATTTTAGTTACAGTTAAATAAGAATTTAAGTTTCAAATATTTATATTTTTTATAAACATATTTTAAATTTATTTATTAAGTTGTATTAATTAATATCCCCAATCAATTCAATCGATATTGAATATTTCACTTTTAATATGAATGTTTGCTATTATGAACTCAAAATAGCAAATTTTTATTTATTTATAATAATTATAAATTTTATGTTATCTTGAATTCTGGCTTACTCAAATGGTCAATAAAAAGCAAGTTAATTTTATACAAAAATTTATTTAAAAAAGCAGAGGTGGTTTAAAAAATAAGCATTAAAATTTTTTATTATGTTATTAACTTGCCAAGTATGGGTTTTGAATTTGATTTTTAGTTTTGATTAATTTTATCGCTTTTAACATTTTTTAAGGGGAGATATTTGCATGTCAAAAGTAATTACTGCCCAGCGTGCTGCTGAATTAATTCAGGACGGTGCCACGGTAGCGTGGACCACAGCCGGGCTGTGCGGTTTTGCAGAAGAGGTGGCTACAGCCATTGAAGAGCGTTTTCTTGCCACCGGACGCCCCCGCAATTTAACATTAACCCACAGCTGCGGCTGCGGTGACCATAAAACCAGGGGCATGAACCACTTTGGTCACGAGGGTCTGGTCAGAAAGATTATTTCCGGGCATATCGGTGAAGCTCCTAAGCTGGGAAGGCTGGTCAGCGAGAATAAAATTGAAGCCCACCTGCTTCCCCAGGGGGTGATGACCCACTTGTGGAGGCAGATGGCCGGCAAGAAGATAGGGGTAATAACCAAAATCGGCCTGGGAACGTTTGTGGACCCGCGCCAGGGCGGGGGTAAGGTTTCGGAGATCACCAAGGACGAGATGGTTAAGCTGATTGAGTTTGAGGGCGAAGAGTACCTGTATTTTAAGACTTTTAAAATTGATGTAGCCGTTATCAGGGGCACCACAGCAGATGAGGACGGCAACATGACCATGGATAAAGAGCCCCTGTTTTTAGAGGCGCTGCCGCTGGCCATGGCAGCCAAAAACAACGGCGGTATGGTTATTGCTCAAGTAGCTCATCTAGCCAAATCAGGCACGCTCAACCCCAAGAGCGTAAAAGTTCCCGGCGTGCTGGTGGATTATGTCGTGGTGGCCAGGCCTGAACACCACATGCAGACCAAAATAACATCGTACAACCCTGCCCTTTGCGGGGATGTCAAAGCTCCGCTGGGAAGCATTCCCGTTATGCCTTTAGACGAGAGAAAAATTATTGCCCGCAGGGCAGCTATGGAATTAAGGCCTAACGCCATTTTGAATTTGGGGATCGGCATGCCCGACGGAGTGGCCAGCGTAGCGGCCGAAGAAGGGGTTATAGATCAGGTCACGCTCACTACTGAGTTGGGCAACTTCGGCGGAGTTCCGGCCAGCGGCCTCGATTTCCCGGCAACCCACAACCCGGTAGCCACGATTGACCACCCCTACATGTTTGACTTTTACGACGGCGGGGGACTGGATATCTGTGTGCTCGGACTTGCTCAGGCCGACAGAGAGGGTAACGTCAATGTCAGCAAGTTTGGTTCCAGAGTAGTGGGTCCGGGCGGATTCATTAACATCTCGAGCAGCGCCAAAAAAGTCATATTTGTCGGCACGCTGACGGCGGGCGCTGAGTACGCGGTTGAAAACGGCAGGATTAACATTGTAAAAGAAGGCGATATCAAGAAGTTTGTGGAGAAAGTAGAGCACATAACATTTAGCGGCAAATACGCGTACAAAAACAGAAAACCTGTGCTGTACGTTACTGAGCGGGCAGTATTTACGTTAGAAGACGGGGAGCTGACTTTAATCGAGATTGCACCCGGTTTAGATGCAGAAAAAGATGTTATAGCCCATATGGGCTTCAGACCGAGGATCTCCAGTTCCTTAAAAGAGATGCCCAAAGAAATATTTGAGCCCAAGTGGGGCAAACTTAAGGAACTGCTGGCAAAATAAGTTATTTTATATTTCTATCCGGGGCTTTTTGGGAAAGGGGATGGTAACCGGGAAAAAGTGAGCAAAAATATGGTGTCTTAGAAGAGTTAATAATCTAAACACAACAATAAAAGCGAGGAGGAGAAAGTGTGTATTTGCCAGATTTTGATTACTACACACCGGAAACTGTAGCCGAGGCGTGCCAGCTGCTCATGCAGTACGGCGGCCGGGCCAAAGTGCTTTCAGGGGGCACAGACCTGCTGGTTAAGATGAAGCACGGTCTTCTGGAGTACGATGCCCTGGTATCCTTAAAAAAGCTCGATGAACTCAAAAACATTTACTACGTGCCCGGTCAAGGCGTAATAATCGGAGCCAGGGTTACGTTAAATGAGCTGGTTTATTCAGAGCTTTTGCAAGAAAAGTACCCGTCTGTCTGCGGGGCTGCACGCCAGATGGCGGCCAACCAGGTGAGGAACGCGGGAACTATTGGCGGCAATATTTGTAATGGGGTGCCCTCTGCCGATTTGCCGCCGATCCTGATTGCCCTTAATTCCCTGGTGAAAATTGTCGGCGGGAACGGGGACAGAATAGTGCCCATAGAAAACGTATTTGTGGGCCCGAACAAGACGATTTTAGAACCCCACGAGATTTTAACAGAAGTCATTATTCCCGACCAGTCCACGACGGGCAGCACTTACATTAAGTTCGGGTTGCGCAAGGCCGGCGCCCTGGCAGTAGTGGGTGTGGCTGTGGCTGTCAATGTAAAGGACGGCGTAATGAAAGACGTGCGCGTGGCACTGGGTGCTGTGGCGCCTACACCGATGAGGGCCAGAGAAACCGAAGAGTTCCTCAAGGGCAAGGAGATAAGCGACGAAGTGCTGGCCCAGGCCGGTGTTATCGCTTCTCAAGAGTGCAAGCCTATTTCCGATATAAGGGCCTCCGAAGAGTACCGCAGGGATCTGGTGCGCGTGTTTACTAAGCGGGCCCTCAAGAAAGCTATAGAACAAGGGCACGTATAAAAACGGAGGGATAAAGAACATGTCTAACTACGTTGTCGATAAAAACGGCATTAAGAGGTTTTTAATCACTATCACGGTTAACGGCGATGAATACACCAGGCTGGTAAAAGCCAATACCCTGCTCGTCAACTTCTTAAGAGAAGAACTGGACTTAATCGGCACCAAAAGAGGCTGCGAGCTGGGCGACTGCGGCTCCTGCACCGTGCTGTTAGACGGAAAACCGGTGAACTCCTGCCTGGTGCTGGCAGTGGAGGCGGACGGCAAAGAGGTAACCACTGTTGAGGGTCTGGCCAAGACCAACGAACTGGACATAATCCAGCAAAAGTTTATTGAGCACGCCGCTATGCAGTGCGGTTACTGCACGCCCGGCATGATCATGTCCGCCAAAGCACTGCTCGAAAGGAACCCCAAGCCGACCGAGTACGAAGTGCGTGAGGCAATTGCCGGCAACCTGTGCCGCTGCACGGGCTACGTAAATATTGTTGAAGCCATTCTGGCCGCATCCGGCCAAGAAAAACAGTAAAGGGGCGTGGAGTTGAATGAGCGCTGAGTACAGTGTTATTGGCAAGAGCAAACCAAGAATTGACGGAAGAGAAAAAGTTACCGGTGCAGCCAGGTACTGCGGGGACCTTAAATTTCCCAACATGCTTTACGGCAAGATCCTGCACAGCCCGTACGCCCACGCGCGCATCGTCAGCATAGACACATCGGAGGCCGAAAAGCTGCCCGGAGTGAAAGCGGTTATCACAGCTAAAGACGTTCCCGATCTGAAGTACGGCATCAGCCCCGCCCGCTGGGACGAGAACATCCTGTGCATTGACAAGGTGAGGTACGTGGGCGACAAGGTGGCCGCCGTCGCCTGCGTGGACGAGGAAACCTGCTACAAAGCCCTTAAGCTGATTAAGGTAGAATACGAAGAACTGCCTGCAGTGCTCGACTACAGGCACGCTATGGACGAGGGGATGCCGCAGATCCACGAAAACTTCCCGCGCAACATTAATACGGAAATCCACCAGGAGTTTGGCGATATCGAAAAGGCTTTTGCCGAAGCTTACTACGTGCGGGAGGACGTCTTTGTCGGCCAGCGCACTTACCAGTGCCCCATTGAGCCTCACTCGGCGGTGTGCATCTGGAAAGACGACAAGCTTACCGTTTACTCCAGCACCCAGTCCGTGCACTACTTCCAGTACTACATCGCCAGGGAATTCGGCTTGAAGATGGGCGATGTGAGGGTTATTAAGCCGTACGTCGGAGGCGGTTTCGGCGGCAAGCTCGAGCCGACCGGACTTGAGTTCTGCGGCGCTGTGCTGTCCAAGCTCACCGGCAGGCCCGTGAAGATGTTCTATGACCGCGAAGAGATGTTCATGCACAACCGGGGCCGCCACCAGGGCACCTATTACTTAAAGACCGGTGTGGACAAGAACGGCAAGATTTTGGGCGTGCAGGCCAAGTTCCTCTTAGACGGCGGTGCTTACACCAGTCTCGGCGTGGCGACGGCCTACTACGCGGGAGCCCTGCTCACCCTGACCTACGATTTTGAAAACTACAAGTTTGACCTCTACAGGATGTACACCAACCTGCCGGCTTGCGGAGCCCAGCGCGGCCACGGTGCACCCCAGCCCAAGTACGCGTTTGAGAGCCACTTGGACAATATCGCCAAGGCACTGGGCATTGATCCGCTGGACATACGGCTTCGCAACGCGCGCAAACCCAATACTGTAACCATAAACGGTTTTGGCATCCAGTCCTGCGAACTGAAAGCCGCGCTGGAAAAAGCAGCTGAATTGACCAACTGGCGGGAGAAGAAGGCCAAGGGCCTGCCCAAAGGGCGGGGGATCGGTATTGCGACAGGTGCCTTTGTGACCGGCGCCGGCTACCCCATCTACAGGACCGACCTGCCGCACGCCTCTGCCATTATAAGGGTGCACGAGGACGGTACCGCCGCTACCCTGTACACAATGGCCTGCGACATCGGCCAGGGCTCTGACACCGTCCTTTGCCAGATGGCTGCAGAGGCCATGGGTTACAGGTACGAAAACATGAAGATCGTTTCCGGAGATACAGAAACCACTCCGCACGACTTCGGCGCTTACTCCAGCCGTATTACCCTTATGAGCGGCTGGGCCGTGAAGAGGGCTGGCGAAGAGATCAAGAAGCAGATACTCGAGATGGCCTCGACCATGTTGAATTTGCCGCCGGACGATTTGGACTGCAAGGACGGACTCGTGTTCTCGATTTCAAGGCCAGATGTAAAGCCGCTTACTTTTGAAGAAGTGGCGCGCAAGTTCTTCGTGCTGCGCGGACCGCTCGTCGGCAAGGGCTTTTACACGCCGCCGAAACTGGGAGGCAACTTCAAAGGGGCCGCCGTCGGCACATCGCCGGCATACAGCTTCAACGTGCAGGCAGCAGAAGTGGAAATTGACGAGGAAACCGGCGAAATTAAAGTTATTGAAGCGTGGGACATCCACGACTGCGGCCAGGTAATTAACCCGCTCTTGATGAAGGGCCAGGTTCACGGCGCCATTTACATGGGCATGGGCGAAACAGTCTGGGAAGAAGTAAAATTCGACGACAAAGGGAGGATCTTAAACCCCAACCTGGCCGATTACCGCCTGCCCACTGCTCTTGACATGCCGAAGCTGACCATTACCAACGTTCCCAGCTACGAGCCGCTTGCTCCTTGGGGCGTAAAAGAGGTAGGCGAAGGCTCGACCAACCCCACCATGGGCGCTTTTAGAAACGCCATATTTGACGCTATGGGCATAAGCATTAACAGCCTGCCGCTTTCCTTTGAAAAAGTGTGGAGGGCTTTAAAAGAAAAAAGAGAAAAGGAGGGCAAGTAATTTTAGCGCAAATCAAGCATATTTATGCAGGCAAAACCCCCCGTACAATTAAAAAGCCAAAAATAAATATATAAACATACTCTCCAACTACCATTATAAACCCCAACCCCGCCGGGAATTAAGTGCGCAGCCAAAAACAATTAATTCCCGGCGGAAACCCTATTTTTTAATTTAAAAGAGGTGAACATTGTGCAAGCCGCCGAACCGTTAAATAACACGACAAAAAGAATAATTTGGGTAATTGCCCTTTTGGCCATTTACTTTATCCTGGCCAACCTGCCGACGCCTGCCGGTCTTAAGGCCGAGGGCCAGAAAGCCATAGCCCTGATGGTAGTTGTGGTTATAGCCTGGATAACCGAAGTGATACCCATAGCCATAGCTTCGCTGTTCTTCCTCTTTATGCAGCACATAATCGGCATTTCTCCGCAAGCCACGGCAGTAGCCAACTTTGCCAACCCGACCCTGTTGTTCGTGCTGGCATCCTTCTTCCTGGCCATTGCCTTGGACACCAGCGGGTTGAGCAAGCGGATATCCATGAAGCTGACGGTTTTGTCGGGCGGCAGCCCCAATAAAGCGCTGTTCTTCTTAATGGCTGCCACGGCCGCTATTTCGACCGTCATTTCCGACGTTCCCGCCTGCGCCGCGTTCTTCCCCATTGGACTGGCCCTGCTGCAGAAGAACAACTGCCAGATCGGCCAGAGCAACTTTGGCAAGGCCATGCTGATCGGCATACCTTTTGCTTCGTTAATCGGCGGTGTGGCCACTCCAGCAGGATCTTCTCTTAACGTGCTGGCCTTGTCCCTCTTAAAGTCAACGTCAAATATCGATGTATCATTTACCCAGTGGGCGGCAGTCGGTATTCCGTTTGTTATTGTGACAGTTCCGCTCTTCTGGTTTGCCCTGACCAAAATATTCCCTCCCGAACTTGACCGCCTGGTCGGCATTGAAGATGTGACCAAAGAATACGAAGCTCTCGGGAAGATGACAAGTAAAGAAGTAAAATTCATCGTAATTTTTGTGCTTTTGCTTGTTACCTGGTTCACAGAGCCGTACCACAAGCTGCCGTTGCCGGTCACCACGACTATAGGCGCAGCGCTCTTTTTCCTGCCCGGTATTGACCTGCTGACGTGGGATAATTCCAAGCACAGGATCGGCTGGGACACTATACTGTTAATCGGCGCCGCTAACTCTTTGGGCACTACTCTTTGGAAGTCTGGAGCCGCTCCCTGGATCGCTGAGTCAATACTGCGCGGACTGCAGGGCGCAACACCGCTGGTTATTGTCCTGATAGTTGTTGTTTTCACCATACTCATTCACCTTCTCGTACCCGTCAACCCGGCAATTGTGTCCATTATGGTGCCGACGCTGGCTTCGCTGGCCGTTGGCATGGGCATTAACCCCGCATTTTTGGTAATCCCGATGGCCTTTACTGTGTCCGCCGCCTTCTTGCTGCCGCTAGACCCCGTGCCGCTCATCACTTACGCCTCGGGCTACTATAAGATGACCGATTACTTTAAGGCGGGCTGGCCTGTATGCATAATCTGGGCTATAGTTATGACTGCCGCCATGATGCTCCTGGCACGCCCCATGGGGTTGTTCTAAAAATAAGTTAATAAGTTAAGTGCCTGGCACCGGGGCTTGGGGCGGGCTTACGGCCCGCCCCATATAAAAATTTTTTCGGGGGTGCAAAAATGACGCCCAATTATCCAGTTGCCGTAGTAAAGGGCGGGGGAGATCTCGCCACCGGAGTTGCCCACAGACTGTTTAAAACCGGAATTCGGGTTATAATCACAGAAATTGATGAGCCAATGGCCGTCAGGAGAAAAGTGGCATTTTCTGAAGCGGTGTACGACGGCAAAGCAACTGTAGAGGGGCTTTCGGCCTGCCTGGCAAAAGACGCCAACAGCGCCGTAGAAATGCTGGACAGCGGTGTTATACCGGTTATTGTTGACCCGAAAGCCGAGATAATTAAAATTATCCGGCCGCTTATTGTGGTGGATGCCCGCATAGCCAAGCGCAATATCGACACCGCTATTGACGAAGCCCCTTTGGTTATCGGCCTGGGGCCGGGTTTTGAGGCCGGTATGGACGTGCATGCGGTCATAGAAACCTGCAGGGGCCCGTATTTGGGCAGGGTCATTTACAAGGGCAGAGCTGCCGAAGATACCGGCGTTCCCGGCGCTGTCATGGGGTATACTGTGGAGAGGCTTCTGCGCTCTCCGGCAGACGGGGTGATCAGGCTTAAAAAGAGCATAGGGGATCTCGTAGATAAGGGTGAAGAAGTTGCTGAAGTAGAGGGGCTGGCAGTTAAGGCGCAAATACCGGGAGTATTAAGGGGATTGATCAGGGACGGTATTAGGGTTGCAAAAGGCATGAAAGTTGGCGATGTGGACCCCCGGCGCGACGTCAGGTGTGATGTCATATCCGATAAAGCACTGGCTGTAGCCGGCGGCGTTCTCGAAGCAGTGTTCAGTTTCATGAGTAAAAGCGGATATATTAAATGGGACAGGCGGCCTTAATTGAAGAAAAGCCGCAAAATGCCTTTTGACATCCGCTAAGAATTTTTTGGGTATTCTCTATTTTTTTGACTGAGGCTAATAGAGAATAAAAATTTTTAAATCGTTATACCAGTACAGGCATAACGCAAACTGGAAATGATAAACGCAATTTTCTAAAACGCCAATCTGTTACAGCGGGGAGTGAGTTTTGTGAGGGCGGAACTGGTGGAAACGGAAAAATCCGTGGGCAGAATACTGTGCCACGACATCACCAGGATAGAGAAAAACAACTTTAAAGGCGCGGCTTTTAAGAAGGGGCACCGGGTGAGAGAAGAGGATATTCCGCTGCTTTTAGATATGGGCAAAAAACACATTTATTCCCTTGAACTGGAGGCGGGGGAGCTGCACGAAGACGAGGCGGGCAGGAGAATAGCCGCGGCACTGGCGGGAGATTTTTTGGAGGCGTGCGGCCCGTCTGAAGGAAAGGTAGAATTGCGGGCGGGGTGCGCAGGACTTTTAAAGGTGAACAGTGAAGCAATATACCAGATAAACAGCATTCCCGACGTTGTTGTGGCCACCTTGCACAACAACTCGCCGGTGAAGGCGGGCGAAGTGGTGGCCGGCGCAAAAGTTATACCGCTTGCTGTAGGGGAAGAAGCTGTTGAGCGGGTAGAGAAAATTTGCCGCGAGCAGGGGCCGCCCCTTTACATCAAGCAGTACAAAAAATTAAAGATGGGCGGCGTGATTACCGGCAGGGAAGTAGTGGAAGGGCGCATTAAAGACGGCTTTGCGCCGGTTTTAAAGGAAAAAGCGCAGATGTTTGGGCTGGACACCCCGCAAATACTTTTTGCGACCGATGATGCCGGCGTTATTTCTGACAGCATCCTGCAGCTGGCCGGCAGGGGCTGCAACCTCATTATCGTCACCGGCGGGATGTCTGTGGATCCGGACGACGTCACCCCCACGGCCATAAAGATGGCGGGGGCGCAGATAGTAAAATACGGCGCACCCGTGCTGCCGGGGGCCATGTTTCTCTTGGCCTACCTGGGGGACATTCCCGTAGTAGGGCTGCCGGCGTGCGGCATGTTTTTCAGGACAACTGTACTGGACGTGATACTGCCGCGCCTGGTGGCGGGCGAGACGGTAACTGCCGGGGATATTATAAGCCTGGGCAGCGGCGGGCTGTGCCGCCGCTGCGAGGTTTGCCGTTACCCAAACTGTTCCTTTGGCAAGGGAGGGCTGTGCTGATGGATAAAAAGCTCGTTTACGAGACGCTGCTGCAAAAAATCAGCCGGGATGAACCCGTTGCCCTGGTTACTGTCCTGGAGAGCCGGGGTTCGGCTCCCGGTAAGCCCGGTTTTAAAATGCTCGTCGATCTAAGCGGGAATACTGTAGGGACAATCGGCGGCGGCCTTTTGGAGGCGCGCGTTATTGAAGAGGCTGTAGGAGTCATCAAGAGCGGTACGTACAAGATAGGAACTTATTCCTTAACTCCGAAAGAAGCAGGAGGCATAGGCATGCTCTGCGGCGGGGAGATTACCGTTTTCATCGAGACGGTGGTACCCGCTGAGGTGCTCCTGGTTGTAGGCGGCGGGCACATAGCGCTGCCGCTCGTCCACATGGGGTCGTTGCTCGGGTTTAAGGTGGCGGTAATGGACGACAGGGAGGAATTTTGCAACCGGGAGAGGTTTCCTGATGCCAGCGAGTGCCTGGTGGGCGAAATAGGGAGCCTTTTGGAAAGCTATAAAATTACCAAGAACACTTATATTGTCATAGTAACCAGGGGCCACGAGCACGATGAGCTGGCTTTAGAAAAGGTGCTGGGCAGCGGTGCGGCGTACATCGGGATGATCGGCAGCCGCAGCAAGACGGAGAAGATTTTTAAGAACCTGCTGGAAAAGGGTTTTGAAAAGTCTGAGCTGGACAAGGTTTACACACCTATTGGTTTGAATATAGGCGCTAAAACGCCCGAAGAAATTGCTGTAAGCATTTTGGCCGAAATAATTGCCGTAAAAAACCAAGCTGCAGCGAAAACCGGCCGTGAAGTTTGCGGCCTCTAAAAAAAGAAAGAGGCGCGTAATTGTGGATTACAAAATAAACTACAAAATATGGCTGGAAAAGAATGATAAAAAAGTTTTCGGCGACGGGCCTTTGAGCATTTTAAAAGGTATCGAGAGGAACGGTTCGCTGCGCACAGCGGCTAAGGAGATGGGCATGTCCTACAACCAGGCTTGGAGGCTTGTTAAAAAACTGGAGGACAACCTCGGTTTCCCGCTCTTAGAGAAGAGGGTGGGGGGCAGGAGCGGCGGAGGCTCGGTACTGACCGTAGATGCCAAAAACCTCATGGCCAGGTACGCTCGCTTTCAGAGAGAAGCGCAGAGCGCCATTGAAAGTGCTTTCAACGAGTTTTTCTCGGCCCGCACAGACAAGGAGGAGAGTTAGCCGGTGAATTTTTTCTCCCTGGCCGAAAGCCTTGAACTTGCGCCCAAAGAGCTGGTATCCATATACGGCGCCGGCGGCAAAAGCACCTTACTCTTGCGGCTGGCCTGGGAACTGGCAAAGTCCGGCAGCCGGGTAGTTGTGACCACGACCACCAAGATGTTCGTTCCCGCATCGATGCCCTTGGTAACTGCGGGCAGCTTAGCAGAGGCGCTGGAAAAGCTGGAGCAGGCCTTTGCCGTGAGCAGGTGTGTTTCCTTAGGCCGCAAAACGCTGCCGGGAGACAAAATCGAGGGGATTGGAGCTGGACTGGCGGATGAGATATTTTCCAGCGGGATTGCCCCTTACGTGCTCGTGGAAGCCGACGGCGCCGCCCGCCGGCCAATAAAAGGCTACGCTCCCTACGAGCCCGTCATCCCTTCAAAAACAACTGCACTCGTTCCCGTGCTGGGCCTGGACGCCGTCGGCAGGGAAGTCAACGAAGAAAATGTTCACAGGGCGGAGCTTTTTGTGGAGCAAATCGGTGCCGGGATGGGCAGGCCGCTGGAGGTGCGCCACTTTGCCAGGTGCCTTTCTTACACCGTGGGGATAGGGCGGGCGGCAGCGCCCGCCGCCAGGGTTGTTCCAATTGTCAACAAGTTGGACCTGGCCAAAAACCCTGATCTGGTGAGGAACGTTGCCAATTTAGTAGCCGAAGAGACCCCCGTTGACCGCCTTTTCTTTACTGCCGCCCGGGAAGAGAACCCGGTAAAATACGTTTTTAGCCTGGAGTCCGGAAAGGCGCGGCCGTCAGTTGCCTGCGTTGTCCTGGCCGCCGGGTCATCTGCGCGCATAGGTAAAGACAAGCTATCCTTAAAAATAGGGGGAAAGACGCTACTCGAGCGGGCGGTTGGCGCCGCGCTCTCTTCACCGGTCAGCGAAGTGATAGTGGTAACAAGGCCGGATAAAGGCGCAGCGAAATACTTGCCCTTAAGCTGGCCGGTCAAAATAATAACCAATCCGTCCCACCACGAGGGGATATCCTCTTCGCTAAAAGCGGGGCTGCTGGCGGCATCCCAGCGCACTCAGGGCATTATCTTCGCTCTCGGCGACCAGCCCTTTGTATCCACAAAAGTGTACGAGTTGCTGCTGAATACCTACTACCGGGAGCTTAAGCTGATCACCGTCCCCCTCTACAGGGGGAAAAGGGGCAACCCGGTGCTCATTGACCGGCGGGCCTGGCCGCTTTTAATGGGCATTGGGGGAGACGCCGGTGGAAGGCAGATCTTGCCGCTCGTGCCCGAAGAGGAGATCGCCACCGTAGAAGTGGGTGACCCCGGTGTATTGGCCGACATAGATACGGAGGAAGACTTTAAACGCTACCGTCTTCTATGGTGAACAGGTTCCATGGTGAACCGGTGCAGCCCCAGGACTTTAGCCGCCACCTCTCATTGCAGTTTTAGGAGGTATCTCTAAAATGCCTGTTAGTAAATTCCCCAAAAAAATGTTGTCGGCAATTTTCCTGGTTTTATTGCTTGTTTTCAGTGTCGCTCTCACCGGGTGTACCGGCAAGAGCAAGGTGGAGCAGCCTGCCGGGGAAATATCCGTCTTTGCCGGCTCGGCCAGCAAACCCCCGCTGGAAGAAGCGGCAGCCAGGTTTACTGAACTGACCGGCGTGAAAGTAAACCTCACCCTCGGTGGCTCAGGCGCCGTTTTGAGCCAGATGAAAGTGTCCGGGCAGGGGGACGTTTACCTGCCGGGTTCATCGGATTACATGGAAAAGGCTAAAAGAGAGGGCGTGGTTGATCCCGGCACCGAAAAAATCATTGCCTACCTGGTACCGGCCATTTCTGTGCCGCGGGGCAACCCGGCGGGCATAACCGGCTTAGAGGACCTGGCCCGGCCGGGAGTAAAGGTAGCCCTGGCCCGCCCGGATTCTGTCTGCGTTGGCCTTTACGGGGCTGAAGTGCTCGAGAAGGCCGGCCTGGCGGACGAAGTTAAAAAGAACATAGCCGTCTACGTTGAGAGCTGCGAGAAGCTGGCCTCCGTAGTGGCGATGGGGCAGGTGGATGCCGGCCTTGGCTGGGAAGTCTTCTCTTCCTGGGACCCAACAAAAATTGAAACCATTTACCTGCCGCCGGAAAAAGTAAGCAGGATTGGCTACATACCGGCTGCCGTTTCCACATTTTCGAAGCAAAAGGAACTGGCTCAGAAATTTGTTGATTTTTTAGCTGCCGATGAAGCAAAGAAAATATTCCAAAAGTGGGGTTACCTGGTGTATGAAAAAGATGCTCGCCAACTGGCCCCTCTTGCCCCCGTGGGCGGTGAAGAAAAACTTAAAACTGCCTGGTAATGGTTCTGCTGGCGGGTGGGCGGGCTCTCGGCCTAAAAGTGCCGGCAGGGCACGGCGGGGCCGCTTTGGCGCCTTTGAGGCGGCCGTCAATACAGTTACCGCCGCCACCGCCCTCTACATCCTGCTCCTCCTGGTCTCCCTGGCCCCTTACTTAAAGCAGACGGTCTTGGTAGAGAGCTTAAAAGACAGAGAAATCTGGTTTGCCGTTGTGCTTTCTATGAAAACGTCGCTCTGTTCCGCCTGCCTGGCCGTGCTGCTCGGCGTACCGGTTGCCTACGCCCTGTCCCGGAAAAGGTTCTTGGGCTGGACGGTTGTGGATACCCTGCTGGACCTACCCACCGTTATTTCCCCCGTAGCCTTAGGGGCAATACTGCTCATCTTCTTTCAGCGGGCTCCGGGCAGCTGGGTGCAGGAATACCTGGTGCGGGTGGTATTTACCCCGGCGGGCATTGTCGTTGCCCAAACCACCATCGCCCTGGCCGTGGCCGTGCGCATGATCAAAGCCGTATTTGACTCTGTAGACCCCGGCTACGAGCTGGCCGCCTGCATTCTGGGCGAAAGCAACCTGGGGGCCTTTTGGCGGGTGACCCTGCCCATGGCGCGCCACGGCATTTTCTCGGCTTTCGTTTTGGCCTGGGCCAGGGCCCTGGGCGAGTTCGGGGCCACCGTAACCTTAGCCGGCGCCACCAGGTTCAAAACCGAAACGCTTCCCGTGGCCATCTACTTAAGCCTGGCGAGCGTCAATCTAGAAAAAACGGTTATGCTGACCTGCGTGCTCATTGCCCTTTCCTTCTTCTTTCTCCTGGGAGTGCGCAGTTTGAGCTTAAGGAAAGGATGGGATTACTAAATGCTTACTCTGTCGGAAATAGAAGTGGAACTAAAGGGATTCCGCCTGGAGGCATCCTTTGCGGTAAGCGGGGGTGAGAGCCTGGCCATCGTGGGTCCTTCCGGGGCCGGGAAAACAATCCTCTTAGATACCATTGCCGGCGTGCACCGGGTAAAAAAGGGCAGCATTACATTAAACGGCAGGGACATAACCGCCGCTCCCCCCCGTGAGAGGGGTATCGGCTACCTCCCGCAGCACCTGGCCCTCTTCCCCCACCTCTCTGTGCTCGACAACATCTTGTTCGGGGCCAGGGCGCGCCGCCTCTTGCCGGAAAAAGCCCGGGCCAGGGCCGCTGAACTGGCCGAGCTGTTAAAAATCAACCACCTCCTGACCAGAAAATCCATAAGAACCTTAAGCGGCGGCGAAAAGCAGCGTGTGGCCCTGGCCAGGACCCTCATGGTCGACCCGCCGGTTGTCCTCATGGACGAGCCGTTCTCCGCCCTCGACAGCTTCACGCGCAAAAAACTGACCATCTACCTAAAAGAAGTGTTCTCCCAATTAAAGACCACCCTGGTCTTTGTAACCCACGACCTCGAAGAGGCCTTCATCCTAGGGGAAAAAGTGGGCGTCATGTTCGGGGGCAGGATCCACCAGGTGGGCACGCGAGAAGAACTCTACCTGCGCCCGGCCACCCTGGAAGTGGCCAAAGTTTTTGGCGGGGGCAACATCTTCTCCGGCCAGGTGGTGGAAGCAAAACCGGGCGTCTCCCTAGTGGTTAAAGCGACGGGCGGTGTATTTTGTGAGCTTCCCTGGCGCGAAAAAATAAAGCGCGGCCAGCGGGTATTTTTCGGTGCCCATCCGCGCGAGATCACCGCCCTGTCCCGGGGAAACCTCCAAGGTAGCCAGAAGCTCAACTGCTCGCCGGTGCGGGTGAAAAGTGTATTTGAAATTCCCAGGGGCTTTCTCGTGGTTGGAGCTTTGGCGGATTCAGGTCAGGAAGTGGAAGTGGAAGTTTCTGCTGCCGGGGCGGAGCGCCTGGAGCTTTCCCCCGGCTCAGAGCTGGCTCTCTCCTTCCCCAGGGACCGCTGCTGGGTACTGCCGGCAGCCGACATATTTCCTTAATACCGGTCGGCTACCCGGCGGAAGAAAAGCCGCCGGAGGACCGCTATAACCCGGCGCGGGTGGGTACACTACGACCGCTGGTAAAGGTGATCTGCTCTAAAATTAGATGATGTGCCCGTCCGCCCTTTTATTCCGTTTTTTTCTTGCTTTTTAAGAGAAAAATTAGCGGTAGGGAAGAAGCAATGATCAGCGAGGCCACTAAGAAGGTATCGCCTATAGCTCTGGCCAGGGATTCCCTGGCCACAATACTGTACAGGATGAACTGGGCGGCCGCTGCGGGGCTGGAGGACAGGCCGCTGGACGAAAGTATACCCGCAAGGCTGGCGGTCAGTGAAGCGGCGGGCGAATTTATGACTGCCGCCTCACGCAGGCGGGCAAAATGAAAAGCCTGGCGGTGCTGCATGGTGGCGGTGAGGATGGCAATGCCAAAGGAACCGGCAATCTGCCGGATAACGTTGTTCATGGCCGATGCCCTGCCCACCAGCCGGGCGGGAACGGTGTTCATGCCGGCGGTGGTGATCGGCATCATCGCCAGCCCCATGCCCAGCGAGCGCAGGCAGGTGTAATAAATAATGGTTTCCCTGCTCGTCACCATGTTCAAGTGATGTAACTCCCAGGTACCAATAATAGTGAACAGTAAACCGAAGGCCGCAATACCCCGCGCCCCGAAGCGGTCGAAGATAATACCGCTCACCGGCATGGCGGCTGCCGTGACCAGGGCGGAAGGCATAAGCAAAAGGCCGGTCTGGTAGGGCGTGTAGTCCAGGAGGTTTTGGGTGAAGAGGGGCAGCAGGAAGACGCCCCCAAAGAGCCCGATGGTGATCACCGCGCCGGCAAAGACACTGATGGTGAAAATGCCGTTTTTAAAGAGCCTTAAGTCCAGCATGGGTTCGGGGATAG
>CAZLAK010000008.1:0-67214 GCA_964557545.1 uncultured Pelotomaculum sp.
TGGTGCGCCCGGAGGGACTCGAACCCCCGACACGCGGTTTAGGAAACCGCTGCTCTGTCCTGCTGAGCTACGGGCGCCCGCTGCATAAAGCACTTTTAGTATAGCCCGCCGATCTTAAAGTTGTCAAGGCCAGGCAGCTGAACAAAAAGGTGATGAGAAACTTTCCCTTATTCCCCGCGGCCATGTTCCCCTTCGCCCCACAGCCGCCCCGCGGGCAGAACTTGCGCTAATCCGCCGGCATCGCACCCGGCGTGCTCTTTGTGCTCGCCGGCCAGCCGCTCTTTTAGAAGGCCGTACCTCTTTTGGGTCTTGTTATTCTTAACGGCTATGGCCAGAGCTTTTTTGGTGCCCAGCAGAACGACCAGCTTCTTGCCCCTAGTAATGGCCGTGTAGAGCAGGTTTCTCTGCAGCATGAGAAAGTGCTGGGTAACCACCGGCATTACTACCGCCGGATACTCGCTGCCCTGGGACTTGTGCACGGAAATGGCATAGGCCAAGACCAGTTCGTCCAGTTCAGAAAAGTCGTACACCACTGCCCGCCCGTCAAAATCTACCCTTAGTTCCTGCTCTTCTTCGTCAAAAGAGATCACAAAACCAATATCGCCGTTAAAAACTTCCTTCTGGTAATTATTAACTACCTGCATGACCTTATCGCCAACCTTAAAGGTTTTGTGGCCCCTGGTAAGTTTTTGGCCGGCAGGGTTTAAAGCCTCACTGAGCACTTCGTTTAAAGCACCTACACCCAGTTGGCCCCGGTTCATGGGGGCAAGCACCTGGATTTCTTTTAACGGGTGAAAGCTGTAACGCGCCGGGATGTTTTTGGCACACAGGGCAACGATCTTTTTTACGATTTTCTCCGGCTCTTCTTCCTCAATAAAGTAAAAATCGCCCAAAACATTTTCCGGTGGCCGCCGTAAATCGGGAAATTTTCCGGCGTTGATCAGGTGGGCGTTGGTGACAATTTTACTCTCTTTGGCCTGCCGGAAAATTTCGTTTAGAGTAACCGTTTCAAAGCAGCCGGACTCCACGATGTCTTTTAATACGGTGCCAGGCCCGACCGAAGGCAGCTGGTTAGTATCGCCTACCAAGATGAGGGAGGCGCGCGGCGGCACGGCTTTTAACAGGTGGTGCATGAGGAGGACGTCGATCATCGAAACCTCATCGAGGATAACGGCGTCCGCCTCCAGGGGGTTTTGCTGGTCGCGGGTAAAGCCGCCCTTTTGGGGGTTATACTCCAAGAGGCGGTGAACAGTCTTTGCTTCCCGGCCAGTAGCCTCCTGCATCCTCTTGGCCGCCCGTCCGGTGGGAGCCGCCAGAACTACCTTCTGGCGCAGGGCGGCCAGTATCTCGATTATGGCCCTGATGATCGTCGTCTTGCCCGTGCCGGGGCCGCCGGTAATAACCAGCACTTGCTTTTGCAGGGCCAGCTCCACGGCCTGCTTTTGCTTTTCGGCGAGCTCAACTCCCAGCCGCTTTTCTGCCCAGGTGACGGCCTTTTGCACGTCGAAAGGGCTGGAAGTGCGCACCGCGCACGCCAGCCTGGCCAGCCTTTGCGCCAGCAAAGTTTCCGCTGCGTAAAACGGGGCAAGATAAATCATTTTTTCCCCGCTGCCAGAAGTGTCAGTAACAGCGCGGCCCCGGCGAATTAAGCTTTCGGCTGCCTCGCGCACGATGTCCGGCTCTACTTCCAGCAGGGAAGCCGTCTCTTTTATGGCTTCCTCTAGGGGGTAACAGGTGTGGCCCTGGTCTGCTGCCCCGTTTAAGAAATAGACCAGCCCTTCTTCGGCCCTCATCACCGAGCGGGGGTCAATTCCCAAGCTGCGGGCTATGCGGTCGGCGGTAATAAAGCCGATGCCGTGAATATCGGCGGCCAGCCGGTAAGGATTTTCCTTAACCACTCTGATAGATTCGCTGCCGTACTTTTTGTAAATCTTGGCGGCGTGAGCGGCGCTGACGCCGTGACCCTGCAGAAAAACCATGATGTCTTTTATTTCCTTTTGCTCCTGCCAGGCCCTTACAATCATGGCTATGCGCTTTTCCCCGATGCCCCCGACGCGGGAGAGTTCCTCCGGCCGGTTTTCGATGACCTCTAAAGTATCAAGGCCAAACAAACTCACAATGCGCCTGGCCATTACCGGGCCGATGCCCTTAATGAGCCCTGAACCCAGGTACTTCTCGATGCCGTGGACGGTGGCGGGCACGACGACTTCGTATTTCTCCACCCTAAACTCCGGGCCGTACTTGTAGTTATGAACCCAGCGGCCGTATAATTTTAGCGACTCCCCGGGGTTCAGTCCGGCCAGGTTGCCGACAACGGTGGTGAGGTCTTTTTTCCCTTTTTCTTTTAACTTGGCGACCAAAAAGTCGTTTTCTTCGTTGTAATAAGTAATTCTTTCTAAAATGCCGCAGATAACGTCCATCTATTTAAATTTTCCCCCGCCGGGCAGCCAACAAGGCGCGCATTTAATAAAATTTTACACTAAAAAAACTGTGCCCAAAAGGCCGCCAAAAGGAAAAACGCCGGGACAAAATCCCCGGCTTTACCTTATTTTTGTGGCGCGCCCGGAGGGATTCGAACCCCCGACCTTCTGATCCGTAGTCAGATGCTCTATCCAGCTGAGCTACAGGCGCTTACCCGCTTTTTTAGATGCACGTTCATTTTAGCAAAACAGCAGCCCGGCGTCAAGGCCGATCCTGGTGCCAGGCACTTAACTTATTAACTTATTGAGATAAAAGTTCGGTGATTTTGGCCGCCGGATCGGGGGCGGCCATAAGGGCCTCGCCCACCAGCACGCCGTCGTAGCCCGCGGCCAAAAGCCGGCGCATGGTTTTGGCGTCGCCAACACCGCTTGCTGCCACTGTAAGGACCCCGCTGCCCAAAAGGGGCCTTAACTGCAGGTGGCGCTCCGGGCAGACTTCCAAGGTGTCTAAGTCGCGGCAGTTGACGGCGACAAGGCGCGCCCCGGCCCAAAGGGCGGATTCCACTTCGTTTGCGGTGTGCACTTCCACCAGTGCTTCCACCCCGGCCGCCGCGCAAACCCCGAGCAGCTCCGGAAGCTGCTGTCTTGCCAGCCGCACGATGAGCAGAACGGCATCCGCCCCCAGCAAAGCCGCCTCCCAGATCTGGTACGGGTCTACGATAAAGTCCTTGCACAAAACCGGTATGCTCACGTTCTGGCGCACGCGCTTTAGGTCCTCCGGGCTGCCGCCGAAAAAAGCGTTTTCTGTGAGCACGGATATGGCCCGCGCTCCGGCCTTTTCGTACCGGACGGCCAGTTCTTCCGCCAAAACCCCTTTTGCCAGCCAGCCGCGGGCAGGCGAGGCCCGCTTTACCTCGGCTATCAGGGCAATGCCCGGCTTGCGCAGAGCGCCGGCAAAGGGCAGGCCGCTTTCGTCCGGGGGGTGCATCACCGGCTGGCTCCCGCTCTTTTTAGACCGGCGCTGTGCTTTTAGTTCTCTTTCTAATTCATCCAGGCTTTTGGCCCGGCGCCGTTTGGCCAATTCCCTCAATTTATGCTCCGTTACCTGTTCCAAAAAACCCATACCCGCTGCACCCCTTATCCGGCCAGGTTTTCTTTTGCTTTCGGGCGCCGGGAAAGCTCCTGGGTAAAACCGGCAAGCTGCTGAAGTTTCTCTCGGGCGCAGCCGGTGTCTATCGCCCGAGCGGCCATTTCAATGCCCAGACGGACGCGCTCCAAAAAGCCGGCCCTAAAATCCGCGCTGCCGCCAGAGCCGGCCGCCAGGGCCAGGGCCACCCCGGCGTTGAAGATCACGGAATTGCGGCGCGGCCCCTCCTCTCCTTCCAGAAGGCGGCGGATAATGGCGGCGTTCTCGGCCGGGCCTCCGCCTGCAAGCTCACTCAGATCTGCCCGCGGCAGCCCCACTTCTTCCGGCTCGACCACAAGCTCAAGCACTTCCCCGCCCTCCACGCAGTAGAGGGTGTTCGGCCCGGCCAGGGTCAGCTCGTCAACGCCTCCGGCCCCGTGCACCACGGCGGCCGCCTTAACACCCAGCAAGAGCAAAGCCCGGGCCAGTTTTCCGGCCATTGTGGCGTCGTACACCCCCAAAAGCTGCACCTCGGCACCGGCCGGGTTGGCCAGGGGTCCTAAGATGTTGAATATCGTTCTAATACCGATCTCCCTGCGGGGGGCAGCGGCGTGTTTCATGGCCCGGTGAAAGTTGGGGGCAAACAAAAAACATATGCCCGTTTCTTTAAGGCACTCTGCCACCTCGCCCGGTTCTAAGTCTATGCACACGCCCAGGGCCTCCAGCACATCCGCGCTACCGCAGCGGCTGGACACAGCCCGGTTGCCGTGTTTGGCCACCGGCACGCCCGCCGCAGCCACCACTAAGGCGGCTGCCGTAGAAATATTAAAAGTTTCCTTCCCGTCCCCGCCGGTGCCGCAGGTGTCGACCGGCTTTATGCCCGGCAGCTCTAGCCGTACCGCCCGGGCGCGCAAGACGCGCGCCGCGCCTACAATTTCTTCCACCGTCTCCCCTTTTATGCAAAGCGCGGTCATAAAGGCCGCCACCTGGGCCGGCGTTGCCCGCCCGCTCATTATCTCTTCCACGGCTGCTTCTGTCTCTTGCGCGGTCAAATCCTGCCTTTGCACCAGTTTTTTCAGGCAGGCCTTCAAGCACTCTTCTCGTCCCGTCTCTTCTCTTGCCATCTCTTCTCTTCCTCCCGGTTTATTTTTTTATTATCCTCAAAAAATTGTAAAGGAGCTGTTCTCCCTGGGGGGTTAAGACCGATTCGGGGTGAAACTGCACCCCCCAGGCCTGGGTTCCCCGGCAGCGTATGCCCATTACCAAACCGCTTTCATCTTCGGCCACCACCTCTAATGACGTCGGCAGCGATTTGCGCTCTAATACCAGCGAGTGGTAGCGTCCGGCGGAAAACGGCTGGGGCAGTCCGGCAAAGATGCCCTCGCCGCAGTGATAAATGAGGGAGGCCTTGCCGTGCACCGGCTCCGGCGCTCTGACCACTTTCCCGCCCAAGACCTGCCCCAAGGCCTGGTGGCCCAGGCACACTCCCAGCACAGGCAGGCGGCCGACAAAGCGCCGCAAGATCGAAAGGCAGTTGCCGGCCCCTTCCGGCGTCCCCGGCCCCGGGGAAATGACCAGGCAGTCCGGCCGCATGCTCTCCACATCTTCTGCCGTAACAGCGTCGTTGCGCACTACCAGCATTTCTTCTCCCATCTGGCCCAAAGCCTGCACCAGGTTGTAGGTGAACGAATCGTAATTGTCAATGACCAGCACCACCAGTACCTGCCCTCCTTTCTACACCCATCCCGCCGCCCTCCACCATCTCGAGCACCTGAAGAAGGGCGGCTGCCTTGCGCACCGTTTCCTCGTACTCCCGCTCGGGCACGGAGTCGGCCACAATCCCCGCCCCGGCTTGAAAAGTAACCTCTTTCCCCCGCTTTAAAATGGTGCGTATGACGATGGCCGTATCCATACAATCGTTAAAACTGATGTAGCCCAGAGCGCCGGCGTAAGGGCCACGCCCATCCTTCTCCAGATCGGCAATGATCTCCATTGCCCGGATTTTAGGCGCTCCGCTCACCGTGCCGGCAGGAAAGGTGGCTTTTAAGAGGCTTAGGGCATCCTCTCCCTCTCTTAGCTCACCGCTCACCTGGGAAACCAAGTGCAAGACGTGCGAGTAGCGCTCAACGCTCATGAACTCCTCCACGCGGACACTCCCGTAACGGCAGACTCTGCCCAGGTCGTTGCGGGCAAGGTCCACCAGCATGACGTGCTCGGCCCTCTCCTTGGGGTCGGCCAGGAGTTCGGCGGACAAGCGCTCGTCTTCGCCGGCATCCCTTCCCCTGGGGCGCGTGCCGGCAATGGGCCGGACGATTGCCCGCCGGCCTTCTTTGCGTACGTGCGCTTCCGGCGAAGAGCCCACAATTTCAAAACCGCCGCCCTTTAAGTAGAACATGTAGGGCGAAGGATTTACCGCCCGCAGCGCCCGGTAAATGTCCAGTCCGGACGAGCGGCAAGCAGTGCGGAACTTCTGGGAAAGCACCACCTGGAAGATGTCCCCGGCCCGGATGTGCTCTTTGGCCCGCTCTACTGCCCGCATAAACTCTTCAGGGGTAAAATTGGCGCTGACAGACAAAGAGCCGGCCGCCTGCGCTTTTATGCCCGAGGCCTCTACGCTTGAAGAGCTCCTAACCCTGCTGTTAAGACGGGCGGCCATTTCCTCCAGTTGCCCGCAGGCTGCCCGGTAAGCGCTGTGCAAGCCGGCTTCCCCCCGCTGCCAAACCTCGCCGTCAAGGGTAACGTTGGCCAGCAAAATGAGCGTGCGCCGCAAGTGGTCAAAAATGTACAGGCGCTCAAAAAACATCAAAAACGCCCCGGGAAAGGTGGATTTGTCCCGGTGGGCCGGCAATTTTTCCCACATTCGGGCGCAGTCATACCCGAAGTAGCCCACCGCCCCCCCACAAAAGGGCGGGCAGCCGGGCGGAGCTGCCGTGGAAAGGTGGCCCATAACCTGCCGCAAAACAACGTCTATATTGCCCTCGATTACACGCCGGCCGGCCCCGTCTTCTAAACCCAGCGCAGCAAGGCCGTATTTGTCTTTTGCCTCCGGGTTAAAAGAGCGTATTTCCACGGCGTCCCCTAGTACGGCCAGAACAAGCTCCGGGCCGGCTCCCGCAAAGGAGTAGCGGCCCACGCGCTCGCCCCGCTCGGCGCTCTCCAGAAGAAAACAGCCGCCCGCCCCTTCCCCTTGCCCGCTGCCCGGCTGCCGGCCTAGGCAATCACCGCTATCTTCTGCCAGCAGCTTTTGCAAGAGAGTAATGGGGGTTTCGGTGTCTGCTATAACTTCCGTCCACACCGGCAGGCGTGTGTTGGGGCGAGCCAACCGGCGAAATTCGTCCCAGGAGGGCTGTAGCGGCTTCACTTTTACAGCCCTCCTTCCCGGGCGGCGGCCGGCGCGGCCAGAGTGCGTCCCATAGCGGCGGCCAAGTCCTTTAATTCAGCCATCAGACCGGCAAATTCTTTGAAGTCGAGTGACTGGGCGCCGTCGCACAGGGCTTCATTTGGCCGGGGGTGGACTTCAATTAAAAGGCCCTCGGCCCCGGCTGCCAGTGCCGCCCGCGCCAGTGACGGCACGAGGTCTCGCCTTCCGGCGGCGTGGCTGGGGTCGGCCATAACCGGCAGGCGGGTGAGCTGGGGCAGAAGGGCCACAGCCCCCAAATCCAGGGTGTTACGGGTCATCGGCTCAAAAGTGCGGATACCCCGCTCGCACAAAATCACCCGGCTGTTCCCTCCCGCCAGGATGTACTCGGCCGCCATTAGCCACTCTTGCACGGTAGCCGCCATGCCGCGCTTTAAGAGTACCGGCTTGCCGCAGCCTCCCGCCGCCCTCAAAAGGGCAAAGTTTTGCATGTTCCTGGAGCCGACCTGCACCACATCGGCACAGGCAGCTACCAGCGGCAGCTCTTCGGTAGAAGTGGCCTCGGTGACTATCAAAAGCCCGGTTTTGTCCCGCGCCTCGGCTAAAAGCTCCAGTCCCTTTTCCCCCAGCCCCTGAAAGCTGTGGGGAGAGGTGCGCGGCTTGTAGGCCCCGCCCCTTAGGCCCACGGCCCCCGCTTCTTTTACGGCTTCCGCCGTTTCTAAAAGCTGGCTGCGGCTTTCCACCGCGCACGGCCCGGCAAAAACGGCTACCGTTCCCTCCCCCAACGTGAGTTCAAGCCCCTTGCCCCAGCTGATCTTTACACCTCTTTTTGTCCCGTTCTCTGTGCCGTTTATCTTACTTATGTCCAGCCTCTCCTCTGCTCTGCTCAACTGACCTCACCTCGCTAAAAAATGAAAAAGCCCCAGACCCGCAAGTCCTGGGGCACAAATTTGCCCGCTTGTGCTCTCGGCTCTGCTCAGCTAAATCTCGGCTCTGCTCGTCTTTTAAGCTACCATCGTCTTTGTTTATTTTTGATTTTTTAAGGTTAACCCGGCCGTTTTCCCTATTTTACTCACCGGCATATGCCCGCGTCAAGACCTGCCCGGCACATTATGTGTTAAAAAATTTTTAAGGAAACAGGAAACCGGCGGCTTTGTTTCTTTTTTCGCTCTTTTTCACAGCACCGCGCGCCATTGAATCAGCGGCGCCCGGCCAGATAGCCTTTAATAAACACGGCTACCACCCCCAAGGCTGCCAGAACCGCGGCGGCAGCCACCGCCCTGCGGCCGGGTGAAGACCCCTGTTTTTCCTTCTTTACTTCTACCTCGTAGCCCCGGAAGGCGGTTTTGGCGGGTTGTTCGCCCTCACCCGGCCCGCCGCCTTCCTGCAAGGCCGCTTCCCCTGCCCCCTGTTCGTGCTGTTCTGCTGCCGGTTTTTCCGGCTCTTCGCCCGGCCGCTTAATTCGCTCATTGCCTTCCGTTGCTTCTTGCCCAGGTGTTCCCGGCGGCGTTACCGGCGGAGCGGCTTCTTCCGGCAAGGGAGCGCCTGGCGGCTGGGCGGCTGGTTTTGGTGCAGCTGTTTCTTGTGGCCGCTGGACTGTCCGCCCAGTGCCGGAGCTTGAGGCGGGCACAGGCTGGCCTGGCGGCACACTGCTCGGCGGTTCAACCATGTCCACGAGTGCTTTTTTGGTCGCCTCTTCAAAGGCCTGTCTAAAACTGTTCCAGGTATCCCTGTCTACGGCCGTGTAATTGGCTATCCATTCGTTAAATACCAGGTTGGCGCAGGTGTGGTGGCAGCAGACCACGCCGTACTGTGCTGCGCTCTGGATATAGGCGCCGGACAGTTTTTGCAGAGTTTCCGGGTCGGTGTGCCACATATCCCGGCGGGCGGCCTCCAGTGCCCAGCCGGCAATGGCCTGGAGGTGGTAGGGATTTAACTGAGCCCTGATGTTATCATCAAAAACAAAGGTATTTACTACCTGCTGCCAGGCCCAGTCGCTAACCCCGCCCAAGGTGGCGGCCACCCCGAACAGGTTGGCAATGTGGTCGCTGATGGCCCGGGAACCGGCAAAGCCTTCTTTTAGCATGCCCTCGATCCACTTGGGGTTTAATACCCTGGTCTTAAGCTCGGCTCCCACAAACTCACTGAAAGACTCGACCTTTACTTTAGAGGAGTCGGCGGCGTGGCGCGTGTTGACGATGTAGGCGCTCACCGCCCGGCCGGATTCTGCCTCGGCCGCCATTTTCAGCCCGCCCAGGTACTGGTAAACATCGTCGTTGTCCAGCACACCGTATAGGGAATCCCGCACCTGGGTTACCGCTTCTACCGTGGAAAGCATTTGTCTAAAAGCCTCCAGCGCCTGCTCGCCGTAAATGTTTTTACCGTAAATGTAAGACATGCGCGCCTGGTAAGTGTCTATCAAATCCTGGGCGTCGTTCCAGACACTCGTGGCCTTGACCATGTCCGAAACTCCGGTGCCGTAGGTCCCCGGCGGCTCGCCGAAGATCCTGGCTGCGGCCAACTCAGCTGCCTTGCCAGGGCTCATTCCGGCCTCTGTCAGCCTGGCCGCCACATCTTCACAGTGCTTTTTCACCAGGTTGCTCTGCGGATTTTCGTCCAATTGGGCAACTAGCCGAAAAGCGTCGTCTAAAAGGGATACGGTGTAGGCAAAGGTGTCCCGGAAAAGACCGGAAATAGTAACCAGAACGTCGATCCGCGGCCGCGGCCGCCCTTTTTTGTCCACTAACTCTTCTAAGGGGGTAACTTTAACTTTTGTCACCCGGCCGCTGGCGTCGTAAACGGGTTCTACGCCGATCAGCCGGAAAATAAGACCGACTGTTTCGCCTTGCGTGCACATGGTTTCAATGGCCCAGAGCACCACTCCCACTGTCTCGGGGTAGCGGCCGTTTTCGTCGCAGTACCTGGTCAGCAGCTGGTCGGCGGCCTCACGCCCGATCTTCCAGGCCGCCATGTCCGGGACTTTGCGCGGGTCAAAGGACACGAAGTTGCGGCCCGTAGGCAAGGCGTCGGGAAAGCGCACCGGGTCGCGGCCCGGCCCCGGCTCGATAAACTCCCCGGCCAGCGCCCTTATGAGGTTTCTTATTTCATTTGTGGTTAAAAGCAGGTTCTCTCTAATCTGCCCGCTTGAGCCCGCGCGCGCCGCGTAATCGTAGTTCACTATTGAACTGACCATTTGGTCCAATAGTTCCCCTTGAGGCGGCTGCCCAAAGGTGTGCAGCCCGTAGGGCATCAGCTCTGCCGCCAGTTCTTCCAAATACTCGTGGAGTAAAGAGATAACGCGGGAAAAGTCTTCGCTGAAAAGGTCTATGCCCAGGTCGCGGTCGATGCCGCTGGCCGCTGCTTTTTCCAATATCAACTCTTTTAGCCTAGCCGCCCGCTCCTGATTGCCGCTGTCCAGCGCTTCCCTGTACTCAGAAACAAGCTGGTTTAATTCTTCCAGTTCGCCGTAAAGGCCGGGCTGAACTACGGTCGGGATGAGGTGGTCGATAATGACGGCGTAGCCGCGGCGCTTGGCCTGTGTCCCCTCGCCGGGGTTGTTCACGATATAGGGGTAGATGTCGGGCAGGTTGCCGATTAAAACATCCGGCCAGTCATCACCGCCCAGGCCGGCGCTCCGGCCCGGCAGCCACTCCAGGGTGCCGTGGGTGCCCAGGTGAACCACCGCGTCCGCCTTCCAGCCATTTTGCAGCCACAGGTAAAAGGCAATGTACTGGTGGGGAGGCGGCAAAACGCCCGAGTGGATCCTCCTGACGATATCCTCCTCGCTGCCGTCACACCAGCCGCGCAGGGGTTGCGGCCCGATGAAGATGTTCCCCAGAAATGCCCCCGGTACAACCAGTTCCCCGCTGTAAACCATGATATCGCCGGGAGGCGGCCCCCACTCTTTCTCGACCTGGTCGCGCAACTTTTGGGGCAACTCCCTGTACCACGACAAGTAATCACACAAAGGAACAGTCAAAACGCCGGCTTTAACCAGGGCTTCCAGTTCTCCCGGCGCCCAGGTGCCTATGTTCCTGCCCTTTTTCATGATTAGTTCGCTTATGGCACCGGCGCTCAAGTCGTCACCTTCCACCTTGTACCCCTCTTCTTTTAAAGCCTGCAATACTTTGGACAGGCTTTCAAAGAGGTTTAAGTAAGAAGCTCCGATATCGTCTTTGCCCCCGTAGTGGTTGTAGTAAATAATGGCTACACGTTTGCTGGCATTGTCCTTCTTCCTCAAGCTGGCCCAGCTTATGGCCCGTCCCGCCAGCCGGGCAATGCGGTCGTCTAGAGGGACTCTCTTGGTAACCTGGGTTCCAGTGTCTGTGTCAGTATAAACAACCCTGCTGCCCCCCATGAACACCGGCTCGATCCTGCCGTCCAGTTCG
This sequence comes from uncultured Pelotomaculum sp., assembly GCA_964557545.1. GTDB lineage: Bacteria > Bacillota > Desulfotomaculia > Desulfotomaculales > Pelotomaculaceae > CAZLAK01. Next base: position 11,293 of record CAZLAK010000008.1, read on the forward strand.
GGGTAAGCTACCGACCAGTACACTTCGGCGGCAATACCGGCCGGGCTGTTCTCCCAGTCGTCCAGGCTGGTGTAAGCGTACACGGGAGCCATTACCGGCACGTTTAACTTTTTAAACAGCTCAATCCCGGCCTCGGGCTGGCCGTAAATGAAGTTAAACCCGACTGACGCCGTGATCAAAAGGTCAATTGCGCTCTGGCTACCCCGCATAAAAAACTGTTCCACGGCTTTTTTGCGGTCGCTGTCGCTGTAAACCAGTATAACATTGTAACCCCCCGCTTCCAGTGACGAAAGCAGGGCTTCCTGCATGGCGGTATCGGCGTTGTTGAGGTCGTAGTTGGTGGCGATGATCCCCACCCACGGCGCCCCTTCCTTTAGCTTCCCGCTCAGGCCGTGCCAGGCCAGGTAGTTGCGCAGAGAGGTGAATGTGCCGGGGAGCACGCCGCCGCCCTTTTCCGCAGCGCCGTAGACTGCGCCGTAAACAGACTGGTAGAGCGGGTCAAAATCCGGCTCTTTGTCATCCGGCGGGAGCAAAGGATAAAGAGCCTCGTAAACAGCTTGGGCAACTGTGCCTACGTACTGCCCCAAGCTGGGCGCAAGACCCGTATGCCAGGCATCGTGCAAAGCTTTGTAGGCAGTATCTACGGCTGCGCCCAGGCCAGCATTTTCGCCCTGGGCCGCGCTGGCGTAAACGGCGTCCTTTACCGTGGCCAAGACCGTATCCAGGCTGCAGCCTTTGGCAATTGTCTCGTAAACCAGAGCATAAAGGGGGCTGGCGCCAGTGGCGGATACGTCGTACTGCCCCTCTTTGTAAACGGCATCCCAGACCGCCTCGTGGATGGATTCAACCAACGCCGTGCGGGCTGTATCCTGGCCGGAAGCATAAACGGCGTCGTAAACGGCCCGGTGTACAGTGCTGACGGCAAGTCCGGCGGTAACGCCATCCGAAAAACCCGAAACAACAGCATAAACACAGTTGTACACTGTTTCTACGTCCGGCTTGGGCACCAAACCCCCAACCGCCTCCGGGTGGTAAATAACCCGGCCGGCAAGCACAACCGGCGCCAGATCTCCTCCGTAAGCCAGGCCGCCGTATCGGGAGAGCAAGTACAGCAACATGCGCCGCATGTTCTCGGGACCGCTGTTGTTTATATACGCCTGCAAAGCGGCATCCTCGCCGCTGCCCACCCTGGCATCAGCGATGTCGCAGCCGCAAGACAAAACCGCACACGTCCAACCTCCCGGCATGGCATCCAATATTGACTTTACGGCCGGCAGGTGATTCCCGCCGATCATCTGGAGCAAAAAAACGTCGGCGTCCATAAGCTGCCCTTTGATCTCTTCTACTTTTTCCGGCACGTTAAGACTTTCCGAACCGTAAAGCCTTAACTGCACATCCCAGCCTTCTTTTTTCAGCTGGTTATAGGCATCGATTATATTGGCAAAAAGGCTGTTGCTGCCGGCCACCATCACCAGCTTAGGCTTTGCGCCGCTCCCGGCGCCGGCCGGCGGCGGGCACAAAAAGGCCAGCACCAGAAGTCCAAGCACCATTACCGGCGCCAAAAACGCTTTGGCCAGTTTTTGCCAGAATAGCGGTCTGCTCCCTCTTTTATTCATGCGGCCGCCCCTCCCCGCTTTCAATCATGATCAGCTTGCCGGTTTTGGCATCGCGGTACACAGTTCCTACTTCCTGGTAACCCGCGCCGCCGCCCTTTTCAATTTGGGGCACCTCATCGATCTCCCTGCCCTGTTCGACATCGATCACCCGCTGTATGCTCCGCAGAAGCCTCTGTTTTTCCGCCGGGTCTACCTTGGCAAAAATAATGTTCTGCAAGTTCCAGGAAAGAACTAAAGCAACCATCAGACCGCAGGCAAAAACCAGCATGATGTCGATAAGGTTGGCAACCCCTCCCAGGGGATCACTGTCTTCTTCCCGCAGCCGCCAGCGCTTTGGGCTCCTTTGGAGCATCTGCCTCACCTCCCAAAAATAGTTGCAGGAAAACATCTAAGTCGTTTAAATCCTTTTCATACCAGCGGCGCCTGACTTTAGAGATAAAAAAGGCTATCCCGCCGGCAGCAATACCTACCACGGTGGTGTCAAAAGCGATGATCACGGCCTGGGACAGAGTTGTCAGATCGCCCCGGCCCAGGGCGGCAAGACCAGGACCTAAAGGGATCAATGTGCCCATTAAGCCCAGGATGGGCCCGAGCTTGGCAATGAGGTCGGTCTTTTCTAAGACCTTTAAAGCCCTGAACTCCTGTTCGTCCACAAACTGCCGGGCCGCCAGCTTTCTCGCCTCCGCTGCGGTGCCGGGCTTCAGCACAGCGCCGGCCAGCCGCTGGATTTCACCGGCCGGCAAGGGTAGCGCTTCTAATGCGGTCCGGCAGCTGCTCTCTGCCTGCGGGTTGACCGTGCCGCTCCCCTCCTGCCAGATTTCTATGGGGCTGGCCAACACTCTTTTTTTGCGCCACTTCCACTCGGCCACGAAAGAACCGAGCTCTGCAAAAACTACAAGCAAAAAGATCAAAAGCCCGGCTATACAGGGGATAAGAAAACTCTGGGCCGCCGCGTGCAGGATCCTGCCCAAAATATCGGAGCCCGGAATCACCAAACGACCTCACCCTTTCCTTTTTGTTTAAAAAATTGCCAGAAGTAACCGGACAATACAGCGCCGGCCAGTGGTAGCACTGCCAGCCCTAAAACACCAGCCGGCGGCACTTCTACTGGCTCTATAGGCAAGGTCATGGCACTGACGAAGTTGGGGATGGTAAGCGCAAAAGTTAAGGTCAACAAGCCGGTAAAAAACAACAAACTGTTAAAGACCGATGCTGGATCCCATTTGACAGCCGAAACGACCTTTCTGGTACCTAAAGCTGCAGCAGCGGTCAGCACGGCAAATACAAGAGCTGTAACCGCGTTCAAAGCGAAAGTGTTTAAACCGGTCAGCGGCGCTGCGGTAATCACTGCCAAAGAGAGGGCAGCTACACACAGCGGGCAGGGCAAAAAGCCCAGATAACAGCCGGCGAGGCCTTTTGGTTTAACTCCCTTGGGGGCTTTAAACGAAGGCTCCCACAGGCCCAAGAAAACCAAAAACAGGGCTATACCGACTGCGCCGGCAAAAGTGTACTTGTCCAATATTTCTACTAAGAAGTGCTGGCGGCCGGCAAAGACCGAAGTCAAAAAGAAAAATCCGCCGCCAAAGCCCAACGCCGCAGCGACGAGGGCTCCGCTGCCAAGCCAGGAGGTGCCCAGCACAAGCCCGGTCTTTACGCTCAAAACCGTCACTGCGGCCAAAATTCCGCCGTTTAGAAGGGTCATGCTACCGTCCTCCTTTTTCCCTTTCCCGGCCCCATTGGATGAGCAACGCATTGACAATACCGGCCGCAGCGGCGCTGCCGCCCTTTGTGCCGTGCAGGGTGATGTAGGGCAGGTCGAGTTCCGCCAGGGCGCGCTTTGACTCGGCCGCCCCCACAAAGCCGACCGGCGTGCCCACCACCAGCGCCGGGCGCACCGCACCCCCTTGCACCATTTCCACGAGCTCCCAAAGGGCCGTGGGGGAGTTGCCGATCACCGCCAGGCCGCCGTCAATAAGCGGGGCCAGCTTCCTTACGGCCGCCATGGCCCGCGTGCAGCCGCTGCGGCGGGCTTCTTCCCCGACCTCCGGGTCGCCGGCGGCGCAGTGCACCGTAAGACCGTACCTGCCCGCCAGACGACTTATGCCGGCAACGACCATCTGCACGTCGGCCACTACCCTCCTGTTCCCACAAAACACCCCAAAAGCCGCCGCTGCCGCCCCCGGGTGAACTTCTACTGCGGCCGCTACTGCCGGGTCGCCGGTAGCGTGGACCACCCGCCTGACCACCTCTTTAGCCGTTTCATCCAGCGCCGACAGCCGGTCTTTAATCAATCCGTCGATTATCTTAAAGCTCTCACTCTCAATTTCCCGCGGGGCAGTTAAAAATTTCACAGCCGGCCACCTCCCCGATGCGCTCGGCCACGATCTCGGCCAGCCGGGGGTCGGCCCCAATACAGCGCGCCAGCCGGATATCAACTTTATCACCGTAAACACTTTTTAACTCTTCGATTTCTTCCGGGATGTCTTTTTGCACGTGCTGGCCGCAGGTCAAAAAAACCGGCGCCACCATAATTTTTTTTGCCCCGCGGGCCACGAGCTTTTCTACCGCTTCTTTTAAGCCCGGCCGCTGGGAGCGGCGGTTTAAGTAAGCCGTTTCCACCAGCAAAGCCCCGGTTTTTTCCCGGATCATGGCGGCCAGATCCACCAAAAACTCGTTGGCCGTACCGGCTTCGCTGCTGCTCCCGTGCCCCAAAACAACGATACCCGCGCTCACTTTCACCAATCCTCCTTATTGCTGTGGAAAAAGTTTTGCCAGCAAACCCGCCAGTTCTTCTAAGCTGCCCGCGACAAGTCCTCCTTCACCGGTTTCGTCCGGCGGCCTGGCCACCACTACCACCGGTATGCTCAGGTCCAAAGCCGCCCGCACTTTCTCCGCCGTTCCTCCCGCCGGCCCGCTGTCTTTGGTTACCACCACTGAAGCTTTATAGTGCAGGAAGAGTTCACGGTTAAAGCCGTAACCAACCGGCCCCCAAACGGCCACGATGTCCTTAGGGGAGAGACCGGCGGCCAAACAGGCCTCAACGGCTTCCGGCACCGGCAGCACGCGCGCCACCACCCTCCTGCCCGCCTTTTGGGCTTCGGCCGCGAAAATACCCACCGTGTTGCTCCCCGTGGTCAAAAAAATAGTCTCCCCGCACTTGCTCATAGCACAGGCCATCTCTGCCGCCCGGGCATAATCCGGGCACCAGTGGACGAGCGGGCTTGAGGGGAGGTCAGCCGGCGGCCGGTGGTAGCGGATGTACACCGCACCAGTTTTACGGCAGGCATGCCGGGCCGCGGCAGAGGCTGCGGCGGCATAAGGGTGGGTAGCGTCCACTACTGCCGCCACCCCCCTCGCCAAAATCAGCTCCGCCATATCTTCCGCGTTTAATCTGGCGCAGACCACTTCCCCCTGCTCTTCCCCGGCCCTCCCGCCGGCTGCCCCAGATAAAACACCCTCCCCGTAAGGCGTCGCCACGGTGGCCAGCACGGAGTAGCCCCTTTGGCGGCAAAAGGAGTAAACCTCCCTCCCTTCAGAAGTCCCCGCCATAACCAGGATCACAGGGTGTACCCCCGCGGCGTGACCAGGCGGCCGCCGGCCACGTAGGTCTGCGAGTTGCCGATAATCACGGTGGTCAGCATGTCTACCTCCTGCTCTAAAAGCTCGCCCAAAGTGGTGATAACCGCCTTCTGCCCTCGGCGGCCGGCATTTTTCACTACGCCGGCGGGGGTGGAGGGGGGTCTTTGCTCTAGAAAAACGGCCACGGCCCGCGCCAGCTGTTCACGGCGGTGTACGCTTTTGGGGTTGTACAGGACGGTGATGAAGTCGCCGGCGGCAGCGCACCTAAGGCGCTTTTCGATAACCGGCCAAGGGGTCAGGAGATCGCTTAAGCTTATGACGGCAAAGTCGTGGTTCAAAGGGGCCCCCAGACAGGCGGCCGCGGCCGTGGCCGCCGTCACCCCGGGAACAATTTCTACTTCCAGGTCTTCGCTGCCCAAAACTTCCAGAACCGGCCCAGCCATGCCGTAAACACCGGGGTCCCCGCTCGAGACAACGGCAACCCTCTTCCCCGACCGGGCCAGTTCAAGCGCCAGCCGGCACCGCTCGATTTCCCCGTGCATCCCGGACCGGTAAACCTCTTTGCCGGCGAGCAGCTCTTCTCCCAGTAGATCTATGTACAAGGAATAACCGACAATTGCTTCTGCACTTTTTAAAGCCTGCTCGGCCCTGGGTGTAATTTCTTCCCTGTTGCCGGGCCCCAGACCCACTACCCACAGCTTTCCTCGGCCACGGCCACCGTCACCCGGCCGCACACCGTCTTGGGCACCAAAAGCCTCCCCGGCTTCCCGGCCGCCAGCCACGCCGCCGGTTCGCATACCGCACCAACTCCTACCTTTTCTTTAACAAAGTTTGAATGAGAAAAATTCTCCCCGCACGCAGCCAACTCTTCGGGGCTGTAAAAAATAGCCTTTACACCCAAAACTTTTGCCGCAGCTAAAAGCCCTTCTTCCCGGCGTTTGGCGTCAACGCTGGCCAATGCCTTAAGCGCGGCGGGAGAAAGGCCCGCCGCGTGCAGCACCCTCACCACGGCACCGGCCACCTCATCTGCCGACACGTCCTTTTTGCACCCTACCCCGGCGACGAGGTTTTTGGGCCTTAAGAAAAGGCACGCCACACTTTTGGAAAAGGGGGGCCGAATAATTTTGCTGGTCACAAACACGGCCGCCGCCGGCGGCGGCGTGAAGGCTTCGGCCTCGCCACACCCGTTAAGGGGGTAAAAAACGACGTTTTCCGGACATTCCGTTACCGTCCAGCACGGCTTTTCCACAAAGAACACCACTTTTTCCCCGTTGACCAGGGCGGCGTTGACTGCCTTTACGGCTCCGGGGGGATCGCAGGCCATACCCCACTTATTGGCCAGGAGGTCGGCGGCCAGGGTTTTTCGGACATCTGTGGCTGTAGTGACCACCGCTTGCCCGCCGGTAACTCCGGCTGCCAGTACAGCCAGTTCGTTGGCCCCGCCGGCGTGGCCCGACAAAAGGCTGACGGCGTAATCACCCTTTTCGTCCATCACCACTACGGCGGGGTCTGAACCCTTGCCCCGCAAAAGGGGGGCTATCACCCGCACCACTATGCCGGCGGCCATGATCATGATAAAGGCGTCGTAAGCGCCAAACATTAGCCCCATCGCCGCCCCAAGCGACATATCAAAAGAAAGGAGCCTGAAACCCGCCGGGTGCAACGGATTACCCGAAAGGAAACCGCCCCCGGCCGATATTTCGGCCATGATTTCCCCGTAGAACTTTTGGGGAACGATGAGGTCGACGGCGCCAACTTTGCCGCCGGTGCGGGCAAGCCCCCGGGCCAGGGCAAGGCCCAGGCGGCAGCCCCCCCTGGTCAGGGCTATGGCCGCCAGTTTCACTCCCAACCCCTCCTGTGCCCGTGAGAAAAATCGCGGGCATACAAGCGCGAGCGGCCGCCGCGAGCGGCTAGGAAGTCGCCCACCAGTATGAGGGCGGTTTTTTCAATCTTTTCAGCCGCCGCCAGCGAAGCAATGTTCTCCAGCGTGCCCAAAACCACCCGGCTGTCCGGCCAGGAAGCTTTTTCCACTACCGCTGCCGGTGTGGCGGGCGGGTAGCCTTCCAGCAGCTGAGCAACTACTTCCTCGATCATGTGCACGCTCAAAAAAATGCACATGCTCGCCCGGTGGCGGGCCAGCGCGGCCAGCTTTTCTTTTGCCGGCACAGGAGTGCGCCCCTCCAGCCTGGTGATGATCACCGTCTGGGTAACACCGGGCACAGTGTATTCCCGCTTTAAAAGCGCGGCCGCCGCCAGAAAAGAGCTCACCCCGGGGATCACTTCGTAAGGTATGCCCTTTTGCTCCAAAAGGGCCATTTGCTCGCCCACAGCCCCGTAGAGCGAGGGGTCGCCGCTGTGCAGGCGGGCAACTGTTTTGCCTTGCCGCACTGCACCTTCCATAATTCCGGCTATCTCTTCTAAAGTAAGACCGGCGCTGTCGTATACGGCGGCAGTTGCCGGGGCAAATTTCAACACTTCCGGGTTGATGAGAGAACCGGCCCAGACAACCACTTCAGCCCGGGAAAGCACGTCTACAGCCTTTTTAGTCAGTAAATCCGGATCGCCGGGACCTGCGCCGATAAAATACACCTTCGCCAACCTGCTCCCTCCCCTATGGTGCCAGGCACTTAACTTATTAACTTATTTTTGATCAGGATCAACGACAGGTAGTCCGGCTGCCAGCCCGCGTGATCACAGAGCAGGGCGTCCAGCCGGCGAACAAAACCCCCTTTTAGTCCCAGGCGGCTGGCCAAAAACGAGCTGTCCAGCAGCCCAGATTCCTCTAAAACGCCCGCTACCTCCCGGTAAGCTCTGTTTACTTTTAGCAGGACCAAGTTTTCAAAGCCGCGCAAAAGCTCGCGCACGGACGCGGTTCCGCTTGCGGCCGGCACAACCGCCAGCTTTTCTTCTCCCTCAGCCAGCGGCACACCGGCGGCGGCGGCGCAGGCGCAGAACGACGGAACACCGGGAACGGTCTCCACATCCCAAGGGCCAGCCCCGGCGATCTTCTTCATCACGTAAGTGTAGGTGCTGTAGAGCGCCGGATCTCCCAAAGTCACAAAGGCGACTTTTTGGCCGCGCCGCAACATTTCTGCTATGCGGCCGGCCGCAGCCTGCCAGGATCGCTCCAAAACGGCCGCGTCTTTGGTCATGGGAAAGGAAAGCTCCACCACTTCTTTCCCCTCAATTAAAGGCGCAATAACGGAAAAGGCGATCCTTTCCCCCGGCGCCCCAGAAACTGGAGCGCAGATCACGTCTGATTCCCGCAAAACGCGCACAGCTTTTAGGGTTATCAGTTCGGGATCACCCGGCCCCACGCCCACACCGTAAAATTTTCCCCTCACGGTATCCTGCCCCCCAAATTTTCCTAACATTTTTCGCCCGCAATTATACAAACCGGGTTGGCCCCGGACCATACCCCGGCGCGCCCGGCCCTTTTGATCTTAGCCACAGTCACCATGACCGTTTCCACCATCTCAAAGCCCAAAAGCGGAAGCATCTGGGCAGCTGTGGCCAAAGTTTCCACAGTAACCGCCGTGACCACCAGCCTGCCGCCGTCTTTCAGCTTTGCTGACGCCGCCTCCAGTATCTCTTTTAAACGCCCGCCGCTGCCCCCCACAAAGATCCGGTCTGCCTGGGGCAGGCCGCGCAGGGCCTCAGGAGCTTCCCCGGCGACCACTGCCACATTGTGCACACCAAAACGCCGTATGTTTTCGGCCATTACCTCTAAGGCCCGCCCGTCTTTTTCCACGGCGTAAACCATCCCCTCACCTGCCAGCAGGGCAGACTCTACGGCCAGCGAACCCGTGCCCGAGCCGATATCGTAAACTACGCTGTCCTTTTTCAGCCGCGCTTTGCAAAGCGCCAGGCAACGCACTTCCTCTTTGGTCAGCGGCACCCCGCCGGCGTTAAAAAAGATGTCCGGCATGCCGGGGGTTACATAGGGCCACTTCTCAACCGTCATTGACGATCAGCACCACACAGTTAACAAATTTTTCCGGACAGGCCGCTATGAATTCCAAACTGCCCTCTACTACCTTTTCCTGCGGGCAAGTGAGACACTCGCCGACGATGACACGCAAACCCAAAACGCCGTGCTGCAGCAAAAAGGCCGCCACCTTCTGGGGGGGGTGGTTTCTGTCGGTCAAGAGGGCCACATTTTGCCGCCCTTTGACCGCCGGCAGGACCTCTTCGGCCATAATCCGGTCTCCGTCCCGGCCGTGCAGGCTGAACACAGCCGCCTCCTGCCAGGGCAGGCAGGCACGGGCAAAGGCGACCTGAACGGAGCTGACTCCGGCGATGACATCTAACTCTCCGGGGTCAAAATGCCGCCGCAAGTACGAAAGAAAACTGTACAGGCCCGGGTCGCCGCTCACCAGCACGGCAACTTTTAATTCCCGGTTATTACGGATAAATTCCACGGCCCGCTCCGGACGGCCGTCAATGGTCACTTCTCTTTTCCCTAAGTGTTTAAAAAGGCCCAGGGCTCTCGGACCGCCGACCAACACATCGGCCCAGGCGGCCGCCTTTTGGGCCGCCGGCGTGAGGTAATCACGCGACCCCGGGCCCACACCGACTACCTTAATCCTCTCCATCCCAAACTCTCCCCGATCAAAACCGCTTTTTCACTGCAGCCCAAAACTTCCCCCTTTAAAGAGGTCAGCACCGCTCCCGCCTGCAGCCGCCCCCCGGTATACTCTTCGGCCCGGCGGGCCGCCTCTTCAGCCAGGCGGCAAAAGACGCGCTCTAAACCGGCCCCTTTAATTATTTGTGCCGCCTCCTCGGCCGTGCCCGCCTCCCACAGGAGGCGAAGCACTTCGCGGGGTGCTCCCTCCAAGGCGGCGTGGGCCACCAGCGTTTCCCGGCGGGCGTCGGCCGTTCGGCTGTGCGTCTGAAAAACTCCCGCCGCCACTTTCACGAGCTTGCCCAGGTGGCCGAAGAGAATAACCCTCTTTACTCCCAGGCGGGCACATTCAGACAGGAGGTGGCCGGCGTAGTTGCCCGTTTGGACAACAGCCTCTGCCGGCAGGCCGTACCTCTCGACGGCTAGCTTTTCTCCTTTTCGCCCTGGCGTCAAAACCACGTCAAAAAAGCCCAGGGCTACGGCCTGTGCCGCCTGCAGGACCAGGGCATCCCGGCAGGCTTTTTGGGAAAGCGGCACGACCAGACCGGTGGTACCCAAAATGGATATACCCCCCACTATGCCCAGGCGGGGGTTCATCGTCTTTTTGGCCACCTCTTCCCCGCCGGGAACAGATATAATGACCTCTGCGCCGCTACCGGGGGGCAGCACTGCCTCTACCGCCTTTGCGATCATCTCGCGGGGAACGGGGTTAATGGCCGGTTTGCCCGGCGGGACGGACAGCCCGGGCCTCGTCACCACCCCCACTCCCGGCCCGCCGCGCACGACCACCCCGCCAGGTGCGGGGCGCACTGTCGCCCAAACGGCCATCCCGCCGGTCACATCCGGGTCATCGCCGGCGTCCTTAACCACCCAGCAGTGGGCCGCGCCGCCCTCCCGCCGGCCGCCGCCCACCCCGAGCACCGCTTTTTTCCCGCCGGGCAGCTCCACTTCCACCTGATCCGGACACACGCCCCAAAACAATAAGCGCGCCGCCGCAGCAGCAGCCGCAGCCGCACAGGTTCCCGTCGTATAACCCGTGCGCAGCCTTTTTCCGCCGGCCCCAATCAGCTCTGGCACTAAGCCTCCCTCCCTCCCTCAGCGCCGGCGGCCGCCTTATGGCGCCGCATACTGGCCACAAAGTTTTCGGCCAGGCGAGGGCAGCCGGCAAAGTTCACGTGCAGGTAGGTGGCCAGAGTATTGCCCAGCACAAAGCCGTCCGTGCCTATGTGCTCCCCGCCGGGCCGCCACAGGGAGTAAGCCCGGGGGATATGGGGCGGCGGCTCACTGCACACCGAGTAGTGGAAGACGTGGCCCCGGATAGTCTCGCCTTTTTGCGCCAGGATGCTGCCGTTCAAAACTTCTGCCCGGGCATAACCCAGCGCGGCCAGCTTTTCCAAAAAACGCACTTTTACCGGGATCACCCCTGCGGCGGGGTAACGGCGGCCGTCAAAGCCGCGGATTTCTTCTGCCAGGTATAAAAGCCCGCCGCACTCGGCGTATATGGGCATGCCCCGGCGGTGGGCGGCCCGGATGTCCTCCTTCATCTCCTCGTTGGCCACCAGTTCCTCCAAAAAGGCTTCCGGGAAGCCGCCGCCGATGTAAAGGCCGTGAACGCCCAAAGGCAAGGCGCGGTCACGCAGGGGGCTGAAGTACACCAGCTCAGCGCCGCAAGTCTCCAGAGTGTCCAGAGAATCGCGGTAGTAAAAGTGAAAAGCCGCGTCCACAGCCACCGCCAGGCGGACATCCGCCCTGCCGGCAAAAGCGCTCTCCAGCAGCCGGGACGGGGGCAGGCGGGGGGCCGCTCTGGCTATCCGCACAATTTCCTCCAGATCGACTGACTGCGCCACCGCCTCCCCCAGGCGGCCGATGTAATCTTTTGTGTCTTTTTTTTCTGCCGCCGGCAAAAGCCCCAAATGGCGTTCGGGCACGCTGATGCTACCGGTTCTGGGAAGGCAGCCGAGCACCTTTACCCCTGCCTTTTCTTCCACGGCCCTCTTTAAAAGCCCGGCGTGAGAGGAGCTTCCTACCCTGTTAAAGATCACCCCCGCCAAATTCAGGTTCGGGTCAAAATTTTTGTACCCCCACACCAGGGCGGCAGCACTCTCGGCCAACCCGTGCCCGTCCACCACCAGGACAACCGGCGCGCCGAGCAATTTGGCCACACCGGCCGTGGACATTTCCTCACCGCAGGCCGAACCGTCAAAGAGACCCATCACCCCTTCGATTACCGCTAGATCAGCACCAGCGGCCGCCTTCGCAAACAGGCCTAACAAGGCCGGCGGCGGCACCATCCAGCCGTCTAAATTGCGCGCTGGCCGGCCGGTGGCCGGCGTGTGGTAGCCCGGGTCAATGTAATCGGGTCCCACTTTGTAGCCTTGGACGCGGTACCCGCGCTGGGTTAAGGCGGCCATCAGACCCGTGGCTACCGTCGTTTTTCCCGCCCCGCTGTGGGCCCCGGCAATAACTACTCTCGGGCAGGCTGTACTCACTTTTGCCGCGATCCTCCTCTCTTAACCGCCGGCGCCAATAGCCGCCAGCAGTTCCTCCCAGTTGCGGGGGGCCGCTTTGCGGTCCACCACGCCCCTGGCCAAAAGCGCCTCGAACACTTCCAAAAGCCTGGGCCTTTCCAGGCCGGCCTGCCGCAGAGTGTCCCGGCAGGCAAAAACCCTCCCCGGTTCCCCTGCATTTATTACCCGGCCGCCGGCCATGACCACGACGTAGTCAGCGCAGGAATAAGCGGCGTCCACATCGTGGGTAGAAAAGACCACCGTCAGGCCCTGGGCTTTAAAAGCCGAAAACATATCTAAAACCTGCTTCACCCCGCTGGCGTCGAGGCCAGCCAGCGGCTCGTCGCAGATAATGACCTCCGGTTTTAGGGCCAGAACTCCGGCAATGGCCACTTTTTTCTTCTGGCCGTAACTTAAAAAATGCGTGGGGCGGTCCTTTAACTCCGCCACCCCGGTCTGGTCCATGGCCCAGTAAACCCTTTCCCGAACCTGGCCGAGGGAAAGGCCCGCATTTTTGGGACCAAAGGAAATATCCCCAAACACACTGGCAGAAAAGAGCTGGGAGTCCGGGTCCTGAAAAACCAGCCCTACCTTCTGGCGCAGTTCCCGCAAAGCTTTCGGGCGGTAATCGATTTCCTGCCCCCCAAAATAAATCACGCCGGCAGCCGGCCGCAAAAGCCCGTTGAAGTGCATGAAGAGCGTCGATTTCCCCGCCCCGTTGGGCCCCAAAAAAGCCGTCACCTGCCCTTTGGGGACGGACAAGCTCACGCCGTCCAGCGCCCTTACCCCCCCGGGGTAAAAAAAACTTACCCCTTCAGCCGTCAAAGCCGCCTGGCTGCTCAAGGCAAAGCACCGCCCAGGCCAGCCGGAAAGTTCACCCGCAGCGCCCATAGCATTAAAACCTGGGGCAGGACACTGCACGCCAAAAGGACCCCGGCCAGGCCGATCACTCTCTGCCAGCGCACGGGCTTTCTGTCCCCTGGCTCCTCGCCGATCACCCCCAGGTCGCCGCTGTAACCCCTGGCCAGCAGGCCACAGTAAAGCTCCTGGGCACGGGCAAAGGACTTGCCGAAAAGGACAGATACCAGCTGGGCCGTAGAAAAGAAGGAATTTTTTAAACCGGAGTACCCCAAGCGGGCCGACTGGGACTGGTAAATTTCCGAAGCTGCCTGCACTAGGACAAATATGTACCGGTAAGTAAGCCCGGTTATTTCTACCACCAGGGCCGGCACGCCCGCCCTTGCCAGTAAATTCAATATATCCTGGCATGGAGTGGTAAGGGCCAGAAAATAAAGGGCGGACACGGTGCCCAGGCACTTAAAGAACAGGGACAGGGCCGTGCGGGTGCCGGCTTCTGAAATGCCCCAGTAGCGCCCGCCGCACGGCCAGCCCCACAGCAGACCCTGGGGGTCTGCTGTGACGGAAAAGGCCACGGCCACCAGCCCGGCAGCTAAAAATGCTGCCGGCAGGCAGAGCATCTTGAGGTAAAAAGAAAAGGGTACGCGCCCTTTGGCCACTGCCAGGTAGGCGGACAGGGCCATCGCCGCCAGGTGGGTGAGGGCCGACTGAGAAACAAGACAAAATACCGCCATAACCGCGGCCGCGCCCGCCTTTTCTGCCGGGTGGACACGGGCAAGTCCGTTTGTGTAGGCGTAGTAATCGATCTTGAGCAAAGTGCCAACCCCTAACCCGTAATCTCTAAATCCTGATTTGTATCCCCGCCGCCGGCAAACTCCTTTTTGGCCTTCCAGTAGCCCATGAAGTAACCGATAAAGCCGGCGCCGGCCGCCGCCTGCAGCGCAAAGAAGAAGCTTTCCACTTCGCCGCTGGGAGGCTCCCATATAGCGCTAAACCACGGCCGGTATTCCGGGTTTACTTCGGCCAGCGCTTCCCCGACAGCGTCGTCCGCCCCGCCGAAACCGGCGTCTTTTAAGGTGATCAGGGGAAAAATTATCAGGAAAACCACCGCAATAATTATGAGCGTGTTCTTTGCCCTCACTGAATTCCACCCCTTTTGGACGAATATAATGCCGGCGGGACAACGGCCAGTTCCTGCAGCTGCTGGCCGTTGTAAGCTAGGAGGTAGTTAAAGACCAGAACGCTCAAAAGCCCCTCTGCCAGGGCCAGGGGAACCTGGGTTAAGGCAAATATACCGGCGAACTTGGCAAATGAGGCGGCCATCCCCCCGCCGGGGTCGGGAAAAGCCAGGGCAAGCTGCCAGGAAGTAACCGAGTAGGTCGCCAGGTCACCTAAAAAAGCGGCCAAAAACACGCCCAGCCAGAGGGGAGCCCGCAACTTGAGAAAGCAGCGGTACACGGCGTAAGCCACAAATGGTCCGGCTACGGCCATGGAGAAAGTGTTGGCCCCCAAAGTGGTGATCCCGCCGTGAGCCAGCAAAAGGGCCTGAAAGAGGAGGACAATGCAGCCCAGCACACTCATGGCCGCCGGGCCAAAGAGGACCGCCCCGAGGCCCACCCCCGTGGGGTGCGAGCAGCTGCCCGTAACCGAAGGGATCTTCAAGGCCGAGAGCACGAAGGCAAAAGCGCCCGCCAGGCCCAAGAGCATTTTTGCCTGCGGCCTGGCACTGACGGTCTTTTTAATGGAGTAAAATCCGGCCGCCATAAAAGGAAGAGTTGCCGCTCCCCAAAAAACCGCCCAGGGCAGGGGCAAAAAGCCTTCCATGATGTGCATGGCCTCGGCCCTTTCACCGCCTGCCAGCATAAGGTAAAAGCAGAGCAAAACCACCGCCAAAAGCCTCTTTTTCTGCCCGCCTAACTTCTTCATCCGCCGTACGGCACCCCCTGTGAAAGTTTTTTAAAAAACCAACCAAAACGGCCTTTGGCCACTAAAAAACAAGGCCCCGGCCTTCCCTTGAAGACCGGGGCTCTTTTGCCCTAGCTGCTGGTTAACAACCAAAGCGTTAAGACGCCTGCCGGCACAAACCCCTGTTCCTTGGGAGGCTTTTTCGTGCCGCAACGCCCGGGCAGGTCTCCTGACTCATGGGTCATTGCCGTCTTTTCCGCCTTCCCAAACCGTTAAGTTCAGTGGCTTTACTGGAAAGCGGCTACCCATTCACAGTGGCCCCACCGTCCAGGATTTGCACCTGGTTCCCTTTTAACCTCTCCCTTTTGGAGAAGAACCCGGACGTGGTAATTACAAAAATATTTTGTTTTCTAGGTAACAGTTTAACTAAAATTTTAACTGTGTCAATAAATTTTGGTCAATTTTTCTGACAATATTTTTTCTTTTTGTTTAGGCCGGCTGAAACAGCCGATTTCCAGCCCGGGCATGCCTTTTAAGATTTCGATCAGGGCCGGGATGCCCAGCGCCTCTCCTTCTATTGGAGGCAAGCTGTCCAAAAGAAAATCCGGGTCAATGTTGAGGTTGCGCAGCTGCACCATCTTCACCCCGCAGGCCGCAATCAGCTCCTGCAAAGCGCGCACCTCCTCTTCTCGGTCGGTAAAGCCGGGAAATAGGAGGAGGTTAAGCGAGGTAAAGGCACCGGCCTTCGCTGCCGCCTCCAGGGTTTTCTGCACGTCGGCAAGCGTGAAACCCCGCGGCCGGCAGTAAGCCCGGTAGTACTCTTCCCGGGCGCTGAACAGGCTCACCCGGACGGCGTCCAGACCGGACCGGCAGAGTTCGGCCACGGCTGCCGTGTTACCGCCGTTGGTATTCATGTTAATCGTTCCCCGTGCGGTTCTCTTCCTGATCTCGCTTACCGCGGCAGCCAAAGTCCTAAAGGCCAGGGCCGGCTCCCCCTCACAGCCCTGGCCAAAACTTATTATAGCCCCCTCCCCGCCCTCTAAGTGGGGGACAGCCACCTGCACAATCTCTTCTGCATCCGGCGCAAAACCGATCCTGGCCTGGGGAGACGGGCAGCAGTCAGACGGCTGGAGAGAAATGCAGCCCAAACAGCCGGCATTGCAGGCAGGCGATACCGGCACTCCCCCCTCCCAGCGGCCGTAAAAAATGTTCTGGGCCGTGTAGCAGCTGTACTCCAGCGCACACCTGGCCAGCTGTTTTAAGATGCGGTTCTGCGGGCAGGCCTTAAGCTTTTCATTAACCCTGCCGGGAAGGTCGGGCGTGCCGTAATGAGCCGGGTCCCAAGGCCCTGGCTCCTCCACCTTGCGGGCAGCCACATAAAAAGTGCCATTTCGCCAGGCAACTGCCGCGTAACCAAAAAGGGGCAGCGGCCCCTCGCTCTTTTTGCGCACATAAGCCGGCAGGAGAGTGCGGGCGTAACCCTGGGGAAGAAGGGCGGCCACCGCAAAAACCCGTCCCCCGTTCCACGGGTCGCGTTCAAACCCGGTAAACCGCCCCGCGCGCCCGATCCCCACCGGCACGCCGCCCGGTATCAGCAACAGCGAAGCACCGGGAGGCAAAACTTCCACGTCGCCGTCTAAAATTTCTACAAACCTGTCCCCCGTGCGCCCGGCGGCACGCAAAAAACGGTGGTCATAAATCCTTCCCTTGTCATCAGCAAAAACCAGCCTGTACATGGTGCCTGGCACTTAACTTATTAACTTATTTGTGCGGCCGGCGAAAGGCCGCACGAAGAGTATACAACAGTTCCAAGCTGCTGTCAAAACCCCGCAAGCACAACTTAAAAGCTCTAGCCGTAGTACGGTCCGCCGGCCAGCCACAGGAGCGGGTCGCGCGGCACTCCGTCTTTTTGGACCTCGAAGTGCAGGTGCGGGCCCAAAGAACGGCCAGTATTGCCGGCCAGGGCGATGACAGTGTCCGGGCCTACTGTGCTGCCCGCAGATACTAAAATCTTCGAACAGTGGGCGTAAAGGGTGGTGAGGCCGCCGCCGTGGTCGATAATTACGGCTAAGCCGTAGGTGCCGCGGGGGCCGGCGAAAACTACCCGTCCGCGGGCCGCGGCCCTAATGGGCGTTCCTTCTTCGGCGGCAATGTCAATGCCTTCGTGCGGGCGGCCATCCCTTAAACCAAAGCGGGAAGTGATTGCTCCAACTAAAGGCCAGGCAAGGCTCCGCTGCCCCGCTTCTTGGGCACTGCCCTCGTCCAAAGGGATGAGGAGCTTTTGCCCGGCCAGAATGCGGTTGGCATCGGTTAAGTTGTTGCGGGCAGCAATAGCCGTTACATCCACACCGTACAACCCGGCAATTTCTAAAAGCACCTCTCCGGGCCTGACCAGGTGCACGGCCAATCCTTCTGGCAGGCGCAGCAACTGGCCTGCCGGCAGGTAGTCACGGTTTTCAATGCCGTTAACTAAAGCCAAGAGCTCCGTGGAAACGCCGTTTTTAGCGGCAATACCGGAGAGCGTGTCACCTGGCCTTACCTCGTAAACGGCCTGCCGGGACACTGCACCTAAAGCCGGCACTGCTTGAGAACTGGGTGTCACCAGGAGCTCATCCAGGCGGGCTGCCGCCGGGTAAGCCACTAAGAGAGCTGTTAAAAAAGACAACAAAAGCGCACCGGCTGCCAGCCGTGCCCGCCTGGACAGTTTTAAACCGTTTGTAAATTTTGGCTTATACAAAACAAAACACCTCTTTTGTGCGGTTTTTACATAACAAGTTTTTCCGCTAAGAGGTGTCTTTTATACATTTTCTCTTTTGCGGCCGGCGGCTATTTCAGCCCGCCGCAGGCTGACAAAAGCGTTTACCAGGTCGCGGTTGGTCTTGGTGCGCTTCATTTGTTCCAAGAGCATTTCCATGGCCTCCCAGGAAGTAGCCCCGCTGGTGGCCTTGCGGAACTGCCAGATCATCTCCAGTTCTTCGGACGACAACAGCAGCTCTTCTTTGCGCGTTCCTGAACGCTGGACATCAATGGCCGGAAAGATGCGCCTTTCCGCCAGGCGCCGGTCCAGGATCAGTTCCATGTTGCCCGTGCCTTTAAACTCCTCGAAGATCACGTCGTCCATGCGGCTGCCGGTCTCGATAAGAGCCGTGGCCAGGATGGTCAGGCTGCCGCCTTCCTCAATGTTGCGCGCCGCCCCGAAAAAGCGCTTGGGCTTGTGCAGGGCCGCCGGGTCTACGCCTCCGGAGAGGGTACGGCCGCTGGGCGGCACTACCAGGTTGTGCGCCCTGGCCAGGCGGGTGATGCTGTCCAATAGGATGACCACGTCCTGCTTGTGCTCCACCAAGCGCTTGGCCCTCTCTAAAACCATATCCGCTACCTTAACGTGGTTTTCCGGCGGCTCGTCAAAAGTAGAGCTGACCACCTCGCCCCTCACCGAGCGCTCTATGTCCGTAACTTCCTCCGGACGCTCGTCTATCAAGAGAACGATGAGGTAAATTTCCGGGTGGTTTTGGGTAATGCTGTTGGCAACCTCTTTTAAGAGGGTGGTCTTGCCGGCTTTGGGCGGGGCGACAATCAGTCCCCGCTGACCTTTCCCAATGGGCGCCACCAGGTCGATAATACGGGTAGACAGTTTATCGGGCGTGGTTTCCAGAGTAATCCTTTCCTGGGGGTAAAGGGGGGTTAAGCCGTCAAAGTGAAGCCTTTCCGGGGAACGGGCAGGGTCGGCACCGTTTACCTGTTCCACGCGCAGCAGGGCAAAATAGCGCTCGCTGTCCTTAGGACGCCGCACCTGCCCTGCCACCAGGTCACCCGTGCGCAAGTCAAACTTCCTGATCTGCGAAGAAGAGACGTAGATATCATCGTTGCTGGGCAGGTACTGGAAGGGGCGCAAAAAACCGTAACCGTCGGGGAGGATTTCTAAAACTCCCTTGGCAAAAAGCAGTTCATTTTTCTCCGTCTGCTTCTTTAAAATTTCAAAAATGAGCTCTTTTTTGCGGAGCTTGTAGTAGCCGGGCAGCTCGAGATCCCTGGCAATCTTGTAAAGTTCTACCATTGTTTTTGCTTCCAGTTCGGCTTGGTTCAAGGGTGCACCCCCATTTTGACAAAGCTTGCATCAAACTGTTTGCCACAAAAAAGTCCCACATTATGCGCCAAAGCGGCCGCACTTCCGCTTAATCACTGCCAGCAGTGAAAAATAAACAGCTGCACCGGCTAAGACGGCGTTGAAAACAGAACCGGCCAAAAAGGGAAAGCCATACTCTGTAAGGGCCGAGAGAAAACCATTTAGCGGCAGTCCCGCCACTCCTGACGGTTCCGGCCAGGGCAAGCCGCCAAAGAGGGCGTTGCCCACTACCACGTTTAAAGTGAAGAAAAAAGGAACCAAGAGCTTAAAAAAAACCACGGTGGCCACAGCAGCTACGGTATTAAAGCGGGCAACTCTGGCTACGGCGTAGGCAAGCGGAATGCTGAGCAGGGGTACGGGCAGGAAATCAAAGGCCAGGCCGACAGCAGCCCCGGCAGCAATTTTATGCGGCGAGTCGGCCAGAGTAAAGACCCGGCGGCAGTAGGACTTAACGCTTTCTGCCAGCCGGGTACAGCACGACCTGACACTCTCCCACAGCCGGCAAGAAATTCTCTTCAGGTACAGGACTCCTTCAAACATGAAAGCACGTACTCCTATAGAAGATTACTAGTAATATTATACACTATTTACTTATTTTTAACAGTTTCCCAGTCTGCAAGGAATTTTTTTATGCCGGCATCGGTTAGGGGATGGCCGATCATTTGCACGAGCACCTTGTAGGGAACGGTAGCAATGTGGGCTCCTGCTTTGGCTGCAGCCGTAACGTGGAGGGGGTGGCGTATACTGGCGGCAATAACCTCGGTAGAAAAGTCGTAATTATTGAAGATCTCCATAATATCGACGATAAGACCAATACCGTCGTGACTTACGTCGTCTAAGCGGCCCACAAAGGGGCTGACAAAAGATGCTCCTGCTCTGGCCGCCAAGAGGGCCTGGTTGGCAGAAAAAATAAGCGTCACATTGGTGCGGATGCCCTTTTGGGCCAAAACCTTTACGGCTTTTAAGCCTTCAGCGCACATGGGAATTTTAATGACCACATTGGGGTGGATGGAGGAAAGCTCAAAAGCTTCGGCTACCATGCCTTCAGCTTCTGTGCTTACTACCTCGGCACTGATAGGACCGTCCACAATAGAAGCAATTTCCCGAACTACTTCTACAAAATTGCGGCCTTCCTTAGCGATAAGAGTCGGGTTGGTAGTCACGCCGCTAATAATACCCAGTGAATAGGTTTCCCTGATTTCTTCAATGTTGGCCGAATCAATAAAAAGCTTCATGCAAAACACTCCCTGTACAACCCTAATGTACCCGAATGTTGCGGAAAAACATAATTAACTTTTCAAGCCTTGTTAGAACTGCCAAATATTCTTATTTTTTCCCTGATTACCTCTTGCGCAGCAGTGCGACCCGGCCCTAAGACCCGGCGCGGGTCAATTTCGCGGGGATTTTCATCCAGCGCTTTACGTAATGCGGCGGTAAAAGCCTGCCTTATATCGGTATCAATATTTACCTTGCGCACGCCAAGACGCACCGCCTGGCGAATGTCCTCTTCCGGCACACCCGATGAACCGTGCAGGACAAGGGGAATACCGGTGCTGGCTTTTATTTTAGCTATGCGGGGGAAGTCCAGCTGGGGCTTTTCCCTGTACGTGCCGTGCGCAGTGCCTACAGCCACTGCCAAGGCGTCAATGCCGGTTTCCCGCACAAAAAGGGCTGCCTCTTGGGGGTCGGTAAAGTGAGCTTCCCGCTCGTCCACCGCTATATCGTCCTCTGTGCCGCCGATCCTGCCGAGTTCGGCTTCTACGGTTACGCCGGCAGCGCGGGCCACTTCCACCACTTTTTTGGTAAGAATTATATTTTCGGGCAGTGGTAGCTTTGAGCCGTCGATCATTACAGATGTAAAGCCGGCCCGAATGCAGCGCACCACCTGCTCAAAACTGGTGCCGTGGTCTAAGTGAAGTGCTACCGGCACCCGCGCCCTAGCAGCCGCCGCCAGAGCCATAGCCGCGATGTACTCAATGCCCGCGTACCCAATGGCTCCCTGGCTGGCCTGCACAATAACCGGAGCACACTCGGCCTCGGCAGCAGCAATGATAGCCTGCAGTATTTCCATGTTGTTACAGTTAAACGCCCCTACGGCATAACCGCCTTCCTCGGCCTGCCGCAGGAGTTCACCCGCCGGCACTAAGGGCACGCTTAACACTTCCTCATTACTAACTTTTTCACCACAAAGTATGGCCAGGACGGTCCCGCATTATGTTTTACTTCTCTTTTTGCGGGATTTTTTCAACCTGCCGGTGCTGGCCAGACTGTCTATACAGTTAAAACCGTGGCGCTCGAGTTCTATGACGTCTACCTGCTGGATAACTTTTAAATCCTCTTCCGTCTCAGCGTAAACAATGTTGATGCTGTCGCATTCCCGGCAGTGAAGCTCCAAGCGGTCAGGGAATATATCGACCTCTATTTTTTGATTGCCGCACT
The DNA here is from genome assembly GCA_964557545.1 of uncultured Pelotomaculum sp. Taxonomy (GTDB): domain Bacteria; phylum Bacillota; class Desulfotomaculia; order Desulfotomaculales; family Pelotomaculaceae; genus CAZLAK01. Next base: position 32,944 of record CAZLAK010000008.1, read on the forward strand.
GGCAGTAAATAGCTCCCTGCTCGGCTATATCGTGCAGGCAGTTTAATACCTCGTACATGATTTTGGAGTTGTGAAAGTACTCGTCACTGCCAAATTCGTTGATGAGGGCTTCCAGTTCCCGCTCGTAGCCAAAGACTACTTCCTTTACCTTTTCCTCCGGCCCAATGTGACCCAGTTCCAAACCCGTTTCCTGGCACGACAGGCAGATTACCTCACCGGACCAGAGCCTCTTTCCCGCTATTTCCTCTAAATGCTTTGTATCGCAGACTACACAGGGTACCTGTAACCAGTAGGCCGAACCGTTCCTGGTGCCGGCCACCAGCACAATTGCCCCGCACGAGCAGCTGATACTCACACTCTTTCCCTTGGGAAAGGAGAACCTGGAAAAACCGTAAAACTCCATTTTACCGCAGGCGGGGCAGCGCATAGCCAGCACGGCATTCGTGGCAATAAGCAATGCTCTAAACCCTCCTATTAAAGCCCCATATGCACTGGTAGAGTAATTTTATGTTCCGCGTGTTTTATTTTCGCCGCCAAAAATAAAAGTCCTCTTAAAGGTTAGCTTTATTTAATTTTTTATAGTTTTATTCTTTGCGCCCTTCCTCTGACCGCTCCACCAGATTGCGCACTATAGCGCGCACATCTTCTATATTAAAAGGTTTAACTATATAATGCTCAATACCTTTCTCTCTGGCTTTATCCACCACATCCATCTCGCTGTAGGCGGTCATGATGACTACCTGGATTTCCTCCGATATTTTACGCAAGCAGTCGAGTGTTTCTAAACCGCTCATGCCGGGCATTTTAACATCTAAAACGACCACCGGCGGTTGTAATTCTTTAACTTTATCTATCGCCTCCTGCCCGCTGGACGCAACTTCCACCTTATAACCAATTTCTTTAAAAATTTCGTACAGCAGGTAGCGCACTCCCGCCTGATCGTCGACAATGAGCACATCACATCCTCCCACAGTATTGTACCCCCATTCCCCTGGTCAAAAACTTAAAAAATGTACAAAAATAAGACAAAATTAATAACAAGTACTGTTTTATTCTATACACTAGAGAAAAATCCTTCAAAAAACTTTTATACACGTGAATGCCTGAGTTAAAAAATAGTACTAAGTGCTAAAATTAAATTGGGAAATGAGGCACTCCTGAGGGTATAAGGAAAGCGGCCGCACCGAAAGCCATAAAGAGCATCACCACCAGAACAAAAACAGCCAGCAGGGGGCTAAAGACAGCCAGCAAGGCGCGCAAAACAGAAATACCGTGCAATTCCCTTAAGGCTATGGCGAGCAGTGTTACCGTCCAAATGGTTACTGTAAGACCAGCTAAAAACAAAATAACGGCAGCAGCATGGCTGTTTTCTATCCGGCTGGCCAAAAGCTGGATCGGAACTAAAAACAGTGAAGGGATAGCAGCAAAACCCACAGCGGCCAGCACGCCCCGCGCTGTACCCCTGCCGCCCAAAAGTTCAGCCGCCAGGTGCAAAAAGGCGCCCCAGGCCGCCCACTTAACGTAGCCCCAAAAGAGACCCAAAATCATGCCAGCGGGCAAAAATGCGCGCCAAAAAGCGTCCGCCCCGTATTTTAACGCCGGCCCCCAAAAGCCGCCCGCCAGGCGGTATAAAGTAAGGGAAAGCATCGCTGAACCCGCCAGGCTGAGCAGCGTTACGGCCAAAAAGGCCTGGGCCAGCGGCGGTTTTGGGGCCATTGCCGCCATAGTTTTTGCCGGCTCAAACAATACACCGTAGACAATTTCCAAAAACCCCGGCCTCCCGGGGCTTTTCCCGCCTGCAGCAGCACCTGGCGGCTGTTCCTCAAAAAAGCCGCTTTCCTCGCCGGCGTTGCCGCCCGGAGTGTTGTCGTCATTCCCGCCATTGACCATTTCTTTGCCGTACGGTTTGTCCATAATCAAAGCCTCCCTCAAATATTTTGCCGCCACCCAAAATCACATTAAAGTGTGCTTGCCCCGGCTTTTACTCAGCGCACCCTGATGAAAAACGGCCCGGCAAGTGACCGCTCTACGAGTTTTAAACTGCCGGCACCAATTGAACTCGCCAAACCCGCCAGCAGCTCCTGCCAAAATCCGCGCGGGCTAAGCTCCACTATTTCCGGTTCCCCCTCGATCCCGGCCAGTTCTGCCGCCATTTTTACCGCATCCCAAAAACCGCCCAGCCGGTCCACCAGGCCCAGTTCTAAGGCTTGGCGGCCGGTAAACACCCGCCCGTCGGCAAGTCTTAACACCTCAGAGCGGTCTTTTTGCCGGCCCGAGGCCACCACATCTACAAACTGGCTGTATATATCTTCGACCATGGACTGAAAAATAGCCCTCTCCTCGGGGGTTACCGGCCGGCCGGGAGAGCCCATGTCTTTGTGCGGGCCGCTCTTAAAGGTTTCTGTGCCAATACCTACTTTGCCGTACAGACCCTCTAAGTTGACCAGTTCCACGATCACGCCGATGCTGCCGGTGATGGTGCCGGGGTTGGCCACAATCCCGTCCGCGCAAGAAGCAATCCAGTAGGCGCCAGAAGCCGCCGTGTCGCCCAGTGACGCCACCACTTTCTTGCCGGAACTCTTTAAATTTTCCACAGCCGCACCGATCTCCTGGGCCGCCGCCGCCGTCCCGCCCGGGCTGTTTAAGCGGATGACGACCGCCCGCAAACGGGCGTCTTTGGCCGCTTCCCGCAAGGTGCCGGCGATATCTTCGGCGCACTGCCCGCCGCCAAAACTCCCGCCGTCCCGGCCGCTTGCAATGGCACCGTCGATGTAGACAACCCCCACCGCCGCCCTGTCCGCACGTGTACCGCCCGTCCCGCCGCCGTAACGTAGGGAGGCCGCCAGAACAAGACTTAAAAAAACCAAACCCAGAACTGCCCCTGCCACTAACTTCTTTTTCACCAGCCAGATCCTCCTCCCTGTAAGCTATTTAAACACCTTCTCTTAACATGCTCTTAGCGTGCTTTGCTTAAATGAAAAAAATTCACCCTTTAACCACGCGAAAAAGCAAAAATAAGGAAAAAGCTTTGGCTCTTTAACCAAAGCTGTCACAGTTTAATCCGCCAGCTCCCGTTTTTGCTCTCTGTGTTTTAGGGCCGCGCCTATAAAATCCCGGAAGAGGGGGTGAGGGCGGTTGGGCCGGGACTTAAACTCGGGGTGGAACTGAGTGGCCAAAAACCACGGGTGGTGGGGAAGTTCAATAATTTCTACCAAGTAGCCGTCCGGCAGGGTGCCGCTCATGACCATGCCGGCCCCGGCGAGAGCAGACCGGTAGGCGTTGTTCAGTTCGTAGCGGTGCCGGTGTCTTTCTTCGACAATTTCCTGCCCGTAAGCCCGGTGTGCCAGTGTTCCGGGCAAAAGTCTACACGGGTAACGCCCCAGCCGCATGGTCCCCCCCATCTGGTCCAGCCCTCTTTGGCCCGGCAGCAGGTCAATTACCGGGTAAGGCGTATGGGGGTTAAACTCCGTGCTGTTAGCTTCACGCCACCCCAAAACGTGGCGGGCGAACTCAACCACCGCCAACTGCATGCCCAGGCAAAGACCAAAGTAGGGAATGCGCTGCTCGCGGGCGTAGCGTATAGCCTCAATTTTACCTTCAATGCCCCTGTCTCCAAAGCCGCCGGGGACCAAAATACCGTCGACCTTGGCCAAAAAATCGCCCGCGTTGGCGCGGCTTACCTCTTCAGAATTGATCCAGCGTATATCCACTGCCGCGCCGTGATAAAACCCGGCGTGGCGCAGGGCTTCTGCCACGCTTAAATAAGCATCCGGCAGGGAGACGTATTTGCCCACCAGACCAATTACCGCGGTGCGGCTTAAATTTTTCATTCTGGCCACCATTTCCCGCCATTCTGTAAGGTCCGGAGGACCGGTGACCAGGCCGAGCTTTTCCAGAACAATATCGGCCAGGCCCTCCTCCTCCAGCATGAGCGGCACCTCGTAAATGGATGGGGCATCTAAGGCTTGAATGACGGCTTTTTTTTCGATATCACAAAAGAGAGCCAGTTTTTCTTCCATTTCCTTGGAAAGCGGACGCTCTGTACGGCAGACGATGACATCCGGCTGAATGCCGATGCTTCTGAGCTCTTTAACACTGTGCTGGGTAGGCTTGGTCTTCAGCTCGTTGGCCGCCCTCAGATAAGGGATCAGCGTTACGTGAATGTAGACCACATTTCCTTTACCGAGGTCGCCCTTTAACTGCCTGATGGCCTCTAAAAAGGGCTGCGATTCGATATCGCCGACGGTGCCGCCGATTTCGGTAATGACCACGTCGGCCCCCGATTCGTCGGCCACATTTAAAACGCGCTCCTTAATTTCATTGGTGATGTGGGGTATGACCTGCACCGTCCCCCCCAGGTAATCCCCGCGCCTCTCCTTGCTGATGACCGACCAGTAAATGCCGCCCGTGGTCACGTTGCAGCTTCTGGATATGTTGATATCGATAAACCTCTCGTAGTGGCCCAAGTCGAGGTCTGTTTCCGCCCCGTCTTCGGTGACAAAAACTTCACCGTGCTGGTAGGGGCTCATGGTGCCCGGGTCTACGTTGATATAAGGGTCTAATTTTTGAATGGCTACTTTTAAGCCCCGGCTCTTTAAAAGCCGCCCCAATGAGGCAGCCGTAATACCTTTGCCGAGAGAGGAAACCACTCCTCCGGTGACAAAAACGAATTTAGCCATAACTAAAGCACTCCTAATCGCACGCTGGCATTTTACATTATCTCTGGCGCAGAAACCCCTAAAAGACCAAGGGCGTTTTTCAGCGTTATCCTGGTAGCTTCTACCAGCAAAATTCTTGCGCCGGTCAAGGCCTCATCACCGGTAATTACCCGGTGGCTGTTATAAAAGCTGTGCAGGATGCCCGCCAGTTCGTGGACGTACCGGGCAATGCGCTGCGGTGCCAAACCTTTTGCCGCCGCAGCCACCTCTTCTGGAAAATCGGCAAGCTTCCTGGCCAAAGCCAGCTCCAGTTCTTCTTGCAAAAGACCCAAATCAACCCCGGAGGGGTCGGGCACCTCACCGCCCTGTTGCCGGTACAGCTTTAAGATACTGCAGATGCGGGCGTGGGCGTACTGGACGTAGTATACCGGGTTTTCGTTGGACTGCGCCCTGGCCAAGTCTAAATCGAAGTCCAGGTGGCTGTCGGCACTGCGGGCAACAAAGAAATAGCGGGCGGCGTCTTTTCCTACCTCTTCCACGAGTTCCTCTAAAGTAACAAACTGGCCGGAACGCTTGGACATGCGCACCAGCTCCCCGCCCCGGTAAAGCCTGACCAGCTGCATGATAACCACTTCCAGCGCCTTTGGGTCATAGCCTAGGGCGGCCATGGCCCCCTTCATGCGCGGGACGTGGCCGTGGTGGTCCGCGCCCCAGATGTCAATTACCCGCTCAAAGCCGCGCATGAACTTGTTGCGGTGGTAAGCTATATCAGCGGCAAAATACGTGGGCACGCCGTTGGAGCGCACTACCACCTCATCTTTCTCCGCGCCAAAAGCGGTGGCCTTAAACCACTGAGCCCCTTCACTTTCATAAATGCAGCCCCGCTCCCGCAGCAGATCTAATGTTGCGCGCACTTCTCCGGAGTCGTGCAGGGACTGCTCTGAAAACCAGACATCGTAAAACACGCCAAAGTCTTCTAAGGCTTTCCTGATTGCCGCCAGCTTTTCTTGAAGAGCGTAATCCACCAAAGCACGGCGCCTTTCGGCTGAAGAAACGTTTACGTAGCTGTCCCCGTAAGCGGCGGCAAAAGAGCGGGCAGAATCTATAATATCTTCCCCGTGGTAGCCGTCCTCGGGCACTTGTGCCGGCCTGCCGTAGAGCTGCAGGTAGCGCGCCTCCAGTGATGCGGCGAAATTTTCGATTTGGTTGCCGGCGTCGTTGATGTAGAATTCCCTGGTCACGCAGTAGCCGGCAAAGTCGAGGATGGAAGCTATGCTGTCGCCCAGGGCTGCACCGCGGGCGTTTCCCATGTGCAAAAGACCGGTAGGGTTGGCGCTGACGAATTCTACCTGCACCTTCGCGCCTTTGCCCATGTCTACCCGCCCGTAATTTTCGCCGGCGGCTAAAATGCGGGGGATGGCCCCCAAAACCCAGTCCGGCCGCAGGTAAAAATTAATAAAACCGGGCCCGGCGACTTCCACCCGCTCTACCGGGATACCGGTCGGGGCAAGGTTTTTTACCAGCAATTCAGCCAGCCGGCGCGGTGACTGCCGGGCCGGCTTGGCTAAAAGCATGGCCAGATTGGTAGCAAAATCTCCGTGCTCTTTTTCGCGCGGCACCTCCACCACAAAACTGGGCACCCCGGTTGCACAAAGAGCACCGGAATCTACCGCCCTGCGCCAGGAAGCCAGCAGGGATTCCGCAAGGCGCAGGCGGTATTCCTCTACTATGCCCTGCATTAATCAAAAAACCTCCTTAAAACTGCCATCGCAGGTTAAAACCCGCCCCCGTCTCAACAAACCCAATCATAAGCTTAATACTTTTGTTTAAGAGCTGTCAAGAAACGGGGGCACGTCTTGCCCGTATCTACTCAGCTAACTCCCGGTACAGAGAGCGCCCAGCTAAAAAGGCTTTCCTGCCGGCTGCCAAGAGTTTACCCGGCACAACCTTTTCCATGGCCTTTTCCCAAGCCTCATCGCTAAAAGGCAGCTCACCGGCTAAAAACCCCATGAGCACCATGTTGGCGCCGCGCGGATTGCCTGTTTCAGCCGCCACCTTCTGAGCTTCGACCACACGGGTGCGGGGTACGGCCGCCTTTATTGCCTCCACAATTCCCTGGGGGTAGCTGGCCGAACCGGCGAGCACCGGTACCGGCATAATTTCCCAATCGTTGATTATGACCGTGCCTTCTTGCTTTAAGTAAGGGAGAAAGCGCAAAGCCTCCAGTTTTTCAAAAGCCAAAAGGACATCGGCCCCTCCCTGGGGGATGAGGGGAGAAAAGACCTTCTCACCAAAACGCACCTGGGCAACGACACTGCCGCCGCGCTGGGCCATACCGTGCACTTCAGAAACTTTCACGTCGCACCCACAAGCCAGGGCAGCCGCCGCTAAAAGCCTGCTGGCCAGAATAATCCCCTGGCCGCCCACGCCAGCCAAAAAGACATCGCGCGCTTTACACACCGGTCAAAACCTCCTTTGCCAGCGCACCTTCCCGGCAAACCTGCACACACAGCCCGCAGCCGGTACAGGTGTAAGGATCTACGGCTGCCACACCGCCCGCCACGGCCAAAGACGGACAGCCCAGGCGCGTGCAGGCGCGGCAGCCGGTACACTTTTCAGACCGCACAACCACCGGCTGGCCGGCTTTCTTTTCCAGCAGCACACATGAACGCCGGGAGATAATTACTGAAGGCTCGCCGGCTAAAACTTCTTCTCTCACTGCACTTTCCACGGCCGCCAGGTCCAGGGGATCGACCGTGCGCACCCTCTTTACGCCCAGCGCCCTGACCAGGGCCTCTAAGTCAACGGCCGGGGCTTCTGTGCCCATCAGCGTGCGGCCGGTGCCGGGGTGGTGCTGGTGTCCGGTCATGGCCGTTGTCCTGTTATCCAGGATTATCACCGTGGTATGGCCGCCGTTGTAAACGCAGTTCAAAAGGCCGGTAATACCGGAGTGCAAGAACGTAGAGTCGCCAATTACAGCTACCGTGCGCTCGGCCATCTGCGGGTCAGCCTTGCTTATGCCGTGGGAGGCGCCAATGCTGGCTCCCATGCACACGCAGAAATCCATGGCCTCCAGAGGCGGCAAGCCCCCCAGCGTATAGCACCCGATATCTCCGGTTACGGTTAGGCGGAGTTTTTTCAAAGTGTATAGCACGCCACGGTGGGGGCAGCCCGGGCACATGACCGGGGGGCGCGCAGGCGCTGCCGGAAGGCCGGTGGTGTTAACGCCCTCAAAAACAACGGCAGCCAAAAACCCTTTTTTGGCAAACGAACGGCCAACAATACCGGGGTCCAGCTCACCAAAAGGCGGGATAATTTCTTTGCCGGCAACAACAATACCCAAAGCCTTAATTTGTTCCTCCAAAAACGGGTCGAGTTCCTCCACCACTGCCAGTCTTTCTACTCCGGCGGCAAAACGGCGGATAAGCTCTTCCGGCAGGGGGTAGGTCATCCCCAGCTTTAAAACCGAGGCCTGCGGGAGCGCCTCCCGCACGTAATGGTAGGCAACACCGCTCGCAACCACCCCCAGCGAGCGGTTGCGCCATTCGATGAAGTTTAAAGGAGTCTTTTCCGCGTATTCTTTCAGCTTTGCGGTTCTTGCCTCGATGGCCGCTCGCCGCCCCCTGGCGTAGGCGGGTACCATGAGGAACTTGGCAGTATCTTTTCGGTAAGGCCGCCTGGCAGGAGCAGGGCTGGCAACCCCTCCCTCAACCGGGCTTTGGGAGTGAGATACCCGGGTCGTCGTCCTCAAGAGAACGGGGGTGTCGTACTGCTCGCTTAACTCAAGGGCCAGGACAACCATTTCTTTGGCTTCGCTGCTGTCAGCCGGCTCAAATAGCGGTATCCTGGCAAAGCGGGCGTAATGGCGGTTGTCCTGTTCGTTCTGCGAGCTGTGAATCCCCGGGTCGTCAGCCGAAACCACCACCAGTCCGCCGTTAACGCCAGTATAAGCCAGGGTTAAGAGCGGGTCGGCGGCCACATTAAGTCCTACGTGTTTCATTACGGCCATAGCCCGCACGCCGGCCAGGGAAGCGCCGATGGCTACTTCCAGGGCTACCTTTTCGTTGGGAGCCCATTCGGCGTAAACACCCGGGTAACGGGCAAAGTTTTCCAGGATCTCGGTGCTGGGCGTGCCCGGGTAGGCAGCAGCCACAACCACACCGCCTTCGTAGGCCCCCCTGGCAACAGCCTCGTTTCCGGTTAAAAGCTCTTTCAATAAGTCCACCTCCGCTAGTAAATCTCCTCGTACAAAATAATACGGCCCGGGCCAAAGACTTTCTCCGGCACCGTCCCGGGCCGGCTAAAAACCAAAGCGTCACCCTTATTTTAGTTTAACAAAAACAAAGAGCACCTGGACAGCATTTTTTATTTTGCACCCAAAACCGCCGCTGTAGCCGGCGCCAGCACCCCTCTTTTTTTATCGAAAGCCGCTCCAGCTACAGCCGCCGCCTTTCTTTTCCGCTGGCGGCGCCGCACAAAAGCCGCCATTCGTCTCAGCGCCTCAGTTAAGTCCTGCACGGAAGCCGCATAAGAACAGCGCACGTAACCCTCTCCCTGCTCGCCAAAGGCACTGCCGGGAACCACGGCTACTTTTTCCTCCAGGAGGAGGTGGTGGGCAAACTCTTCGGAAGAAAGGCCGGTCAGCGTTATGTCGGGAAAGGCGTAAAAGGCGCCGCGCGGCTCAAAGCAGGGCAGGCCCATCTCGCGGAAAGCCTCTAAAAGGAGGCGGCGCCGGTAGTTGTACTGCTCTACCATTTTCTCTACGCTGCCCCGGCCGTTGCGCAGGGCTTCTAAGGCTGCCATCTGGGCGGTCACGGGTGCACAGAGCATGGTGTACTGGTGAATCTTGGTCATAGCCGCAATAAATTCGGCGTTGGCCGCGGCATAACCAATCCGCCAGCCGGTCATGGCGTAAGCCTTGGAAAAGCCGTTTAACAAGATGGTGCGCTCGCGCATGCCGGGCAGGGAGGGAACGCACGTATGCTCGCCAACGTAAGTAAGGCGGCTGTAAATTTCGTCAGAAATGACGATGAGGTCATAATTGACCGCCACTTCTGCCACTTCCCAAAGCCGCTCGCGGTCCATGGTAGCCCCGGTGGGGTTGTTGGGGTAAGAGAGGACAAGGGCTTTGGTATGCGGCGTTATGGCTTTTTCCACCATTTCGGCCGTTACCTGAAAGCCGTTTTCCACGGAAGTTTTTAAAAAGACCGGCCGGGCCCCGGCCAGGATAGCCGTAGGGGCGTAGGAAACGTAAGAAGGCTCGGGTATTAAGATCTCGTCCCCGGGACACAGGACGGCCCGCATGGCCAGATCCAGACCCTCGCTCACCCCAACTGTGATCAGGATTTCTTCACGGGGGTCGTACTCCACACCGTAGGTCTCCGCCAGGTGGCGGGCTACCTCCTGCCGCAGTTCTAAAAGCCCCCTGTTGGATGTGTACATGGTGTAACCTTTTTCTAAGGAATAAATGCAGGCTTCCCTTATGTGCCAGGGGGTAACGAAGTCCGGCTCGCCCACACCCAGGGAAATGACCCCTTTCATTTCGGCAGCCAGGTCAAAAAACCGCCTGATCCCCGAAAAGGGGATCTCCAAAACCGCCGGATTGATTTTCTGGCGCCACCTGCTCTCTTCCCTCATGGCGTAATCAAAAGCCTCCTATCTTCCTCGCCGTCTTCAAAAATGGCTCCCTGGTGTTTGTAAGTCTTCAAAACAAAATGGGTTGTGGTGCTGATGACACCGTCTAAGCAGGCCAGCTTTTGGGCCACAAAATTGGCTACTTCTTTTAGCGTCCTGCCTTCGGCAATAACGGCCAAGTCGTAAGCCCCTGACATTAAGCGCACAGTCTTTACCTCGGGAAAGCGGGAGATGCGCTCGGCCACAGCGTCAAAGCCCACATCCCGCTGGGGGCTGATCTTAACCTCGATTAAAGCGGATACCTTGTCGCTGCCGGCTTTATCCCAGTTAACGAGAGTAAAATAGCCCAAAATAATTTTTTTCTCTTCCAGTTCGGCTATTTTAGCGGCCACTTCCTCCTCGCTCATGCCGAGCATGGCCGCTATTTGCGCGGGTGTGAGTCTGGCATCTTCCTCTAAAAGCTCCAGGATCTCCTTCAATACTTTCCCTCCCAACAATAAAAACTTGAACCAAAACAAATTTAAAACCCCGCCCCCACATAAAGGGACGGGGTGTTTGCCCGCGGTACCACCCTAATTGACCGCCGCACGCCTAAAACTAAAAGCGGCAGACCTCTTTTGAGCCCTTAACGGGGGCCAGCCGGCATATTCTTACTCTCCTCTTGCCTTGCCTTGAGGATTTCGGAACGCGACATCCGGGGCGGCCCAGGCGCTTTCCCCGGCCGGGCTCTCACCCTCCCCGGCTCGCTTGGCGGTTGCCAGCGCCCTTCTTCCCCTTCACAGTCTTTCCCGGTGGTAGCTTTAAAATGCGTGTAAACGTAAGAAATTATAGCACGGTGTAAACCCGCCGTCAACTGTAATTATTTTGCATTTTTTTGTCAGGTCAAAGGAATTTTAAGCGGCCAGGTTTAATAATTAAAATACGCAACTAAAACCGGAGGTGTTCCTTTATGAAAGTAATCTTTCACGAGGATTACAAAGCGGTATACGACTGCGACCCGGCAGCAGCCAGAGGCAGGATGGAGTGCATTGTTGAAGAACTAGAGGGCCAGTACGAATTCGTCGAGCCGCAGCCCGCCAGTGAAGAAGATATCCTCCTGGTGCACGACAAAAGGCACTTGGACTCAGTAAAGGGCAAGCCGCTCATCTACCGCACGGCCCTCCTGGCCGCCGGCGGGGCCATTGCAGCGGCCGAAATCGCAGCGGCCGGCGAAATGGCCTTTGCCCTCATAAGGCCGCCTGGGCACCACGCCAGCCGCAGCTCGTGCTGGGGTTTTTGCTGGTTCAACAACATCGCCATCGGCGTAGAAAAACTGCGGCGCCAGGGCAAAGTACAAAAGGCGCTGATCGTGGACTTCGACCTCCACTTCGGCGACGGCACAAACAATATTTTTGCCGGCGTGCCCGAAGTGTTCTACTACCACCTAAACGGCCTGGAGGGTTTAAAAAAGTGCCTTTCGGAAAAGACAGAAGTCGATTTGTTAGCCGTGTCGGCGGGCTTTGACCGGCACCTTATGGACTGGGGCATGGAACTCTCCACCGAAGACTATACTGCCATTGGCGAAATGCTGGCCGAGCACGCCCGGCGCTACTGCCGCGGGAGGCTGTTTGCCGTGCTGGAAGGGGGCTACAACCACCAGGTGCTCGGGAAAAACGTTAAGGCCTTTCTCGAAGGCTTGGAGCAGAAAAGATAAAAAGGGCTGTTGCCGAAAATAAGAGACCAACGTATAGCGGGTCAATAGCTCCGGGTGCAAAAAAAATCCAAAGCAAGGACAAGAGGGGCGCCAACGAAACGGCTGCCAGCCCGGCCCGGGGAGAAAGGCTTCTCGGGAAAAAAACCGCCCCCATAAGGGGCAGGAAGACAGTCACCCCGCGCAAGGCCATGGAGAGAAAAGCCCACTTAAGGATCATGGTGTGCATGTTGGCAAGGACAAAAGCAAAGCTTGCCACACCCACCAAGAGGACCATTAACCTGGATACCAGCAGCATTTCTCTGTCACCCGCCTGCGGACGCAGGCGGCCGTAAATATCCTGGGCCAGAACCGTTCCCACCCCAAGACTTAAAGAGGCCCCCGACAAAAATAGGGAAACCAGCAATGTGGCCAGCGCCGCCCCACCTACCCAGGGGTTTAAATAGTTAACTATAAAGACGGGAAGGGCAGCAGCCGGGTTTATGTCCGGGTGGGCGGTCCGCACGTACATGCCTACTGAAACACAGGCAAGTCCTAAAAGCGGCATGAGTGCGCCGGCCCATAACAGCCCGCACCTGGCCGCCTTGACGTCTTTGGCGGCAAATACGGGCTGCAGGTAGGTCTGGGTAGAAACAAAGCCCACAATAACCGAAAAACCTTTGGCCAGTTCGCTTTGCGGGTTATTTGACAACAATGAGAGCCATCCCGGCTCCGGGGCTGTCAGCAAAAGGCCATTCCAGCCGCCGAACAGCTTAAAATTCAAAAAACCCGCGGCAGAGAGCACCGTGCACAGCAGCATAAGTTTTAGAAAACCGGTTATGCTCGACCCCCAAAAACCGCCAAAGACGACGTAGGTGGTGAGGATAAAAGTAAAAAATAAGGCGGCCTTTTGGGGCGTCACCGGCAGGAGGCTGGTAATGATGGGAACGGCCGACAAGCACTGGGCAGCAATTTGAATAAACATGCCCAGCGACGTATATAAAGCCACCCACGGACGCACAGCATCTCCGTAAGCACCGGCCAAAAACTGGGGTACGGTGTCCACACTGCGCTCTTTTAAACGGCCGGCCAAAAAGAGGGCCATTAAGAGGCAGGCCAGCCCGCCGCCCAAGGTAAACCAGGCGGCGCTCAACCCCTGCCGGTAGGCCAGCTGCGCTGTCCCCACAGTGGAAGTCCCTCCGATAAAAGAACCGGCCAGGGAACTGGCAATTAGCAGTGCCCCCATTTGCCGCCCGCCTACAGAAAAGTCAGCTGTGCTCTTAACAAAACGCGCCGACCAAACGCCGGCTAAAGAAACAGCAGCCAAAGTGGCGGCCATACTGATATAGTGGGCAGTAGTGATCATGGTAAAATTATATCACAAACGGTTAAAACTTACATAGTCAAAGTGCCTCCGGGGGTTTCGATTAATTTAAGGATTACTTCCTCCCGCCCGTCTAGAGCGTTTACGTAAATGAGAAAGCTTTCTTCACCGAGCTTGCCTAAAAATTCGTAAGTCAGCTTTTCCACACCAGGCGTAACCGGCACCAGCGCCAGCCGGCCGCCGGACAAGTTAAGCCGCGGGTTTAACGAGCGTGCCGCCTGTTCGGCAGTAATGGCTGGCTCCGGCAGCTTTCGCTGACAGTGAGACATCAGGTAACCGCTGGCTTCTAACCCGCCTATGCTTCCGTCATCTAAATTGACAGTTACTTTTACCAGGTCGGGATAGAGAGTAACGCCGTCCTGCAAGGGAGCAAAATTGAAGGTGACAGCATTGCCTTGAATTTGGTAGTAAGTTGACCGCACATCTCCAAAGCCCCTCTCCCGCAAAAAATTAACTGCTCTGTTGCGGGCCTCGTCTACTCCTAAAGCACACGGACCGGCCGGCTCTCTGCCCAACATCCACACCACCATGCCTCCCCGCCGGGAGATGTCCAACACGGTGCGCTCCGTACCCGCCTCGCCCTGCCCGGCGACTTCCACCCGGTAAGACGGTATCCTGCCCTCTTCCACCGGTGAAACCTTTTCTGCCGTGTAATTAAGACCGGGTTTTTTCTCAATAAAAGAAAGGGCTAAATCGCGCGCCTTATCCGGCCCAATTTCAGGTTTTCCAAGCGTGGCGCGGGGCTCGGCACCTTCTAAGTGCTCCGAAAAAGGTCCGTCGTAAATGAGGGTAGGTGTGTTTTTCAGACGCTGGTCCAAGAGTTTAAAATCGGTTACAGCTGAGTTTTCCGTTGGATTTTGCCAATTTTTTTGCAACTGGCGCACCATTTCGTGAAAGTAAAAATTATTTTCGGCCACCTTGTAACTCATTCCCTGAAGCTCGCGGTTTAAATTTACACACTGTACGTACAGTTCATTCAGCGTTTCCCAGTGGCGGGTGCCAATAGAACGGCCTTCACCGACCTGCCTGGCCAGGCTTTCCGCGTAACCGCCCAGCTGGCTTAAGAATTTCGCCGTACGCCCGGTCAAAACATCTTGAACCGGCAGCTGGCCCAAATTGGCTTGGGCAAAAGCAGCCTGCTGGCGGATTTCCCTAAACAAGTCGGCACACAGGCGCGGGTCAGAAACTACCAGGCTTTTAGAGAGCAAGACCTCAAGATTCTGCACCTGGGCACACATTTCAAAAAAGGCCCTCTGATAAGAGTTGCTCAAATAATTCTCCAGCTGGCGGTTAGCCTCCCGCTGGCTGTACCCCCAAAAACCAAACGCTGCCATCGTAATAAAACCTAGCACTGTCGGCAGAATCCAGCCCCTTTTCAAAAAAATGCCCCCTTTTTTTAGCAAAAACTACCCTTTAAACCATGAAGCATTTAACATGTCAAAGCAAAACCAACGGACAAGCATTTAACGGGCAAATACGTGGTTGCCAATCTGCGTGATAACCCTCCTAGTCCAAACCCAGGGGTTAACCGGCTTGGCCGGATTCCAGAAAAACAGCGCACCGCCGGTCGGATCGTAACCGCTCATGGCCATCTGGGCCGCCTGGAGGGATTCCTGGCTCACCGGCCGGTTAGCCTGACCGTTTTGAACGGATTCAAAAGCACCCCCCTGAAAGATGACACCGCTTAACGTGTGGGGGAAAGAGGCGCTCTTTACCCTGTTCATAATTACTGCCCCGACGGCAATTTTTCCTAAAAGCGGCTCATCAGCAGCCTCACCCTCAATTACCCTGGCCAAAAGCATTATGTCTCCCCTGTCGGTGGCTGCCCCGCGCGACACGGCTGGTAAGTCCACGTAAGAATCCATACCCAGAGCCTCCCTGGTAGCCTTGCCCACCACCCCGTCGGGGAAGAGGCCGTTCTTGCGCTGGAAGTCTTGGACGGCCCGGAACGTCTGGTACCCGTAAATACCGTCTAGGGGACCGGTGTAGTACCCCCACTGGCTGAGCTTTTGCTGCACGGCCAGCACATCTTCACCCGCCGTGCCCCAGTAGAGAACCCCCTGGGCCAGAGCGCGGCCGGCAAGGGCCAGAACAGCCGGCGTCAAAAACAGCAGAATAAAGATATGGCAACGGTCAAAGAAGGCACGCCTTGCCAAATTTTTTAATCCCAACTCTAACACCTCCTGGCAATCCTGTTATATTGTTTCCGCCTGCCACCTGTTTTTATGTAAGGGCTTGCCTTGCAAACAACAGCCCAAAAAATAAACCGGGCCCAAGCCCGGCTCGTTTGTTTTGATTATTTATTTAATTTAGTTATTTTATTTTAAACACCTTTACTGTCCTCTTAATTCTATTGGCCAGTTCAGGCAGTTCTTTGGCCACCGCCGCCGTTTTCGTCGTGGAAGCGGCAGTTTGCTGGGTAACGGCGGCCACCGATTCGGCTGCCCCCAGGAGTTCACTGCTCACGGCAGCCTGCTGCTCTGCCAGCCCAGCCAGCTCTTTAACACGGTTTAGTATTTCACCGGCCAGTTCCTGGATGGAACGGAACGAGCCAGCTGCCTTGCCGGCCAGCTGTACTCCGGCCTGTACCGTTTCCACCGAGGCAGCCGTCTCCTGCTGGATAGAACTGACCAACTGGCCTATCTCTTTGGCCGCATTGCTGGAATTTTCAGCCAGTAGGCGCACTTCCTCTGCTACCACGGCAAACCCCCGCCCTTGCTCGCCGGCGCGCGCCGCTTCTATAGCAGCGTTTAAAGCCAGGAGATTGGTCTGGGAGGCAATGTCGTCAATAACGGCCACTATCTGCCCAATGCGCAAAGAGCTGTCTTTTAGTTCAGAAATCCGCTTGCCGATCAGGTCCATGCCGGCTACAGCCTTCTCCAGCGTTTCAACACCGAGGCGGGCCGCCCGGTCGGTTTCAGCGGCCACCTGCACAGCGCTTTCCGCTTCACCGGCCGCCCGCTTGGCCGATGCGGCAATTTCCTCCATAGACTTAACCATCTCCTGCACGCGGCTCGCTTGCTCGTTCAAGCCCCTCTCAATCTGGGAAGCGCTTTCATTAATGTGTTCGGCTGCCCGGTCGAGCACCTGAACATTATCGAGCGAGCGGGAAAAGTAGGCGATCATGCCCTTGCAGATCTTCTCTAAATTAACCCCCAGTTCACTAAACTCCCCCAGTGCCTTCCGGTCAGCAGCGAGGGTAAGGTCACCCGCCACAATTTGGTCGGAGTAACTGATTAGACCTTCAATGGCCTTAGAAAGAGGGGCAGTAAGCGAGTAAAAGACCAGCACCCCCAAAACCGCACCAACTATCACCCCTCCGGCCACGCACAGGGGCGAACTGCGGTCCAGCACGTAGCCGGCCAAAGCAAAAGCGCAAATCACTATAGCGGCAATGAGGGCGCAGAGGACGAAATAAGCGGCTGCCCTTTTCAATTACTTCCCCCTCCCTTCGGCAAGCCCTGCTTGAAACGATTTTTTTACCAGTTCAGCGTCTTCTTTGAGTCTGTCGGCAATGGTCGCCAGTTCCTGGGCGGCTGCCGCCGTCTCCTGGGTGCTGGCCGCCGCCTCCTGGGTTACCGAGGCAATGGTTTCGGCTACCTCCACCATTGAACTGGTAGACTCCGCTTCGCGGCGCGAATCCGCGGCTATGCGCTCCATAACGGCCTGGGCTTGCTGAACCATACCGGCAATTTCGTTAAACTGCCTGTCCGCTTCTTTGGTTAACTGGACCCCCTGCTTGACCGCTGCCGCCGCCGCGCCGGTGGCCTCGACAATTCCCCGGATTATTACGGTGATCTCGCTGGCAGCCTCAGCCGACGATTCGGCCAGCTGCCGCACTTCGCCGGCCACCACACCAAAGCCCTTTCCCTGATCGCCCGCCCTGGCCGCCTCGATGGCAGCGTTCAAGGCCAAAAGATTGGTCTGCGCGGCAATGCCGTCTATAACTTCTACGATCTGGCCTATCTTGCCGGACATCTGCCGGAGTTCCTCAATGTGCTTGTCGATTTGGTCCATGCAGCCGGTAAATTCCTCCAACGCAGCTGAGCCCGTCCGGGCTGTTTCCATTAACTGGCGGGCTGCCTGGGCTGCCCCTTCGGCCATACCTGCCGCCCCCTTGGCCGCTGCTGCCAGTTCCTGGATAGAGTTCAACATATCCTGCACGCGCTGGGCCTGCTCCTGGCTGCCCGCACTGACCTGCTCGGTGTTGGCCGAAATCTTCTGGGCCGCCTCCGCCAGCACCTGGGCCTGCTTTTGGATGTCCAGCGTGTACTTGCCGACCCCCTTGTTCATTTTCTGCACGTTAACAAAAAGCCTCTTCATGTCATCTTCCCGGCGGATATGCTTGAACTGGTAGTCAAAATTGCCCGCGGCCATGCCGGCTGACCACTCCAGGTACTCCTTTAGCGTGCGGCCGTAGGAGGCAGCAAAAATACCAATCACAGCTACCATCAATAAAGCGCCGGCAGCAGTGCCGGCGGCCAGCCCCGCCAGTGTCTTCCCCGAAAAATACCAGGCGGCCAGCGAAAGCACAGCAAGACAAGCAGCGCCGCCGCCGGCCAAGCCGGTAAGCCTGCTCCTGACGGTTTTCACGGCCAAAACACCCCCTATACCAAAAGCTCTTGTAAAATTTTATAGTTAGACGCACTTTTGCCAATTCCTTCGAACCAGTGTTAAAAATCAAAAAATTTTTTATTTTAAATTACTTTAAAATAAAAGCCCGGCAGGCCGCTTATTTTCCGGCCTGCCGGGCCAAAAGCTCCATATGCTAAATCCGGTCTAAACACAACCGGTCGGTTTGGGAAGACCGGCCGCCCTGCATGCTCCTTTAGCCGGGCCGCTGGGAAACAGTTCGTAAATATACTTCAAAGTAAAACCGGTTTCCTTACACAACTTGCGGATCATGGGCGCAATTTGAAAATGCCGGTAATAATCGCGCAAGTAATTGATCACTTTCCAGTGGTCGTCAGTTAGGGCCGGGATGCCGTCTTCAGCAGCAATAGCCAAAGCCACTTCTTCATTCCAGTCATCAAAGTTGACTATAAAACCGTCTTCGTCAACCTCAATTTCTCTACCATTAATATTAAGAAAAGGCATTTTAAGACACCCCCGAAACCTTTTAAGCAAACTCCCCGATTTTGACGCCAAAACACACCTGTTGGCAGTCATGCTCGCATACCAGTTTTTGACCAAAAGCTTATTATAGTTTAAATATATACCACAATACTAATGATTAGTCAACGTTAGTAAAAATTTTAAAAAATATAAAAATATTAATGGTGATACGGCTCGCCCCTGACAATCTTAAACCAGCGGTAGAGCTGCTCTAAAAGCAACAGCCTGGCCATCTGGTGGGTAAAGGTCATTTTTGAAAAAGACAGGCGAAAGGATGCCCTCTCCAGAACGGCAGGCGCCAGCCCGTACGCCCCGCCTATTACAAAACTGATGTGCGACCTGCCGGCAGCCGCTAAACCGGCCAGCTTAGCGGCCATTTCCTCCGAAGACAAGGCTTCCCCCTGGGGGTCGAGAACAATGGCATAAGTCCCGGGGCTTAAAAGGTTTAAAATCCGGCTGCCCTCTGCCTCCACAGCTCTTTCAATTGCTCCCGCGCTCCCCTTCCCGCCTTCCTCCGGCACCTCGTGAACAGTTACCCGGGCGTAAGGCGAAAGCCTTTTTAAGTAAAGGTCCGACCCTTCGGCCAGGTACTTTTCTTTTAACTTGCCCACGGCAATAATCGCAATGTGAAACAACATGCCCCTCCTAAAACAAAAGCGTGGTCAGCCACGCCCGTTTTTATTCTTACCTGTTTATTATTTTCTCCAGATGGCCGCCCCCAGCGCCCTCAGCTTTTCCTCAAGTTTGTGGTACCCCCGGTCGATAAACCCGGCGTTGATGATCTCCGTCTGCCCTCGCGCCGCCAGCCCCGCCACAATGAGAGCGGCTCCGGCCCGCAAGTCTGTAGCCTTAACCTGAGCGCCGTGCAGGGCGGGAACCCCCTCGATCACTGCCATCCTGCCCTCCACTTTAATCTTAGCCCCCAGGCGCGCCAGTTCTTCGGCGACCATAAAGCGGTTTTCGAAGATGTTCTCCACAATCACACTGGTGCCCGGAACAGTGGCCAGCAGAGCCATCATCTGGGACTGCATGTCTGTGGGAAAGCCGGGGTAAGGCATGGTCTTGATGTCGATTGGCTTCAAGGGCTTGGACGCGCGCACGCGCAAAACTTCCTCTCCTTCCTCTATCTCTACGTTGGCCTCCCGCAGCTTGGCGCTGAGCGGCTCTAAATGAAGGGGAATGACGTTCTCTAGCACCACGTCTCCACCCGTAGCAGCACATGCTACCATAAAAGTGCCCGCTTCTATGCGGTCGGGTATAACCGTATACCGGCCGCCTTCCGCCAGTTCCTCTACGCCCTCAATCTTAATGACGTCTGTGCCCGCTCCCCTTATTCTGGCACCCAAGGAATTTAGAAAATTGGCCAGATCGACGATCTCTGGCTCTTTGGCCACGTTCTCAATGAGGGTCTGCCCCTCGGCCAGGCAGGCGGCCATCATAATGTTTTCCGTGGCCCCTACACTCGGAAAATCGAGATAAACCCTGGTGCCTTTCAAGCGCCCCCTGGCACGGCAAACCACACAGCCCTTCTCTATAGACACTTCCGCCCCCAGGCCACAAAGCCCTTTAAAGTGCAGGTCCATGGGGCGAACACCTATGTTACAGCCGCCCGGCAGGGATACCTGCGCCCTGCCG
This sequence comes from uncultured Pelotomaculum sp., assembly GCA_964557545.1. Taxonomy (GTDB): domain Bacteria; phylum Bacillota; class Desulfotomaculia; order Desulfotomaculales; family Pelotomaculaceae; genus CAZLAK01. The sequence continues at coordinate 53,039 of CAZLAK010000008.1, forward strand.
AACCTGGCCAGGAGCGGCCCCAAAAGTAAATTGGAGGCCCTCAATTTTTTAGCCAGGTGGTGCGGCGCTTCGCACTTAACTCCAGGCGGCACACTTACCCTGACCGCATCCTGGCCTTCCCACGCGGCCTTTACACCCAAACTGTTTATAATCTCCATCATAACCCGGACATCGCTGATGTCGGGGATATTTTCCAAAACAATTTCTTTGCTCGAAAGAATGGCGGCACATAAAATGGCCAGGGAAGCATTTTTGGCGCCGCTGATCCTGACCGCACCGCTAAGTCTTCTCCCTCCGGCGATAACAATACTGCTCACGTAAAAACCCTCCCAAAGGCGCGCCGGCACACTAAACACTTATTCGTCCAAAAAAAAATTATTCCTGCCTTAAAACCCAAAAAGAGACTTTTGGCATTTACGGCTGTGACTTTAGTCTTGCGGCGCAAATCTCAGTCCTCCACCCTAATTCCAGCTCCTCTTCACTGATGCCGTAAACGCTCTTAAGGGCATGTGCGAAGGCTTTGCCCCTTCCCATTTCACCCAGTAACCGGATAAGCGAGTCTTGGCCAAAGCGGCCTGCCAGGTACTTAACTATATCCAGGGATTGCCAGTACGCCAGCTCCCAGTCGGGCAGATCGTCAAAGCCCGCCTCTAATTCCTGCAGGGTATAAATACTGCTAATGCTGCTGTCCAAAGAAGCCAGCTCGTAACCGGTTAAGGCGTATTCGTAATACTGGGCAATACCCTCATTTAGCCATCGCGGGCAGTTGCCGGCAGTAATGTAATCCACCATCAGGTGGGTTATCTCGTGGGCCAGCGGGCCGCTGGCCAAAAAATTTTCCCTCACGTCACACTCTGCAGTGTCCTGCCCAAGCCAAAGTCGCGGGTCGAGCACGCCGATGGTTCCCGCCCAGTAGACTCCCATAGCGCTCTCACCGTTACCCCAGCCGTAAGCACCGTTTAGCTCGGCGCGAGAACTGTAGAGAATAACCGGTATTTTGCGCCGGCAGCTAAAACCAAACTCCTCCGCCAAGACCGGGTAAAAGCACTCGGCAGCCTCCAGCACTAAAGCCGCCGTCTCCTCAGCTCCCCGCCGGTATTTAACATAAAAGTGTTCTGAAGTTATTTTCTCCATTTGCCAGGTGCTAATTATGGACCGCCATTTAAACAGTTCCCTAAAGGAGGCGTAGGCCAGCGAAATAATGTTGACCGGGAGATGCGGCCACGAATTAAAAAGCAGCGTAATAATAACGGCAGCTCCCAAAAGGGCGCGCCGCACACCCCCCTTATGGCGGCCAGCCCCCGAAACGCCGCTCCCCCCCTTAAGTTTAGGCCCAAAGATTTTACCCCGCACCGCAATACACCTTCCTTGCACCCGCAAATTGCCGGCTTACAATACATATACACATTAAAACTAATTAGTTAAATTATAAGCCGGCCGGTAACCGGCTTTTAAGCGGAAAATTAAACTTGAATCCCCAAAAACGCGCCAGGGCCGCCGTTGTGCGGCGGCCCTGTTAAACGCTCCCCGGTTCTAGTTCTCACTGCTTTTGGGCACGGGCCTGAGCCTGGCCCTGACCCTGGATGTTCTTCCACTCATCGATGATCTGCCTTGCTTTCTCAGCCTCCGGCCCCTCACCCTTAAGGGCAATAAACTTTTCCAGTTCTCCCATACCCGCGGCGAAATCTTTCTTGCCGGCGCCCAAGACTATGCCCAAGAGGTAGTGGGCGTCGGCATTATCCGGTTCACTCTCTATAACTTTTTTGAGTTGCTCTACTGACTGATCATACCGGCCGCTGTAAAAATAAACAGTGGCCATTTCCAAGCGGGCCTTGGAGAAACCGGGGTCTTGTGCCAGCACTTTCTCGTAGGTCAGCACCGCCTGGTCGGGCTTGCCGGCATAAAGGTAAGTTTCGGCCAGTTCCATTAACAGTTCTTTGTCGCCCGGGCTGCCGGCAGCCTTCTCCTCCAGTTCGGCCAGCCTCTCCCCAAGGGACTTCTGCACCGCCGCCGTACTCTGGGCACCGCCCGTGTCATCCCGGCCCCGAAACAGCCCGGCCAGGGGAACGACCAGCCCGATAGCTATCAGCACAGTTATGGTAATGAAGACGGCCCTGGTAAACTTGCTCCGCCTTACCGACCTCTTAATAAACAAGTCCACCACCTCAAATTGTATCTTATTACACTGCCCCCGGCACTGGCAAGTGCCTTTTTAAGGCAGGTAGTTTAAGGGGTTTCTCGGCTGGCCGTTAACCCGCACTTCAAAGTGGAGGTGAGGTCCTGTAGAATAACCCGTTGAACCGACAAGGCCTATGGTCTCGCCCCGTTCCACCCTTTCTCCGGTGCTTACGTAGATGGCCGACAGGTGGGCGTACTTGGTAGAAAAACCGCCCCCGTGCGCAATCTCCACCGTCCGGCCGTAACCGCCGTCCCAGCCGGCAAAAACTACTGTCCCGCCGGCGGCCGCCCCGACCTCACAGCCGTAGGGCGCGCCGATGTCAATGCCTTCGTGCATCCTGCCCCAGCGCATACCGTAGTAAGACTCCACGCCGCCCCAGCACGGCCAGTCCAGGCGCACGCCGCCGCGGGAAGCCAGCACTGCAGGGCCTCTTTCTACCACTTCCGGCACGGCCTCGGCGAGCACGTGCTGTTCCAGCACCTCCCGGGCGGTTTCAAGCCCGTTTTCCCGCACTATCCGGTAAGTGACTATTCTCCTTCCCGGCGAGCCTTTTTTAACTACACGCTTTTCTCCCGGCAGGAGACCTTCGTCGACTTTCACCTCTGTGGGGTAGGGCACTTCTTCCTCTAAGGTCACCTGACGGGTAGCCAGCACCGTAATCATGGGGGCCTCTTTGCTCAGGTACAGCACCTGGCCTATGCTTAAGTTTTCGGGGTCTAACCCCGGGTTGGTGAGCATTATTTGCTCCTGGTCGATGCCGCTGGCCAGGGCAATGTCCCAAAGGGTATCCCCTTCCTGTACCGTATGCTGCACAAATTTTACCGAACCGAGCAGAACCACCTTTTTGGCCTCTTCCAGGCCTAGCACGTCCCCCAGCGGGGCGTATCTCTCGGCCACTTCCACCTTTTCTTTGAATTCAACCCGCTCATCAGGCGCCGCCTTATAAACACCCAAAAGCCAGGACAGGAGTTCTTCTGCCTCACCCCTGCTGGGGAGGAAGACTTTAGGCTCGCCGCCGGCTAAAACCGCCGCGCACTTGACCGTGAAGGTTAAGTTTTCCTCCAGCACCCGTTTTAAATCGCCAGTGCCTAAAGCTTCACAGCGCAAAGCGTCCCGGCTCACCCTAACCGGCCGGAAATCGACTTGCGGGGCCGGTCTTACGGGCCTACCGGCCGCAGCCGATTTTTCCGCCACCAGGCTGGCCAAAGCCTGCCTGGCCGCTTTTTTGCTCTCGGCCACAGCCACTGGTTTCCCGCCGGCCGTCACCTCACAGGCATTAGGACCCAAAAGGGCATAAGCAAAGAATGCTGCCGCCAGGTAGGCCGCTACCCCCACTAAAAGAAGGCGCAGCGGCGGCTGCCCGGCCGCCCACTTTCTTGCTTTACAGTAAAGACTACCGCACCGCTTATACCACTTATAACTCTTAAGGCCTTCCAGCCGGTTAAACCAATTAAAGGACTGCACCCCCAGGCGCTGCCGGCTTTCCCGCTGAAACGGCAATACGGACAGCTCCTTTCGCACACAAAGTTGGCGCCAAACACTGGTTAATTATATCACAAAAAGATGGGGCAGGTAAACGAGCCATTAAACCGCCTATTTTAGCGAAACCAGCCGTAAAAGCCTCTTATTGCCTGTAACAGTCTTATTTCAACACGCTTATCTCTTTGGCCACCACCTGCAAATAAATAGCGCACTCCAGGCGCTTTTTCATCACCGCGCAGGCCAGGCGGTCCGGCGTTAAAAGCGAGCCGCTGGCGCTGTGCGCTGCGGCGTGACAGCCGCCGCCGCAGTAAAACCTTGCCCAGCAGCGCCGGCAGTCCTCTTTGCTGTAAACGTGGATATTTTTAAAAGTTTCCACCAAATCATCCCTGGCAATGCCCGTAAAAACGCTGCCCATCAAAAATTTATCTTTCCCGGCAAACTGGTGGCAGGGATAGATGTCTCCGCTGGGAGTCACCGCCAGGTAATCGACGCCCGCACCGCAGCCCGTAAGCCGCCGCAAAAGACACGGGCCGCCCTCTAAGTCAACGTTGAAGTGAAAGAAATCAATTTTACGCCCCTCGCGCCAAAGGCGCGCCATCTCGGCGGCCAAACGCTCGTACTCGCCAAAAAGGCGCGGCAAGTCCTCTTCCCGCAGGGCGTAAGGGGACTCTGGCGGGGCTACCACCGGCTCTAAAGAGATGTGCTCAAAGCCTAAGCTTACCAGGTGGAGGAAGTCGTTGCAGAAATCGAGATTGCCGCGCGTAAAAGTACCCCGGACGTAATAACTGGCCAGCCGCCTTTTGACTGCGCTGGCGATTTTAGGAAGCACCTCACTATAGGAGCCGCCGCCGTCCGGCTTAACCCGCATGGCGTCGTGCACGCTGGGACGGCCGTCGAGACTTAAAATAACAGCCAGGCCGTTTTCTTCCAGGTAGGCGTTTAATTCCTCATCCAGCAAAAGGGCGTTGGTGGTCAGCGTAAAAGAGATCTCCTTGTTGTGTTCGGCCGCCGCCCGCCGCCCGTAATCTACTAATTTTTTCATGACTTCCGCGTTTAGGAGCGGCTCGCCGCCAAAAAAATCGACTTCCAGTTTTTTGCGCCTTCCGCTCTTTTGCACAAGAAAATCAATGGCCGCCTGCCCCACCTCAAGGGGCATGAGGCCGTCAGCGCCACCGTACTGGCCCTGACCGGCAAAACAGTAACGGCAGCGCAAATTGCAGGCGTGGGCCAGGTGCAAGCAAAGGGCTTTTAGCGGCCTTTCTTTTGGGGGCGAGTAGCCGTCCGGCAGAGGGTCCGGGCTGTTGAGAAGGCCTTTTGCTTCCAGTTCGCCCAACTCCGAAAGGGCGCACATCACTTCCTCGCGGCCAAAGCGCGGTCCGTGCTTTTCTAAAATACTGTCTTGCGCCGCGCGCCCGTAATCGTCGAGCAGTTCCCAGACCAAACCGTCAACGGCGTGCACCGCGCCGCTGTTCTCGTCCATGACAATTTTTGTACCGTTTATTTCAAACTTGTGCACCTAAAACCCCCTCCCCTTTTTTAAAGAAAGGCCCCGTCCAAGGGGACGGGGCCTGACAGCTAAAATTCTAAAACTGAAAATTGACGGCAAAGCACCCTGCTCAAAAGCAAAATTTTTAGCTGATGCATTTTTCCGGCGCAGAGGCCGACCTGGTGTTTTTTTCCGTGCCCGCGCGCCTGTCCTCGCTGACGCACGCCTGATTTCCAACCGTACAGGAAGTCTTGCAGGCCGACTGGCAAGACACCCCGCACTCGCCGCAGCCGCACCCTCCTCCAAAGGCCGATAACACGGCACCGCTCAAAGTTTTTATGTGCTTACCCAAAGATTCCCCCTCCTTTTCAAAGCCATTATAGCCGACCAAAAGGCTTATGACAAGACGGTCGGCCGCGACAAATAACCGCAAAAATTAACACAAAATGTTGAATTTTCGCAACAAAAGTAGTAAAATTTGGACGGAGGATGATCACAATGGCATTAAAACTTTGGGAAAGTATTGTGTTTTATTTCCGTTACATGGCGTGCGGCTTTGTAAACGGCGGCAGCTGGAAAATAAACCGCATTACCTCCCTGGAGTGTCCGGAAATCAGGAGGATTTTAGTAAGAAACGCTTCTACCTACGAAGACCTCTTTTACCAGCACGAAAGAACAACCCACTAAAAAAGCCAGCGAACATGCAAAAAAGCCGGCTTAATTTTTTTCTCTGATATAAAATGTGATAGTTTCGCCTTCTATAAGGCCGAGCTTGCGCGCGGCCCCGGCTTTGAGCTCCAGCACCCGGCAGCACCCCCGATATACACCCCCTGCCCGGCCGGGGGCAAGGCCCTCTTCTACCGCCAATATCCTGCCGCTCCTATCCAGGTAAACGGCATCAATGGCAAAGCGCATGCCAAAGGTATGGATGCGCCGGCAGGGAGAGAGCAACAAACCTTCATTGTCTTTCGGCGCGGGCGCAAACATCCAGCCCAAAAGCCTTGACCAAAAACTAAACGCCGGCCGCACCAAAAGCGGCAGCTTTCTTTCTCCCGCCGCAGCATACAAAAATGGAGTTTTGCGCACGGCAAGTACTCCTTTTCAAATTCTAACTTTTTGCACAAAGCTATTTGGCCAGCTTGCTCAGTTCTTTAGCAATTTTAATCGCCCCCGGCCCCAGCAAGACGACAAAGATGGCCGGGAAAATAAAAATAATCATGGGTATGAGCATTTTTACGGGCGCCTTCATGGCCCTCTCTTCGGCCTGCTGGCGCCTTAACTGTCTCATCTGTCTGGACTGGATGCGCAAGACGTTGGCAATGCTCACACCTAAAGTATCTGCCTGCACCACCGCTCCCACAAAAACGGTCAGCTCATCTACACCGTTTCTGGCCGCCATGTCTCTAAGCGCCTCACGGCGCGGCTTGCCGATGTTGATTTCCTTTAAGACGCGGGAAAACTCCTCGGCCACGGGTCCTCTGCTCTTTTCTACCACTTTGGCCAGGGCAGCGTCAAAGCCGAGCCCGGCCTCCACGCTCACCGTAATCAGATCGACGATATCCGGCAGGTTCTTGCGCAAGGCATCCTGCCGCGCTCTAATACGCTGTTTTAAAAGAAGGTCGGGGAGAATAAAGCCCAAAGCCATAAGGACTATCTCGGCGTAAAACATGGCCAGGGGGTTTAGGCGCAGCGCGGGGGACAAGAGCATGCCCGCGCCCAAACCCAAAGTCGCTGCCAAGTACTGGGAGGCCCTAAACTGTTCCGGCGTTAAGTTAAAGGGCTTGCCGGCCATCACCAGGTTTTTCTCTAAAGCCGCCTTTTTGTCCTTAGTCATGAGCCGCGCCAGAAAACCGGAAGTCTTTTGCAAAAGCGGCAGGACTATCCTGTCGAAAAAGGGCCTGTCCAGGTCTTCGGCTTCGCATTTTTGCACCCTTTGGGCCACCTGCGCCAGGCGCTCGCGCACGGCCAGCCGCCGCCCGGCCGGGCCGGCTGCCGCCCCCAGCACCAAAAGAAAAGCGGCCCAAAAGCTTAAAACAACCGCCAGGTGCTTCACGCCTAACCCCCCCGCTATACTTCGATGTCGGTGATTTTCTTTATAAAGAGATAACCCAAAAGCTCAGATATGCCCGCGCCGGCCAGCATGGCCAGCCCAATCTTTTCTGTAAGGAGAATCTTAAAGTACTGGGGGCTGATCACCAAAATGAGCGCGGCCATAAAAATGGGCAAAAGACCGATTATCGCCCCGGAAATCCTCCCCTGGGCCGTTAAGGTGCGGATCTGGCCTTTAATGCGCAGGCGCTCGCGGATCGTTTCCGAAATGTTGTCTAAGACTTCCGCCAGGTTGCCGCCCACCTGGCGCTGGATGAGAACTGCCGTCACCACCAGGTCGAGGTCGGGGCTCTCCACTCTTTTGGCCATGGTTTCCAGGGCTTCTTCCACCGGCCGCCCCAGGTTGACCTCTCTTAGGGCCCGGGCAAATTCGCCGCCAATGGGGTCGGGCATTTCCCTGCTGACCGTATCCATGGCCTGAAAAAAACTAAAGCCGGCCCGCAAGGAGTTGGCCATCACCGACAGGGCGTCGATCAGCTGGTCGTTGAGTTTTTGAGCGCGCCGCGCTTTGCCGCGCACCACAACCCACTTGGTCAGGACATAACCGCAAATTCCGGCAACCGCCGCCCCTGCCGGATTGCGCGTAACAGCCAGCACCAGCGCGGGGACCCCTGCCGCTGCTATGAACTGCAGGGCCAAAAACTCCTCTGCCCGCATGGGAATGCCGGCGCGCACCAAATCGGCCGCCAGTCGCTGCTGGTACGCGCCGCGCCTGGCCAAAAGCGTGCCCAGACGGCGCAAAAGCTTCTGCCAGGCGGGCAGCCCCTCCTCATCTCTTTGGGCCGGGTTCCAGGGTGAGCGCGCCGCCCTGCCAGTGTAAATTTTAAGCCGCCGGCCTACCCGCTGGGCCGCAGCCAAGGTGCCGGCGAAAAGGCCGTAAACAAAAATAAAGGCGGCCACAAATGTCAGAGCAACCGCTGCGTACTTCAACTAAAACACCACCCGTGCAGCATCCGGCACCGCAAGAACTAGCGGCGGGCAAAGATATCCGCCGGCAGGCTTATCCCCGCCGCTTCCAGCCTGGACATAAAGCGGGGCCGGATGCCGGTAGCCGTAAAGCGCCCCACGACCTTGCCCATCTCGTCAACGCCGGTCTGCTCGTAAACAAAGATGTCCTGCATGACAATGGTATCCCCTTCCATGCCCAGCACTTCGGTAATGTGGGTCACTTTGCGCGAGCCGTCCTTCAAGCGGCTCTGCTGGACGATTAAATCCACTGCCGAGGCAATCTGCTCGCGGATGGCCCGCACCGGCAGGTCCATGCCGGCCATGAGGACCATCGTTTCCAGGCGCGAGAGCATGTCCCGCGGGGAGTTGGCGTGGCCGGTGGTCAGCGAGCCGTCGTGTCCCGTGTTCATGGCCTGCAGCATGTCCAGCGCCTCGCCGGAGCGCACCTCCCCCACCACTATCCGGTCCGGCCGCATGCGCAGGGCGTTCTTAACCAGGTCGCGGATGGTTATGGCCCCCTTGCCCTCTATGTTGGGCGGCCGGGCCTCTAAAGTGACCACGTGCTCCTGCCTCAACTGCAGTTCAGCCGAGTCCTCAATGGTCACAATGCGCTCATCCTCCGGAATAAAGGAAGACAGGACGTTGAGCATAGTCGTTTTCCCGCTGCCGGTGCCGCCGCTGACCACGATGTTGAGGCGCGCCTTCACGCAGGCCTCTAAGAACTTGGCCATTTCGGGAGTGAGCGAACCAAACCGGATTAGGTCCTGGATTTTAAGGGGGTCGCGGGAAAACTTGCGGATGGTGATCGTCGGGCCGGAAAGGGCCAGCGGCGGGATGATGGCGTTGACCCGGGAACCGTCCGGCAGGCGGGCATCGACCATGGGCATGCTCTCGTCTATCCGCCGGCCAATGGGAGCGACGATCTTTTCAATGACGTGCAGCACGTGCTCGTCATTGCGGAATTTGACGCCGGTTAGAGTTATCTTGCCCTTGCGCTCCACGTAGACCTTGTACGGCCCGTTGACCATGATCTCAGAAATAGTCGGGTCGTCCAAAAGGGGCTGTATAGGGCCGTACCCGAGCACGTCGTTGAGTATTTCTTCGACGACCGCCTGCCGGGTCACAGCTGGCAAAAAGACGTTTTCCGCCTCTAAAACCCGGTCGACGACTTCGCCCACCTTGGCAGCAAGTTCTTCCCGCGGCCACATTTCGTCTTTTAAAGAGGCGGCCGCCCCGCGGCCCTTTTTGGCCGCCCTCGCTCCCTGGCGGACCATCTCGCCCTCCAGTTCCTCGATGACGAAGTGGAGGATTTTGCCCTTTAACTCCGCCATCCTCTCCTCTTCTTCCCGGGCCGCGGTTTCGGCCGGGCTTTTTTCGGCAGCTTTTTCCTTTTCTGGCACAGCCGTGCCGGGCAGCGGTTTGCCCAAACGCTTCATCAGCGACACCTGAACATCACCGCCCCAAAACACCCAAAATTTTTACTTTTTACTCCCCTATTTGCCTCTCGCCCAGAGCTTGAAAAGGCCTTTCTTCCTCTGCTCTTCCAGTTCGTGCTGACGGCCGGTGTCGCCGGCGACCATTTCGGCTAACTCGGCTACAGCCGCGGCCACCCTGCTCCCCGGACTGCTCAGCACAAACGGCACCCCTTCATTAACCGAAGTGAGCACCAGCCGACCCTCGGACGGCACACGGCAGGCTGCCAGAAAGCTCAAGTTAGCCTCTATGTCCTCCACTCTGATGGATGAGTCGGCAATACAGCGGTTGACAACCATCTTGGTCTTGGCCTTGTTGCGCAAAGAATCAAGGACCTCTAAGCATATTTTGGTATTCTTGATGGCCGGCAGCTCCATGGCGGTTACCAGGAGAATCTGGGTAGAGAGGTCGAGAGCGGCCAGGGTGATGTCCGAAAAAACGGCCGGCAGGTCAAGGATGACGTAGGGATATTTCTCTTTGAGGGACTGCAGGGTGCGCTCTACGTGGGCCGCCTTGACCACTTCGGCGTACTCCGGCCGCACCGGCGAGGCCAGCACCTGCACCCCCGAGGAGTGCACCGTAAAATACTGCTCCCACGCCGGGCTGTAATTCTGGTCTATTTCCTGGGCCAGTTCGTACCAGGTTTTGCGGGGCAGCAGGTTTAAGAGCACGCACACGTCGCCCCGCTGCAGGTCGAGGTCGACCAGCACTACCGGCCGCCCGGTGCGGCTGGCCAGGGCTACGGCCAGGTTGACGGCCAGGGTAGTTCGCCCCACCCCGCCCTTAGCCGAAAAGACGGCCACCATTTCCCGGCGGTCTACGTTATCCAAGGCTTTTTCTTTCAAGAGCCGGTTGGAAAGGCGCATCTGCTCGGACTCGTAAACCTTTCTAACCGTCTCGGCCAGCGCTTCCCGGCTGAAGGGCTTTTTTAAAATGTCGCGCCCGCCGGCGCGCATGGCCTCCCGCAGGAGGCGATGGTCTTGTTCCATAGCAGTAAAAATGACGGCCGTGCGCGGGCAACGCTGGGCGATGAGGGCGGCGGCCTCAAAACCCCCAATGCCTGGAAGGTTAACATCCATGAGCACCACGTCGGGCAGGAGGCGCTCGGCCATATTAACCGCCTCCTCGCCATTTGACGCCCGCCCCACCACCTCCACACCGTCTTCGGCGCTCAAGTAACCGCAAATCACCTGGTACGTTTCCCAAACGTCGTCGGCCACGAGCACCCTGATGACCGCCACAAAATTCCCTCCCCCATAAAGCACTTTACAAAAAGCATAAAGCGGTTTTTAGACAGTCTTACCTTGCACTGCTGCCTTCTTCATCAAATACACTCCAGAGCTCACTGTTTACCGGTGCGGCCGCTGGGTACGGCGCGGCCTGTCCCCCGGCCGCGGCGGCTTTTTCTTTGGCCCTGGCCGCCTCCGCCTCAAAGGCGAGCCGGTCTAAAAGCCGTGCGCCGCCGGCAAAATCCCTGATCATGGTTTCGGCATCGATGGGCGCTAAAGCCCTTACCTCCCCGTCCACCGGTGAGCGCAGTGCCAGGCGCACTGAGCCGAGTTCTGAAGCTAAGAGCAGGGCCTGGGCTTCCTCCGGAGCTACAGCCAGGGTCACCGTGGCCGCCTCCTTGGCCTGCTGCTGGGTTTTGCTGCCTTCCCCCTCTTTGCCGCCGGTTTCTAACTTGGGCTGCTCTAAAGACCTGCCTACCGCCAAAACCTCCACGTTTTGCAGAACGGTAGCCGCCACCTCCACGCTGCCGCCGCCCGAAGCCGCCCCGCCGGGTACAACCGGAATTTTCAGCAGTACGTCCACCCGGTCGCCCTGCCGGAGCAAAAAGCCCACGCTCCTCACTTCATCGACATTTATGGACACCGCCCGCTTGCCCGGGGGAACCTGGAAGGAAAGGCCGCCTTTAATCTCCCCTTGACGCACGACCCTGGCTAAAAGGACCTGCTCTCCGCTTACAATGGGCGCAAGAGCAACCGACCCTATCACGTCCTCTAATTTTTTGGCCGCCCGCGGGTGGACGGCCTCAGCAGGCACCTCTTTCAGGGCTACTGTTTCAGCAGTGATTAACTCGCGGGCGCTGATGTCTTTCACCGCCACCACCACCTGGGCCAGACGGCGCTGGCGGGCTTCCCTCTCCACCTTCTTTATGTAACTGTAAACGCACAATGAAGCCGCCAGCCCTACCAAAACGGCCAGCGCCACCAGCTTTTTGCCCATAAAAAAGCTCCTTTTACTCGGTGAGTTTAACCCCGGTCAGGCCGTAGCCCGCACCGGCTGCAGGATCAGAGTCTAAAGGAAGCGTTATGCGGATAAAGCGGCCGGATATGGCACAGTCATTGCCGCTGCCCGGCTGGCCCTCGATGTAGAAGGCGGCAAAACCGGCTATTACGTAATCGGGTTCGTTGCCGCGCGGGTTTAGCGCGCGCAATACGGGGATAATAACAAAGCGCGCGCATCTGTCGCCCGCCGTCCGCCAGTCCGGCGTGTTCGTCCAGCAGGATGCCCCGTGCACCGGGCAGTTCCTTAACCTTTCCTCCAGGCCCTGGCGCGTCGGCCCGGACATATTGCCGCTTTCCTCGTACAGCCGGTCACCAACTTTAAGTTCAAAAGACACACCGGCTGACAGGCTGTCTCTGTAGTCAGATGCTCCCCCGCCCCCGGGAATAACCCTGTTTGCTGCACCGGGGTCGGGAAAAGGCGGGGTGCGGGTTATGTCCAGCGCCCCGTACCAGCCCTGCTCGCCGCTGCCGCCGCCGTACTTTAAGGTGTAGGGCTGGCCGAAAACCAGTTCCTGATCCAAAATTCCCAGGGGCAGAACTGCGTAGCCGCCGGCGCCCTTCACCGCCCCTACGCGCGCGGTCGCCCGGGCACCGATCCGCCAGCGCTCCACACCCACGGCCGGCCCAAAAAAGAGGTTCACGTCTGTGCTCTTCGTGCAGGTGATCTTAGTGTTGGCGTCGGTGACGCTTACATCTTCTTTCGCCAGAACTACGCCGTTGTATTCGGCGTACTCCACAGCCGTCTCTACGGCGGCCTGCGGGTCGTCCGGCAAAAACCTCGCCCCGGCCAGGGCGGCGGCGTCCAGGGCCTTTTGCAGCTGGGACTTGCGGACGGCCGCGAATCCCACGTCCACCACCAGGGCAGCAGAAACCAAGAGGGCCGTCAGCGCAGCAGCCACTAGGACGACGATGCTTCCTCTCTGGTTCTTGGCGTATTTAAAAAACGCCCCCAAACCGGCCACCCCCGCCTACTCCACCATCATGGTCGTGCTTCCCCGCACCGTGTACGACTGGGCAGCAAAAAAGGGAATAGCCACGTCTACTTTGGCAGACACCGTCACCGTCACCGGCTCACCCCGGGAGCGGCTGCCCTGGGGGCTGACTGACACCTCGGCTGAACCGGCCGGTGACGCGGCCGCAGCCGCCCGCGCTGCAACCTCGCTGTCAGACCCGCCGAGAGCCGCTACCCTGGCCCCTTCCCTGGACGCGTTAGTCACCACCTGGTAGGTGTAAAAGGCGCGGCCGAACTCAAAAATACCCATGAGTATTAAAATTAAGAGGGGCAGGGCAATAGCCAGCTCCACCAAGGCCTGCCCCCGCTCGTCACCGGACAAGAACCGCAGCACACCAGTTCACCCCTAGAGCCCGCAGAAAAAGGTAAACGCGGCACCGCACAAAATGGCCAGGGTGTAGGGTACCGCCGGCAGGTCCTCCCCGCCGCCCGGAGGGGCAAGGGCCAAGGAAAGCCCCCTCACCGCCCAGGCCACCCAGAAGTGGTGAGCTATCCGCCGGCACGAGTTGCCCAGTTGCCGCCTGGCTAACAGGGTCACGGCGGCCATAACACCGCCGGCCACAGCGCCGGTTAAAAAAGTCCAGGCGGCAAAGTGCGCCCCTTTTAACAGACCCACCACGGCCAGCACCTTGACGTCGCCCGCCCCCACACCGCGCACGGCAAAGGGGATCAGGAGCAAAAGAACTCCCGCCAAAAGACCTGCCGCCCCGTCCGCCAGACCCGGCAGGCCGCCGGCAGCTGCGCGCAGGGCGGTTCCCAAAAGCGCGGCGGCCGCTATCAGGGCGTTGGGGACTTTGCGCCAGCGCAGGTCGGTATAAACAGACGCACACAGGAAAGCGGCCAGCACGACATCCAGCGCGGTCAAATACCCCACCACTCCCGCTCAAGACTTTTAAAAACAGACCCTGTACAAAGACATAAACGCTTGTCTTTGCCGGGTCTTTATTAAAGTTAGCTGCAAAAATTTTTACTGCCTCTTACCGGCAAGCTTAACCCCTTTTTTACTACTGTGTATTAGTAGTCAAGTTATTGCCCACGCTGCCGAATATACCCGTCAGCCTGCCGCCTAAAAACACCAGGGCGGCAATGGCCGCGATACCCACCAGGGCGAGGATGAGGCCGTACTCGGACATCCCCTGGGCCTTCTCCTCCTTCCACAGCCTTACCAGCAAATCCTTCACTGCGCATTCACCTCCCTT